>NZ_AP024853.1:1200000-1831579 GCF_024346715.1 Photobacterium swingsii
CTGTCGAAGTAGAGTAACGGTATGAATAGCCAAACCTGGTGCATCCTCACAGCCAGTTTGAAGGCGCTCCAGCCTGATCAGCAAATCATTTTTTAATCTTGCATCATCAATTTCAAAAAATTGACTAATGGCCTGATAATCACTTATTTGCGCATCTAAAATACAGCATAACCAATGCAATACTTCCACACTGGCATGGCTACGTGAATTAGCCAGGGCGGCGCTTGACTCTAGTGTCCTTTTTGCGTCAGGGGTGAGTTTTTCCACCAACGACTTCAATGTCATTGTCGACATAAATTACCTTTAACTAAGACTAATTAATTGAAATTTTTACCGGCTGAGCTGCAAGCAAAGACGGCATCCCAAGCATGGCACTCAACCCGAGTTGAGTTTCATGACCTAACGATGCCTGTGGTAAATCGGCGTAGTGTGTTTGCACTTCCCAATCAACTTGCGTGGATTGAGGCACAAAATGCTGGGCAAGATGATTGAGGCGCACCATTAAGTCACTTTTTTGAATAAGTCGACGTGTTAACTGTGCATCCTTTACATAGAGAACGATCCGAATCGCAGCATTAACATTCCATACTTGCTTGCCTAGCACGGTTGTTTGCCCTAACTGAGCATGCAGTCCTTCAGGCTCAGCGTGCGAACATAAAGCGGTTTGCTCATTCGCCTGCAGTGGGACCCATCGCCCCACAAATTCATCAACGTCAACATCACATTGCAGCGTATGTGAAAGAATGGCTCTCAATGAGGCGGTATTTCGTACTGTTTTGGCAAGCAAGCCTCCCCAGTAAATATCCTTATCATCACTCGCACCGGTCAATGAATGCAGCGCTTGATGGATATCTGTTGGTTGTCCCCATAAATAACGCTGATGATGAACACCGTACTGATACTTTTCCCATGCCCTGTAATAAAGTGATATAAGTCGATGATTAAACAAATCTAAAAAATCTCGCAATGCGTAATCTTTCTGCTTTACGCGCTGTAAGATCAGTTCCGTATAATGTTGAGGCAGCACACCTGAAACACCAGTAAGGCCAAAAGAACTCACTTCTAACGTTAAGGGCTTCCCCACTTTTTCCGGTTGAATAGTCACTTCGCTCGCAGCGAAGCCAAGGTGCTGGGCTGCGACAAAGCGTATTGTTTCATTATCGACAAAAGCATCAGTCCCTATTTCAAAATGCCCTGTCGAACGGATATAGTGGCAATATAATGCATACACGACCTCATATAAATCTTGCCCTTGGAACCTTGTAAAATCGACAGCTTCGTTCACAGTAATACCTTCCCACCAGCAGTGGCTGGCCATTCATGGAATGCTTGCTCTTGCCCATGTAACCAAACGCGTAACCGCGTAAAGCTATTAACAGCAGCATATTGTGCGAAAAAGTGGGCTAGTACATTACTGAACAAGAAGATCATAGGTTCTTGTACGTCATTGATAGAAAACGTCAGGTCAACATCAGAACCATGGCAAAAACCTACACGTCCATTTTGATTTACTCGTGCGGTAGCCGCCGTCACTTTCAATCCGACGATGGCATCAATCAATACTTTGGTTTGCGGTGAGGCTTTAAAATCATAGAGTCTTAGCGTTTCTTTTAGCGTGGCTAAACTATTACCATCGGTAAAGCTGTTAAGGGTTAATAGTTTTGCAAGCTGCCAACGCGTGCTGTCATGCAAACGTGGACGTATGGGTTCCGTGGGTGGAAATAAGCAACGTACCCGTTCGAATACATCACCTTGCTGCGTTAAAAATACTTTTGGTTGACCGCCCCCAAACGGCAACCGAGAAGCTAAGTTTCGGTTACTACACTGCGTCTCTATTTTTAAACTCCAGCGGTCTTTTTCATCAGGATCGAGATGTTTTGAATAACGATCAACGACAGAAATAAAGGTTTCACGACCCGGCTCATCAAAGCCTCCAGCCCAATTCACATCTTCTCGGCGAATATTCCAATACAGCTCACTATCAGATAAATAATTTGGATGTTCACCGCCATAGAACGGCATAACCTCAACCTCGGTATTATGCCAATTATGGGCAGTAACACGCTCAACGCTGATCACTTCATTGGCTTCCGATTGATTATATGACGGTACTATCGGATATTCATGGCTAACATGATCAAGGGCGATCGGTTCAACCTGTTTGTTGAAAAGATTGATCACAGGCACACAGCCCAGCAAAACATTCTCTTTTGCTAGCTGCTTAACCATAAGATCTGAAGGCTCATCAAAGTAAATGTACACCTCAGCCTCATCGCCTTCACCGAACCAATTAGGGTCAAGATCAACCAAATCGATAAATAAGAATTTTTCGGGTAATAAAAAATATTCCACCAACAATCGATAACCAGAAAAACTCTGCTGACGATACGGAATAACAGCCTGTTGCTCTTCAAATCCAGTCGCTTTAATGTGCTTCGCACTAATATACTTCACAGCCTGCGGATGATTTTTAGGCACAATGGCAATGCCGACTGCATAGCGCAACAGATACAAATAAAGCTGATAACTGACATGTGGCAAACCACCTAAATGAAGCCTTAGTGATGAGAATGCATAGTGACTAAATCGGTGTTCACTATCCGTTCCTGCCAATTGCAACTTAAGCACGGATCGAGCAGCGCGGTTAAAATGAGGGTCAGGCGCGTGAAATGGAGAGTTTTCAAAACTCACATTGTCCAAGTCAAAAGGCCACAATTGAGTAGAAGAACACGTCTGAAAATGGCAGCGTTTGAAATGATCAGCGACGAGTTCGACTGACTCCCCTTTGTCCACAGTAAAGCCAACACTCACATTGTCTTTCGTCGACATCTGAATCACACTCATTGATGGGATCGTGGCATGGTAATCAGGATAAAGCTGGCCAATCAGCGCTTCGGTTAATTGCGGGTAGCTATCATCTAAGTTACGTCGAATTTGTGCTGTTAATAACGCAAAACCTTCCATCATTCGCGAAGCGTGTGGGTCTTCGACCTGGCTATCACTTAGTCGCAACCGTCCCGCAATTTTAGGGTGCTTTTCCGCATATTCCGCCCCCATCTTGCGCATATAAGCCAGTTCACGATTATAATATTTTAATAGATCATCACTCATGTTATGACTCCTCAACCTTGATACCTAAACTCACGGGCTCAACTTCGGAATCAAAAACAAGCTCTTCTTGTTCTGTCCCAACACGAAATATCGCTTGAATACGTAATCTTAAAACTCGATCTTCAGGTGATCCTTCTTCTAATACAGAAACATAAACAGCATCAAATCTTGGTTCAAACCGAGTAATTGTTTCTTCAACAATACGACATAAATAGCTACGACCGTCGCTACTGCTAAAGGGCATTGATGAAAAATCAGGTAAGCCATAATTCATCACTGAAACATCAAGTTCAGTTAAACGCTTAGACCAGGTCAGCCAAGACCGTCGAGAATTCAAAAGTAATTCAATATCTCGCCGAACACTGTTTTTTAGCGCTTGCAAACTATAAGAAACGGGCTGCTCCGTAATAGCTTCGGGGGCATCATCAATTAGGTTATCGAGCAATGATGGTTTTAGCGGTACATACATGATTACGCATCTCGAAAATGTTAAGCGACGTTTTCCATCAGCTCACACTGAGCGAGAGGAAGGGCACTATCACCAGCCAGCCACATTTTTTGCCCTTGCCCCACGACAACAGAGGTGCCCGAAATCTCGACCCAGTCAGTCTCACGCGCTAATTTTTGGGCATCGGTCAAACTGTCAACGTATGTCATTGGAATAAATGCATCTCCGCTCGGTCCATCAATCACCTCAATATTCACTTTACGCCAAATGTGCTCAACAAGGGATGTGACAGGCATAAATTGAATACGATCAACGTCAGTAAAAGGCACTAAATAATATTGCCCGTCAGTACCAAATAATTCGATGTAACCCGCCAAACTATCGTCTAAATCTCGGCAGTCGTCAGATTTGTGCTGGTTAATCATAAAAGCAGACTGGCGACGACAAGATTCTAATTGCCCTGCATATTGCTGAATGTCAGCTTCGCTCTTTTGGCATCGAGCAATATTGAGCGCCACTAGATTTTCAAATTCTTGCCTATCACCTTTCAATAATTGCACGGTGGCATTGCCTGCAAAAAAGTCCGCTCTGGCTTGTGCAGCATGAATCAGTTGGCGCAGGTTATTACCACCCACTAAATATTCAGGGTATTGTTTGATCAACAACGAAAGCTGCTGATCGGCACGTTCAAGTTGACCATCAATACATAGAAGCTCAATAAAGTTACTGCGTAAATCACTGTCTTTTGGTTTCGCTTTCAGCTTATCCATATAATCACAAAGAATATCTTTGATACTTTCCTGCTGTAAGCGAATATTTAAGCTTTCCATAACTTTATCCATTTTAATTTGATATTGGTGATAGTTCTGTAATTAATCGAATATTAGACACCATCTGATCCAGTTGAAAATGCGGCCGTAAATGAATGACTGAGTAAAAGCACCCTCGATTGCCTAGTTTTTCTTTAACCCTTATTCTTGCTTCATGAAGAGGGTATTTAGATCGCATTTCTTCGGACAAGGAATCAGATGAAGTGGTGTACTGCATTAACCACTTTTGAAAATACCGCTCTATTTGATCTGCAGTTTCAAATGACCCTATTTTATCGCGACCGATTACCTTTATATAATGTGCAAATCTAGACACACACAATATATATTGCAGCATAGATGCCAGACGCGCATTAACTGCATCAGACTCTGATGAAAACTGTTTGGATTCATTTACAGATGAATTACTGTAAAAAGATAAAAAACCCGTCTCGTAAACTGAAGATACCGGAATAAACCCACTATCAGATAATTGTTTTTCCAGTCTATCACCGACCTGCAAGTTGACTGACATCTTATTCTTTTTTAATCGACGCGTGACGCAAAAATGGCTTTGTGGAACTTTAACCACTAGACCTTGGCGATATTTCCCTGCTTGTACACCGCGAATGTGGGAAAACCAGCCAGACTCACAAAAAGCACGAACAGTAACAGCAGCAAAAGCATAAGCAGCATTCCCCCACAAATAATCAGACTCTGAATGTGAAAGCGACTCTCGGTAAGAAAACTGCTCTCTTCTAGACCCATCAGGGGTATAAGGCGAACGTAAAAGTATATCAGGTAAAGTAATACCTAAAAATTTGGCATCTTCCATCGCTCTAACACTCTGCCATTCAATATACTCTGGCTGAGAAAATTGTGTTTCAATATGAGCGACAGATGCTAGCTCTGAAAATTTATCGACTCCAAAAAAGCTGGGATCTGCCGATGTAATAAATGGTGCAAAAGAAGCAGCGGCCGTTTGCGATATTTTCCGTAACGTATCTACATCATTCGCATGTTGGTTCCCCTGCAAGCGATGCGTTATTTTATAATCGCCAATCAGTAAACCAAAAGGCTCTCCTCCAGGCATATTAAATTCATTGTTATAAATAACGCGAAAGAAATCACTCTGATCAAAATCAATAGCTTTAGCACTATCCCTCGTCAATTCACTCCAAGTAAGGTGTAATAATTTAACTCTACACTTTTGCTCTGTGTCATATTCATTCTCTTGCTCAACTAAGTATGCGAGACCACGCCAACTTGCTTCAAGTTTTTTTAAACTATCATTATGTAATATTGCATCAAGTTGTTGTGAAATCTTTTCATCTATTGCAGTAATCGCTGCTAGCAACATCGCAGTTAAAGATTGCTTATTACATTCCCCTTTATTAAAACAAGTATGTATATCCAGCCACATTCTTAGTGATAACGCATCGTCCTTTGTATCTAAAAAGGCATCAACCAACTGACTCTTAGAGTATAAGTCGTGTATTTCTTGTTGCTTTGGACTACCTGAAGATAAAAATAACTCAGATACAAATGAAATATTTTCATTAACCAAGGGTGACCCTTACTTAAAACATTAGAGCTGGTAACTCACCAGCTCTAAATACAACAACCTTATGATGATTTATATAATCACCATATATAGTTATCTACTTCAATAAAGTTGGAATTATGACTATCAACCCACATCCGGGATTTTTGCGACTAACCGCAAGGAAGTTGTTAACTCTTCCATTTGTAACCAAGGGCGAAGCCATGCAACCGCATTATACGCACCAGGCTGGCCAGGGATTTCCTGCACTTTTACTTTTGCACTTGCTAGCGGATACTTAGCTCGGCTTTCTTGGCCCGCACCTTCGGACGCGTTAACGTAGGATGAGATCCAACGATTTAACCAACGTTCGACATCATCTGCTTCCATAAAACTACCGATCTTATCGCGCGCCATCACTTTCAAATAGTGTGCGAAGCGAGACGTTGCCATGATGTAAGGTAAGCGGGCTGATATTTCTGCATTTGCAGATGCATCTGGCGTATCGTACTTAGTCGGTTTTTGACAAGTTTGCCCACCAAAGAAAGCAGCATAATTGGTATTTTTATAATGACATAGGGGTAAAAAGCCAAGCTTGCCCAGTTCAGCTTCACGGCGATCGGTAATTCCCACTTCAGTCGGGCATTTCAATGTTGGATCACCCTCGTGACTCAAATAGCTATGGGCAGGTAAGAAATCAACCTTACCCCCACCTTCTGCACCACGAATCGCCGTACAGAACCCAGATTCAGCAAAGGCATGTGTCATTTTAGTCGCAAGTGAATACGCCGCATTCATCCAGCAATATTCCTCATGCTTCACATTCACAGCTAAACCGCTCTCTTCATCAATAGAGAACTCTTCATAACCAAACTCTTCCGTTGGCAATGTTGCCTTACCATAAGGTAAGCGTGAAAGTACACGAGGCATGGTTAACGTAACAAAGCGCGAATCAGGGCTTTCACGGAACGAGCGCCATTGCGCATATTCGAGTGATTCGAACACTTTTTCTAAATCACGCGGTTTATTGAGTTCTTCCCACTCGCTAAAACCAAATAATCCTGGCGATGCTGCAGACAAGAATGGCGAGAAACCTGCTGCTGCAACATTCGACATCAGGCTTAACATTTCAATATCTTCTGGGTGGTTGGTAAATTCATAATCACCCACTAAAGCGCCATAGGGCTCACCACCAGCGATACCAAATTCAGCCTCATAGACTTTTTTGAAAATCTGGCTTTGATCAAATTCAACGGCCTTACTCAAATCCTTATGTAATTCTTTCTTACTCATGTTAAACATGCGGATCTTCAACGTCTGGCCAGTATCTGAATTCATGGTTAAATGATGAAGTCCTCGCCAACTACCTTCCAGCTTCTGAAATTCATCACGATGCATGATTTCAGCGAGTTGCTTGGAAATAATGCTGTCTATTGATTTAATGGCTTCGTTGAATGTCACTGTTAAGTTTTTATTCCACGTTACCGTACCTTTAAGCGCTTCTTCTGTTAGTGTACGCAGTAACTCTTCCGCACGAGACGATTCTGTTTGCTTAGTCGCAACAAGCGCCTGCTCCAAAAATGATTGGCTGGTTTCTTCCACCGTGGGATCAAGTAACTCCTGAGTTTGCATATTCATTACGCCCCTTCTCCTTCAGGCTGCTTTGCTGCTGTTTTAGCATCGTCGCCAAGGTTTAACTCACCAGCTAACTTATTCAGGTTCTCGGTATTATTAAGTACAGCTTCAAGTACATTTTCTAAATCTTCTGAGCGATCAATCTTGGTCATTAGATCACGCAATTTATTACGCGTTTCAAGCAGCTTTTTCAACGGCTCAACCTGATTAACAACCGCGGCGGGCTCAAAATCTGTCATTGAAGAGAAAGCCAGATTAACGGCTAATTCTGTACCATCATTCGCCAATGTATTGTCCACTTTAAAGTTCAACGAAGGACTCATACGCTTCATAACATCATCAAAATTGTCACGGTCTATTTGAATAAAACGACGATCTTTTAATGGCTTCAGATCTTCAGTGTTATGACCGGCAAAGTCCCCCATAACACCAACAACAAATGCCAATTCCTTTTTAACGGTTAATCCTTCCGTTTCAACATCATAAGTAATGTGAACACGTGGCTTTCGTACCCGAGACAGCTTCCCGTGGATACTTTCCATATTTATATTCCTTCTCTCTAGCTGGTGTTATAAATGTTAAGATGAGGTGTCATTCTCAGAAGAAATGCCAACTAACCTGAAATAACCTTGCCGTGCTGAACCATCATCAATGAGTTCAGCTAGTAAATCTGGTAAGGCTAAATCACTCCACCTCACAACTTGATCGATGGCATACGACATCGGTGAATGTGGTTCTGTTTTTCTAAAAAAATCTGAAATGGTTTTCAGCTGTATAATCGCGTCTTGTCGCGTACGCAGCTGTTGTTCCGCTGGATTCACACTAACTTGGGGATGTTCACTGGTGCCCGTATCAGATGGAGATATACTCTCTTGCTCCAACTGTATGGCTTCATCCACCTGTTGTAACTGCACTGCCGCTATATGCTTCACGGCATCAAGAGCTGCTTGCAGTCGCTTAGATATATGAGATGTGGGTAGTGAGAGACCTGATGCCTGATCCATCACGCTCACAAGTTGCTGATAAGATGAAATACAATCTTCAATATCACTGACCAGTTCTGTATAGAAAGCACCGCTAGATTGATTAACCGCTGATTCAAATAGGCTCAATTCAACCGCGCCTTGATCGATTCGATGGCGCTTTTTATCCGTTTCCAACCGATCCACTTCACAGGCTTGTTCATACTCCCAAAGCGCATAGGCTCTATCACCATCAAACTCAGTGATCGGAATACATGAGATCGGCATAAGTAAGGTACCTTCACCTTCTACACCATTAAGCCCAATCAGAGGTGCAACACGGGTTTCAACACCATCTTCATCAGGCCAAGGATACAAACCATCCCAAAACTGTTCGATCAGTAACGTGGCCACCCGAAATCCAAGGTTCAAGCCGGCATAGCCGTAAGTACGCGTCAGTGCTTCGATATACCAAGCTGTAAATTCAAGATCCTTCGTCTCATTCACTAACAAAGTCGGGACTTGATCGATCAAGGGTTGCCACTGATTCGAAAAGCTCAATAATGGCTCACCATCTATCAAAGCATTACGCTCCAGCGTACGTGCATTGTTGCGCACATTCTTCAGCTGGTAGTAAACAGAAGAAGGTGAGGTATCGTGCCTTGGATCTACGCCGCAAGGCTGTTCTGACGTAATCGCTGTCGCTAAAGCGGTAAGATCTATCTGTGCAGCTTGCTCAAAAGGAAGTAGCGCCATCATTCCCCCAGCAAGCTGATACGTTGATTATTAAAAACAGGGACTGTGGCATCGCTATAACTTGGAGGTAAGTGATACTCAGATGCTGTGTGCTGAGCGGCTTTCACAACAGCACAAGTCACATTATCCGAAGCCCCACGAACTAACGCTGAGTGGATCAATGCTTGTCCGACTTCATTCACGCTGGTTGCTTGAAAACACGCTGTCATTTCGTGTTCGGTCAATTCCTTGGTTAGTCCATCAGAGCACAGTAAAAACTGGTCACCACTCTGTAATGAACCAGATAGCTGATCGATATCGATTTTTTCATCAACACCAACTGCACGTGTTATCACATTCGCCATAGGGTGCTGTTCAGCTTCGTCCTCATTCAGCAAGCCTTTTTCGACCATTTCCATCACTTGACTATGATCTCTTGATTGCTGAATCAGTTGCCCATTTCGGTATAAATACAACCGACTATCTCCGACCCAAAGACAATGAAATTGTGCATCTTTAACAAACAGTACAATGGCAGTTGTCCCCATAATTGACTTAGCAAGATCGTGATAACCGTACTGATAAATGCGCGTGTTCGCCTCGGTTAATGCCTCATGTAAATGTTCCAGCATGAGAAAGGGCTGCCCAATACTCGAGACTTTTTGCTCAATAATATCAACCAACATTTGGCTCGCAATATCGCCGGCGGTATGGCCTCCCATGCCATCAGCCACAACCCATACACCTTCTTTTTGCATCGCTAAGCAGGCATCTTCGTTATAAGTCCGTACTTTTCCTGGATGTGATTGTGTGAATGAAAAGTAATTCCATTTTGCTTGTTGCATTACCATCCCCATTCTTCCCAACACCCATCTAATAAAGCTGAAAACTGACTGACTAAAGGCAGTCCACTTGAAATAACGCAACATTCCGGCACATGCTCTGAGCCATTCGTCCACCATACGCAATAACGACCAAACCGTTGCTGATATGCGTGATGAAGTAATTGGGTAGCACTAGCAGGTTCAGCCACTATCGTATGACGATCACCGTTCATCAGCACTTGCAGAGAGGCGTCTGGCTGAATAGCATCTTGGTGCCAACACGCTTGCCCTGTCGCCTCGACCCAAGCAGAGAGATCCACTTCATCATCAAGCACCTGCAAAATATGCTCTTCAGCTTTCATGCTCCATTTTCGGTTGAGCATAAAGTTGATTGGACTATGCTCTATTGGTGTCGCGAGCGAAAAATAAAATTGTCGACCTACGCTATCAACGCTTGGCATCAAACTGCCGATCATGGCGTGTTCACCACAAACATTTGCAGAAAAAGCAAAGTGCCAAATAGGGCCTGTCATATAGTATTCAAGCCATGACTCTTCAAGCTGCTCACGACTCACCGCCATCGCCGCTTGCAACCATTCACTCCATCCGTTAGCAAACCCTGTCGCCAACCCAGCTTGAATGAAATCACCTCGTTGCGGCACTTTGCCAAAATAACCAAACCCCGGTTTTACAGTGTGACTGGGCATGAAAAGCGCTCCATATCACGTGACCAAAAAGGATTAATGGCGCTGTTTGGAATTAACTCTAACTGCGCTTTATTCCCTTTAAGATCCACCATTAAAATATTGTCTTTGCGTGATTTTGGTCTGGCTTTGAGCGACTTATCCAGTAATCGGAATAAGCCCCAACTCCCCCCATAAGATTCAGTAACAACATGACCTGTTTGAGGGGGCGTAAATACCACTCGCGTCTGACCAACACCTGGCCAGTACAAGGTTTTGGCACGAGTTGGACCATGTTGGTATGTCACAGCCTGTCGCCCGACTTCCAATTTGAAGTGGCTAATATGTTGATCTAAATAAATCGGTTTAATACCAAAACTGACTTTTGCTTTTTGGCTGCCAGCATCAAAGAAGGCTTTACGAATCGTTTCTGCTTGTGCAAAAACCTGTAGGCTTTCTTCATTCAAGCCAATCGATTTATCAAACCGCCATTGATGCTTAGACTTATCGACAAACGGTGCTAAATACTGATTAAAGAAGCTATCAAGTGTGCCGTTATAGCCAAAGAAACGTTCAAAATCTTTAAGTGGTAAATCTTGAGATGACTTAGGATCAAACGGGTATTTCCCTTTAATTAACGTCTGATATTCTTTTAAAACCGTCGACTTCCAAACATCATTGACGTGCAGCTGTGACCCTTTTTTCGCAAGCTTAGACGTTTGTGATGAGATATTCCCGAGCCAGCTAGAGAATGGATAAGGCAGATTGGCGCGTGCGGTTTTCATCGCAGCCCCTATCGTTCTATTATTGCTTTCACCCAATAGGCTTTTGTAGGCAATACGCTCGTTATTACCTGAACTTGTCAGCTCAGCCAGATAGTTGTTTAAATGAACAAAGGATTCATGAACAACTTCAAGTTGAGCTTCTGACACACTTAGCAGCTCACCAAACGCATCTTCCACTTCTTTACCCGGCAGCGAAATTTCAGCCTTACCAAGATCGGAGGGTAAAAAGCGTTTAATACGTTGTTTCTGATTATGCAATGCCGCGTTAGCCACACTTGAGGCGACTTTCCCCGCAGCTTCAGCTTCTTCACTGACTTGTATTTTGGTAAGACGCAGTTGTTTTTGTGCCGCGGCAATTAAGGATTCAACCGGTCGTTCTGGGCCAGCTAAAATCTTAGCCTGTGACAACCCACGTTCAGCCGTTTGATAGGATTTCAATTGCAGGTCGTTCAGCAGTTGTGTCCATTCATAAATATAATCACGGTAGTATTTGAATCTGACATCCTTAACGACATGATCGATATTGCTGTCTTGCAGTACCAATTCATCACCGTACACCCAGCTATCCTCCATCAGACGTTTCACCATCCGGTTACTTTCCAGTTGGAAGACACCATGGAAACCATTGTAGGTATACAAGCCAGGGATCCCCATGCTGAGCGGTTTCCCACTTTTTCGCTCAAAAATGGTCAGGCTTTGCGAACCAAACACATCTGTTAAGCGAAACGAAGGAACATGGCTATCTATGTATTCCAATTTCAAACGCTGATATGCACGTTCAGATAAAGGCATCGCTGTTAATACATGACGAGCACTGCTTACCGCATCCTCATTCATGGCCACATTCAACACACCGGCTTTTTGCAGATTATTACTATGAACAATTAATGATGAACGTAAGAGCTCGTTGATTTCGCCTGGGTAAGTACGATCAAAATAAGCTTCCAGCCAGCTTGTAACCTGTGTCTCATCGTAATGTTGCGGCTGGAACAACATCAGATACGTCTTCAACGTTTCGTACAAGTATTCGCGATATTGCACGTTGTCACGCATTTCTTTTTCAAGCCCAGCAGTCAGGAACTGCGCGAAGACACCTTGCAATGCTTGGTAGTACGCCGTTACCGCAGGCTGACCTAATTTTTCACCTTGGTATAATCCAAAATGTTTAATCTTATCGTCATCAAGCATGTACTGATCAAAGCCAGCAGGCAGTTGTTTCAGCTCATTCAATGCATCAACTAAGCTCACGACATCTAAATCAGCACTTAGCCCCTCATCAATAATGGCTTGGTAACGTTCAATACCCGTCAGCGAGTTATCTACCAATGACTTATTCCACTGATAACTCTGTGCCCAAATACCGCCCATGACAGCAATGGCCACACAACTGCCCCCAACGACTGCGCGCTGTAGCCACCGATTTTGCTTTTGATGCACGCGATTAACTGTGCCAAGAAACTGCTCTTTGATGATCACATCTTCAAATAAGCGTTTAATAAAGAAGCCTTTCGCCTCTCCACCCGCTTGACGTAGCGGCACTTGGCTCAATCCAAGCCCCCCCGATGTCTCTTTCATTACACGATCAATCGGCATCCCTTCTTGGGTTGCACTCGCGATAAAGACACCGCGTAGTAAGGGCGGTTCTTCGAATGCATTGGCGGCAAAAATTTCTTTCAAAAAATCATCCGCAGCCGCTTGAAGTAGACGTAGCTGTTTAGGAAACTCGTAAATCAGAGTACGTTTATCTATGTCGCGTTCAGCACTTAATCGTGCATTCATCTTTTCAAGCAAGTGCGTTAATAAATGGTGAAATTCTTTATTGAATAACCCCACAACACCCTTTTCTGAATCAGGTGCCGATTCAGGGAAAGTTACTCCCCAAATTTGCTCTCTTTCTTCAGGCGTTAAATCAGCAAAAAACTCATTAAAACCAGCAATCAAATCGGCTTTGGTCAAAATCACATAAACTGGAAATTGCATCCCTAGCTGATTTTTGAGCTCCAGTATGCGCTGTTTGATCGCCCGAGCGTGTAGGTTACGCTCTGTTCGAGTCTGTGTGAGTAAATTGGCAAGACTCACTGTGATGATCGCACCATTAATGGGCCGACGTGTACGATGCTTTTTCAGTAACCCCAAAAAGCCAAACCAAGCACGTGAATCTAGATCGGTATTACTATCTTGGGTGGTATAACGCCCTGCGGTATCAATCAACACCGCTTTATTGGTAAACCACCAATCACAATAACGCGTTCCACCTATGCCAGCTAACGGGTCATTACCTAGGCTTTCTTGCAGTGGAAATTCCAACCCTGAATTTTGTAGTGCAGTGGTCTTACCCGTACCAGGAGGACCAATTAAAATATACCAAGGCAATTGATAAGCACCGCGTCCGCGCTTTCCTGATGTTTTACTCATTACATCAAGTGCCTGCACGATGCGAGAGCGTAATGTTTCTATCTCCTGCTGTGACGCAGCATCGGCTGGGGTGGCTTCATCACCATCCAGTAAAGTTTTAACGGTTTGCTCATTCTGCTTTTTGCTTTTCGCCTGATGAATAATGTTGTAAAAGCCCCACAGCAGAGCAAAAGCAAGTAGCACAACTAAACGAGAAACTGGGCTACTTAGAGGTTCAGAGCCTGCAATAGCAACCAGTGGCCCTCCGAACCAAATTAACAAAGATAGCGCAACAAGCCCGAGCAAAGTGATCACCCACTTCTTACGGAAAATATCAATCAAGGCACTACACATCCGCTTAATAAACATCATTATTTTTCAGCCCTGCGTTGTTGATATAGAAGATCGATTTCGACGCGGCGGTTACTCGCGCGATTTGCATCACTGGTATTGGGTTGGCGAGGATTGGCATCGCCTTGACCTTCCGGCCATAGACGACCGCGAAGCTCCGTTCCCATCGCAAGCACATTGGCAACAGAGGTGGCACGTGCAAGTGAAAGGTGCCAGTTAGAGGGGTATTTACTTGTAAAAATCGGCTGGTCATCGGTATGACCAACTATCATGACTCGACCAGTTGTCGATTCGAGCGCATGGGCTATCTTAGAGAGAACAGGCATCACTGAGGCTTGAATTTCATTACTACCTGAAGCAAATAACTCGCTTGATTTAATGATCAGTCGGATACGATCCGGATGTTTTTCAAACTCGATCAGCTCCCGCTCAACCTCTGATTGCAGCAACTGTTGCAGTTTTAATGCCGCAGGATCTTGATAATATTGCACCGATGATTCGTCAATATGAGCAGGTACTAAGCTACTTAATGATTGAAAAGCTGGGTTAGAATAAGCATTTATATGGTAGTTAAACCCCATATACATAGAGAGCATCAACAGACCAAAAAAAGATCCCGTCACCCACAAAGGGATCCCACTGTGTGTTTCACTTCCCGCTAACACATTCGCTTGCCAATCGGGAGACAAAAGCGGCTGATGCTTTCCTTTCACTTGCGCTAAGGCTTCAGAAACTTGTGAACGATATACTTGGAGCTTTTCTTCACCTCGTTCAGCGATGCGCAGTTTTCCTGTAAACCCTAATGCTAAACAAAGGTTTTGCAATTCAAGGCGTTGGTAATATTGATGGGGTTGTAACAATGCGTTATCGAGTAAAGAGTAAAAGTATTCTCCTCCCCATGTCTCAGCATGAAAAACCGACAATAAACTTTCTGAACGCCATACCGACTGCTCTCCCCAGGCCGTATTTAGTACAGTTTCATCCAGAAACGAACACAAACAGTAACGAGCTGCCTCAATATCGTCACTCACAACCGCTAACCCACGTAGTTGATTTTCATACTCACGAATTTTTTCAATACATGTCTGACGTAAAAACGCCACATCACTATGATCATGTGTAGAACGAATCTGACCAATTAATGACAAAATACCACTCGCGTGATCAACAAGAGGATTCTCGCCTAGAGAAGGCAAACGACGAGTGTTAGCCCCTTTACTTGCCTGCATTACAAGTACCGTTTGATTTAAATCAGCCTCTTTAACGGCTTCTGACTTATTCTGAGCGGCACTCTTCTTACGTTTACCTGGCTGAGGCTTCAAAACGGTTTGATCGGACATATTCAATACCACTTGCTAACTTATTGACTCACAGACCAGCATTGCAGGCTCAATGAGGGATAATTCCCAGATAAATGAATCGCGATACCGCCACTCGCAGCCAAGCGCGCCCAATAATCATTACTCTTATCCAATTGGAAATAATGAAAACCAGCATGGTATGGAATTTGTCGCGGTGCGACAGGCAATACATCGACTGAAATCCCCTGCAATTGGTTATTCACTAAATCGCGAATATGCTCAACGGGGCCAATTTTGACTTGCGCGGGGAAACGCTTACGTAGCTCCTCGGGCTCAATATCCGCTTTGACTGCCAAGACAAACTGGCTTGTAGACAATAGCTTTTTATCTGGCACCGAGGCGATGTGAATGCCAAATTTTGTTGTTTCAATAGGTATCTGGGCAGCAGTTTGTTCCAGTACCGTACTGAGGCACTGATTTAGTGCATCAGATAACTGACTGAAAACTTCTGTAAGCCCTTTATGTGTATAAGTTGGCAACTCTGAAGGACGCTTTCGACTACTGGCATAGGTTGAGAGTTCACCTGCCATACCGTACAGCAACTGACAAAGCGCTTCCGGGTGTGTGCCTTTGATTGTTGAGTAATGTTTCAACACGGGTTCATAGCGATTGAGTGTTTGCAACATTAAGAAGTCAGCAATTGACGTCGCATTACCTTGCGAATGATTCAAACGACCAGCTAAGGTATCTGCCCGTAATTTAATTTTGCCAACTAAACTTGATAGCAGACTTTGAATATTAGGGTTTAACTGTGCATTCAGTGTTGGCGGGATAAAGCGCTTATCTAAAATAACATTGCCTTCATCTGTCACTTCAACAACACGAGCGATAGGTAAGGTATAAAAGCCTGTCAACCGTTCACTATCGAGCTTTAGTTCAACGGACAAGGCCGCTAACTGCAGAACTTCTTCACCTAAATTGCCACTCGTATCAACAATTGTTTTATCTTTGAAATAATAACGAGTCACCTGATTATCACCCAAAGGTGAAATTGTCGTGTTATTTACTTGTTCGATAGGTACAGCAATAACAATAATTCGATCTTTTGTGTTTTTATCTATATAAAGAGGTTCTGGTAATTGATCACGTTGAGGGGATAGTAAAACGCGACTGTCAGGCATGACAGCATTAGCTTTTTTTAACGAAAATGCCCCCTGAGCTAACAATGCCTCGTCAATTAGCAATTCAACAACCCCCCAAGGGTATGTTGCTAAGTGACTCGAAAAAGTTGAACTTTCATTTAATATATAGCGTTCTTGCTGTTGAAAGTGCTGCGGCCTTAAAAACATTCCTTCACACCAAGCAACACGTTCCCAGTTACTCATAAATAACCTTACTTTATAAAACAACGACGCAGATAGTTAATAAATCAATTAATTTTATAATATACAAGTCGATTAATTAACGAAAAACCCAATATGAGTTTACTGGGTTCAGTTCTCAGATTTTATTACGGCTTCTCTATATGTATTGATAATTTATCTATGATCAGCTTATAGGTATTGTATCCTTTATGATCAATTTCAATCACTTCACGCCATTTAGAGTTTTCTAAATCCCTATAAGCAACAACAATACCTACATATCGGCTACCAGGTGCCATTTTAATATCATAAGAAAAAGACTCGCCAGGTGATAAAGAAAGTGTATCTTTAGAAACCAAATCTGGGCCAAAAATATTATCTGCTTCATCATATATCATGAAGAAATCTTGATTTTCAAATATTGTTTTCGATTGCAACTCATAAACTTTAACAACAACAGGAGAGGCTCGACCATTTAAATCAGGATTAACTTTATTGCTTACGTTAAACTTTAATGTCGCGTAAGGATCAACAACAAGATTAGCGACACTACAGCCATTTAATGAAACTGCCATCAATATAGAAAAGACAAAAATTTTAATAGTGTTAAGCATGATTACTTTTCTCCTATTCCCTTCAAGCTAGCTTCATAATGCTTTACAAAGTCATCCAAATAAAACGGCTGCTCTTGGCGCAAATCATCTTCTAGTTCATAAAACAATGATTCATAACGCTGCCAACTATTCGCTCTATGCTTAGAACCAAACCAACTTGCTAACAACCCTTCATGGCTTTCTATACTGTTGATTTTATTAGGTTCTAAAGCAGACATAACCCCTTTTACAGCACCTTTCGTCCCATAAACCATAGCCTTCTCATGCAGATCAATATCAGCAAAGGCTTCCTGGATCGCCCGAGGAGCTGATAAGAAACTTGGTGATTTCCTATGGTATAAATTGTGAATTGCATCTTCAAAATTGGCTGAAAACTTTAAGGGATTATTCTCTTGGCGCTTAAATGATGTATGCATTAAACGATTCGTTTGTTTGAAGTCTGCACGCTTTTGTAGCGTAGACATAAGCCCAGTCAATAGTAAGCACATACTTTCACCCATTTCGAACCACCACTTTTCATCCATCTCTGGGTGAATTTGATGCCCTTTTACCTTCATACCCTCTATAAAAGCTTGTAAGAGTTTCGCTTCATCTCCCTTAACCGCGAGGTTCAGTGTCTCAACGGGTGACACCTTTGACTGACTAGGTTGAGAAACCACCGATACATTCACCTCTTTCCTTATCGCTTGTTTTTTAGCGTCTTCAACAGTGGCTGCTTCAGCGTATTTATGTTTCACTTCAACGCCTTGTTGCTCGATTTCATCGAAAATCGGTGACGACGAAGGCGATTTCTGAGGGGGCGTTTCTACAGCGGCACCCTCGTTAAATAGCACACTCCAATCTTCAGGAATACTGTCATTAAACTGCATGAGATCGATATTTTCATTACTAGGCGATGTAAAATTATCATTCACATCTCCTATATAAACCTCATTGTTAACATCTGAAATTGTTGTTTCTTTTTCTATAGGTTCATTCATTAAATCTTTCGATGAAATGCCGTAATCATCCGTATTACTCTTGTCAATTTCCATCTGGCATTCACTAGGCACAGGTTCATTTACATTTAATTTTTGAACTTCAATTTCATAATCACTCAGAGAGAAAACGTCTCCCAACGATAACTGATGATGGTTATTTTTACCTAATGGCTCAACACCACGATTAATAAACAAACCATTTGTTGATAAGTCTTTTATTACTAAACTACCCTCTTTTTTTTCAATCACAGCATGTCGACTTGAAATAACTCGCTCAGGGTCGGGTAGGATCCAATCACATAACTCAGAACGACCGATATAGATAGCGGTATTTTCTTTAATGCTATCTAGAGGCTTAATGGCATCTAATTGAGAGGTATAGCGGTGATAGCTAATAATTGAAAGTTGAAAATCCATAATAAACCCATACCCTTAAGTTTATCAACTTAAAGATTAATAACAGAACACGAAGAGTATTTAATTATGTATATTAGTAGTATCCCATCAATATCTTTCGCTTTCTATTGTAAATAATTGAGAGTCAACTTTTATTTTTAATTTTATCAGTTACATTGATTTCAATTTCAGCTCGGAGTTATAACAAATAAAGAGAAAATAGTGATTGCACTCCTATCCCCTAAATATATTATCGTCACCAATCAGAATTGGAGACATCTCATGGTAAAAAAAACAAAATCAAATAAAGTGCAGCCCCAAGAAAAGCCATCCCATGAGACAATAAATAATGATAATTTAAACAATAAAACAATTGTGAGAAGTCAGCATGAACCTAAAACATGCAAAAAAGTTCCAGATGAAATCACATCAAATAGTCATGAATCTGATTTAATTAATACCGTAATAAAAGGTCGCTATCGCATCGAATCTCGCATTGGCCATGGCGGTATGTGTAATGTTTATCGTGCAACCGATCTCTTGCTTGAGGCAGCAGGGGTAAGCAATCCTTTTGTTGCAATAAAAGCGTTACAAAATGAATTTGTTAATCAACCAGATGCCGCAAAAGTATTAATTCATGAAGCACAAACCACTCAGAAATTAAGTCATCCTAATATCATTCGCGTATACGACTTCGGCATCGATAAAAAAACTTACTATATTGTGATGGAATACCTTGATGGTGAAACACTGGATGTTGTCATCCAACGTTCCCGCCCCCATGGTTTACCTTATCAACGTGCTATTTCGTTACTCGATCAAATGATGTCAGCACTCAGTTATGCACATAAAAATGGTGTTGTTCACGCCGATCTCAAACCAAGTAACATCATGCTGACACGTGATGGCGATATTAAGGTTTTTGACTTTGGAATCGCAAAAAAAACGGCCTTTAACCACGATCAATATGCTGCAACTCAGCAAGAAGACGATGTTGAATTTGGTGGCTATACACCTAACTACGCCTCGGTTGAGCTCTTAAACGGCAATCCACCCAGTATCAAAGATGACATCTTTGCACTCAGCTGTATTTGCTATGAACTTTGTTCAAGTAAGCACCCTTATCACCGTAAACCAGCAGATGTTGCATTAAAGGAAAGTATTCAGCCTTCCCGCCCTAAACATTTAAGTCCATCTAAGTGGCATACTATTCAACAAGGCTTAGCTTTAGATGCTGACAAGCGGCTTGATAATATTGAATTGATCAAAAAGCAGCTTCATAAACAACATAAGCCTGTCGCAGTGATGGCTACCGCGATTCTAGGCTTAAGCACTGTACTCGGTTATGTATTCTACCAACAGAAAGAAACGATATCAGATTTAAGCTCGACCATAGGCCAACTCCAGGCCAGCATTCAGAATCAAAAACAGCTAACACACTTGAGGCCAAAAGAAATAGTCGAGCAACTCCCTGAGCTCACAAAGCAGCATCCAATCATAGCTCAAGGTCTACTGCGCGATAAACAAAAGGCAATTTTGGCATTGTATGAGCATAAGATTGATCAGATTTTTAATGCACGCACTAACCATTATCCCAATTACTACGCTATTGAGGCTGAGCTGGCACAAGCGCATGCACTCTACCCTGATTCACATGCCTTAAATATTTTGAGTACTGACATTTCAACCAGCTGGCAATCGACACTTGATGTCATCACAAACCGGATCAACATAGCGCTAGAAAAAGGACACTACACAGAAACTGAAGAAGCTAACATTTACCAATTACTGACTCAGTTGCAAACATTACGTCATGACGCAATATTCATGCCGACATCACTAGCGGAAGAAACGTTCGCGACACAGTTTAGTCAGGCAATGAAAATGCATGATGTCCAAAGTTTAGAGGATTTGATCAAAGTTGCTGATACCTTCTTTGCTTACCGAGAAGAAACACAAGAACAAATCCAGCAAGCTAAATTACTTAAACAAGCCATAACACATCTAGATATGTACAGGACAGCAAAAGAGCAAGGGCTACCCGCTCCTTTCCCTTATGAATCAGCAGAGCTTTTATATGCACCTAAATTTGCAACATTCAAGCAGCAGCTAAGTAAAATCAGATCTGAGTCAAAGCTTGATGCTCTTTTAAAACAAGTTGATAAAGTCGCATCAGAACTGCCTGCCGATTTCTCATCATTAATTAGTTTACGGCTAGCAAGTGCAAATCAATACTTAGATTTTTCTGAAAAGTGGCAGCAAAAACGTAAACAGCGTGCTGCTCGCGATGCGATGAAAAAAGCGACACATCAGTTTAATTTAGTTGAAAAGGCGCGCTCAAATTCCTGATTAATAGACCAGTCAAAAGGCTGGTCTATTAAATGCAACAGCAGTGAGAGCCAGCCGCCGCATGAGTAGTTCTTGATCACGTCAGACTGTAAACTGGTTGCCTAACACCAACAAGTGACGATTACCCCTCTACACATTGATCTGTTTTCGCTGCACAAATGAAATCATTACGATGCAAACCTTTGATAGAGTGACTCCACCAGCAAACAGTCACCTTTCCCCACTCTAGCGTTATTGTGGGGTGATGAAACTCGGCCTCTGCAATTTCAGCAACTTGATTACTGAACGCCCAAGCTAATCTGAAGTTTTTAAACCGGTATTCACGCTCTAACTGCAAAATCCCGTCACGATCCATCACTTTCCAATCAGGAATATTCACTCTCAGTTTTGCTATTTCGGCATCATCGACAGGCTGAGCATCCACCTGACACGCTTCACATTTCAATTGATGTAGTTTAGACGTCATGAAAACATTCCTTGTGTAAATACATACTGGGTTCTAGCTAATTTCATAAGTATAGAAACGCCTTGTAGATTAGGCTGATTTCAAATGCGGGTCTTGTTTCTCTGAGGGTAGCTTAGGTGGGTAAAGTGGCGAATGTAGTCCAAGCTGTTTGGCTTGATGAACCATGGCCATAATATCTTGCTGTGCAAGATCATACAGTTGCGAAATAGAAGACAATTTGAAATATATAGGCTGCATAATATCGATTCGATAAGGTGTTCGCATTACCTCAATAGGATCAAAGGCGCTTATCTGCGCTTTCTCTGTTGTCGCATCACTTGCCATTGCATATTTCGTCTCTGCCGGAGAAGATAAGATCCCTCCACCATAGATCCGTAGCCCTTGCGGTGCTTGCAATAAACCAAACTCCACTGTAAACCAATATAATCGCGCTAAATAAACCCGATCTTGACTCGATGCCGCAGCGCCAAGTTGACCATAGGTATGTGTAAAAGCCGCAAACGCAGGATTAGTTAACATGGCACAATGCCCAAAGATTTCATGGAAAAAGTCAGGTTCTTGCAAATAATCGAACTCTTCCCGACGCCGTAGAAAAGTCGCAACAGGAAACTGCTTATTGGCAAGCATGGTAAAAAAACGGTCAAAATTAATCAGCGCAGGCACTTCAACACATTGCCAGCCCGTCGTTGCAAGCAAGACTTGGTTAATATCATGCAACTGAGGCACACAAGCTTGTGGAAGATCAAGCAAAGCCAACCCCGCGCAGTACTCATCACACGCTCGCCCTTGTATGCAGCGAAGTTGACGAGTAATCAAATCATGCC
Organism: Photobacterium swingsii; assembly: GCF_024346715.1. Taxonomy (NCBI): domain Bacteria; kingdom Pseudomonadati; phylum Pseudomonadota; class Gammaproteobacteria; order Vibrionales; family Vibrionaceae; genus Photobacterium; species Photobacterium swingsii. The sequence continues at coordinate 1,222,575 of NZ_AP024853.1, forward strand.
AGATCCGATTTTCATCATCACTCCAATGAATCACACCCTTGGCATCAGGTTGCTTAGAAACATACTGAGTTAAACTTCCCATAAAATACCTTTTTGAACATAGTGCGGCACATATTCGCACTGGCTAATATGCATTTATTATTATTTCTATAAGTAAAGGGTAGGAAGTTTCAGCGCAGTTAGAAAAGCCAGAATTAAGAAAGCCAATGCACAGCATGTAACATTTTATTTACAATCTTCTTTTTATCAATGAAAACTGTTTTACTCAAACATTTTGCCTTGTTAAGCCTGTAAATGACGTCCAATCGACTCGCGTTCCCAAACAAAAGGCACCCTCCTGTAAATCTATTCGCACAACAAGCCGCCCTATATGCCTTTCAATACAGTTCATAACCCCACGTAGACACGCTTGCTAACCTTGCCTGTTTGCAGACTCTCAACCAAAGTTAAGACAGGCATTCAAATATTTGTGAGGATCACGGAATGCGCCAATGGTTCCAATTTCCCATCGTTGAAGGCGATGCGTCACACCAAGCACACTGCGATTTACCGCCAGAAACGTATGAACGTGAATGCGGTAAAGAAGGGTTCTTTGGCCCAGCCAGCCACATGTATCACAAGCACCCACCTACGGGCTGGATCGAATGGGAGGGCGAATTACGCCCACGAGCAATAGACACCAATAAGATCGCCGTTGAAAGTCAGACACCGTGGGATGCTGCATTACTGCTCTATAACGAACAACTAAAAATGCGCATATGGCGAACCCAAACGCACATGGATCACTTAGTACGTAATGGTGATGGTGATGAGGTGCTATTTATTCATCAAGGCAGCGGGCATTTATATTGTGATTATGGTCACTTACCCTTTAGAGACGGTGATTACATCGTACTGCCCAGAGCCACCAGCTGGCGAATAGAAGTCAATGAGCCCGTCGCGATGCTGATGATTGAAGCCAGTAACAGTGGCTATCAAATGGCTGAGCGAGGATTAGTGGGGCAACACGCGATTTATGATCCTGCAATGCTGGAGTATGCGCGGATTGATGACGCATTTTTAGCGCAACAAAACAGTCACCAGCAGTGGCAAGTCAAGCTCAAGGCACGCCAAGGCTTAAATACTATCACCTACCCATTTAATCCATTGGATGCCCAAGGCTGGAAAGGGAATCTAACCGCGTTCAAACTTAATTGGCGTGACATTAGGCCATTGATGAGCCACCGCTATCACTTACCCCCCTCTGCACATACCACTTTTGTTGCCAATGGATTTGTGATTTGTACCTTTGTCCCTCGCCCCATAGAGAGCGACCCTCACGCCTTAAAGGTGCCGTTTTTTCATAATAATGATGATTACGACGAAGTGCTTTTCTACCACAAAGGTAACTTTTTCAGCCGAGACAATATCGAAGCTGGGATGATCACACACCATCCTTGCGGCTTTTCACATGGCCCTCACCCCAAGGCTTTAAAAGCAAGCGTCGAACACCCCAAAACACAAACCGATGAAGTCGCTGTCATGATAGATGCGCGGTTTCCGCTCGATGTCGCCGAGTTGCCGCAAGGTGCTGAAAACAAGGACTACGTCCACTCATGGCAGCAACAAGGTTAACGGCCTCTCATCAACCGTTTTCGCTACCATTTACAATGTAAACCGATACGAGGAACTTATTGTGAAATTAGCCTCTCTCAAGCAAGGTCGTGATGGTCAACTTATCGTCGTATCCCGCGATTTAACCCGTGCCATACATGCACATGATATTGCACCAACTCTACAATTTGCACTCGATAATTGGCCCCATGTTGAAGCTGATTTAGCCCATTTATATCGCAACCTGAATAATGGCGATGCAGCGGACAGCTTTGCATTTAACCCCGAACGCTGCGCCTCTCCATTACCACGTGCGTATCAGTGGGCCGATGGCAGCGCGTATGTCAATCATGTCGAGTTAGTGCGCCAAGCCCGAGGAGCAGCCATGCCTGAAAGCTTTTGGACTGATCCTTTAATGTACCAAGGCATGTCTGACCGATTCTTAGGACCAACCGATGACATAGAAGCGGCAGACGAAGCATGGGGGATCGATTTTGAAGGCGAGATAGCGATAGTGACCGACGATGTTCCTATGGGGCTGCGGACTGAAGAAGCCCACGACCATATTCGGCTATTGATGCTGGTAAATGATGTCTCGCTAAGAAACTTAATCCCTAATGAACTGGCGAAAAGTTTTGGTTTTTTTCAGTCCAAACCCGCCTCTAGCTTCTCCCCTGTGGCTGTCACCCCTGACGAACTTGGAGAAGCATGGCACGACTACAAACTTCACCACCGCTTGCACGTACATCTTAATGGTCAATTATTCGGTCAGCCGCATGCTGGTACTGACATGACATTCAACTTTGCCGAACTACTCCAACACATAGCAAAAACGCGTCATGTGAGTGCTGGTTCTATTATCGGTTCGGGCACGGTTTCGAATAAAGACCGCTCACAAGGCTCATGTTGTATTGCAGAAAAACGGATGTTGGAAACCCTAGAACACGGTGAAGCACAAACCGACTTTATGCACTTTGGCGACACGGTGCGTATCGAGATGTTCAACGAGGCGAACGAATCCATTTTTGGCGCCATTGAGCAACGTGTTGTTCGTTATCAGCACACCTATCTTGATGAAGACTTAAACCATCACGCAGTGCATTCATCCACCAAACGTTAAACCGTATTACTCGATTATCAGTGGGAAGATTGATGAAACTCTATGATTACTACCGATCGTCAGCGTCTTATCGGGTACGTATCGCACTTCACCTCAAGGGGCTGAGTTATGAGACTGTGCCTATCTCTTTGATTGATGGCGAACACCAAGGCGATGATTATCGCCATACCAATCCGAATCAACGCGTACCGAGCCTAGAAAATGAACATGGGCCATTAGGGCAATCCCTTGCGATCATTGAGTACCTTGACGAAATCTATCCAGTCCCCAAACTGCTCCCCAATAACCCTTGGCAAAAAGCCCAGTGTCGCTCACTCGCAATGCTTATTGCTTGCGATATTCATCCATTAAACAACTTACAAGTGCTCAACTACCTCAATACCGAATTAGGGGTTCGCCAAAACGAAAAAATGGTGTGGTATCACTATTGGCTCAACCGCGGTTTAACGGCATTTGAACACCTATTGATGCAACGCACGACGCCAACGAATTTTTGTTGTGGTGATCAACCGACCCTTGCCGATCTATGCCTGATCCCGCAAATTTACAACGCGCGACGATTCAATTTTGATTTAGATCCCTTTCCACTCATTAACGACATAGATAGCACTTGCCAATTGTTACCCGCTTTTCAGCTGGCTCATCCTGACCACCTAGATAAGGAGTAGTTATGGCGGCATCAGATGCAAAAACACCAAAAGACGAGGGCGTAATAAGCTGGCAACCAAGCAAAGCGCGAATACAAACTAGCTTGCTGTATCAATTCATGGTGGATGTCAGTCGCCGTCAAAACAGGCTCTTTCACGACTATCATCAACTCCATCACTGGTCTGTGGCTGACAGTGAACAATTTTGGGCAACCGTCTGGGATTTTTGCAATGTGGTAAGTGCTGATCTTGAGATCGATATTGAAACAAATACTGATGGCACTGAAGCAAAACTGCATTTACCCATCAGTCAGTGTGATCCCTCTTCCTCCATGCCAGCAAAAGACACCATCTGGTTTCCCAATGCTCGCCTTAATTTTGCCGAGAACTTATTACAAGGTTGGCAGCAACAACCACAGGAAGACGCGGTTGTCTTTTATTGTGAAGATAACGATGCATTAACGCAGCGGGTAAGTTGGCAACAGCTATACCAACACACCGCCTTATTGGCTCAATATCTTACAGAGCAAGGTGTCCAACAAGGTGATGTCGTCGCTGGCTATATGCCCAATATTCCTCAAACCGTGATTGCCATGCTCGCCACTGCCTCACTTGGCGCGATTTGGACCTCAACCTCCCCCGACTTTGGGGTCGAGAGCGTGGTCGAACGATTTGGTCAAACCAAACCAAAAGTCTTATTGGCTGCCGATAGTTATCGTTACAGTGGAAAAGAACACAGCTGTATCAAGCCGATTCAGCAATGTCTCGCACAGCTACCCAGTGTTGAACTGCTTATTATCATCCCCTACCTTTCCACCGAGATGCCAGTAGTAACACCACCCACTATCACGCTAATGTCTTGGGCACAGATCATTCAACAAGGCACTGAAGCCACCCCGTACCAGCTTGAATTTACTCCTGTGCCTTTCAACCACCCTTTGTATATTTTGTATTCCTCAGGGACCACAGGTAAGCCCAAGTGCATTGTTCATAGCTGTGGTGGTACCTTGTTAAATCACCTCAAAGAACACCAACTTCATTGCAATATAAAGCCGCTTGATCGCCTTTTTTATTTCACTACATGTGGCTGGATGATGTGGAACTGGTTGGTAACTGGATTAGCCTCTAACGCCACGATTATTCTGTATGACGGGTCGCCCTTTTACCCTAATGGCAACAGGCTTTGGCAACTGGTTGACGACGAGAACATCAGCTTATTTGGCACCTCGGCGAAATATTTGGAAGCCTTAGAGAAGCAAGGTTATCAACCTCGCCACCAGTATGACTTATCCTCGTTACAGACCCTATGCTCAACAGGCTCGGGGCTTGCGCCTGAACAATTTGATTTCGTCTATAGCGCTATCAAACCCGACCTACAACTGGCATCAATTTCAGGCGGGACCGACATTTGTGGCTGCTTTGTGATTGGCAACCCGCTCACCCCTGTTTACCGCGGAGAATGCCAAGGTGCCGCACTCGGTATGGCCGTCGAAGTTTTTGATGGCAATGGCGATGGCGTTCTAAATCAGCAAGGAGAATTAGTGTGCACCAATAGTTTCCCCAATCAACCCATTGGCTTTTGGGATGATCCAACAGGTGAGCGTTATCATCATGCTTACTGGGATACCTACCCAAATGTATGGCATCACGGTGATTTCGTGTGCCAACATACTCACTCGCAGGGCGGGTTTACCTTTTTTGGCCGCTCAGATGCCGTGCTTAACCCCGGAGGTGTCCGCATTGGCACCGCAGAAATTTACCGCCAAGTGAACCCGCTAGCTGAAATCGTTGACTCTATCGTGATTGGCCAACAATGGGGTAATGATGTTCGGGTGGTACTCTTTGTTCAGCTACAAGCAGATCAGGTACTAGATGATGCCCTCAGGCAAACAATTAATGCGAGGCTCCGTCAACATTGTTCACCCCGTCATATACCTGCTGTCATTCTTGCCGTTACCGATATTCCCCGCACCAAATCCGGTAAGTTAGTCGAACTGGCCGTCAAAGAGGTAGTTGAAAACAGAAAAGTTAATAACCTTGGGGCGTTGGCAAATCCAGCAGCGCTGGCAGAATTTAGAGATCGACCAGAGTTAAGTAAATAACAATCAGATCAATAAAATACTGTAAAGGTCACAGAAGTCACTAGGCTTCTTTTGGTATGCCATAACAATCGCACTAAGCTTTAGGTGAGTTTATTGTTAATAAAGTGCCTATGCGCCTTTTGCATCCCCCAGCCTGTTAATCACAGACATAATAAAATATATGGAAAATCATTATGTTGTCTATTTTTGATATTTACAAAATTGGTGTTGGCCCATCCAGCTCACATACCAATGGCCCTATGATTGCGGGCTATCAATTCTGTCAAAAAATCCTGCCTTTACTTGAGAGCATTCACACAGTGCGGGTCGATCTTTATGGCTCATTATCCTTAACAGGTAAAGGGCACCATACTGACCGCGCAGTCTTTCTCGGTTTAATGGGCAATAGGCCCGATAACATTGATATTGAGGCAGCCAACAGTGAAATGGCTGCAGCAAAAAAGAACAATACCTTGCTGGTTTGTGCACAAAAGCGGGTACCTTTTGAGTTTGAAAACGACATTGTTTTTCATACCACGAACCTGCCTTTGCATGAAAACGGCATGACAATTACCGCCCTTGATGCTCAAGGCAAAACCATAAGCGAAGAAACCTATTACTCCATCGGAGGCGGCTTCATTGCGACAGCAGCTGAAATGTCTAGCCCCGCGTCAACCAATGAAGAATCGGTGGCATATCCCTTCAAAACGGCCGATGAGATGTTAAAAATGGCTGAACGTGATGGGCTCAGCTTAGGGGCGCTAGTCCAAGCCAACGAGATAGCATTTAATGATGCTAAAAGTCTCGATCAGCGTGCTGCTCAAATCTGGCAAATTATGTCAGACTGTATGCAACGTGGGTTCCAGCATGAAGGTATTCTCGAAGGTGGACTACACGTCACCCGCCGTGCACCAGCACTACTCAAACAACTCGAATCGAACCAGCACATAGATAATGACCCTATGACCATTCTTGATTGGGTTAATCTATTCGCTTTTGCGGTAAGTGAAGAAAATGCCGCGGGAGGCCAAGTAGTGACTTCTCCGACTAATGGCGCCGCTGGGGTGATCCCAGCCGTCCTGATGTACTACAACAAGTTCATCGCGCCATTAGACACCAAGCAAGTCAAAGACTTCCTTGCCGTATCTGCGGCAATTGGAATGCTCTACAAAACCAATGCGTCTATCTCTGGCGCTGAAGTGGGGTGTCAGGGCGAGGTAGGCGTTTCTTCATCGATGGCGGCAGCTGGGTTAACTGCGCTACGTGGGGGTAGTAACGAACAAATTTGTATGGCGGCTGAAATTGCGATGGAGCATTCACTCGGCATGACCTGTGATCCTATCGGAGGCTTAGTCCAGATCCCGTGTATAGAACGCAATGCGATGGGGGCAATGAAAGCGATCAACGCATCACGAATGGCCTTAAAACGTAACAGCAAATCCCTCATTTCGCTCGATAAAGTCATTGAGACCATGTATCAAACGGGTAAAGATATGAATAAGAAGTACCGCGAAACCTCTTTAGGTGGGTTAGCTGTGATTCACCTCGCACCACCTTGTGAATAATACGCACTGTTTTCGTCTCCTTTAGAAGGAAAGGCGCTGTCTTTCCTTTTTTTAGCCCTTCTAAGCTCGCACCATCCACACCCTGTTATTTTTGTTATACTATAACGTTTATTTTCTTTCATTCAGTACGGACCTTATGAAGCGCATTCCTACTAATATCATCACTGGCTTTTTAGGTGCCGGTAAAACAACCTCGATTCTCTCTTTACTTGCTCGCAAACCAGAAAATGAAAAGTGGGCAATTCTAATCAATGAATTCGGAAACATAGGTGTTGATGGCGCCATCTTGGATCAACAAGGCGCATTAGTACAAGAAGTACCAGGGGGCTGCATGTGTTGTGTAGCTGGTTTACCTATGTCAGTTGGCATCAATGCGCTCTTAGCAGAAAAACCTGATCGCTTGCTGCTTGAACCAACAGGCTTAGGCCACCCAAAAGAAATCATCAATAAACTGACCACCGAATCATTCGCCAATTACATCGACTTAAAAGCCACCATCACGCTGGTTGACCCTCGTCATTTATCCGATACCTTGTACACAGATAATGACAACTTCCAAGACCAAATTGGTCTCGCTGATGTATTAGTCGCTAACAAAGTTGATGAGTGTGTCGAATACGACCTTGTCGCTTTCGATACCTTTGCCCAAGCATGCCAACCTGCCAAAGCGGCGATTGGTAAAGTAGAACAAGGCCAACTTGCATTAGAGTGGCTAGAGCTGGATCGCATCGAACGCCCTGCCACACATAGCCACTACCATCATCATAGCGACAATGCAGTGCCACTGCCGGGGTTTGAACTTGCTCCAGGGCAAACCTATGTGCGTAAAGAGAATAACGGCCAAGGCTACCGAAGCTGTGGTTGGTTCTTTGCCGCTGACCAAGTCTTTGATTTTTCGCAAATGTTTAAACTGCTTTCAAACATTAACGCTATGCGTGTAAAAGCCGTTGTGAATACTGAGCGTGGTTGTTTTGTGTTTAATGCCGTGAATCAAGTAGTCTCAGTGAGTGAGTTATCATTGGATGGTTTCGAATCACGCGTTGAAGTGATAGATAAAGACCTTCTGCCGTGGGATGAGCTTGAAACTATCTTGCTATCAATTGTGCAAAAGTCATAATTGGGTTGTCATATAACTCAATACCAATTCGGATAAGCGCCGACTCTGATCCTTGCATAGCAAAACCAGCAGTTACTTAGCGAGATTGGTATAAGATACTTAGTTATCACTGAATCATATTCAAAAGTTAAGTCTATGATTGAAGAAAGAGCTTCTTTTTTACACGTGAAGATAAGCGCGTGCGAGAAGCTCATTCCCTATGCCACGAAGCCAAAGTAGCTTCGCAAGGGAGTACAATCGCATTTATTACAGCAAGGAGCACCTATGCTAAACCCTGCTATCGCCAAAGCGGTGATTGATCACGCGCTGTTTCTTGGCGCAGACTTCGCAGAATTGTTTGTTGAACACCATCAATCCAGCTCTGTTGAACTCATTTCCGGTAACGTAGATAAAATTAACTCAGGTATCGATTTTGGTATCGGTATTCGCCTGTTCTTTGGCCACAAAGTGCTTTATGGCTACACCAACAGTACCGAAGAGGATGAGCTTAAGCGCGTCACAGGGCTGCTTGCCGCCAAGGATAAACGCGAGCAAATTGCCCAAGCTGGCTCACTGAATCTAAACCGCTACACGAGCCAACATCACTGCCAACATCCACTGGCACAAGATGCCAACCTTGAAGGCAAAATTGCCTTTCTGCGTCAGGTGGATCATGCCGCTCGCCACGAAGATGACAAGATTTCACAATTTATTGGCCGCATTTTACAACGCGAACAACAAATTGAGATTTTTAACTCTAAAGGCCTACACATTGGCGATACACGTCACTACTCTCGCGTAGCAGCAACCGCAATTGCCCAGAACGGTCAAGAGCAATCTACAGGTTTTGAAGCACCGGGCGCACTAACGGGTTGGGAGTTCTTAGATACACTCAACGCCGAGCAGCTTGGTCAAGATGTCGCGAAACAAGCCATGGTTAAGCTGTATGCAGATCCTTGTCCATCAGGCGAAATGCCAGTGATCATAGGGAACGGCTTTGGCGGTGTTATCTTCCACGAAGCCTGCGGCCACTTACTTGAAACCACCTCTGTTGCCAAAAAGGCCTCTGTCTTCCACGATAAGATGGGCGAAATGATTGCTAACCCTGTGGTTAACGCCGTTGATGATGGCACCATGAGCAACGAATGGGGTTCCATTAACATCGATGATGAAGGTATGGAAACCCAACGCACTCAACTGATTAAAGACGGTAAGCTCACCAGCTTTATGGTCGATCACATGGGCTCATTAAAAACGGGGTATGCGCCAACAGGTTCAGGTCGCCGCGAGTCTTATAAATATGCCCCAACTTCACGTATGCGTAATACCTTCATCGAGGCGGGCGATAGCAGTCTGGATGACATGGTATCGAGTGTTGAACATGGGATTTATGCGCAGAAGATGGGAGGCGGCTCAGTACAGCCGGGAACTGGTGAGTTCAACTTCGCAGTACAAGAAGCCTACCTGATTGAAAACGGCAAAATCACGAAACCGTTGAAAACAGCAACCTTGATCAGTACAGGTCCTAAAGTGCTGCAAGAAATTAGCATGATAGGCCAAGACTTCGCTCTCGCTGCAGGTATGTGTGGCTCAGTCAGTGGTTCAGTACCAACCACTGTCGGACAAGCAGCACTAAAAGTGGATAACATTCTGGTTGGAGGGGGTAACTAATGGCTGATTCAAACGCACTACAACACGCCATCGAGCACGTACTAGAGCGGGTTCAAGCCGCTGGCGCTCAAGCCGATGTTATTGCTAACCGTAGCAATAACTTCTCACTCAAGGCTAACGCGGGCGAGCTAGACGAATACAAAGTCACCTCAAGCCAAGTGATTGGTGTTCGGGTAGTTAAAGATTCCCATGTTGCAACCAGCTATTCAGAGTCACTTGAACCTGCAAGTTTAGATGCCATGGTAGCGCAAGCGCTCACCAATGCTAAATTCACTCAAGCTGATGAGCACCAAACCATAAGTTGTGTCGGTAGCCAATTAACCACTGATGTCGCAGAAATTTATCAGCAAGATGATACAACCACTGATGAGAAAATCGCCCTAGCATTGGCGCTTGAAAGTGGTGTCGTCGCTAAGCCTCACGCTAAAAGCGCACCGTACAATGGCTTTGGCGAATCAGACAGCCAGATCATTTTGGCCAATACCCAAGGCAGCTTGTGTCAACACCAAGAGCGCTCAACCTATTGCTACGCCTATAGCCTGATTGAAAAAGATGGCCTACAAGCCATGCACGGTGGCATGTCTTCAGGTCGCCGTTTTGATCAACTCAACCCACAATACTGTATTGATCATGGCTATGAGACAGCCTTTGCCTTGTTAGAAGGTAAGCCTATCGCTACCAACAACTACAGTGTCATGTTTGAGCTAAGTTGTTTAAGCAGCTTGTTTGGCGCCTTTGGCATGTGTCTATCGGGTCAAGCGGCAATGAAAGGCATTAACCCATGGCGAGAAGCGCTGAACACTCAGGTTGCTAGCTCCCTGCTAACGGTGTCAGATATTGCGCTGGTTGAGGGTGGTTCGGCGATTAAAGCCTTTGACAGTGAAGGCTTCGCAACCAAAGATACAATTCTGATTGGTGAAGGTCAGCTGCAAAGTCTATTACACAATAGCCACACGGCAAGCTACTTTGGCATTGAAAATACCGCCAATGGTTCGCGCTCTGCCAAAGGTGGCCTTGGTGTTTCTAGTCGCCATACCGTTATCGCGACAGGTACAAGCTCGGATGCTGAAGTCTCGGCAGGTGAATACTTAGAACTTGTTGAACTGCAAGGGGTGCATTCAGGCGCTGACGCAGTCAGTGGTGATTTCTCATTTGGTGCGAGTGGTTTCCTATGCCGTGATGGACAACGAATCCAACCCGTCAGAGGAATTACGGTAGCAGGTAATTTCTACCAAATGTTGAAAGAGATCGATGCGGTGGGTAGTACACTGCAAAACGATTACGAACGTGATTTCTTCGCGCCTAAAATCCGTTTTGCACGTTTGAGTATTGCTGGTAATTAAACGCCTTTACTCCCCTAAATGGCAATAGCCATATAAAACAACGCCTCGCAATTTACTCTATTTTGCGGGGCGTTTTTGTATCAAAAATACAGCCTATCTCTCAGCCGCGTTAGTAATACGACTTTATAGCCTTAACCAATGGCAATGTCAGGATCAACTTCAAAATAACGATTAACGGCACACTCAGAAAACTCGCTATCTATAAAATCTAAGACAATATCTAATGACTCCGCCTGCCAAATACACTGACAGACCGCTTCATGGCGATCAAACATTGCAGTCATCACATGCATGCCTGAAGGAGGGTTGCGCAGCTTCTCTCCCGCCTTTTTTTGAAAAAGCTCAGGGTCTAAAATCTCATGCTCAACGGCAACAAACATTCCCAACTCCTCTCTCTTTTATTGCTAAGTATAGAAGAGATACACGGCAAAACGATCAAAGCCACTGCCTCAAGTTTGATTCGATCTCGCTGTCAAGGTAATAGAGAGCTAGCGCAGACATTAACCGCAATATTACGAACATCTATGAGATTGTAAGCCACTTTAGGTTTTCATCGCTGAATACATCCCTTTGCTCTTGCGGAGGGGGTGTCATTTCTTGAGGTACAGATAAAAAATAACCCCGACAGCTTTCACTATCGGGGTTATAAAGTTAATTAACGAAAGGTGCTAAATTATTTCTTAGCAGCTGCTTCGCGTTCTTTAACTTCAGCGATTACCGCTTCTGCTACGTTAGCAGGACATGGTGCGTAGTGTGCGAACTCCATAGAGAACTGACCACGACCAGATGTCATTGTACGTAGAGAACCGATGTAACCAAACATTTCTGATAGTGGAACGTCCGCTTTAATACGTACGCCAGTTGCACCAGCCATTTGGTCTTTGATCATACCACGACGACGGTTAAGGTCACCGATAACATCACCAACGTGATCTTCTGGAGTGAACACGTCAACGTGCATGATTGGCTCTAGAAGTTGAGCGCCAGCTTTAGGCATAGATTGGCGGAATGCGCCTTTCGCTGCGATTTCGAAAGCTACTGCAGATGAATCGACTGCGTGGAAACCACCGTCGAATAGTTCAACTTCAACGTCAAGAACTGGGAAGCCAGCTAGTACACCAGTATCCATCATGCCAGCAAAACCTTTTTCGATTGCAGGCCAGAATTCTTTAGGTACGTTACCACCAACAACAACAGAGCTGAACTTGAAGCCAGAACCAACTTCGCCAGGCTTGATACGGTAATCGATCTTACCGAATTGACCAGAACCACCAGACTGTTTCTTGTGCGTGTAGCTATCTTCAACAGGTTGAGTGATAGTTTCACGGTAAGCAACTTGTGGTTGACCAACGATTAGGTCTACGCCGTAAGTACGCTTAAGGATATCTACTTTGATATCTAGGTGAAGCTCACCCATACCTTTAAGGATGGTTTCGCCAGTTTCTTCGTCAGTTTCAACTTGGAAAGATGGATCTTCTGCAACCATTTTACCGATCGCGATACCCATTTTCTCAGAACCGCCTTTATCTTTAGGCGTAACAGCAATTGAGATTACTGGAACTGGGAAGATCATAGGCTCAAGCGTACACTCGTGCTTAACATCACATAGAGTGTGACCAGTTTGAACGTTCTTCATACCAACAACAGCGATGATGTCACCAGCTTGAGCTTCAGTTAGCTCGTTACGGTCATCAGCTTGCATCTCAACCATACGGCCGATACGCTCTGTTTTACCCGTAGCTGCGTTAAGGATAGTGTCACCCTTCTTCATGCGGCCAGAGTAGATACGGATGAATGTTAGGGCGCCGAAACGGTCGTCCATGATTTTGAACGCTAGAGCACGTAGTGGCTCATCAGCAGATACTGTCGCTACTTCACCAGTTGGTTCGCCAGTCTCTTTATCAGTAAGAGGTTGTGGGTCAACTTCAGTTGGAGCAGGTAGGTAATCTACAACAGCATCAAGGATAAGTTGCATACCTTTGTTTTTGTACGCAGAACCACAGTACGTTGGGAAGAACGCTAGGTTACGTGTACCTTTACGGATACAAGCCTTGATTTGTTCGATAGAAGGCTCTTCACCTTCCATGTAAGCTTCCATTAGATCGTCGTCTTGCTCAACAGCAGATTCGATCATTTCTTCACGGTAAGCTTCTACGTCATCAACCATATCCGCAGGGATTTCTTGGATTTCGTAGTTTTCAGGAAGACCTGTGTCATCCCAAACGTATGCTTTACGGCTTAGAACGTCTACAACACCAACGAAGTCATCTTCACGACCGATTGGTAGAGTCATAACAAGAGGAGTTGCACCTAGAACGCTCTTAACTTGGTCAACAACGTTAAAGAAGTCAGCACCCATACGGTCTAGTTTGTTTACGAAGATCAGACGAGCAACTTCTGATTCGTTCGCGTAACGCCAGTTAGTTTCTGACTGAGGTTCAACACCACCAGAACCACAGAATACACCAACACCGCCATCAAGTACTTTAAGTGAACGGTAAACTTCAACTGTGAAGTCAACGTGTCCTGGAGTATCGATAACGTTTAGGCGGTGACCATTCCAGAAACAGCTTACTGCTGCAGACTGGATAGTAATACCGCGCTCAGCTTCCTGTTCCATGAAGTCAGTAGTTGTTGAGCCATCGTGTGTGTCACCGATTTTGTGGATTTCACCGGTAAGCTTAAGGATACGCTCAGTAGTAGTAGTTTTACCCGCATCAACGTGCGCGAAAATACCAATGTTTCTGTATTTAGATAAATCTGTCATTGTTTTTCTCTATAAACAATTACTGTCACTATTCAAGGATGGGGAGTATAACACTTATTGTAATAAACGAAACATAGCTATAGCGTCAATTACAGGAATCGCTGCATATAGTATTGATTGTTTTGTTCACATCAGCATCAATTTACTCGCTCACCTAAAATAACCTGACAACATGCTGTAATAAAGGGGTGAGTATAGCTTGCTAAAATATAGCACTGTCTGAGTAATACTCACGCTTCCTCGCCCCTAAATTTATGCATCTACGCTATCAGGACGCCTAGTTAACCGTCTTCATCAGCCAAGTCATTCACTCAGCCCATAAACACGTGCTACATACGAAAAAACCCGCCTCAAGGCGGGTTTTAAAATGTGGCGGAGAGATAGGGATTTGAACCCTAGATACGCTACAAACGTATGCCGGTTTTCAAGACCGGTGCTTTCAACCACTCAGCCATCTCTCCGTAATTGCGGCGTATATTAGCGATGCATGAGCAAGCTGTAAACCCCCAGACGCTTTAAATGAGCATAAATTCAGCAAAAAATCATAAAAAAGTGCTATACCAGCCTTTCTATACTGGCATTGCATCAGTTTCCGCTTGAATTTCTTCGATTCGCGTACGTATTTCAGCAGAGATCGTGGCTTTCTTATTGGTTTTAAAGTTAAACATCACCACTTCTGCACTGCCTGTTGTCGTGATCTTCCCTAGCTTCTTACTATATACGCTGTACTCCATCGTAAAACGATCGTCTCCCATTTCACGAATTTTGGATCCTATATATAAAGTATCAGGGAAGGTCACAGGAATTTTATAGCTACACTGTGTTTCTTTCAGTACAGGGCCGATCCCTGTCTTTTGCAGGTCATCCATTAATGAGAGCTGTAAAAAGTAATCAATGCGGGCAGTTTCAAAATAGCGGAAATAAACCACATTATTCACATGATTAAGTGCATCCATCTCACCCCATGCAACGGGGATTTCAGTGATAACAGGGTAACCCTTTAGCATCGCTTCCATGTTTTGCTCCTCAATAAAGCTATAGATCTAAACACTTGTTTGAATAGAGTCTTAACACTAGAAGTGGATTAACATTTTTACAACAAAAGTGAATGGCAAAATTAGAATTATTGATAGCCGTCACACGCTAGCTTATTGAATGAGCAGAGACAAAAAAGCGGCAGAATAACTGCCGCTCACTTGTTTATAACGCGTATCTACACTCGATTAATGTGGGGTGTTGTGGTAAATACGCCCATAGACAGGTTTTGATGTTTCACTTTTATAGCCCAAGACCACTAAATCTTGATCACCATCTTTATCAAGGTCAGTACTATGAAAGTCATCCGTTGTTCCGAAATCAGAAGCACCAACCACTGTGTGTGATAAAGCATAAGTACCATTACCATTATTTAAATAGGCGGTAACTAAGCTATTAGCATCGAGTATTAATATATCTGGCTTACCATTCGTATTAATATCGGAAAAAACAGCGCGTTGACCTTTAATACCGAAGCTTGAACTAGACTGACTAAACGTAGCATCGCCTTCATTGAGGTATAAACGATTTCGGTTATCTTCATCTGTTACAAATACATCCAGCTTACCGTTATCATCTACATCCGCTAATACGACGGAAGTTGAAGACTCATTGTTATCGTCCCAGATAACTGTCGAACGCTCAAACATACCTTTACCATTGTTTAGGTAAATTAATCCTTTACTCCCAGTGCCCGATTCACCCACTACTATATCAATGCTCTTATCACCATTCATGTCACCAACGGCAAGTGCAATCGTAGGTCGGTTTGTTTTCGTAGCTAGGCGCTGGCCTGAATCCACAAACCGGCCGCCACCTTGATTGACAAATATTCGAGTTTGGTCGCCACTAACATTTTTATTCCCTGAAACCATGGCAACAATATCTAAATCACCATCATTGTCGATATCTGCTAATTTTATCGTTCTAATGGAGTAATCATCGCTTTGCGCCATCACTTCACTGTATTTAGTGAAATTCCCCAAGCCATCATTTTGATAATAATCAATCGTTCCACCTTGATCAGCGCTAAGAATGAAATCCAGATCACCGTCACCATTCACATCACCTACTGCGACTTGTCGATAAGTTGCAGGTAGAATTTCTTTCTTTACCGACTTATAGCTGCCGTCAGGTTGAGCGATTTCTACCTGATAGCCTCGATATCCCCCCATCACTAAATCAACTAAACCATCACCATTAATATCACCACTGCTAATCGAATTTGGAGCGACATAACTTGAGTCATAAATCTGGCTCTGCTCAACGAAATTACCCGTACCTAAGTCTGGGTTTCGTTTCAAATACAAAGCTTTGTTCAGGACATCGAGTGGTTTTACTTCAATAGTCTCTTTCGCAATCATGGTACCTTGAGAAGCTTTCACCATGTAGTCGCCAGCAATCAAGTTTAGCTTTAATGAACCAGCGCTTAGCTCTTTACCTGTAATGCCAACTAATTCATCGTTCAGATAAACCTTGGCACCACTGGCCGCTTGTTGCTGTTGATCGATAATATTAAAGTGCACCGTGCCTTTGATGTGGCCTGTAATGATACCTTCGCGCTTTAAGCTTAATTTACAACCCGAGCCTTGGTTAAGGTCGATATTGATCGCAGTTAAACACTGAGCATAAGGTGCTTTTTGATACCCATCCGCGGCTTCATCAATATGGTGAAATGCCAAGCTTACAGTTACTGCACTTTCACCTTGAGTTTCAAAAATATCACTCGCAACAAAGCCACCTTTGCTATCACTCACAACAGTAAGCACTTTTTCATGAATTAGCGCATCAGTACTGTTAGATGAAAGGCGAACAATCAGTGAAACTTTGCTTTCATCACCAACCTCAGCAACAATCTCTGGTGGCACATTGAAAGTAAACTCACCCAGATCTTTTAGCTCATCCAGTTTCACCGTGACATCAGCTTGTAGCGGGATCACGTCCATCTTGGCATCTGAGCCTTCAACGATATTGAGCTTGGTTTCATTCTCGTTCTTGCCAACCATCAGATCACCGTCATACAGCTTCAGATCCATGGTGTATTCGCCCGGCTGAACGTTCAGAACAATTTCTGACAAACCTGTTTCTTTGTTGATGTTGAAGATACGCTCTTTCTCATCGTTAATTTTCAAGCCAAACTGAGGCTCAACTAACGCCGCTAATTCTTCGGCGGTAAATGAGAACTTCAAGTTAGTAACGTAAGCGACAAAATCAAGATCAGTAATGGTTTCACCAAGGTTTGGCTTTAGCACAAACTCCAGTTCAGGCTGCGTATTATCAACAATTTCTTGGCCAAGGGACTCAGCTAAATATTGATGACCTTTACTGTCTTCAACGATAAGTAAAAAGTCGTAAGTACCCGGCTTTAAAGACAAGACACGGTGTGATTCAACACTTCCATCAGCGCGCTGCGTGACAGGCCAGTCATAGTCTGTATGCTCTGAAGGGGTAGCGCGATTGGTGATTCGCAATGTACCTTTATAAGAAATATCTTGTGCAGCTTTAGACACTGCCTTGACGGTGGATTTAGAATAATCATGTTGAAGGGAGTAACCACTGAACTCAGGTGGCTGGATCGTTTGTAAATAAGTCGCTGCAAATTGTGCTTTTACAACCGTTTGAGCTTCCTTTTTAGGCGCGACGTCCTCACTATCACTGTTACATCCCGCAACGTTTAAACCAACCAGAACGCTGACCAACCATGGCGCTATTTTTTTGTGATTCATTATTATATGTGTTCTCTATGTGTGAATAACTGAGCATATACCCATAAACTGGACGAATATTACATCCCAAAAGGAGTAATAACAAAATTGCACACATCAACAGACCAATATTTAATCATTTTAAATCAATAATTTAATAGCATTCCTTTTGGGTATTTACATATCAGTTATCGGTATAGTTCACCTCGACTTATTGCCCCTCTCCGGCAATAAAACGCTAACTGTTACAGGCTGTTTTCTCATCGTCTGTACTACTCCCACACGCGAAATAAATGCTCTACTGGTGAGACATTTTGCATGGGAGAACGACGAAGATGAAAAGGGAAGAAGGTTCATTGAATACTGAGGTTAAACTTATTGTCGTAGCAGTTGTTTGTGCTTTTTTGCTCATTGCTGGCCATGTGATTCTCGCGAAGAGCTTCGCTTATTTAATGTGGAGTGAATACATAGCCGCAGCCATTCCATTCATCCTCTTTGTTATTGCTGTTGCGGCTGTTAAATACACCATAAAACTCGAAACCAAAAACAATATAGACTCTTCTCAGTAAGGTTGATTCATCACGCACTCGTGTACAGCATTCACCCTAACGATTGTCTTTGATCACTTGCGCCATGGTTTTGATTGCTTGTTCAGCGGTTTGAGTCCATTCATAAGCACAATTTAGCCGAATACAATGCTTAAAACGATCATCACTGGCAAACAAGGTTCCTGGCGCAATACTAATATCATGCTGATCCAATAGTATGGGTAGTAGCTGAGCGCTATTTAACGTTTTTGGCAGTTCGAGCCATAGGAAATAACCACCAGACGGTTTTGATACCCTTGTATCAGGTGGCAGGTAAGACTGAATAGCACTAAGTGTTGATGCCATACGTTTTTCTAATTCAGCACGTAATCGTCGCAAGTGAGCATCATAATTACCGTGCTGTAAGTAATGAGCAATCGCCAGTTGATTCGGAATAGCCGCAGACAATGTCGACATTAATTGTAATCGTTCCACTTGCTGCGCATATTGCCCAGCAACAACCCAACCCACTCTAAAGCCCATCGCTAAACTTTTAGAGAACGAGCTGCAATGTAATACCCGCCCCTGATGATCAAATGCTTTAATTGGTTTAGGCTTCTTGTCTGAAAAATACAGCTCACCGTACACATCATCTTCGATCAAGGGGATTTGATGGTGATTCAGCAAGGCTATCAGGCTGTGCTTGTTCTCATCAGGCATACTCGCCCCCAGCGGATTTTGAAATGCGCTCATCACCCAGCATGCTTTGACATCATGGTTTTCGATGGCTAATTTCAGCTGAGTTACATCGATACCATCATTCGGGTGGGTGGGTATTTCAATGGCTTTTAACTTTAAGCGTTCAATCGTTTGTAAGGCCCCATAAAAAGCAGGCGACTCAATCGCCACAGTATCACCAGGCTGGGTAACCGCCATTAAACTCAATCCAAGCGATTCCATCGCGCCCGATGTAATAACAATGTCATCGACAGCAACATCAATACCATCTCGTAAATAACGCTTCGCAATAGCACGGCGCAGTGCCATATTGCCCGGAGGTAATTCCGTCAGCATCATTTGCGGCGACATGGTTTTCATCACCTGCCCCATCGCACGCCCTAAGGCATTAATCGGTAAAAGTTCGGGATCAGGAAAGGCCGATCCAAATGGGATCACATTCGGCTTTTTACATGCACTTAATACATCAAACACATGCGCGTTAATCGCAATCGATCGGTTTTCAATTTGCGGTTTATCAGGCTGGTTAACCGTTATTTGATTTAAGTGAGCTGCAACAAAGTACCCGGATTTGGGCTTAGCATGGATCAATCCATCCGCTTCAAGCTGTTCATACGCTCGGATCACCGTCATAGGGCTGACGCCGTGCTGTTTGCTCATAGCACGAATAGAGGGAATACGTTCGCCAGGCAACCAAATACGCTGCGAAATTTGGTTTTCAATCTCAGCAATCACTCGTTGATAGCGCTTGATAGAACTCGTCACATTCATATAATCCATGGATACCTTGTCAATCAAGCAGTGTATCGCTGCGATTCTTTAAATACATTTTTGATGCAGAAAAGTGTGCACTCACCTTTGCCTAATAACCCTTTTTGCCTCACGTCGCCATTTTGGTTACTCACACCCACTAGCACAAAATAACCTTGCTACATAAAGTCATCGTTTAAGATTTAAACAGTTATGAAAGCCGTGTGTGAATTTACGGCTGAAAAAGGCCGTAAGGGCTGATTTATAAGGGATAGCGCTGCTTTTTAAGGTATCCTTTCGCACCTTCAAATTTGAGTGCGATGGGCTCTCCGTCGTACAGGTTTAACGACCTACGCTATAGATACGATAACTATGATTTACAATGACACACTACCAGTAAGGTACCCAAAAGGTCCGTTCGCAATGTGGACGGTGTATAGCTTTACCAGCGCTTCAATTTTAGCGTCTATTATTTTTTCGCTATTACTATTCTTGTCGATAGATGAAGACCCATTGATGCAATTCCTGTTTGGTGGCTTAGCGGTTATCTTCGAACTGGGTAAGTTCTTTGCATGGTATGAGTTTGGCGAGCGTCGCTCCCGCCGCAATTACACAGGAGCATTCTCCGCTTTCGCCTTTTACACTGTGTTAGCCGCTATCTCGATTGGCGGCTCTATTGGTGGTATCAACAGTGCGACGAATCAAGCACAGAGCCATGTTAATGTACAACAAAGTAAAGTGACCGCCTTCAACATGCAGATTGACGCGATTGAACAGCAAATCGCTCTTAATAATGTTGCAGCAGAGAAGTACATCCAAATGGAGCGTATCGCGACAGGCGTAACACGCATTCAGAAAGAAAATGATAAATTGCGCCACCAGCAACAAGAACTCGCGATGCAACGCGACAGTCTTCCAGTGGTGAGCCAAGGTTCAGTATTGGGCTTAATTGATAGTTTAGCAAAATCACTCAATGTTCAGACCCAAACCGCTCAGCTTGGTTTAGTTGTTTTTCTTTCTGTACTGCTCGATTTCTTTGCCGCCTTTTTTGTCGGTTTAATTGGGGAAGAACAACGCTTCCGTCATCAGTTCCGTCGCATGAACCCTATCACTATCGATGCCTTTGATAACGAGCCCCACAAGCAACCAGAGCTTCTAACAGACATGCGTAGCGACACTGCGGACAAAGCATCAACAGTCAGTGCATCAGGCAATAGTGAACCAGAAGTAGCTGCTGAGCCGCTTACACCTTACGAGCAAGTATTCAACGCACTCAACGAAAATAAGGTTAACTGCACCAAGCGTGCAATTACTCGCTTTTTGAAAATGAGCAGTGAAGAAGTGGATGATATTTTCAAACAATTTATGGAAGAAGGTATCGTCAGCAAAAAACCGAATAACCACTATCAATGGCATGGTTTACAAGAAAGCTAACCACTCCCTTGACTTCACTAAGCCTGCTATATAGCAGGCTTTTTTTCTCTCATACTATTCAATTTATGTAGAAATAAAACTAAATGATAGAATATCAAACCAATAATACTGACTAAGGCACAACATTGACTATTTCAATCAACACACTCACCAACTCCCAATTACGCGATGCTAAAAGAAAAGCTGAAATTTGGTGGCGCGCCCAACAAGCTAAATTAAAGCTAGAGAAAGAAAGTCTGTCAGAGCAAGAACATCATCTTCAATATTCGCAAGCGAGCAAAGCCTTTCATGACCGAATAGGCCAAATTGAACATGAACTTTTAAGCCGCCAAAAGAAACAATTAAGAGTGAAGCCTGCTCGTCCTTTGTTATAAAACATTCATTGACGTTAAGTGTTTTTAGCTTGGTATTTATGTTTAATATCCATCTGAGTGATTATTAACTTTATTGGCGTACTAACTAACGAATTCATGTTTATATTATCAATTCTATAAGTGCTACACTTTGCACTATTGCCCCTCAATTAGCACAATGAATGCACGCTTCATTACCTCGACAATACCTTGCTCAGTTTCTCTTATTTTGTGGATTACTCCTTTTATCTGGGTGCGCGCAGACAGCATTTTCCGAACCTAAAACAGCCAGCTACGCCATTGCAGCGCACCCGAAGACTAAGCTCGCACGCTACATAGCCCCTGAGCTTAGCGCTCACCCAAATCAAACTGGGTTTTATCCCTTAGCAGATGGCAAAGATGCCTTTATTGCGCGCTTAGCGATCATTCAAAGCGCCGAGCACTCTATTGATGTCCAGTACTATATTTTCCGAGATGATCTCACCAGTACCGTTATCTCGATGTATCTTTATCAGGCCGCAGAGCGAGGTGTACGTGTTCGGCTACTCTTGGATGATATGCAAAGCCGTAACGATGAAGACATGGCCAATATTGCGGCACACCCCAATATTGAAGTCAGGCTCTTTAACCCTTTTGAACAGCGTAAAGCACGTGCTATCGGCCTAGTCAGCGACTTTGATCGACTCAACCGCCGTATGCACAATAAATCACTCACTGTTGACGGTACATTCTCGATTGCAGGAGGACGTAATATTGGCGACGAATACTTTTCTGCTGACAGCTCCGTCGAGTTTGGTGATTTCGACTTATTGATGGTCGGTGATATTATCGCCCCTATTGCCACACAGTTTGATGTGTATTGGAACAGTAATGCTGCAATCCCGATTGAACACCTACAAGGTCAAGGTAGCAAGATCCCGCATCTTGAACTTGCGCAATGGTATAATGAGCAGTACCAAGACATTGCCACCTCAGAGTATTTCTATACCCTTGCTCGCTTACCTATTATCGAGAAGCTAAAAACCAAGAAAATCCCCTTCTACTGGGGCGATGCAGAACTGTATTACGATTTACCGTCTAAGCTATCAACTCCGAGCCAAGAAAATCCCTTACTCCACCAAATTTCAGCACTGCTCGATCATACCAAGCAAGAGTTACTGCTGATTTCACCTTACTTTGTACCAACTAAAGCTGGGGCTCTCGCACTGGCAAAGGCTTCACGTGAAGGTAAACAAATTACGATTATTACTAATTCTTTGGCCTCTAATGATGTATTTGCCGTTCATGGTTGGTATGCAAAGCGTCGTCAGATGCTGCTCGAAAGTGGTGTACGCATTTATGAAACGCAGGTCGACCCACATATCACACAGCAACATTCTTGGATTGGTAGCTCACGCACTAGCTTACATGCCAAAACCTACATATTAGATCGTGAACAACTGTTTGTCGGATCGTTCAATTTCGATCCGCGCTCAGCGCAATACAATACTGAAATGGGTGTCGTCGTTCATTCACCTTTGTTTGCAGAAAGGATTTATCAAAGGCTAGGTAATGCGTTAAAGAAAAACACATACCGGCTGGCTCTCGATGAAGATGGCAACATCGTTTGGTTCGATGATCATAACCAAAAACGCTACACCAGCGAGCCAGATGCCAGCTTAATGCTACGCATGGGAGCTTGGTTCTCTGGCATGCTTCCCATTGAAAATCTGCTCTAACGCTAGCCATCGATAACACCGTTTTATCGCCGTAAAACAGATGTTATCGCATTGCCATTTGCGACAAACGCACAGTACTAAGACTTACTCAGTACGCCTCGGCGAATTTGATCCAGCTCTATTGATTCAAACAGTGCTTGGAAATTACCTTCACCAAAACCTTCATTGCCTTTTCGTTGAATAATCTCAAAGAAAACAGGACCAATAACGGTATCGGTGAAAATTTGCAATAAAATCCCCGTTTCGTCCCCATCAATGAGGATATTCAACGACTGCAATTTCGCGATATCTTCTTCATGCCCACTCACCCGCGCATTAATGCCTTCGTAATAGGTTTCTGGCGTTTGCATAAAGGCCAATCCCCCTGCTTTTAACTGGGCAACCGTGGCGTAAATATCAGGTGTGCTCAGCGCAATATGTTGGATACCTTCGCCATTATATTGCTCTAAATATTCTGCTATCTGTGATTTATCATCACTCGATTCATTGATTGGAATGCGAATTTTACCGCACGGTGCTGTCATCGCGCGCGACACTAACCCGGTCAACTGCCCTTTAATGTCAAAGTGACGAATTTCACGAAAGTTAGCAATTTTTTCGTAGAAACTCGCCCACAGATTCATATTACCTTGCTTCACATTGTGGGTTAGGTGATCGATCACTTCCAGGCCAGCGTTAGCATGTGCCAAACGGGTAACATAGTCTGGGTAAAAGTCGAAATCTATCCCGTAAATATCTTGCTCACCGTAGCGGTCAACAAGGTATATCAAAGACTCGCCAATGCCGTATATTGCTGGAATATTCAGTTCCATAGGCCCAGCCTGAGCCGCACACGCCGTCGCCCCTTTTCCAACTGCATACGCCAGCGCTTTGGCTGAATCATGAACACGAAAGGCCATCGCATTCACACTCGCCCCGTGCACTCCGGCAAAACCAGCAGCTTGCGATGACGGTTCACCATTGATAATAAAATTAATATCACCTTGACGGTATAACCACACATCTTTGTGTTTGTGCTGGGCTATCTCAGCAAAACCCATTAACCCAAAAAGCTGCTTTAGCTGTGTGATCCCTTCAGGCGTTGGCGCTGTATATTCCACAAATTCAAACCCATCGGTTCCCAGTGGATTGCCATGTTCCATTTCCATCATTAACCCTATTTTGGCGAAAAAACCTTATTAATAGAGTTAGCAGTTGTTATAAAAAGATGAGAAGTTTACGGTGAAAACCCCGCTTCTTATTTGTAAACACCAGACGTAAACACAAGTTGCCAACCAAGAAATCCACAAAACACGCGTAGACACGCTAAATTTATATTTGGCATGCTTGTCGGCTCCATATTGAGCCAGTGTTGAAGTAGTTAGCATAATGCAGGAGCAAACGATGAATGTGACAACGCGAGACACCTTAAAGCTGCCAAAGCGTCAATCACTAACAATCAAACTCCAGCCAGACTTGCCGCTGCTACCTTTATTCCAGCGCTACCTTTTAGACGAATTTCAGTATGCTCGCCAACATGAGGTAGGTATCATTCGAGACGACAATCTGGAGTTTTTACACCAATATCGCGTCTCATTGCGGCGAATTCGAAGTCTGATGAAGCAACTCAAGTATCTGTATAGCAATAAGATCTATTCTGCCATCACAGCACAGATCAAGACGATGATGATCACAACTAATCAACTGAGGGATCTCGATGTTTATCTGTTAAAAATGGACGACTACTTTGATTGCCTAGAACACATTCACCACCAAGGACTTGCTCGTTTTTTTGATGATCTACAAGATGCCCGTAAAAACAGTTTTAAAGTGGTTAAACGCAGGCTAAAAAGTGATGACTATAAGCAACAGAGTTTGCATTTAGAAGACATACTTAGCCAAGATTGGGAGCGGCAAAAAGAGAAAGCAGAGAGTGCAGAAAAACACCTGTGCCAAGCTGCCGCGCAAAAAGTCATCGACCAAGCCACACAGGCGGTAAAACAACATACCAATTTAATTATCAGTGTTCATACTCGTACCGATGCGAAAAGCAAGAATAGTGATGACAGCCAGATCCATCGGCTACGTATTGCTTGTAAGCGATTACGGTATAACCTTGAATACTTTACCCCCTTAATGAAAAAGGGGATGCTGAAAGAGCAACTCGTCTTACTGAAAAGCCTACAAACCACGCTCGGTGATTTCAATGATGCCTCGGTACAACATCAGTTTTTACTCACTTATCGAGCGAATAAAAAGCCCAGTAGCCACCGCTACCGAGCAATTTCAGCCCTGATTGAAATAACAGAGCAACAACACAAGCACAGCCGCAAGCGCATCCTAAAACAGCTTGCTGGCTTTCAGCTGACGTTACTAGAGCAACACAGTGCGTTATTTCGCTAGTACGCGCGCTATATCAGCGTCCATTGATTCAGGCCTTTTGGTCGGCGCAAAGCGCTTTAAAGGCTTCCCATCACGACCAATTAGGAATTTAGTAAAGTTCCACTTCACTTTACGCCCAAATGTTCCTGGCAACGCTTTAGTTAAGTATTGAAAGACTTCATGGCTATTCGCACCGTTCACATCCACCTTCGCGAACATTGGAAATTCAACGCCATAATTGATCTGGCAAGCCTGTTCTATCGTGTCATTCTCACCAGGCTCTTGCCCACCAAATTGATTACACGGAAAACCAAGGATCACTAACCCTTCATCATGATATTTAGCGTAAAGATCTTGTAAACCTTGGTATTGTGGTGTGAAGCCACACTCACTTGCGGTATTAACAACCAATACCACCTTCCCTGCAAAATCGGCCATCGCAATGTTTTCACCACGGATGTTTTGGGCAGATAAGTCATAAAATGTTGTCATTCGTATTTCCTTTCGATCGACGTGTTATAGCCATCACCTGAACATTTATACCAATTCAGATCGGGTTTACCTAAAATGTAGCAGCAAATTGATGAAGATTGGAGTTATTACTCAAAAGACAGAATAAACAGCTAAGTTGTTGTGATAGTTGTCAATATCGTCACCGCCATCAAGTGGCTCATTCACTTTCAGCAACACAGTAACTCTGAAGCACCAAAATCAGATAATGCGTATAATACAATTTCATTACCGATAACACAGAGCACACTATGACGGCCACTGCATTACACCAAACCTTCACAACCATAGGTCTCGATCAGCTGGCGTTAAGTCACCTTGAACAAAAAGAGTTAGCCGCATTTATTAAGGATCACGCTCGATTCTACGACAGTGTTTGCCAACAAAAAGCCGATAAAGATCCCATTGATTTATTGCTAGGCTTAATGACAAAAGTACAACAAGAAACCACTGCAAACTACCAAAATAAACAGTCTGCCATCGAGAGCATGCACCAAGTATTTAGCGATACAATAGGTAATCAACAAAACCGGTTTGTCGCAACAGATAGCCACAGACTCGCGCTAGAAACGCGCTTATGGCTGCTCGTACAGGGTTACTGCGGCATTGATTTTAGTTACGCCAACGAACACGCCGAGCATATCGCCTCGCTACTGACAATTAGCCTTGCCCAGCCAGAACACGCACTGCGCAGTGAATTTTTAGCGGCTTTTTACGCTGGAAAAACAAAGAAAGGTGAAAAAGCATCAACTCATCGTAAATCTTCAATCCTTCAGCAGATAAAGTCATTTTTTAACCCTTAATACCGCGTCTTAAATTCAAGGTGAAGTATAAGAACCTTCACTACAGCATAGGTGAAATAAGGCAGTGAGGCCAACACGCTATCTTTTAACCCACTCAATATAAAATTAATTCTAAAGCTAAGTTTTTAACACCAAAGTCTTTTAACATTCACGTATACAAGTTTTACAAATTTGATCCTTGTGCGTTTTTTGAACACCGATATACTTCTGGTCAAGCTTTAACCAAGTATGTTGTTCCTTAAGTATTTACTTACTTTATTTCCCAGCCTGTCACTCCTTATGACAGGCTTTTTTTTGCCTAAAATTCCACCTAAAATGCCGTTGTGGTGCGGAAACGAGTTCACACTTTAGCCACTTCAGGCCCAGTAAAGATTGTCCCCTTCAGTCACAAACGGCATGGTAATAACAGACTTTTCTTGACTAAGGCTATTATGACCTCTCATTGTTTGCATTATTACGTTGGTACCTACACCGACTCACCCAGCACAAGTACTGGGATCGCGCGCATTACGCTAAACCCTGATTCTGGCGAATTAACCCGCTTAGAGGATGTTACGGCTTTACGTAACCCTTCCTATCTCACAGTGACTCAGGTGGGGCTTTATAGTGTCAGTGAAGTATCCCGTGATGAAGGCGCTCTGGTGCAATTTACCTCTCCATTGAGCAGTCGTCAGTTAGCAATCGCTGGGGATTCCCCCTGTCATTTGGCTATCAAGCCCCCTTACCTTGCCGTTGCCAATTATGGCTCGGGAAACACCAGTCTTTTTCTGCTGGATGAAAAAGGTCAGCCGCAACGCGCTCTGTCTGAGCTATACATTGCTGGGAGGGGTACTAACCCAGATCGCCAACGATCACCGCACGCGCATCAAGTCTGCTTTTTCGCTCACTCGAACCAACTGGCCGTCGTTGATCTTGGAGCAGATCAGATCCATATCTATGACTACCGTGTTAATGCGCCAGGGCATAAATTCACACTGACACAAACGATCCCCATGCCAGCTGGCTCAGGACCTCGGCACCTCGTTTTCAATAAAAGTGAAACGCTGGCTTATCTGGTATGCGAACTATCCGAAACTGTCATCACGCTTTTAAAAGAGCAGAATAAATGGCATATCGTTCACCAATGTGACTTGCTGAAAAATGTTAAAAGTGAAGAAGCGGCATCAGCAATTCAACTAAGCGATGATGACAGGTTCTTATATGTCTCTTGCCGCGCCCAGAATAAGATCTGTTTGTTCGACGTTTCAGCCATAGAACCGATTAAGATAGCTGAATATGATAGTGGAGGGGCTTTCCCGAGGGACTTCACCCTGTCTTGCGATGGGCTGTGGTTACTTGTTGCGAACCAACATTCAGACAATATCGTGAGCTTTCGCAGGAATAGAGAAACAGGTGAACTAACCCCAACAGGATACCAGTGCACTGTCAGTGTGCCAGTATGTCTACAGCCAGTGAGAGAATACAAGTCAGAATGAAAACGTTGAACAACGTCTAGCTGACTCTTGTTCTAGGGGGCGGCCTATCTATAGTCATAAAATTTAGACGAAAAAAAACCGCTGAATGTTCAGCGGTTTTTTTGAATGTGGCGGAGAGATAGGGATTTGAACCCTAGATACGCTACAAACGTATGCCGGTTTTCAAGACCGGTGCTTTCAACCACTCAGCCATCTCTCCGTAAGTGCGGCGAATAATAGCCTTCTACTCGGGAGCTGTAAACCCCTTAAAAAACCAAGTGATGACAAAACAATCAAGTCCTAACGATAACAGGCAAAAGTTCATCAAGGTTGATTAAATTAATATAATTGCTAGCCCATGGGTAAGCTTTTCAAACTGCTTAGTATGGGAAAAATTTCACCGAGAGCGACACAATAACCAAGAACTTTGCACTAAAACGCTAAATAAAACAGGCAAGACATTTCCGCATACCAATGTCGTACTCACCTAGTGAGTTAGGTGCTATCTTAGCGCCAATATGCACCTAGTAGAGAAGCAACAAGCAAAGCTAAACAGTTGTTATATAAAGATTAAAAAGGTTATCAGTCTGCGACGAAAGTCTACGAGATTGGCGAAAATACAACTGGATAAAAATAACGCAATTTGCTGGGGATTTTATGCAGAGAGGAATGATCGAGACTACCCTCATTTATTCGTCGGAGCTATCATTTTCGACGTTAATTATTACATTTTTGCAGCGAGTCACAGACCTGATCATCTTGTCTTATAACTGCCATATTCCTCTGATAAACATATCACCGATGGCGACGCATTCAGTCTTTAGGAGGTCATTGTGTCTATCAATTCATTGAACCATGCAGAAATGTCTGATGTCTCTTCAAAGTGGGACTTCAAAGATGAAACAGCTTCAAATTTAACTGATTACAAAAAGCAACAAGCTGAAGCACGCAGGAAGATCGAGATGATGCGAGAAATCCGCGAAAGTGGTTTAACCCTAGAAGAAGCAAGAGATCTCGGTTTACTCCACTGAAAGTACAGTAAATCAGATCGTCAATAAGGGGCGCTTAGTCTTGCGCCCCTATCGATAATTAACGAGCACCACGAACACTGTGCTAACGCTTTGTATGCCACCCTAGGTAGCGCTCGTACAAGGCAGTAATGTCACCGCTACACATCAAATCCATGTTCTCTTGTAGTCGCTCTAATGGCCAATCCCACCAGCACATATCCAGTAGCATAGTAATTTCGTTATCCGTAAAACGGTTTTTCACGGCTTGACCAGGGTTACCAACCACAACGGAATAAGGCTCTACGTCTTTAGTCACGACAGCTCTTGCTCCAATCACAGCGCCATTACCTATCGTTACACCAGGCATAATGACACACTCGGTACCTAACCAAACATCATTGCCGATTAGCGTGTCGCCCGCCCGTTCAAAACCAGATTTCACTTTATCGCCAAAGACTTTGTAATCAAAAGGGAAGGCTGACACCCAATCATGTCGATGCCCTTGATTACCCGCCAGCATCAAGGTCACTCCCGAAGCGATAGAACAAAATTTACCTATAATCAGTTTATCAATATCAGGAAACATCCCTGACTCCCACACTTCTCGACTGGGTTTGTCACCCATCAGATAGCGCACACACTGATCTTCAAAATGTTTCTCGTGGTAATAACCCGAATAATAACTGTACTCCCCCACTTCAATATTAGGGTTCGTTATATGGTGGCGGATCTCATGCCCACTTAACCAAGTAGGAAAAATAGAAGATGCCATAAAAGTATCCTTATGATTGTTATGCCAACCCCATCAATCACGAAGCTAAATAGTGCGCAACCCTAAGAAGTTTTAACCCGCTTGGCTGCTTTAAACATTGATAGACTTGGTATCATTTATTTGTCACTGCTTTGTCGCATTTCACACTATACGCTTTCTAAAGCCGCGTTTTCAGTGCGAAATACTGTTTATCAGTATAGAACGTCTATGCACCTCACCCGCAATCTCCCTTCATGACTCTCACGACTGAGAACGCCCTGTCTCTTTTTAACCTTGCGCTGTCTCCCATTTATCGCATCTATACACCAGAGACATATGATTAAGTTAGCAAAAGTATTCAAATGCGATTGTAGTCATTTGTCGCTCGTATTATCCCTATCTATACAAAAAGAAGAATGACGCTCAATGCGCACACAGGAGCAAGAATGAAAAAAACAACAGATATTCAGTGCATCATTTTTGACTGTGATGGCACCTTAGTCGATAGCGAAAAAATCAGCCAACAAGCCCTGACTGAAACTTTTGCTCAATTCGGCATCACCCTAGATGCAGCAAGTTATTGGCAGCACTTTAAAGGGGGAAAAATGTCAGACATCCTTGCTGAAACCTGTGCGCGCGTAGGGCTAAGAGTCCGCGTTGATGATCTTGAGCCAATATACCGTAAGGCTTGTGAGCGCTTATTTTTACAAGGCGTTAAGCCTATTGCTGGGGTGCCTGAACTGCTTGATACGTTAAATCGGCAAGGCTACGAAATGTGTATAGCGTCTAATGCGCCGAATGAAAAGATCAAACATACGCTAGAGCTCACTGGGTTATATCATTACTTTAAGGGGAAGATCTTTAGTGGGTTTGACGCCAATAGCTGGAAACCTGAACCCGATGTTATTCACTATGCAGCCATGCTGATGGGTATGCCATTAAACAGGTGTGTCTTTATTGATGATACCGTACGAGGAGTTGAAGCAGGTATCAATGCCAACATCCAAACATTCCATTTGCTTTCAACACCTGGCGCTCAAAAAATTGAGCACCCTAACGTGACGCCACTCAATAATATGACGGAGTTACTCAGCTACCTGATGCCGTCTGTCGAAACACAGGCAAAAAACTCATGCCCAGCGTAAATTCGATATCCTAATAACATCATTGATCATGGGCTAGTTACTCATCTAGGAAGCCTACCTCAAAGGTGAGGAAGGCTTCCATAGCCAATTAGGATGGTGTCTTTGAGGTGGTTACCGAGGTGTTTTTAGCGATGTCATTATTCAATGAATCCCACGATGAAGACCAATTCATGGCTTGGTATTGTTGCGATCCGGCATGGTTCACTTCATCTTCCGTCCCTAACGCTGCATCATCAGATGCTGCTATCGCAACCTGTGGGAAAGCATCGTCACTAAGATCATCAAGCTGATCAACTTCATCGACTTTCGCTACTCCCGTCAGCGGCGAATCAACAAAAATAAATTCTTCACCGTCTATCAACATATCATCCGATGCTAAATGCTCTAATTGCTCAACGGTTGGACGATACCCATCACGAGAGTACACTTTGTCGATCAAGTGAATGATGGCGTTTTCTGGTACTGTCGGCTCAGCTAAACGTCGGTAAATCGTCTTGGTTAAACGCTGTACTTCAAGAATAGAGGTAATTCCGACCACTTGAACAACCTCATCACGCTCTTTCTTTGCCTCTTTAATTCCCCCCGCATAAGCCAAAGACAACCAAATATAAGCAATAGCAGCATCAGTTGCTGTCGAGCCTAAATGCATCTTGGCAGCAAGATACTGAGCTTCAGTGTTTCCTTGTTCTGCCGCTCGCTCAAGCCAATACACAGCGCGCGCTTTATCTTTCATGGTGCCCAACCCACTCTGGTAGCAATAGGCTAACTTAACGAAAGCTTTTACATCATGATTGATTGAGGCGCGTAAGCGCCAGCGAAAGGCTTCTCTTGGGTTATTGTGGGGGTTCATTTCAGAGACAAACCAATCACCCAGAAACAATTGCGCGGGCACATAATTCATCGCCGCTGCGATTTGGATATTATCAACACCCGCATCGATATTAACGTCAGTACCATAGCCACGAATTTGGTAACGGCCTAAATCAAAGAGTGCATCTTGATTACGGTGTTTGGCTTTAATGAAAGACTCCCAATAGAGTGAGCGAGCCTCACCGTTTGGATCTTCCACATCTAACTTGCACAACCTCGCTAACGCATGTTGTGCTATCTCACTGCCTAAGTCCGCCGCTTTCTGATACCAGCGAACGGCTATTGCGACGTTATTTACTTCCGCTTCTTTTGCTAACGAAAGCAGGCTTGGAATATGGCCTGTTTGCGCTTTAAATACTTTTTCTTCATGTTCAGCAGCTTTGGCTTTTTCTAGCACCAACTGATACTTTTCAGCTTTCAGCACTTGATCACGGCTTTCCTGCTCTTTGCGCCC
Organism: Photobacterium swingsii; assembly: GCF_024346715.1. Taxonomy (NCBI): domain Bacteria; kingdom Pseudomonadati; phylum Pseudomonadota; class Gammaproteobacteria; order Vibrionales; family Vibrionaceae; genus Photobacterium; species Photobacterium swingsii. Next base: position 1,255,076 of record NZ_AP024853.1, read on the forward strand.
CGCCGCTTTGAAATAGCGATGCACAAACCAAGCAAGTGGTACCGTTAAAGCACCAATACCAAGAGAAATAGTGGAAAGTTGATCCCATGAAAACAAAGTTATTACCTTTTTTACGCATACTGAGTCGGTATGATACCGTTATTTTTGCCTTTTTTTGCAAATACATCAGTAAAAAGCATACTTATCTGCGTAAATAGTCTCGATCAACCCAACATTCTTACCAAGCAGGTGAAATGATACCCGCTAACTCTTTGGCAGCATCAAGATAGCTTTAATTTGATGTAATTTATTGCTATTGCCATTACGGATGACATCAATAATATCGATCAAAGCCGCAGTTTGTGTCGAAGGCGTTTTACCACCTTCTAAATACTGATAATTGCGTAATGTCATGCGTAGTTTTTCACTCATTTCTTGCTGAGTACAGCCTAGATCTTCTCGTAGCTGTTTTACATTATTCTTGGTCATGGCCATGGTCGACTTTATATCGTGATTCAATAACATCACCCTATTTCAAGCGAAAAAAAACCAGCCCATCAGGGCTGGCAAGCAAATACTTATTGGTAAGTAATTCAAAATACACTTGAACCAAAATAGGATTTTCATGAAAAAGACAGTTAGCTTACAAAGCAACTGTGACGTCGAATATACTAACACCATCAAGTTTGATGTCAAATTAAAGCGCGACTTTATTACTGTTCTCATCATAAATAACCATCATACATTTCTATCAATACGCTAATTAACGCGATTTTTAACTCTAGCTATCCACGATATGAGCTGACGTTTACCCAGCTCTAATGCAAAGTCAAAGCTTATGGCACGTAAATTACACACCACTTAATCACCGCAGTTGTAATTTTAACATCAAACATAATAATAATGATCAAGATCAAAACCAAAGCTTGTCATTCAACATTAAACTATATCTACAGGATATATGATCACTTAAATCTATCTTTGGCTAGAGCGAATATGAATATTACAGCTTACTTTCTCATTACGCTGGCGAGTTTCCCTGCCACTGCAGAGCCACAACCACACTGATGGCAAACAAACCTGAACCTAAATCCAGATAAGCATGTTAAAGCCGGCGTCTCTTACTACTTCTAAATGTGAATTTTTCAGACCCAAAGCGTTAACAGGCAATGACCTGATTTATTGCCTCTTTCAGTCATAGGAGATGTTATGAAAAAGAATTTAATTGCGATGACATTACTCGGTTTAGGGCTTTCACTAACAGCTTCAGCTGCTACATTTCAAGCGCCCGATCAAGCGTTTATAAAAAAAGCAGCGCAAATGAATGTCACCCAAGAAAACTGGGACAGTGCTGAAAATGCCGCATCCAGCTTTCCTTATGCTTACAAATTTACCCACCACTATCGTATAAGCTATGGTTTGCTCGGCGGAAAATCTGGAGTCCTGATGAGTGAGCAGTTCAAATCTGGGATCCCCCTTGATTTTAATAGCATCACGATCGCTGCGATGGATGGCGACATGCCCTTAAATTCCTTTCTGCGCGATCGTTTAAAGAACCATACTATGGTCGTATTAAAAGGCGATCAGCTAGTCCATGAGCATTACTGGAATGGTATGAATGAACACTCCACTCACCTTGATATGTCAGTGACCAAGTCTTTCACTGCTATGCTAGCAGGCATTGCGGTAGCCGAAGGTAAGCTCGACATGTCAAAGCCTGTGACTTTCTACCTGCCAGAACTCAAGAATACCGCTTGGAAAGAGGCAACCGTGCAAGAAGTGGCCGATATGCGAACATCATTAAAGATAACGACTTCACCACATAAATCGTGGGATGAACGCATGACAAGCTCGCAAGGCTGGCATGGCGACAAAGGTGCCGTTGCTTATCCAAATGGTATTGCAGACTATATACCGTTTGTAACAGACATTATTGAACCAATGGGAACGACATATACTTACCAATGCATCAATACTGAAGTACTAGGCAAAGTTGTTGAAAGCGCAACTGGTGAAAACCTAGCAAATCTACTGGAAGAAAAAATCTGGACGCGTATTGGTGCTGAAAATGATGCATTTTACATGTCTGATGCAACGGGTTTCCCTGTTGCCTCTGGCGGTTTAAACATAGCGACTAAGGATTTAGCTCGCGTTGGCCGTATGCTCCTTAACGACGGTAAGAACTACATTGGTGAGCAGGTTATTCCAAAAGCCTTTATCGACAATATTTGGGCGGGCAACGATAAAGTGAAAGATGCATGGAAAAAAAGCAAAGAAGCCAAGCTAATGAATGGATGGTACAAAGATCAGTTCCGCGTACTTGAAGTGTCAGGACACACTATCCTTGCGATGGTAGGGATCCACGGTCAAGTTGTCGCAATGGACAAAGCAAGCGGCACAGTCATTGCAATGAATGGCGGCTACCCACAAACCGAAACACCCCGCATGGCTAACATGCTTTTCAATAAGGTGATTCCTGCAATTTTGGACGCCACAGCAAAGCAGTGAAAAATCTAGCTGTAAAAAAGCCCATCAGTACTGAGTATTGATGGGCTGTTCTCTATGACCTAAAGTCACATCTTAATTTAGCCAATACTAATCAAACTCAACCAAGTTCTTCTCATATTGATCAAACTGCGCTTCCACTTCACTTGAAGCATTACCCGTCAGTGAGCTTATCGCAATAATAGAGATTGTCGCCAAGATGAATCCAGGTACAATTTCGTAAAGGTCGAAAATACCACCGTTAAGTTGCTTCCAAATCACAACTGTCATCGCACCCACGACAATACCAGCCAACGCGCCATTACGGTTCATGCCTTTCCAGTAAAGGCTTAATAGCAGAGCAGGACCAAACGCAGCACCAAAGCCCGCCCATGCATAAGACACTAGGCCCAGTACTGAGCTATCTGGGTTCATGGCAAGTACCAATGCCACAATAGAAAGGATAATCACAGCAGCACGTCCAACCGTTACGATTTCATCTTGAGAGGCTTGTGGACGGAATACTTGCTTATAAAAATCTTCAGCCAATGCTGATGACGATACCAATAGCTGTGAATCAGCCGTACTCATGATCGCCGCCAAGATAGCCGCAAGTAAAATACCAGCGATAACAGGGTGGAACATAGAGTTAACCAATAGCATGAAGATTTTCTCGCCATCCGCCAAATCACCCGCCAGTTGGTTATCTACATATAAGATCCCTACTAAGCCAACAAGAATTGCTCCCGCCATAGACAACGCAGTCCATACCACGGCAATACGACGCGCCGTTGCAATATCAGCATTTGAACGTGTTGCTTTAAAACGGGCAAGGATGTGCGGCTGACCAAAGTAACCTAGCCCCCATGCAGCCAATGAAATGATCGCAATCGCAGATAAAGGCTCACCTTTCACATCATTAAACAGCGTCATCAGTTCTGGGTTTTTCAGCTCAAGCGCAGCCGTTAAGTCGCCCACACCACCATTCATTGCTGCAATCGGCACGATTAACAGAGCGGCCGACATTAATAGTCCTTGCACCAAGTCTGTCCACGATACCGCTAAGAAACCACCAAATAAGGTGTAAGACACGACACACACAGTACCAACAATAACGGCAATGGTGTAATCAAGACCAAACACAGTTTCAAAAAGTTTACCGCCTGCAACTAAACCTGAACTGGTGTAGAAAAGGAAGAAGAGCAAAATGAAGAAAGCTGAAATGGTTTGGATCAGTTTCGATTTATCATCAAAACGACGAGCTAAAAACTCAGGTAATGTCAGCGCGTTGTCGGTTGTAATACTGTACGTACGTAACCGTTTTGCACAGATAAGCCAGTTTAGCCAAGTCCCCAAGAGTAGGCCACCTGCGAGCCAAAATGACTCGATACCCGCCGCATATGCATAACCGGGTAGCCCCAATAGCAACCAACCACTCATGTCTGACGCACCAGCAGATAAAGCTGCAGGCCAAGGCCCAAGTGTGCGCCCACCTAAGAAGTAATCGGCGGAGTTTGATGTTCGCTTATAAGCAATATAGCCAATGGCCATCATAGCGATCAGGTAAGTAATAAACGTACCTGTTATCGCAAAGCTGTTTTCTATCATTCTAGAGTTCCCTCACTGATAGTCCCAGTCATAGCTGGGACTTTGGTTATAACCTTTGATGCTTTTCATCAATAGGTATCTTGCAACCCACGTGTCACTGCCATTCATCCGTTTCATACGCCATGGTTAATAACACCAAAACGGTCATAAATTGCAGGGCACGTGAAAGTGGTTGTTAGTGTTCTTCCCCGCTGCCAAGCTCCAACAAGGTGGCATTCCCGCCGACAGCAGTGATATTAATGGTACGAGTGCGTTCAGTAATAAAACGCATGGAATAAGTTGGGCTACCAATTACAGGCAACTGCGTACAATCGGTTTCAGCAATCAACTGCGCCAATAAACCATTACGTTCCGCTAATTGACGAGCCAAACACTGAGCCGTACTTGCCTGTCCAGCAAAAGTAATACCTGCAACCTCGGTATTCGCCACCAGTGCTGTTAACTGTTCATGCTCGGCACTTTGCACAACATTCAGTGGACATCCTGCGAGTGTCAGCTGATTAATGACATTGCCAGCTTGTAAGCTCGCATTAATGGGTAGGCATAAAATGACACTGTTACCATTCACTAATGCAGCTGAAAGTTGCCCGATAATGGCCACCTCAGTCGCATCCTCATCGCCAGTGACGACCAAGGTGCCGCGACCTGCGCTATAAAGCTCATTGGTTTCCCCCGTAGGGCCTGGCATTAGTAAGGTTTCGCCAACATGCTCTTGTGCATTCAAGCATTGAAAGGCAACCATTTTCTGGCTGTTTTCATTAAGGCTGTTTGCCCATGTCGTCAAAATACGCGTGCGTTGCTCGTAGCCAAGTGCATTCCAGTTTTCCCACGCGGCTGCGCTATTGTTTACCAACGTTTGAATTTGATTCTTCATTTCTATGTCCTTGATCGGTTATTGGCTTGACACGTATTACACGGCGTAAACATCTTGTGTGAAACGATACAAGTAGTGTGGTCCACCGGCTTTAGGACCTGTACCTGATAACCCCTGTCCACCAAACGGTTGTACGCCAACCACAGCACCAACTTGATCACGGTTGATATAACAGTTACCCACACGCATACGTTGTTCTATGTAGCTATACGTGCGCTCATTACGACTGTGTACACCCAGCGTTAAGCCAAATCCTGTATGGTTTATTTGATCAATGACTTGGTCGAGTTTGCCTGCTTCAAATCGCACCACGTGCAAAATCGGTCCAAAGTTTTCGTTTTCTAATACATCAATATTGCTTATTTCAAAGGCGGTCGGCGCAACGAAATCCCCAAACTGACAAGCATCTGGTAACTCTGCTTGAGCAATTAATGTCGCGCGGTTTTTCAATGATTGGATATGGGTAACAAGCTTATTGCGCGCCGTTTTGTCAATCACAGGACCAACATCCGTGCTGTGCAACTCAGGACGACCCACTGACAATTCCGCCATCGCGCCTTTGATCAAGCCAACAATGCGATCGGCGATATCTTGTTGAACAAAGAGTACGCGCAGAGCTGAACAACGCTGACCTGCAGAGGCAAACGCTGAGCGAACCACATCACGCACCACTTGCTCTGGCAGTGCCGTACTATCGACGATCATGGCATTTTGTCCGCCAGTCTCAGCCACAAACGGAACAGGCTCACAATCACGGGCAACTAAAGTGCGGTTAATACGCTGTGCTGTTTCTGTCGAGCCTGTAAAAGCCACACCAGCGATACGAATATCCGACGTTAATGCCGTCCCCACTTCGGCGCCTGTACCTGGTAGTAATTGAATCACTCCGCTAGGAACCCCGGCTTCAAGCATCATTTCGATAGCTCTAAACGCAATGATCGATGTTTGCTCAGCAGGTTTTGCCACCACAGTATTACCCGCGACTAATGCCGCAGAGACTTGGCCTAAGAAAATCGCCAGTGGGAAGTTCCATGGGCTGATACAGGCAAACACACCACGGCCTTGGTAAGTCAGCTGTTTCGTTGATCCATCATAGGCTTCGATAACATGAGGTTGCGCAAATTCAGTGGCCGCTTGATGGGCATAAAAACGGCAGAAATCAACCGCTTCACGAATTTCATCAATGCCATCTTGAATCGTCTTACCAGCTTCACGGTGGCAAAGTGCAATCAGTTCACCCGTGTTAGCTTCTAGTAAGTCAGCTAAACGATCTAAACAAGCAGCACGCTCTGCGACAGGTGTTTGTGACCATGCCGGGTAGGCATTCGATGCAAGATCAATCGCTTCAATCACCAAATCGCGCGACGCAAAACTCACTTCACCCACAGATTCACGGCGATCATAAGGTGCTGTGATCGCTTGCGTCTCACTGATTCTTAATTCACTCGTGGCGGGAGCACCCATTACGCGCTCACCGTTAACAAGTGGGCCCGCTTGCCATTGGGTCTCAGCAAACGCATCAATCGACGCTTTAAATGGGGTCCATTCCGATTCAATATCGATATTGATCCCTGCTGAGTTTTGACGAGACTCACCAAAAATTGCAGGCGGTAACGCAATCAAACCATTGTGTAAACTAGGGCGTGATTGAAGAATATCGACAGGGTGTTCAGTCAAGGTCTCAATCGGGCAATCAGCATCAACAAGACGGTGGACAAAAGAACTGTTAGCCCCGTTTTCAAGTAAACGACGCACTAAATACGGCAGTAGATCTTTATGACTCCCTACTGGGGCATAAATGCGAACATTGGTTTGGTACATGTCCATCGCATGGTTATAAAGTGCATCCCCCATGCCATGCAGACGTTGAAATTCAAAATCTTTATGTGCAGCCATGGCAACAATAGCAGAGACAGTATGGGCATTATGACTTGCAAACTGCGGGTAAATCAGGCCACGAAGGTGAGGTGCCAGCAGTAAACGCGCACAAGCAAGGTATGAAGTATCCGTTCCTTCTTTGCGCGTAAAGACAGGGTAACCAGCATACCCACTTTGCTGTGACATCTTCAGTTCGCTATCCCAGTACGCCCCTTTCACTAAGCGCAATGGGATCACGTCACCTTGCTGCTTACTTAGCGCGGCTAACCAAGCAAGGACAGGAAGTGCGCGCTTAGAATAAGACTGCACAACCAAACCAAAACGTCCCCACCCCTTCACGTCGTCAGAACGGTACAGCTTTTCAAACAGTTTCAACGATAGCTCTAGGCGATCTGCTTCTTCAGCATCAATCGTGATACCGACATTCAATTCACGCGCACGGGCTAATAGCGAGAGTACTGATTGATACATCTCGCTGAGTACGCGTTCTTCATTCGCAACATCGTAGCGCGGGTGCAACGCCGACAATTTAATCGATACCGTAGGATCAGGAGATTTAGAATTACGATAGCTGTCTCGGCCCACCGCCTCGATCGCCATGATGTAGTCTTTGTAATATTTATGAGCATCTTGTTGAGTAAGCGCCGCCTCACCCAACATATCAAAGGAGTATGTAAAGCCCAGATCGCGTTTGTCTTTTCCGTTCTTCATTGCTTCGGTAATGCTGCGGCCCAATACAAATTGGTGTCCCATGATCTTCATTGCCTGATTCATGGCTTGACGGATCACAGGCTCAGACATTTTATTAACGAGGCGATTGATCGCATGACTTGGCTGACCATCAGCCTTCGCATCCATAGTGACCACTTTTCCCGTTAGCATTAGTCCCCATGTGGACGCATTCACAAACAAGGACTCTGAATTTTTCAGGTGAGACTTCCAATCCGCTACGCTGAGTTTGTCACGAATAAGTGCATCCGCCGTTGCTGCATCTGGAATACGCATGAGCGCTTCAGCCAAACACATCAATAAAATGCCTTCTTTTGTATCTAGGCTGTATTCAAGCAGCAAAGCATCAATCATTTGTACCGCAGTTTTGTCTGCACGTACTCGTTCAATAAGCTCAGCAGCACTATCTGTAGTCTGTTTACGTTCTTGCTCAGATGGCTCAGCCATAGGAAGTAATTGGGCTAACCACTGCGATTCATCCACTGAATATAATGGAGAAATTAACTGCCACAGCTCTGATAACGGCTTATCAATAAAAGATGGCTGAAGTGCATCTGCCGCATTAAACATAATCATTCCCTCAATAATGGTTCTTGATATAACCACAATAAATGTTACACCAGTGTTACTATTGAGGGATCATATTTTCAGCCACTCACTTAGTCTTGCTATATTCTCCGATATTTTTTAGAAAAAGTCCGTTTTTTAACAAAATCAGACACAGAACAGCAGCTTTTTATGCTGTTTTTTAATAAATAACTCTTAAAACGCTCACTTGCACAGCGTACAAAATGAAAATAAACCAGTCCTTGGTAGTAAAATGCCGTATAAGCATGAATATAAAGAGGGGAAAAACTAGGTATGCAGAAGGTGTATATAAAAAGAAGGGCGTCTACTTCCAGTCCCTTTAATTAATCAGCAAAAATGGTTTGCTAATGAATGAGGGCGGTTATAAGTGGGTACAACTCACAGTGCCTTACGGTATTTAGCTGGTGGCATACCGTAACAACGAGAAAATGCTTGAGTAAAACTACTCTGGCTACCAAAGCCACACGACTGAGCAACCTGCGCCAAGCTCAAGCTGGATTCAGTGAGTAGCTGTTTGGCCAAATCGAGCCTTTTTTGCAAAACATAGTGATGAGGTGTCATACCCGTTTGCGCTTTAAACAACAAATGGAATTGACTTTCGCCAAGGTAAACCAAACCAGCAAGCTGCATAACAGATATTTTCCGTGTGATATGCTGAAGGATATACTGATCAACAATATCCATATTCAAACGCGGTAAATGGCGGTCTGATGCAACAGGCTTAAAGTGACGCTGTAACACACACATCAAAGTATCTGTACAAGCTCTACTTAGTAATAAATCATCAGGGCTTGCCATCATTTCAGCCGTCAGCGCTTTGATCAGCGTTTGAACTTGCGTATCAAGATGGAAATAACTTGACTGCGTAAATAAGCGTTCGACTCTTTCAGTCGCATACTCATGCGGCGCGACGACTTCAGGCACATTCAGTACTAAAATTTCATTTTTACCCAACCCAGAAAAAGCGTGTTCTGAGTCAGCACTCACTAAGCAGCCTTGACCTGGACCGACCAAATTGCCATAGCCTTCAATATCAAATTCAGTCTGACCAGACAATCCAATCACGACTTGGTTGTAGCCATGATTATGATGCGCCATTTGTTCTGGCAACATGACAATTTCAGAGGGTTTATATTTTTCAGCCATAATATTCAGGTCATTCATCTAATTGGCTTTGTTGAGGAAGCAAAGATTACTACATAATGCAGCAAAAGCGAAAAAGCAGTGCCGAGTGCAACGAACTCTGCTGCATTGTTACACTCACAGCCAGTATCACGGCCTAATTGCCCCCCCTGACTGATATTACCCTGTATATCTCTCTATTAATAATGGAACAATGATCAAGAGAAGCCAATGTTACGGGAAGTGTTATTTCAATTTTAACAAGTCTCGATTCTGCCTTGATAACATAGGGATTCACGAAGTTTACGCTTATCATGGCTTTTATCGTTCCACAGTCCTCAATCACAGCCAATCAACAACAAGCAATTAAAAATCAACTACTTATCATAATTACAGCCTTGATCATCGTTCCTTATATTTAGTCATGCCTCCAAAGCTAGCTATTCGAAGATCTAAATACATTTACACCAGCTTGATCATCTTTCCTAAAAGCACAGGGATCAACATCAAGATCTCACTTGATCATAGTTCCAGTCGAATCTACACCTTCCGTTAACTGGTCGCTCTTGATCATCGTTCTGTTGATTTTAAAGGGCTGCAAAGCCACTAAGCTGAGTTACACCTTTAATATTCTGATAATTGTTCCACTTCAGTCCTTGGCATAGAACTCAGGAGATCGAAATAAGATCACCAACACTCCTGCTATGGCCCATATATTTATCAATAAGTCATACATTTGCTCTTACATTCTGTGGTACAACAACCAAGAAGGCGCAAGGAGTGACCATGTACGCATTTATCGATCAGCTATTATTTTCTATTTCAGTAACCGGCCCTATTTTTATCATGCTAGCGCTCGGGGTGATCCTAAAATCAAAAGGCTTAATCGATGAAAAGTTTACCGAAAGCGGCTCACGCCTAGTCTTCAATGTCACCCTTCCAGCTTTACTTTTCCTCAGTGTAGTCAAAGCCGATCTACAACAAGCCGGTCACTTTCAAATGGTTACTTTTGCGCTGATTGGCAACTTGATGTTATTTGGGTTATTCGAACTATTAAGCGGAACGATGATCAAGAAGCGATCCGATATTGGGGTCGTAGTACAAGGATCGTTTCGTGCCAATACTGGCATTATCGGCCTTGCTTATGCTGCAAATGCGTATGGTGAAGCGGGGTTAGTGATCGGTTCATTATATGTGGCTGCTATTACAGTACTTTATAATATTTTGGCGGTGATCACGCTCACTCGCCATTCTGAAACCAATACCCAGTTAAACCTTCGTCAGCTATTGCGATCCATTATCCGCAACCCCCTTATTATTAGTATTGTCGTAGCAATACCTATCTCTTACTTGCACATAGAATTACCCGCAATTCTACTGCAATCGGGGCGCTACTTTGCCGATATGACTTTACCTCTCGCTCTATTGTGCACAGGTGCCAGTTTGGATTTCAGACAGCTCAAGCAAGAATCAACCAGTGCTAATGTGGCAAGTATAGGACGGTTAGTAATAGCGCCAGCCATTTTAACAAGCACAGGATATCTGCTTGGTTTCAGAGATATCGAACTAGGGATTATATTTTTAATGTCTGCAGCGCCAACGGCGGCGGCAAGCTATGTCATGGCACACTCTATGGGAGCAAATGCCAAATTAGCAGCGAATATCATTGCCTTGACAACCATAGCATCCACCTTTACTTGCAGTCTTGGGATCACATTACTTAATGTGTGGACAAAATAACAGCAAAAACCAATTGATAATGATTCTCAGTTACAGTTTAATAGACTCAACGAAATTAATGCCACAACTGGCGCAGTGGAGTCTTCTTAATGGCATCTTTACAAAAAGCATTATATAACCAGCTTCAAATACATCATTGGCGTATCGCAAACAAACGCCTGATCCTCCCAGTGATCTTATTTGCATTACTCGCTGTTCCATCAACGCGCGCGCTCACCGTTACTGTGCTGTCAGATGCTTTTTGGCAAGTTGCCGCTTATGTTGCAGCCACATTAACCCTGTACCATATCATCGCCAGCAAGATGAACCAGCAGAGCAAACTAAAATCACTGCTCGATAGTCATTCACGCTATCAAGTTGTTTTTGCTGCACTAATGGGGGCTCTCCCTGGCTGCGGTGGTGCTATTGTTGTGATCACGCAATATGTCCGCGGCCAGCTTAGCTTCGGCGCTGTTGTTGCAGTGTTAACCGCAACCATGGGTGATGCGGCTTTTTTACTGTTAGCAGCCGAGCCTAGTACAGGGCTGTTAATGATGGCTATCGGTTGTGCTGTTGGCCTTATATCTGGCTGGATTGTGGATGCAACCCATGGCAGTAATTTCATGCGACCTGAGGTTAAGCAAGAACACACATCTGTGTGCTGCCAGCAATCAACAATCACTTCGCCAACGGTTTTAAAACTTCAAGGACAATTTTGGAAATGGGTGCTAGCACCTGCCATAGTGATCGCAATCATGGGATCACTCCAAATCGATATCGATCAGACCTTTATGCTCAGTGAAGGATCCATTGACATTATTGGTACCATTGCCGTTATCATGGCTTTACTACTGTGGGCGACATCGCGTGACATCACTGATTATGAATCTGCGGTTTCAGAAGATCCTAAACTCGCCTCTAGCCACATGTATCAACGAATAGCTCAGGACACTAACTTTGTTACAAGCTGGGTAATTGGTGCATTTTTAATTTTTGAACTCACCATTTTTTGGACTGGGGTCGATCTGCAAGGATTGTTCTCTAACTGGGCGCTACTTATTCCCTTGATGGGCGTGATGATAGGTCTACTTCCTGGCTGTGGGCCGCAGATCATCGTCACCAGCCTCTACCTGTCTGGGGCGATCCCAATGTCAGCACAGATAGGCAATGCAATTAGTAATGATGGTGACGCTCTCTTCCCTGCTATTGCCCTTGCTCCAAAAGCGGCACTTATCGCGACACTCTACTCAACACTACCCGCGATCATTGCCGCGTACGGTTACTTTTTCCTCTTTGAGTAAGCCAATTAATCGTCAGCTTAAGTTTTATTTATTTTAAGACGCCTTTATGTATATTAAAGGCGTTTTTTTATTTCGGTGATAAACCGTAAATTGGCGATAAAAAGCACAACTTCCTACCCTTTTATAGATCCAGATCACACAACAACACCAACCCACAAAGTGTCTTTAATGTCAATAGGTGAATTCCCCCCTATCTGTACTGCGTACGGTTCGTTATATTTCATCCTGTAGGCAGCAACGTGGATATGCGTTGTTACTTACTGCATTCTTTTAGGATGCTCTCCAATAGAGTACATATCAGTATAAACCCTCATACTGATCTATATGAGCTTCATTGGATACCTCTTCTACACGTCGTACCGGATTGTGCTCTTCGGAGTCAAACTCTTGTCTTTGCCGGCCTCATAGGCCGGCTTTTTTTTAATTTATTTACAATTTTGTCTAAAAATCCGTCATGGTAGCCTTGTATCATTTACGAAAGTGATTAAACTCACAGTTGATCTATGACTAATAGCCCGATCTAGGCATGCCGCGTGACAGATAAATTAAATCCATCCCTACTTAATATGTTCAGTCAGCTTCCCGGTTGTTGGGGCTGTAAAGATAATGACTCTATTTTTGTATTTGCGAATCAAGAATATGGCAATATTATTGGCGTAGACCACCATTTAGATTGTATTGGCAGAACTGACTTTGATATGCCAAGCCCTACCGCTGAATGTGCAGAATCTTTTATTATTCAAGACCAACAAGTTATAGATTCTGGAAAAAGAATGAAAATCCTTGATATTCACCCTTATTCAGATGGTAACTGGCGAGCTCATTTATTTACGAAAACCCCATGGAAAGATGATGATCAAAATATTATTGGTACTATCTTTTCGGGCATAGAATTAAAAGATACGGCAATTTTAGAAGTCGGCCATTGGATTTGCCGTGCTGCAGGGTTAAGTAAGGAAAGTCAGGCCTCGTTTAGCCTAGACTTGAGCCATCATCATATAACATTAAACACACGAGAGTCTGAAGTGTTGTTTTTACTGCTGTATGGCAAAAAACCGCAATATATTTCTCGTGTGCTCAATGTTTCAGTAAAAACAGTTGAAAACTATGTATTAAAGCTTCGAGAGAAGTTTAATGCCAACTCTAAAAATGAGCTGATTGATTTAGCACTCGATAATGGTTTCGGATCACATATTCCAGAAAGTATGCTGAATAGGCAACTCTCTGTTATTTTAAAAGAGTAATTCCCACTTATTTTGTAATGTTTTTCTTTGCGTGGAATTTATAATAAAGCAAAACTTATTACATATTTTCAAAATATTGTAAGTCTCTTTTATATATACTCATAGCCACTGCTTGTATATAAACAGGTTGAATAAAAAAAAGCGCCCAATAGGCGCTTTTTTTATTTAAGGTGCTAATCGCTCAATATCCCATGAGCTATTATCATCCTCGCTTTGCGAGAATAAAAAGCGATCATGCAGGCGATGCTCACCGCCCTGCCAAAACTCAACAGAAGTCAATTTGACTCGATAGCCTCCCCAAAACGTAGGGACAGGTACTTCGCCTTGTGAAAACTTCTGCTTTAATTCCATATATTTGCCTTCTAAGGCCTGTCTAGCAGTCAGACGACTACTTTGCTTGCTTGCCCATGCCGCTATTTGGCTTTCCTTTGGACGAGAAGAAAAATATTTCATCACTTCAAAGGCTGACAACTTTTCGGCAATCCCCGTCACATGAACTTGGCGTTCAATACCGTGCCAAGGGAAATGTAAACTGATTTTCGCATTATCCGCCAAATGCAGTGCCTTGCGGCTACCAAGGTTGGTATAGAAAATAAAGCCATCATCATCAAAGTGCTTTAGCAGAACGATACGCTGAAAGGGTTGCCCCTCTTTATCAACGGTAGCAACTGTCATTGCCGTAGGATCCGTCAACTTGGCATCAATCGCCTGATCAAGCCACTTACGAAATAGAGGAACAGGTGACGTAGGTAAATCGTTACGGCGTAACCCACCTCGGGTGTATTCTCGACGAATATCAGACAAATCCATTGTTATCTCCATTGATTAACTGGATACCTAGTGATTACTACAATCACACTAACTGGCGGTTATAATACGATAATTCCCCTCGCAAATGATCAATTAATCCCAGCCAGACAAAAATTTACTCCCTCACTAATGATTAGGGTAGGAAACTTTGCAAGAGCAGTCACACCTTATGCACCGCTGATGTGGTATTCACAGTTTGATTGGTATCATTTCCGCATACGATCTTGCAGGAATGTTCACAGTGAACAGAAAGAATACCCTTGTTGCCTTAACCCTGATGGGGGCTTTGCTATGTGGCCTCGTCAGTGCCATTACTTATCAGCAAGTCAAACAGCACCTTTCTGAAAAAATCATCAATGATGTTAATCAGCTCGGTGAAAAATTAGATGCGCAATTATCACGCTACAGCCAGCTCCCCAAAGTGCTGGCAAGCGATCCACGGCTGCTCGACGCCTTAGTCACTGACGAAACGAGTGCGAGTGCTATTAATCACCAATACCAACAAACAAGTTTATTACTTGAGTCCTGGGCTGACACGCTACGGGCTGACACCCTGTACTTGATCAACCGCCAAGGTGATACCCTTGCTGCCAGTAACTGGCAATCTGAAACCAGCTTCGTTGGTCAAAACTATGGTTATCGTCCGTACTTTACGCACGCACTGGCTGGCAATATAGGGCAATATTTCGCACTCGGTGCGAGTTCAGATAAGCGCGGCTATTACTTTTCAGCCCCTGTATACAAACAAAATGAAATTATAGGCGTACTCGCACTCAAGGTTGATCTCTCTGTCATTGAAGACATATGGGATTACGATCAAGTGGATTACGCCATCGCTGACCAACATGGCATTGTTTTTTACAGTTCGGAAGATGCTTGGCTTTACCACTCCCTTATCGCCTTGCCTGAATCGCTTCGCCAAAAAGTGATTACGTCGCGCCAATATGGTAATGCCAAACTAGATACCATTAGTAAGCACTCACTTCTTAAGGATTTCCAACAACAAGATATCACCGAAATCCAACTGCCTGGTAGCAATATCTCGGCTAAAATGCTGACAACCTATCGGGAAATGGACAAAGTAGGTTGGGCTATATATGGGTTTTCACCAATCAACGCTGCTTATCAATATGTTTTCCAAGCCGTATTTATCTTTAGTGTGTTTTACTTAATGCTGTGTTTGGCGATCGTTTCTTGGCTACAAACCAGTTTTGCGCAGAAGCAGCTTGCCCTGCTCAATGACAAGCTCGAACAACTAGTTATTGAACGCACGCGAAACCTAATGGAGACTAACCAAGAGTTGCGCGACACTATCCATCAATACGAACTGTCACAAGCTGAACTGAAACAAGCCCATAGCGAATTGGTACAAGCTGCAAAACTCGCCATGCTCGGCGAATTGTCAGCCAGTATTAACCACGAAATTAACCAGCCTTTAGCAGCAATGCGTACTTACGCCGAAAACTCTCGTAAATTGCTCGCTAAAGAACGCTATGATGCAGTAGCAAACAATATTGAGGAAATCATCAGCCTCAATAAAATGATCGCTGACATTATTGCTCGCTTCAAAGTTTTTGCCCGTAAAACCACCGAGAATAATACCCGTACTGCCGTAGCCGATTCGATTCGATCGGCCACCAGTTTATTACGCAATAAGCTGATTAAACACGGCGTGATATTACGCGTTGAAGAGCTCCCCCCACACCTTGTCGTTAACATAGATGCGGTGCAATTTGAGCAGGTACTCATCAACTTGCTTCACAATGCCATCCAAGCACTGGAACACGCACACCCACCACAGATCGGGGTGCACTTTGCCGCCGAAGACAATAACGTCGCGATTCATATTTGGGATAATGGTCCGGGGCTAGATGACGAACAAAAATACAAAATCTTCAATCCTTTTTACACCTCGAAGCCTGATGGCTTAGGGCTAGGATTGACCATTTCACGACGAATTATCGATGCTTTTTCTGGCACATTAACAGTCAAAGATCACAGTGGCGGAGGGTGTGAGTTTATTATCACATTGCCACGTAGTACCGAGGATGGACTATGAGTAAGAAAGTCATATTTATTGATGATGAAAAATCGATTCGTGATGCTTTGGGTCAGACACTTGAAATAGAAGACTATGACGTTAGCTTATTCGCGAGTGCGAAACCCGTCTTAGCTGAATTAAATAACCATTTTGATGGTGTGATCATTTCAGACATCAACATGCCTGAAATTGATGGGATCACCTTTCTAAAGCGTGCATTAGCTATCGATCCTGAATTATCGATTATTTTACTAACTGGCCATGGTGATATCTCTATGGCTGTCGAAGCGATGCGCCTTGGCGCTTATGATTTTCTTGAGAAACCATTCTCAACAGATAATCTGCTGGATGTCGTTAAACGTGCTGGCGATAAGCGTGAGTTGATTTTAGAAAACCGAGAGTTACGACGTGAGCTTGAAGCACAAAGCGGCCCTGGCCCTCGAATTTTAGGAAATAACCCCAAGATAAAACAGCTTCGCCGCATCTTAACCCACATAAAAGACACCCCTGCCGATGTCATGATCCATGGTGAAACAGGCACAGGGAAAGAATTAGTGGCTCGCTTTTTACATGACCACAGTATTCGCCATGATAAACCTTTTGTCGCCATCAATTGTGGTGCTATTCCCGAGACCATGATCGAAAGCGAATTATTTGGTTTTGAGTCAGGCGCCTTCACTGGAGCCCAAAAGAAACGCGTGGGTAAAATTGCTCACGCCAACGGCGGCACACTGTTTCTTGATGAAATAGAGTCAATGCCAATGGCGTTACAAATAAAAATGCTGCGCGTGCTTGAAGAGCGAAAAGTAGAACCTCTTGGAACCAACCAATGTGTCGACCTTGATGTACGTATTATTGCGGCAACCAAAGAAAACCTAAAAATTAAGAGTGATAAGGGCGAGTTTAGGGATGATCTGTATTACCGCCTGAATGTTGTCTCAGTCGAGATCCCACCATTGCGCGAGCGAAAAGATGACATCCCGATGTTATTTCAGAACTTCGTTCGCTCAGCATCAACCCGTTACAGCATTGAACCCACTGCCATTACATTAGATCAACAACAAAAGTTGCTTGAACATGATTGGCCGGGCAATGTTCGTGAGTTAAGGAATTTAGCCGAAAGATTGGTTCTGATGGGGGATGCTTCGGGCTTTAATGATGGTGAGAACATTCATTCAGATCAAACCTTATTAAGCCTGAGTGAGCGTGTTAATCAGTTTGAATTTACCCTGCTATGTGATGCGCTTAAGCGCCATAACGGCCGTTTAAAAGAAGCACAAGAAGAATTAGGACTTGCTCGTAAGACCCTGTATGACAAGATGAAAAAGCACAATATCGATAAGGATGACTTTAAAACAACGCATTAGCACCAATGCCTTATCTCTAGCTCACATTTCACTTCATTTCGCCACCGTGACTATCACCTGTTAAATGGTGTAAACACGGTGGCGTTTTCAGAATCCACCTCTACCCACCTCGCAAATTAGTACTCCTAGGCCAAGCCTCTATCTGCTTAATGGCGTTGCTCTGATAGATTTTTGTTTACGTCTATCTTTACTCAACTTCTCGGTCAGGCGCGTGCTATGACACTATTTAAGAATTTATTTCGCATCACCATAATCACAGGTCTATCTTTGGTTATCTTGATGTCTGTAACACGTTTCCTCGCCTTACAAAATGGGACAAAGCATGCCCAGCAGCAGCATATCAAACATGCCCTTTCTCAGGACTTTTCACTGCTGCCTCGCCAGCATTACGATACAAGCCTTGTCGCGCTTTCTGCCTTTTTAACCATGCAGCTACACCCTTATGATTACCAAACTATTGTCATTGCACCGACCAACACACAACAGCAATCTTTAACAATCTCGACATCGCAAACAAAATCAACCGCCCCTGCTTGGTTTATAGCAATCTTTGGCGATGACAGTTATTCGCAAACTCATAGCATCAACTTAGCCACAGACACTGTGGTCGTGACCATATCGAATAATGAGAAATGGCTATCAGACAAATTATGGCTCTACACTAAACAGCTTTTTATCGAAGCGAGTGCCATATTTACTGGCTATACCCTTGTGATTTTTTTCTTACTACGACTGGCTTTCGCGCCTTTTCAACGCTTAGTCGTACATGCTCAGCAACTCGAGAAAAATCATCAAGCTAACCCACCATCCCGTACACGCTATCAAGATCTCAACCAGCTCCATGCAAGCTACAGCTCTCTCGCGCATCAACTTGAGAGTCATTTTCGCATTCAAGCAAAAGAAGCCGCTCATTTACGAGAGAAGGCTTACCGAGATCCTATCTCACAGCTTGGTAATAGAGAGTATTTTTTAAATCAATTAGATGCTTGGCTAACAAAAGAAGAGCAAGGGGGTTTAATCCTGATTCAAGCCAGAGTGATTAACCATAGTTATCGCTACAAAAATTATCAACAGGGTGACCACCTGATCAGAGAAATAGCACAGGCGCTAAACCAAACAATCACTCACAGTAACAGCACGCTAGGTCGCATATCGAAAACAGAGTTCGCTGTATTGTTACCGCAAATACAACAAGAGAAATTGCACGCTTTGGCAGAACGGATTCTGGGGGCGCTCATGCCTTTAACTAAGCCTTTTAATACACCGCTTGGTATCACGATTGGATTAGCGATTTCAGAGAATACGGCGTCTGCTAGCCAGCTATTAGCGCAATTAGACAATGCAGTCATAGCAGCAGCGCAATCGCCTGCCAAGCCTATCGCTCAATCTGAGGGTGAAGGCAGCATTCATAATAAAGGCAAACAATATTGGAAAGAGCTAGTGCTTTCAGCAATACGCAATCAGCAGATCCATTTCCATTATCAACCCGTATTAATGCAAAACAACCAGGTCTATCACCAAGAAGTTTTTAGTACTATCCAGCGCCATGATGACCTTATCACTGCAAACCAGTTTGTTGGTGCTTTAGACGAACTCAGCCAAGGGGCACAATTTGATAAACATGTAATTACGGCTTGTGTAAAACAACTGCAAGCAGACCGCCAGCTTCCGCCACTGGCCATCAACCTAACGCGGAGCAGCGTGCAAGATCCCGCGTTTCACCGCTGGCTACATGAATTGCTTCCCTACCACCCGCTTATCTGTAAACGTTTATTTTTTGAGATCCAAGAAGGATGTTTTATCGAAGGAACGGATATGACGCAGCTGCTCTGTCAGTTACTCAAGCGGTTTGATGTTCGCTTTGGCATCGATAACTTTGGCCGCCATTTTAAGTCACTTGAATATCTGAATGATTTCAAACCCGCTTACGTAAAAATCGATTTTGCTTTTACGATGCAATTAAATAATCCTGCACAATCAGCAGTGCTGACTTCTATTTCGCGGACAGCACACAGTCTGGGCATCGAAACGATCGCAACACGAGTCGAAACTGAAACGCAGCTAGAGCGATTGTCCGAACTTTTCGTGAGTGGTTTTCAAGGATTTATTATCGAGCGCCAAGTAACTCGGGCTAAAAATTTGGCTCAGCACCATGATTAAGAATCACATTTACAGTGTAAAGCGAAGAGGCATGTTATGAAGAGCAGAAAGAAAGGGCATTTATTTACAGTGTAAATTTCGTTGAACCAACAATCCAAAACCCGCTAACGAGCTATTTACAATGTAAAGTTATAGAGGCTTCAACTCAATACCTTGCTCTCGAATTCGGATTACGGTCGGTCCGTGTTCCTGTGAAACTGGCAAAGCGTATTTTTCTAGTTGGCAATTCACCCCAGCATTGATGCACTTAATAGCCGTGATGCTAACCTGTGACAACACATCAAGGTATTCTTCTTTGAACTTATCGTAGCTGGCTTTGTGCTTGATTAGATTAGCACTGTGAAGACGATGGCTCTCTATCACTTTATTAACAAGTTCGGGGGGGCGCTTATGGGTTGGGATTTTAAGTAGCTTAATTTGCGCTTCACGCATCTGAGATAAATGGTCCTTTTCTTCTTCCCATAGACGACTGGTCTCGCTGATTTGCTTTCTCAAATGCTCAAAATTAGTAAAGGCGCATATCGATGTCGCCGTTCCTGCCAGCGCCCCGATATTCAATGCATGGACGCTATAACCAACCGAAGCATACCCTCCGCTCAATGTGCCATAACGCTTAGTCTCATCAACCACAGACAACTTGCCTCGAGTTGTAATATGGCAATGCAAAGCATGGTGGCTCAGGCTGATATCATCTTTTGCATCAAGTAACGTATATTGAGCAAACTTACTTGTTATTTTTCCACCTGCTCTAATGGTGCAAGCAAATTCAGAATCTGCTGCTGATTGCTTACCCAAAATGCCTTTAGCTACGATAATGTCAGCTCCAGCCTCTAACTCAGCAAGCTCAACAAAACCTAATACAGTCACAGATCCCGATACTGTCACCTTCATACCCGGTTTAACATCACCTTGAATAACAACACTGCCATCAAAATTCACATGCCCAGTTGTCGGACTGACATCTTTAACGACAAGTGCATCATCAACTTGGACACCATTTTTTTTGATAATAGGTACACCAGATTGCGTTGCAATGAGTATATCCTCATCGTAATCACTGATTGCAGCACCATCGTAGAGTGAAAATGGCTTATCCTCGCCCGCCTTGGCAGGAAGCACTTCACCCAACACGCTATAACCGTCGACACCAGCTGTGGCTCGAATGCGGCGCATCAGAGACTGTCCCTGCGCAACACTACACAATTCACCTAAGTCACGCATATCAACTTTGTCATGGTCAAGCTTACGAGGCGTCAAAACGCGCAAGCTCATGTCATCAACCAAAGGCTCAAAAGCGCTATCATCACCATGCTGTGGTAGCCGTCCTAAAGCTACCTGCATTGTGATTTTTTCACCAGGGCCAAGCAGATGTGATTTAGTCAGTAAGGTTTGAAGTAAGTTTTTACGCACACCTTTTACAATATTATTTTGCTTTAGTGCTGATATTAATGCTGCACCATCAATATCTTGCCCGCCATAAGCACCAATCACTGTAATTGAAGCTGACATGTTATTTTTTGCAGTTTTAACAATAAGGGATGCATCTCTGCGCTCAGCAATCACAATAGATTGCGGGCTAAGGTGTTTATCAGCATTCAGGATTGCGATGGCAGAGTCTATGGCACTTTCAAACAAAAAAAGGTCGTTGCCATGTTGCGAAGAAAGTTCTTGATATATGTCGGTACGCTCAACAAGTGAAGTCACTTCAAGCAAGGGGTGGGCATGAATAGAAATCGCATTATTATCTTTGCTCAGCTTCAGGAGCGATTGGGACATAGAGAACTCCTTTTACTCTACCCGTAAAAACAATCATTTATCGCTGATTATCATTCATAGTTCATTTTACTTATTTGGGATCAGGTTAATAGCGATATCCTTAAAGAACGTCGTCTAGGTCTCATCAAATAAATGTTAAGGTTTATGTTCTTACCCCGGCAATCCCTCTATGTCACCACCCTTTTTTGGGTGTATTCCCCCACACACAAAGTCACATTATGGGTGGGATTATACCCATGATAAAACAAACACCTGTATTAACAGCTACAGAGTAAATTCGTAACCACCTAAAAATAAAGGGTTATATTTTTATATCGTTAGATTCTAAAAGTTGGCATGTAAATGGCAATGTATAAGTTATCTAATCTAGGGCTAACTTCTGAGTAAAGTGATGGCATTCCCCCGATTACGGCCGTCACTTTGTCCTATTTATTGCCTCTCATATTGAGAGGCTTTTTTTTACTCTAAACATTAAATAATAATCATTCTCGTTATAAATTAAAGCATTAATAAAAGTCACGTAATTGGACTTCATCAAACATTTTATTCATTTTAAATAAATAGCAATAACTACCAGACGGGCTTTGAATCAGCTCGGCAATCATTCCATAAATTTGGCCCAGTTTAAATAACGAGAGTTGATACTCAGCATTCAGATCAACAGGAATGACAGATTCAATTGCTAAGCACGCCTTACCGACTTGGGTCACTCGCACCCTTAATCCAAGCCTACCAAGCTCACCAGCGGTTGATGGCTCTTTGATTAGCCTCGCCACACAGCCTGTAGGCTCAAGCAATAACATATCATCTGATATCTGACGGTATGGGGATGTTACAAACAGCGCAACGGCTTTGCTCGTTATCCTAATTAAGCTCATCCTCCTCCCCCTGCTTTATAATTAAAAAGGTCAGCAACCGTTGAAAGTCATTCAGCGGTTTTATTTATGTACGAATCATAATCGAGTATTGTTAACTCTAGACCAAAGTTGCTGAAGAGAATAATTTGAATAATGAGGTGGAGCTTTGGTTGGTTATTTACAGTGTAAATCAATCGTCGAATTTACACTGTAAATATCAAAATTAGTAGAGGGCAGCGAAGGCTTCAATCGGTTGACGACCTCGTTCTTGGAGAAAACGAAGGAAGGTAGCAGGAGTGTGGGTTACGACTTGCTCAGTAGGAAAAGCGACTTTATTAAGTAACTGCTTCACATGCTCAAAATTTCCGACATCATACGCGAAATGTGCATCAGACCCCGTTGTTATACGCCCGCCAAATTCCTTAATACAAGCAGCAATATCTTCACAACGCTTTTCGCTGCCCGCGCGTGAACCACAGAGTGATGAGTTATTAATTTCTAACACTACGTTATGTTTTGCCGCCGTACGGACAACCGTTTCATAATCAAAGTCAAAATTAGGGTTTCCAGGGTGACCAACAGCATCAATGCGGCCCGACTCGATGGCCTTCACCAAAGCTAACGTATGTTGCTGCTTATCTGCTGGGTGGAAAATCGGCTCATGGAAGCTAGCAATCACCCAATCCAACATATCAAGAATGCGCACATCCATATCAATCTCACCATCGGTATTGAGGATGTTGGTTTCAACGCCGCGAATCACGCCAACACCATGCAAAAATCGAGGCAGCACCCGTTGGTTAGCAAAATGCCAAAAGTGCGGAGCACCAGGCATTGTTGGTGCATGATCTGTTACACACATTAGCGACAAGCCACGCTGTGCTGCTGCGTATGCATTTTCTAATACCGTACTGTAAGCATGACCACTTGAAATAGTATGGGTATGTGTATCAACCGATAATTTCATAAATTCCTTCTTTAAGTGTTATCTGGTAAATGAAATGAACGCAGCAATCTCGAAACCTGTTCACGCAGGGCTGCTTCAGCTTGCTTACGCCCAACAAAATGATGCTCGTTAATGATGCTTGACCAAGTATGCTTTTGAATAATTTTATTAATCACAAGTACCTCGTCTATACGTGCTTCCTCTTGGATAGCGGAATCGTGCATAGTATGTGTCAACCAACGTTTTACTAACCACTCTAAACTACCAACCGCAGTATCATATCCAAGTCCACCACTAACATAGGTTGAGAGCTGCTGAAAAACCAACGCCTCATTCGTCACTCGATTCGAACTAGATAACGGATCGGCAACGCGATACAAGGCCCTCAATGTTGCGACATCCAGATCAGAAAATTGTTCTTGGCACTGGGCATGAAAATTAAGACTAAATAATACTTGAGCATCTCGGAACCAAGACTGCGACAACGGCGATAATGGCTTTACAGCCAAAGCAGAATAACAGCCACTGGCTGCATCTTTAGTGACACCAAGACGGATAACTGAAAAACCTGAATACTGCCAAAAACCAACTAACTCCTGAGCAACACCAAAACTCGTGCCTAGATAATCAAAGTTCTGCTCATTGGCCCAGTCCGCCACCTGCACTAATAATTGCTGGCCAACTTTATTGCGCCATAATGAAGGGTGAACCGCAATACGCTGAATACGACCGGCTAGCTGAGCAGCTGCTTTCGCTAACCCAATATGGGCCGCAATTGATTGTGGTAATAAATGTCCTTTTGGACGACGTTGCCCTAACATCACTTGCTGCGCCAGCTCAGATGAAAATTGACCTTCCACTGACAGCAAACAACAACCAACCACTTTATTCTCATAACGAGCGACCCACACAAGCAGTGCATCATCATCAAGTATTTGAAAAAAATCAGCTGGCGATGTTTGGTAGTGTGCGTTAATCAACAAACCAAAAATTTGGATTAACTGGCTTGGATTTGCTAATAATTCTGCCGTAGTAACTAAATGATAGCTGATCGTATTCGTCAGCATTTGGCTGCATTTTCTGGCTTCACTGTTCACACTCAATGATGTGTCAGTAATGGCGAGTGGCGTCATCTCAGCATTTAATAACAACGTCTCAAAGACCCAACACTCGAGCGGATCTAACTCGGCCCACCGAACGGCTTGTTTAATATGAAGCTCTCGCCATTGTGGCATTAATTTATCAAGGTAACCGCGAAACTTGATGGCAAAACCTCGCCCCGTGCCTTCATAGCCATGTATAGTACTGGCAAAAGCAATGCGGTTATAACGAGAAAGTAGCCCAACAAGTAAGGGCGATGGAATAGCGGCAGCTTCATCAACGATGAGAAAGTCGCACTCAATCTCTTGTTCAAGTAAGCGATCCGGAGCCACAAATTGGAGTGAGCTTTTGTTCCAAATTAACGCCATTGCAGAAGAAGATTGAAGCGCACCACCTTGGAGATTGAGTTGATTTCGAGTATGTGCGAACAGGGTATCAACCGTTGCAAAACTCGGAGCTGTCACCACAATCTTAATATCACGCTCAAGCATTAAGCTGGCGGCAGCCAATCCTAACGCCGAAGATTTTCCGCGTCCTCTATCAGCCGTTAAAACTAAAGGGCGTTTGCGGTGACCTAGTACCACTTTTCTGATTGCTTCAACGGCGCAAACTTGATCTTGTGTGATACAGCCAAAAGTTAAGCCATGACTCTCACGTTGAACAACCGAGTCGGCAGCAATGTCTTCAAAACGCTTTACTTGATGCTCCAATTGCAGCGGAAGATTGGCCAATCCACTGTGCTGTGGACAACCCGTTTTATCGTCATTCACTGTAGCAAGAGACAGACACTCAGCTTGCTTGATATGAAAGCAGTCATTGCGCACAAACTGATGACGAAGCCACTGCCAAGATGGTTTATCTTCATCCTCTCCTGGAGGTGCAACTAATAAAAGCACCACCCCACCACCAACAACTGTGCCAGAAAGCATGCCGAATGCATCAGGGAAAAAGTCTTGGTTGGCATCGACAACTAAGCAATCAACTTCTTGGCCTAACCAGTTTTTCGCTTTTTTTGCATTCACAGATGTAATGCCTAGCTCAGCTTGATTACCCAGCCACAAAGGTGCGTGATAATGTTCAGCAAAGCTACTCACTTGGCTAAGCTGCCAAGTGAGATCACCTTCCAATACAACAAGGGCACGGTGATGACAACGGTGAAGAACAGAGATGATTCGGGTAGAATAATGTTGCGGCTTGGCCATGATAACACTCAGTAAATATGAACCTGTCGATCATAGCACGCTAACTTCAAATCAAAAAAAACCACGCTAAAAAGCGTGGTTCAAAAATGCAATCTTGCTTTACTACTTCAAGTAGTCACCGATGTAAGCCAAGATATCATCCACTTGCTTACTCGATAATTTTTTCATTTTTAACTGCAGCTTATCTTCATCGCGCAAAAAGCTGACTTTGCCTTTGATCAGCTCTTGCTGCTTAGGCTTTTCAACCACAACACGAGGCTTAATGGTCTCGCCCATTCCCTCTAATACCATGGTCACTTCACGGGTAATTCGCGCAATACCTTGCACGTCCATGGTTTGCCATAATGGGGCATCGTTCGCTGCAAGTTGGTTAATCAACTGCTCTTGATCAGCCTGAGCAAGGCCGTAATACAAGCGATGTAGTTTAACTATGGTCGGGCGACCGAGTTCACTGACGCTTGGGTAAGCCATCAATAATTCCATCGGTAAACTCGCCGCTTTTAACGCACCACTGACCAAAGCTTCACTGCACTGACAGTATTTAGCAAGTTCCTTTTGATCATCAACTTTGCCTTGCTCTAGCAAGAGTTGCATCTCTTTGCCACGCTCATATAAAGATAATGGTTTATGCGCATTCGCAACATCAGACAGGAATTTCGCGTGTTCACTGTTAATGCCTTTTGCAACATAAATTAAGAAGTCTTTTTCCGCCAAAATACATGACATGCGACGGCGACTACCGTCTAAAACTTCAATACGACCATCATCTAACCAACGCCCGACCGCAGGATATTGCTGACCACGATCTTTCAATGTCGTCAAAATATCAGCCAGCGCATGCTCATTAAGGAATGCTTGTTCACGCGCATTTTCAGCGAAAACTTGCGTCTGTTGGCGCACCTTGTCAGCATTCACTTTGATCAACTCAAAGGCGACGGTATCCTCACCCGCAACGGCTAACTCAATGACAGCAGCTTTATCCTGTGCCGCTTTTTGCGCTTCAACAACATTGGTTGCACGACGTTTATCTGCTTTACCAAATAAACGGGCATTTAAATCTGTTGTTTTTATAGCCATTCGACTATGCCTCCTTATTCAGGTTTGCCCAGTGGCTGTGCATCACACGTTCTAGCTCTAAGCCGACACGTTGAATCGCATCTTGGGCAGTAGACAATGTTTTCTTGCCACCTTCGAATTCAGCCGCTGTAAGGTCAAAAACAGTACTGTAAGTATCCGCACAAGTCTCAAAGGCACGGCTACGCGGTACTGTCGCCATCATGACCTGCTCACGAAGTAAGTAATTCATTTCAGTAAGCACCGAGACTTGTTTTTTATTATCATCTTCAAACATGGTTGGCATCAAACGAATAAACTCAAGGCCATGCCATTCTTCTGGGAACATTTCATAGACGGTTGGTAAATGCTGGAAGAAGTTAACCGTTGAAGCCCAGTCAAGACGCTTCGCTGCACATGGAATGATCAGCGCGTTCGATGCGTACATTGCATTCCAAACTAACGGGTCAATGTGTGGACCAGTATCTATCATGATCATGTCAAATTCGTCGGCGATCGGATCAATTACACGCTCTTTTAGCAAACGAACAATATCTAGATCTTGATTAACCGCCAGGTCTTGCCATGCATCTGCATTGAACATAGCATCTTCAGGGAAAGCAGCAATTGTCTTAAGGTTTGGATATTGGGTTGGCATCACCACATTATCCATCAAGAAATCTTTATCCATTTCTTGACCTTCAGGTACATTGTTTAACATCACATCAACAGCGGAATAAATGGTCTCCTGTTGACCAACACTGATCTGAGGGTTAAGAAAGAGGCGCAGTGAACCCTGTGGATCTAAGTCAATTAAACAAATGCGGTAACGCTTATCTAAATCTAATGCAAGACAAGCCGCTAGATGTACCGCAGTCATTGACTTACCAGTTCCCCCTTTTTGGTTTTGTACATTAACAACCCAAGGTTTGCGACCGGCACCTTCACGCTCATAAAATGCTGGCTTTTTCGCCGCATCCATTAACTTATGCGCTTCTTCTAGTGTAATAGAGTAGTGGTTAGCATTATTTTTGGTAAATTGATGACCCGTCGCTTCCATTCTAGAAATTGCATCATCTAACTTACGTCGAGTCAGACCAGAACGTGTTTCCATTAATGCTTTTGACATCGGCGGAAAATGTTCTTCGCGACGCTCTTCTAAAACGATTTCAATACGGTCAGCTTGAACCTGTTTTGTTTGCTCTGCAATATTGAGCAAGTTTTGAATTGTTTGTTCCCTGTTCATTATCACTTAATCACCATCAAATATCATTGCCTCTATTGTACAACAAAACTTAGCTCAAACAATAAAAAGCTGAACATTACCAACAAATACTCTATTAAGGTCAAAAAGCAGTCTTACTCGTAAAAACCCGTCAATCAATACCGTCATTCATTTTAATCTACTGCGTAATCACCCTCTTTTAGGGCACCAATTAAAATGTTACAGCGTCACACCTTTACAATGTAAATTACGCTTATATGGTCAAAATAAGAAAAAAACTCGGAAGCGTGATAAATGATGTTGAAATTACGGCGAGTGTCAGTTCGATTTATATCACTGCAACAATCAGCATGAAATTAGTCTGTTTTTGGTAAAAGAGACTAATTTCAGACTGATCAGCACCAAGTAAATGAGCTCACAGAATAATAAAGAGGGGAGGGCTAACCTATACAGGAAGTAAAATGAAAGTCACTTGATCATAGTTCCAGTGATCAAGCAAAATAACCGCAACGATGATCAAGGCTGTAAATTGCCATTTAAGCACCAGAATACCATCACAAAACGGCAAAAAAGATCGGATCAATGATCAAGTTAACGAATTCAATTACCGCTCAACTACGGAAGCATGCTAAATCGAGGCAGAACTACGGCCAGTGTAGTTTCTATAAGGCTTTGTGCGTCTCAATAGATGTTAAAAAAGACAATAAAATGGCGTTCGCGACCAGAAAGTGAAAATTGAAATACAAATTTCATCACTTGATCATGGCTCCGAGCGCGGACACATGGGATACCAGCCAATAATTACGGCCAGTGTAAATTCAATTTGTGTATTTTGAGATTGGAAAGCTCCCGTGACCAATCCTATTTTGGCAATAAAAGTGAATTTAGAGTCAAAAAGCAGTACGGTGATCATGCTTCCAAGCGAAATTAAAGACTAAAATGAGATAACAACAAGAAAGTGGTTGCTTTTTAAACAGCCCCTGAATAATAAGCTGTGGATAAACTGTTATTTAACCATGATCATCGTTTCAATTAGATATTGATCATGCTTTCAATCTAATCATGATCATCGCTCCAAGTGCTCAATGATCATCGTTCTTGGCTCTATTTGATCATACTTCCTAGAAAATCTTGATCATCGTTCCATTGGGCTCCTTTTTTTTATACCTAACTTTCAATGCTTTAGCGATTTTTCAGCGCCCTGATCATATAATCATTTAATCATAAAGATCACTTTTAAACATAAAGATCATATTTTAAGAGCTTCAATAAAAAGAACTTTCTTTCTTAATCTTTTTCTATTAATCTTTCGGAAAAATGATGAATATACGGCTAGTGATAAATGAAAATCGTAACAGGCAACAATAACGATCCCGTTGAGAAGGTGTTGATCTCTTTGCCACGATCACACAAAGATGGTCATCTTTTTGCGATCCCTGCAGGGCTTGTCGATTGGTTACCTCAATATCAACATTTCAAAGGGGTCACAAAAAGTATTGTTGAGCTGCTCAATCTCATTTCACTTCGAGGCTTGTCTTGCCAAGATGGTATGGTATCAACCACAGAGTTAGTTGAAGCGACAGAAGGACAATTAACTCGAGCCGCGATTCAGCAACGATTACGCGCAGCTGTTGGTATTGGGCTTTTTAAACAACAACCTGTACGCTTCGAAGAGGGGCTTGCAGGCAAGACTATGTTGCATCATTTTGTTAACCCAGCCTTGTTAATTTCTCAGCTTGGTACGGGTAGTCTTCATTCGCAACAAAGCAAAGAACAAGAAAAACAAAAACGCTCAAAAGCATTGGCGCAGAATCATGTTAATCGTCGCTTACTGACTGAGCATGGTCTTGGTACACCACCAAGTATGCCTGACGAAGCGGATCAAATTGTTGTTTCACCCACCAGCTGGGCCGGGATCATTGATCAGGCGCTTGCCCCACCGCGTACGAAGAAAAGCTATCAAAAAGCGATGGTTGCGATCAGTGGTACTAAAGCGATCATTGAAACTCGATCGTCTAAGTCGATCATGACTGTTGATGATCTTATGACTTTATTTGCCTTGTTTACTCTGACGGTGCAATATCATGATCATCATATCGATGATTATGAGATCCAATCGCGTAGTTTAAGCAATAAGACCCCAGTTTATATCACTGATATTTTGGCTTTACGCGGTAAAAAAGACAGTGGACCTGCACGCGACTCTATTCGCGAAAGTATTGATCGTATTGAATTTACTGATTTTCAGTTACATGAACTAACGGGACGTTGGCTCAGTGAAAATATGCCAGAAGGGTTTAAAAGTGATCGTTTTCGCTTTATTGCTCGTACGATCACCGCATCAGAAGAAGCTCCGCAAGAAGGTGAAAACGGTGAGATTAAGATCAAGCCCAATCTGTACATTTTAGTGTGGGAGCCGTCTTTCTTCGATGAACTGCTCACGCGCGATTATTTCTTCTTGTTCCCACCAGAGATCTTGCGACAGCATACCTTGGTATTCCAGCTGTACACTTTCTTCCGAAGCCGCATGTCGCGTCGCGTCAATGATTCGATGCTACTGAGTGAGCTGAATCAGAAATTAGCTCGCAATATTGAATGGCGCCGTTTCTCATCTGATTTGATCCGTGAGTTACGTAAATTAGCAGATGATAAAGTCAGCGATAGCGTGTTTGCTGTCAATTTATGGGGTTATCACTTAACGATCCTTCCGGAAGATGCCAATCAGCGTTATACCGATTATCAGATTGATATTCGCTGTGATGCGGATGAAGTGATCCGTTACTCGCGTGCGAAGACGACCAATGAAGGTAAGCGCAACATGGCGCCTACGATGCCAAACCCATTGCGAAATGAGATCTTGCCCAAGCGTGAACTTGATCAGCTATCCCAGATCATCGATGGTGAATTTGAACCGATCCAACGCAAAGAAGGGCGCACTAAGGGCCGCTTAGGTCGACGTGTGAAGCTACGTAAACACTTAGTTGAGATCAATGCAGACGAGCTGACGATCATCTTATCCAAGTACACCTCACCAGAAGCCCTCCAGCGCAGTATCACGGCATTATCTGCAATGACTGGACACTCAGCTTCGAGTGTTTCTGATGAATGCCATGAGCTATTAGAGAAGCTTGATTGGCTACGTGTGTCTGATCAAGTGGTTAGCTATGAAACGTTGAGTAAAACCGTAGAGCTTTACAATAGCCAGCAAGAAGATCGTCATCTTTCTATCGAACGTTTAATTTCAGGGCTGGCTGTCCGCCGAAAAGTCTGTAAATTGGTGCATGAAGGGCATATTAACGAGCAAGTGCTGATGGCCCTCGATGATGTTGCTAAAGGTGTATAATCACTAAGGGATAGTGTGAAGGATAATACAATACGACAACGAGTTAATTTTGCAGCCTGTGCTGTGTTACTGGCGGTTAGTAGCACGGGCTGGGCCGCTGAGCGAGAACAAATCGGTTTAGTGCTCAGTGGAGGGGGAGCGAAAGGCGCTGCTCATATTGGCGTACTTGAAGTATTAGAAGCCAATCGCATCCCTGTTGACATGATCACAGGCACCAGTATGGGCGCTTATGTAGGTGGCATGTACGCAACAGGGCTGACAGCGCAAGAGGTGAAACAAAAAACCTTAGCTGCGAACTGGCAATCCGGTTATGTCGATCGTGCTACTCGCAACGAATTGGTGTTACGGCGTAAACAGCAAAATGATAATTTTCAATTACATACCGATTTAGGGGTGACGCCACAAGGGGAGTTTCGTGTTAAGCCAGGGGCTTTCCAAGGGCAAGGCATGGCAATACTGCTTCGTGGCTTAACCAATAACTTGCCTGTTTTATCTTCTTTTGATGACTTAGTGATCCCTTATCGCAGTGTGGCGACAGACATCGCGAAAGTTGAGCCTGTTGTTATCGATTCTGGAAATCTAGCGACGGCCATGCAAGCCTCAATGACGGTACCTGGTGCATTAACGCCTATTGAGTGGCAAGGGCATCGGTTGGTTGATGGTGGTGTGGTGAACAACATGCCTGTGGATATTGCACAGCAAATGGGGGCAGATGTCATTATTGCGGTCGATTTGCGTGATCCTCTGATGGAAGATGACAAGCTTGGCAGTGCGTTAACGATTATCTCGCAGCTAACTACCTTCATGACCAATAGCAGTGCCGATCGTCAGAAAGCCTTGATGTCAGAAGATGATATTTACCTTCAGCCTGCACTGACATTCATGACAGCTCCTGATTTTGACAAGATGACTCGTGCCTACCTTGCGGGTCGTAAGGTGGCAACGGATGCACTACCTCAATTACTACCACATCAATTATCCGAAGCGGATTACGCGGAGTATGTGCGGCGCAAGCAAGATCGTCGAAGTCAAATGGTGGCAAGATCGGCATATTACATTGATAACATTGTGCTTAAAAACCAAACGGGTCGAAGTGATAAAGCCCTGCTGACGTTATTAGATCTTGATACCAAGCGTGTATTGACTAACCAAGAGCTTGAGCAAGCTGTTAATCGGTTGAATACGCAAGATATTTTTTCCCGAATCACCTACGAGATTAAACAGCAAGATGATGAGACTGTTTTAGTGGTTGATGTGACTGAAAAGTCATGGGGACCGGGGTATTTAAACTTTAAATTTGCGTTTGAAGATGATTTTTCTCAGCGTTCAGACTTCACTTTTGGTGCACAGTATCTCTACACCAACCTCACGGATAAAGGGGGAGAGTGGGTATTTGAGGCTGAATTGGGGAGCTGGAAAGCGTTTAAAACTGAAATTTATTTACCGCTCGATTATGAGCAACGCTACTTTTCGAGTGTCGCACTAGAATTTAATAGTCAGCTGCGTGGTTTTAAACCTGAACAGCTTGATGTTGATTTTAGTATCGATCCTAGTATCAGTAGCCTAGATGGCCTGTATCAGCGTTCTATTCTATCGGCAGAGCTAGGGGTTAACTTAGCACCGTGGAGCGCGCTAAGCCTTGGATACATGGGGCAAACGGGGGATATTACCTTATCCTCGTTTGGCTTAACGGAAGATTTCAATGCTCATGGTCCTTATACCCGATTCGACTTAGATAATTTGGATAATCAGTATTTTCCTACAAGTGGCACGCAAGTGTCGGCTTATTTTAGTGTGATGCAGACGGAGAGCCAGTTTGAAGGCAACAGCACGGAAGATGATGTTTTTGTTTATAACATGAGCTTGATAAAGCCGTTTAATATCGATCGTCATACACTGGTTGGGTTAGGGAAAATTGGTGGTGCTGATTCAAAAGAATTTTTACCTGTCTTTGCGCAAGACCTTGGCGGTCTATTTAACTTATCGGGTTACCACAAGTATGAGTTGAACGGGCGTTACAGTGCGCTAGGGGCGTTAATTTACCGTTATCAGTTGCTCGACAATGATTTTGGCGCGTTTTCGACGCCAGTTTACATTGGCGGTTCTTTTGAAAAAGGTGGGGTTTGGAATGAGTACAGCCAAATTTCAGCAAGCAGTATGATCACAGCAGGGAGCGTCTTTGTGGGGGTTGATTCAGTGTTAGGGCCTGTCTACCTTGCTTACGGCAATGCTGAAGGTGGTGAGAGCTCGGTGTATTTAACCCTAGGAAGCGTGATTCAACAATGATTAGATACAGCGCCAAATAAATGAAAAGCTAAGCAAGCTATGCTTAGCTTTTTTATTTCCTTTAATTTCCGTTTCTTCTTCTCTTTCCCTCAAGATGAAGTATCTTCTCAAGGCTTTTCCCTAGCCTATTTAGGTTTTCTACTGCGCTAGTACGCTTCACCTTCACACCAAGTGTGACTCTTACAGCTATTTTTGTTCTTTATTCTGCTGATCACTTCCGTTTAGCTGGAAACACTTGATAATGCGTGAGTTACACCTTTAACAAGACAGAGATGCAATGAAAACTGAAAAAGAAAAAATGCTCACGGGTGATATTTATCAAGCATTTGAGCCTGAATTAGTCGCTGAGCGTGAGCGTGCAAAAGCAATTTGCTTCACATTAAACCAAACGTGTCCTACTGATCGGGAAGGGCGTCAAACCCTGATCCACCAGCTACTTGCCTTAGAAGAAACAGTTGAAACCGATGCGTGGATAGAATCGCCATTTAATTGTGACTATGGCTATAACATCAAAGTAGGGAAAGGTTTTTACGCGAATCATGGTTGCACCATACTTGATGGCGCGCCAGTCACCTTTGGTGATGATTGCTTATTAGCACCGAGTGTCGTAATTGCAACCGCTGGGCATCCACTTAATCCAACCGAGCGTGCCAGTGGTGATGAGTTTGCTAAGGCGATCACTATAGGTAACTGTGTTTGGTTAGGTGCGAACGTTACTGTGTGCCCTGGTGTAACGATTGGTGACAATGTGGTGGTTGGCGCTGGGAGCGTTGTTACGAAAGATTTACCAGCAAATACCGTGTGTGTTGGTGCACCCGCTAAGCCTGTACGTGCTATTGACTGATGAATAGTATTGGAAGAGCGTCCCGATGAGCACTCCCGTTTCCATGCTGTGATTCAAAAGCGGAGGGATTGATCACTGCCTTGATCATCTTTCCGTTGCTAGTGGCTATTGTTTCAGATTGGACCGGCTTAGTGACAGCGGTGATCCTGCTTTGCTTGTTTAGATGCCACTGTTATGTCTAAGTACAAAACGATAACGCAGTAAATTATGGGGGAGCCTGTAATATAGCCTGTTGTTTCTCTGCACTGATACTCCTTGTCGATGCTTGTAGCATGACAAGGAAAAGAGGGGGAGGATTAGAATAATAACTCAACCGCGTAAATGACCTCATCAGGTTGGCAATTTAGGTATAAAGGTTTGAATGTTTCAGATTTTTTATATAATCGTTCAATATCATTGTATTCAATGCTCCCGCTATTTCTTAACGAATAGAACTTTAATATTTCACTCGCTCTTTTTACATCTAATGGAAAAACGCTCATAATATCATAAGTGCTTATTTTTCCTGATTTATCTATTATTGCTTCTATAAATTTATCATGATAAATAGCCATATAACCGCCTTTTATTAAACGAGAAAATTCATGTTTTGATTAAAAATGTGATTTGTTTAATTTTTGCTTTGTTATCATTGTTTAAATAACAATATAATTAATGAATTTAACTTATACGCCTCATCGTGCTGAATAATAAAGCTACATTGTATCTATCTTTGTTATTTATTCAATAAACAAATTTAACTGAAATCTATATTATTTAAAATCAATGGTTGAATTATTTTTGGTTTAAAAGGATTATATATTTATCCCATTAAATTTATTTACTATAACAATATATTTAAGAGGTTTAAAAATATGGAATTCACACATATTTCTGACTTAAAAGGGCTATCAGGTGAGGCCAAGGCGTTCATTGCCTACTTCATTGAGCAAGACTTGCCCGAGATCTATGAAAACTTAGGGTTCGTTGAATGTAATATGCCTATTGGAAGTAAGAGCATTAAGTACAAAGCGGCATTCAATAACGATCTTGATGGCCGTCTTGAGTACTGGATTGTCTTCAACACTTATGGTGCTGTGGGGTTAGCTAAAAGACTGACCTACGATGATAATTTTGAAACGACTTTTGTTCACTTCAACCTCAAGCATGATAGAGATAGCTTTATTAACGATACGATCGCAAAAATGCCTATGGTAATCATCCATTAAGCTAAAAGCCCTTGTTATGAACGTCTGTCGAGTAAAAGACAAAAGAACATATTTTTTAGAGTCGCTATGGGATTATTCTTCAAAAATATGTTCTTAAATTTCAATAAGAAAAGGCACTTTATATTGAAGTCAATATACCTTTTGATGCTTGTAATAACGGCTTTATGTTCACTTTCTATATTACTGAACGAGAGCGATTTAAAAAATAAAATTGGAATGGTTATAGAAGAACTTAATACGGATGAAGTTGGAGTTGTAACCACTCAAAAATAAATATTGTTCGTCAATAAACACCTTACTATCAATCTAAATCAGAGAGAGCCTGTAGTTACTGACTGCCTGCATCTACTTAGGTATGGAGATACAATGAGAACGAATATATCGGCATTTAAACTCATCGAGGCAATGATTAAAAAATATGGGAAAGTGAAACGCAATAATATAATGGATGCATTTTCTCTTTCTATACTAGAGTGCAATAAGATAATCAGGTGCTACGAAGATCTTACTGACTATAAGCTCGTATATGATGATTTATGCGGAGAATACTCACTGAATATTGATGGCTACTTTCATACTATGTTCTTGAATGATGACCCTGGTATGTTCATAAGATCGGTTGAGCTCGTTTGTGGAAAAACGATGATTGTTAATGATGAAGAATATGAGACATATAAGTTTCAAATAGTAGTGGTAAATTTTAATGAGAATACGGATCAAGAACTGATAAGAATTTCGGAGATATTAATTGAATATGGCTGCGATGACGTAACCATAGGCGTGATATATGGAGAGCTTTATCTAGACTTTGTAAGAAAAGACGTATGCTATGACATGGCTGTCACACGAGCCTCAAGCCAGATCAACGCTGTCTATGGACTACGCTGTATTAAGGCTGAACGGCTAGAGTAATGGCGTATAAGGTGCATTTTCTCTGTTCAACACACCAAAGAAGAATAAAGCAGGCCGCTGTTTGCTCTTGCTTAGGTTATCTAACCCACAGGCACTTTTTAATGGTACGAGTATTCGCTATCGGTAAGCTGATGTTAAATGCATAAAATGGTATGCTAGCGGGCTGTTAGTTGCTCCATGCTGGAAAGATAATGAATTATAACCGAATCGTTTGTTTTGACCTTGAAATGTGTTGCTGGAATGATGAGCGTAAAGCCCGAACAGGTGAAATCATAGAGATCGGTGTCGCTGAATTAGATCTCCAGAGTGGCGATATTGTGCGCCGTGCCCAGCATTACGTTTTGCCTGAGCATGATGAAGTCTCTTATTTCTGCACCGAATTGACAGGCATTAAACCAGAGGTGATTGCCAAAAATGGTAAGCCATTGGCCACAATATTAAAGTCAATTGAACAGAAGTTTGGTGGGCGTCATAAAATTTACGCCGCTTGGGGCCATGACGATCAGATTTTGCGGGCGGAATGTGAAGCGAAAGGGTTGAAAGTGCCTTTCGAAGAGTACCTCAATATTGCGACGCTATTTCGCATGCAGCCACATGTAAAGAAAAAGCGCTGTGGACAGCGTACCGCGATGGAAATTGCAGGTATTGAATGGGAAGGTCGCCAGCATTCTGGTTATGTCGATGCGTTCAATTTAGCACGCTTAACTAAAACACTCTTCATACCGGGTCAAGATACAGATACAGAGTAATACTTGTTTAGCGAGTGCTACCAAACTCAAAAAAGAGGCCACTGATATTGTATCAGTGGCCTCTTTTTTATGCTAAATCGAGAAGATTACTCTGCTTTAAGCGCTGCAGTCACAATCAACTCTACTTTTAATTCTGGGCGAGCAAGTTTTGCTTCACCGCAAGCACGTGCTGGTGCATCGCCTTCAGGCATCCAGTTGTCCCATACTTCATTCATTTCTTGGAAGTCGGCCATATCAGCTAGCCAAACAATCACTTGTAGCATGTGGTGTTTATCACTGCCTGCTTCATTTAATAAGGTCTCAACACGGCGTAGTGCTTCTTTTGTTTGATCTGCTACGCTCTCACCCGCAATACCAACTTGACCACATAAATAAACCGTATCGCCATGTTTAACAATCTTGCTCATGCGTTGGTTAGTTTGTTCACGTTGAATTGTTGTCATTATTTTGCCTTTATTCTTTTCGTATATTGCTACTGTAACAACGATATAAATTCGTATCGTCGTCAATTGTTTGTTTGATGTTATACCAGTAGAGCAGCTTGTTGCAATGCTAATGTGACCTCTGTCCTCGTGTTTAGCTTCTTGCTAAGGACGGACCGTCTCGATCTAAAAAGGGATAAAGTAAGCTAATTTGGAATATTTGTTGAATAGATATGTGAGCTTCATAGTTTAACGAAAATAAAAAGTTCAAAAATTTTGTTAATTATCTAGAACAAAAAAGCATATCGAAGGGCTTTTATTTTATAAAAAGCAATTAGACCACCATGAATTATTATGTGTTATTTTGTGGTTTTATATTCTTTGTTGTTGTTTTTTATGTGCTTGGTTGAAGTCTTGTTTTATGGGGTTTTGTGCTTTGAATTCTTATTTTTTTGTGTGTTTATTGTTCATTATTGCTGAATAAATGTTGCGAGTTTAGTGTTGGTGAAACTGTACATTTTGTTCAGTTTATATTTTGGTTTGTTAATAATCTGTGATTTTGTTGTGCTGTTTGCTGTTGTCTCAGCATTTTTTTCCTGATAGTTTTTTGTCAGCAGATTCAGGAAAGAATGTGCAATTAAGGACAATAATAATACAGGATAGTATGATGAAAAAAACACTACTAGCAGTAGCAATCCCTTCTCTTCTTGTTGCAAACATGGCATCAGCGGCAGAAATTTATAAGTCAGACGAAGGATCCGTCGACTTTTACGGTCAACTACGTACCGAATTGAAAAAAAGTGAAGATAAAGAAGTCACGCTTGGGGCTGGCTCTTCTCGTGCAGGTGTTTCGGCACAGTACACAGTCGCTGAAGGCGTTGATGTATTTGGTAAAGTTGAATTTGGCCTACAAGGCAAAGGCGACTACGTAATGAAAAACCGCCTACACATTGCAGGTGTAGCAACAGATTTTGGTAAGTTCTCTTTTGGTCGCCAATGGGTAGTATCGGATGATGTATGGGGTGCTGATTACTCTTACTTCTTCGGTGGTACAGGTCTTCGCCATGCAACACTATCTGGCGCACGTCACGACTCACTAATCAAATATAACTACGACGGTGAAAGCTTCTGGGTTGCTGCCAACTACGGCCTTGATCAAGATGATTCAAATCAAGAGCTGGCTGAATTGTACGCGGGTACTAGCATTGCTGGTTTTAACCTACACGTAGGTGGTGGTCAAAACCGCGATAAGTCATTTGAAGTGACATTGGCAGACAAATCAAAATCTAAGCATGATCTTCAAAATACTTACTTTGAAGGTACTGTTGAGTACACATTTGGCGCAGCACTAATCGGCTTTACTTATTACAATGCAACGCTTGATGAAAAAGATACTGCAGACAAAATTAAAGAAAACGCTTATAGCTTAGGTGCGACATACGGTTGGGCTGATAATGCGACAGCATACACTGGCTTTGAATATGTTACGCAGAAAGCTGATGACAGTACGCTTGAAGATGGTAAAGGTAAAAACTTCTACCTAGGCTCTGATTACCACCTAAATAGCTGGGCACGCGTTTATGCTGAATACAGCTATGCAGACGGTGATACGTTAGGTTTCACTAACAAAGCATCTGATTCTTTCGTCGGTATTGCATCAGCAGACGGTGAGAGCCGCTATGCAATTGGTGCTCGTGTTTACTGGTAATATGTAGCAACCACTGAGTCTTTTCTTTTTACCCAGCCTGATAATTTAGGCTGGGTTTTTTAATGCTGAAAATTATTAAACGATTGTAACTAGCTGTTGTTCTTAATTTCCATTAACGAAAGGAAAAGCATTTGCTTGTCACGAGCGGTAACGTATTTTACGGTAATCGCGCTATTGAATGTGTCGAAATCATCAGGCGTGAATTCGCCATTTTCTTTTACATAATCTGCTAGTTGCTGGGTGATTTTAGCCCCGAGTGTGATTAAGGCTGGGCGAATTTCAGTTTGAAGATCGCGGGGATGGCGCTCTGCTGGTTGTGATAGCCAGTCTGCACGATGGCGGTATTGGATTGCTTTTGCGACAGCAATTTGTGCTTTAAAAAAGCTTTCTACTTGCTCGGGTTTCAGTCCTTTTTCTGCAGCTGCTGCCTTGGCTTTATCGACAACCATGACTTCACGAGCGGAATCTTCAATGGCTTTGTGGTTCAAGGCTTTGAATAAGGCAACATCTTCCATGTAACTTAATCGTTGATTGATAGTATTAAAAAGGTCTTGGGAGGTTGGGCTTGCGTGTGCTGTCATGGAAATAAATGTAAAACAAAGTAAGGTGATTAACTTACGCATGGTAATGACTCCAATAGGGGGGATAAAGGAGTACGTTTTAACATGCTGTGTTTGGTGTTGAACCTGTTATTTAGCGTGGTTCGGTGTTTTTTGCTACAGGTCACACTTTTTAAATCTTTGATATTAATTGAATAAATATCAAATACACCCTATATGGGTGTTATAGATAAATGGTGTTAACTATCACGAGCAACAGCCAGATTTACCGCCTGACTTTGCGCAATGTACAACGGCGTAGCCTATGGCCATTAAAATATGATCTTCTGGGTTTTCATCATCCCCACCAATTAGCTCAATTAATCCGGCAACGCCTTCTTTTTCGTTGCATAAGGCATTGGCGTGTGCGATCACGTTCCGAAAATAGCTATCGTTATCGATGGCGTCTTTCCAACTATCAAAGAATTTCTTACCACTGGTGAAGTCGAGCTTATCTGTAATCACTTTTTTCAGCATCGGCTTGAGTGCATCAAGTAATTCTGATTTCTTCTTGAAATGGGCATTGATACCAGAGCGACTCACTTTGGCGGCTTGGGCTATTTTAGTGAAGGTTAACGCATCATTACCCTGTTCAACTAATAACGAAAAAGATGCATCGATGATTTTTTGGCGGGTCTGTGCCGCAACTTCCTGGCTAACGCGTGGCATAATTATCCTCCTCTAACAAGCTAAGAGCGCAATTCTACACGAAAGTATAGGGTAGGTGCGAAATGAAGAATGCTTTAGATACAATTACTTCAATAGGGTAGGCTGCTAAGCGATCTTGTTTCTTAACCTGCCTGAAGATTTACTTATCGAGGTATTACAGCGCAGATGTGTTCAACGGAAGAAGCTGAACACACAGCGCTGTCGCTGTTATCAGAACTTGTAGTTAACGATGAGTGAGAAGGTATCGAGATCGAGATCTTGGTACTCAGGTACATCCACCGACGAAAATTTGTATTCTGCTGCTAGTACAAAGTGCTTATTAAATGTTGCTCTAACACCTGTACCAATGGCAAATGCATATTCACTCTCATCAAAGTTTTCGTTCCCTAAGTCGGTAACAACATTAATGCGTTCAACACCAACGAGACCATAGGGTTTTATAGCAAAGTTGTTTTTACCAATCAGGGTATAACCGATATCTGAGTATAGCCCCCATGTTGAAATTTCAACGTCACCAGGAAGTTTTGATGGGTTCTGAATATTGTCGTTATCGAAGGTTGCATTCGAGTAGCGAGCTGATACGCCAAAAATCTTGTTGATGTCGTACCCTGCTTCAATGACATAGCCTGTTGCGTCGTCAAGTAGATCATC
The DNA here is from genome assembly GCF_024346715.1 of Photobacterium swingsii. NCBI lineage: Bacteria > Pseudomonadati > Pseudomonadota > Gammaproteobacteria > Vibrionales > Vibrionaceae > Photobacterium > Photobacterium swingsii. Next base: position 1,296,531 of record NZ_AP024853.1, read on the forward strand.
TGAGTCGTGATTTAGTACGCCGGCGCCCACTCGAAACCCTGAAATATCAGCGTTGGAGAGTGTTGCTGGGTGGCTTTCGCTTTGTGTCGCTATAGTGTCAGTTGCTGTGCTTTCTGCGGCAACTGAAAACGACATTAATAATGGTAAAGTGGCTGCTAAAAATTGCTTTTTCATGAATTAACCTTATTCCTTAAAAGACACAACTCGCTAAGCGTTCATATTGTGTTTTCGGATAATTATTATTTTTCAATATATTAGTTGTAGCATTAATCAGAGAGAATGAAAAAACACGCTTTTTTAAATAAGTGAATGTTGTCACATTGATAAGGTTTTTTTTGCACCATGACATTTAAACCCTGTTGTATGTATGGCTATCCATCTGATTTTATTGTCTTTGAATTGAAGCTATTGGCTTAACTTAGCGCCATGAATGCGACGGTTTTTCCTCGGTTAATACCTTGCTTATGTACTTCTTTTTATCATTATCAGCAGCGTTATATTGAGATTATCATATCTAATCTGATTGTGAGTTTGATTCCGTTTTCATCGTTAGAACTCACCATCATATTCTGCTGGTCAATGGATTCTATCAACCTAATTTGAAAAATAAAAGATAGTATCTTTTATTTTTTTGTGCGCACTGATCGTGGCGGTGTGCGATAACGATGAGAATACAATGATGACACTGATATTCGAGGCAATAAAAGCTATGATGCTCAGTGTATTGGGTGCGATAGTAAATGAAATATAACAATGAAAAGAGTGAGTGAAGGTGAAAACTATGGTTCAGGTTATTGATGGTTTTTTTTCTAAGGATCTGGAGACAGAATTACCATTACTACTGGCAGGACCGATCTTACGTAAGGTAACAGCCTCACATATTTCTATTTGGTTGGTGAGTTCTGAAGCGTTGGAGGCTAGATTTTCGCTATCTATCAAGGGAGCTTCTGAGTCTTTTTTTCAGGCTGATGTGCTTGCTGAGCATCAAATTCAAATTGGCAGCAATGCGTGGGTGGTGCATGCACAGTTTTCAGGGTGTTTTCCAACCGACACCGCATTGCAATACCAGCTGGCCACCCAGCAAGGTGATATTACAGCCTTAATGCCTTCTTTACTGTATCGTGATGAATCAGCGCTGACATTTAGCATTAAACCACGTGCAGATTATGTTTTGCATGGCTCTTGTCGCAACCCTCACCACCCAAGTCAAGACAGCTTAGTAGCGGCCGATGACAAAGTGGCAGCGCAAGCCGTTAGCGAGCGTCCTTCGCTCTTAATGATGAGCGGTGATCAAATATATGCAGATCATGTTGCTGGACCAACGCTTGATGCGATAGAGCAAGTGATTAAGCTATTGGGTTTATCGAATGAGCGTCTTCCTGCTGGCTGCGAAAGTGAATTTGTGACGGCGCAAGATATTTTTAACAGCCCTCACCATTTTTATGGTCGCGATAAGTTACTGCCTCACTATACCAGTGATCTTGATAGTGTCGATCAGACGGATTCATTTTTTAGGCGTCTGAAAGCGCGACTACCTAAGCGTCAGTTACCTGTTTTTAGCTCTCGTGAAAGTGAAAACCACTTGATCACCTTTGCTGAATATTTTGCGATGTATTTATTGGTATGGTCACCACAGCTCTGGCGCTTGGTTAATACTAACCGTTTAGCAGAACAAAATTTTAAAGTTAATGGTCAAACGCTTAGTGCGAAATGGCAGCAAGTCTGGCATGAAGAGAAAAAACACCTTGATGCGTTTGTCGCGGGTTTACCGCAAGTTCAGCGCTTAATGGCCCATATTCCTACTTATATGATTTTTGATGATCATGATGTCACTGATGATTGGAATTTAACCGTTGGCTGGGAAAAAGCGGCTTTTGATAGCTTGCTGGCCCGACGTGTGATTGGTAATGGGCTGATAAGTTATTGGTTATGTCAGGGCTGGGGGAATGCCCCTGAGCATTTTGATGATAGTTTCATTGCGTTAGCAAGGTGCTATTTTTCCCAGCCATCTGCCGCACACCAAGATGCGTTCATCGCTCATCTTTATCGCTTTGAACAATGGCATTACACCATAGAAACCCAGCCTAAAATGTTGGTGTTAGACACGCGTACACGGCGTTGGCGTTCGGAATCGAGAATGAATAAACCGTCGGGCTTAATGGATTGGGAAGCCTTGATAGAGATGCAACAAGCGATGCTGAATGAACCTGCGGTGATCATTGTCTCTGCAGCACCTATGTTTGGGGTGAAGTTTATTGAGACACTGCAACGCGGTATGACCTGGCTTGGCCAACCTTTGCTAATTGATGCTGAAAACTGGATGGCGCACCCCGGTTCGGCAAATACTTTATTGAGTATTTTCACTCATACTAAAACCCCCACCAATTTTGTGATCTTGTCGGGTGATGTCCATTACTCATTTGCTTACGACATCAAGCTCCGTTTTCGTCGTTCGAGTCCGAATATTTTTCAGATCACCTCTAGCGGAATTAAAAATGAGTTTCCTAATCGGTTACTGCGGGTCTGCGATACGATGGATCGCCTACTCTATAGTCCAAGATCGCCCCTAAATTGGTTAACAAAGCGGAAGCGTCTTAAGATCTTTAAACGTGATCCCGATACCCATGGCCATGATCGTTTGATTAATCGTAGCGCGATTGGTGAGTTGCGGTTAGCTGAAGACGGTAGTCCAAGTCATATTTCGATCCTTACCGCGAAAGGTGAGGTGATTGCTTTTCCCCCTATAGAGAAATTAGTGCCATCAAGTCTATCGAGTCATCAGCAATATGATTAATTGGAAATATCCACCAAAGCGTTCATTAGCTGCTCAGTATGTTGAGTGTTATTGGTGTATTGAAAAAAAACAAGGTGATGATAGTCATCCCTTTCCAAAGTTAACCCCAGATCCGACGGCGCATTTGATCATAGCGCCGGTGTTGCAGGGGTATCAGTATGCAAATGAATCGGTGTCTTTTGAGGGGCAGGGAAGCCACTGGTTGTTTCCTCATTGCCAGACATTCCAAGTTGATCACACGGATGCATTTATTTTGCTAGGGGTTAAGTTTCATACTGGGGCTTTGTATGCGTTGGATATGTCGCCGCATCAGGTTGAGTTAGAGCATGTTATGGAAGTAGATATCAGTAGATTTCTCGACTTGAACCGTCATGAGTGTGTTTCTGATGCGAAAGGGCAGGATTTCTCACACGAACTTTTACGATTAGCGAAAGACGCACCTGAAACATGCTGCGATGCGCTAGAAGGTGTACTACTGTCTTGGCTAAATCAAGCGCATTCAGATAAGCACAGCCTACTGACGTGTAAAGCGTTACCACTGTTGCCAACGATGCCAATTTCACAATTAGGGGCGCAACTGCATTGCTCACAGCGTACATTAGAGCGTAGCTTTGTTCGTGTTACAGGCTTAACACTGAAACAGTATCAGTCGATGAATCGGCTTGATTTGCTACTTGAGTCTTTATACCGTCGAGGCAATGCTGATATAGACTGGGCGGAAGTGGCACTGGAATTTGGTTTTAGCGATCAACCGCATTTGATCCGTTATTTAAAAAGCACGATAGGGAAGACGCCTGGGGAGTATGCGAAGGTGCGTGATTTGACCATAGATATTTATGGTGGGGTAGAATATTCCTAAGCTATTCAGTGTGAGTTACGGCTTTTATTTGTTCAGACTTTCAATGCACTTTCGCTTATGCGACTGATCTAATTACGACTTATCTAAAGATGATAAGGTCGGTTCAAATCAACCTGATGATTTGAACCGACAATAGCGCAGAGACTATACCTACCCTATTATTTATCGCTCACTAAGATCACGCCAAGCTTATAGTCGGTTGAGCCGAATTTATTGGTAAGGCCATCAGCGAGTCCCAAAGCAAATACATTCCCTATTGATGCTCGTGCTGGTGTTGAACTCCACGCGGTACTTTCTATCGATTCGAAATTAAAATTAAGTGGGAAAAAGCGTTTATTTAACGCTGGTGATATACAACTGGATTCACGCAGTGACTGCAGTTCTTTAATATTCGGTAAGCGCCACTCTTGACGGCCACCGAACTGGTGCAGTGGATCGGATTTATCATTATTAATAATCTCCGTTCGCTGTAGCGCAGCTTGCCAGTACATCCCTGTCGGTTTGCCGTCGCAAATATTATTGGTTTTGTTCCATGTTTGGCCTAGGGTACAGCGATTCCATACTAAATCGGTACGTAAATCGGTAACTGTGCCATCTTGGTTGTCTTTAAAGCGAACATCGGGCGCAGATTTGGTTAAGTTGATATCACACTCTTGTGTTGCAGCGATTGCACTTGATGCTGTTAACGCAAAAAGCGCAGTGATTAGGGTATGGCTTAATGCTTTTTTGGTCATTGTCTTTTTCATTGTTATTTTCCTTGGCTAACCATACGTACGTTCATTTTTGTTGGGTAATCACACTCGGCGTTTGCTTGCTTACACAGGTTTTGAACGCCTGAGTCGCCTAAACTATCGCTAACTTGATCCAAATAGTTGTACACATGCATGTCTTTAGGTTGGTAAGCAGCGTGCATAAAGCTGGAAGACCAGTACCAGCCATAGCCTTCATAACCTGCTTCAGTATTAGGGAAGTAATGGGTATTTAACCCAATAAGATTGCCATCGGCATCTTTTGCGGTTGAGCCAAAGTCGAGCAAATCAAATTGTTCGTTGAGCGTCGGCAAGCGCCATGTGTTGATGCCACAAAGTTGTTCTTTGTTGACCATGTCCTGATATTGCTCTGTGGTATTGATACCTGATTTATTGGTCTTCTGGGCGTATTTGATGTCTTCACTGTGCGGTTGAACGCCCCCTTTGATCTGTAAGGCGAATTCATTTTTCTTCCAGCGAGGTGATTTAGGGTCGTTGGATTTCACTTCCCAAACAAGCTTAGTGCGCTCATCACGAACACAGCTCCATTCGGTTGCATTATCGGGTAATGCCTTACCTTTGGCATCTAGCTTAGTCAATTTAAAACCATTGCCAGAGTGGCTATTTTTGTCTGTGGCATCAAAGCCAATATTGGCATCTTGCAATGGGAAGCCTGCAGCTGGGGTATCGGTAAGTACTGCACCATTAAAAAATTGCGTGACACCGGTATCATTGCCCACTAAGCGCGGCATGCTTTTCTGTTCCAGCTGATTCACTGTGTCTGCGAGTGTTTGCTCGGTGAGATTTTCTGCCTGAATAAACGCTTTTTGCTGTGGCAGTTCTTTTGCTAGCGTTGCGATCACACGGCTACGTTGATCAGCTTTGGCACTGGCAGACAGTAACTGGATGTTCTTATCAATCGTCGCCAAGCGAGGATCACCAAGGTTGGCTAACAAATCACTGCTGGTGGTAACACCGATTTTTTCTAACTTGGCTTTCACATCACGTGCAGCTTCATGAGGGTTTAAACCATGACCCATATTCGCACTGATCAAGGTGCTGATACCGTTAATAATGTGGCCACTTTCTTTTTGCAGTGGTGGCGCTGCTAATACTACGGTGTTGTTGGTATAGGCTTTACTTTGGTTATCTGCCGCGTTGAGGGTTGAGACAGCAAGAATACGCGCATGCAAAATATCTTTGTTCATGCTAGCGATGTTAAACAAACCACTTTTGGCTGTTGTGGTTGGTTCACTGGGGTTACAGATCCAGTCTTCCGTTAAGTCGACACATACAGTGATATCTTGCGCTAGATAGTTGGATTGTACCTCGCCACTCAGTGTGTAATTCAGCTTCGAATCGGGACCCGTTGTGTTGCTGGCTTTATTGTCTGAGCCACCATTACAACCAGCAAGTAACGTCGCTATGGTGAGTGTGAGTAAGGTTTTTTTCATGATAATAGTTTCTCTATAAAAATTGAATTAACGCTTAAATGAACGACGTTTAGCTGATCTTGCTTTGGTGTATCCCAATTGCAGCATTGCAAGTAGGGTTAGCCAAAGGGCACTGCCCCCTCCGCCACTATTGTTATTAGGTTGTGGTTGTGGCTTTGGATCTGGTTTATTTGGTGAAGCTTTACACTGATAGTTCTGAATGTGCGTGACGCCAAAATCGATCAATTGGCCGCTATTACCCACGGCGATATCACTAATTTCTAGTCGCCAAGCACCTGCCATCCGACTGCCCAGTAGTGGTTTAAGTTGTGGGTAATCGGCTAAGCGATACACGGTTTGTTTGCTGTTTTGGTAATAAGCTTGGTGATCGTGCAAAATCACTTGCTGGCCATCTGGTGCGATCAGCGTGACTTTCAATTCGCGGTGATCAGGGTGTGAAATGTGAGTGATAACGGCGAAATCATTGCCGACAGACTCTTGATCGCCTGTATTAAAGTAAGTGGCATAGGTAAGCCCTTTGCGCATAGGTTGCAGGGGGCTTGTGCCTTTTTTAGCGTCAAGAACTTCTTGATTCAGTGTTTTAGGGGCTTCGGCAAACTTAGGTAGACCAAATACGAAACCTTGTTCAAAACTAACGTGTTGCATCCGTTGCTTTTTGTCGAAGCTGAAGGAAGCATCAAGTGTTAAGTTAATACGCTGGCCGCATTGTGGTTGAGCGTTAAGAGGGAAGTTAACGGTTTGGCTTTTTCCTGCTTTTAGGCTTGATGGTTGATCGGCTGTAGCCAAGGTTTGTGACCCTGATTGCCCCGAAACCGATACATGTCCGCTCAGTGTCATATCCCGTGTGGTTGGGTTGTAGATGACAGCGTTTACTTGCCCTTTGCTGGTGGCGTTATTGGGGGTTGCTGTTGTTGCTAACCCTGTATCGATGAATTGCGGGTTTGGCGCTAGGATCAGTGCGGTTGGAAGCAAGTTGTGGTGATTGAAATGACGACGCAAAATCGCGCTATATTCATGATTTGGGTAGAGGCTTTGCGCCGCATCTAAAATACTTTGCGCGGCATGGTGCATTTTAGCGCCACGGCCTAAACCATAGAGGCCTTCAAGAATAATCCTGTTCATTGCCTCGAACGCATCGGCATTGTAGGTCGCGACAGCTTCTTTCAGGGCTTGGAATAGTGGCGTTGACCAGAGCTGATCAGACAAGGTGCCATTAACAGAAATATGCGCTTGGTATTCAGCGGATGGGTAGTAGCGAGCCGCTTTGTCATTGAGAGAACGAGTCCCGCCACTTTTGCCGCCAAAATGACCATCAAAGTTGAATACTGTGTCTAGTTCAAAGCTTGTACCTTGCTGATATTGAGTACGGTAAGTCGACATGCCTGCCCAGTAATCGCCAAAACCTTCACCAATCCCACTGGTGTCTCCATACGCCCAGTCAGGCACGATAAAGTAATTTATCGTGTGGCCGAACTCATGCAGGATCACGTCAGCATCAAGGCTATCGGGAGATCCCCCCATACCCAATGACAGTAGGTTGATATCGTTTAAGTACTTAGAGTTATTCTCATTCGAGCCTTGCGCATCAAATTGAACCGTTTGGTTGAATAGATGGTTAAAGCCAAGCCCTTCTACATAGCGTAGTGAGTGATCAATATGGTAGAACGCCATCACATCGTAAAAGTAGTTATGCACCGCTGATTTATCCGCCGTTGATGCTTGTGTGACATCAATATTGGTGAGTGCGTCTGGTGCAAAACTGAGGTGGCCTTGCTGCGGCTGCTGCTCTGCCTTATCTGCTATCCCTTCGGGTAAGTTCACGATGTCGACAGCAACAACCTTGTCGTTGGCCAATACACACTGTGGGTTAGCCGTAGTACTACACAGCACAGGCATAGTCACTGTCTGATAGGTCGCTGGTAAGGTGTAATGTTCAAAATCACCGTCTGTTGGGATCGGTGCTTGGTTCATCGTACGCGGATCGGGATTGTAGACTTGGGTTGTCACTGGCACCGTTTTCGCGTGTGCAGGAATAGCGGGTTTAGTGATATCAAAATTGGTACGAGGTTGCTCGATCGTGCCATCACATTGGCCCGTTAATGCATCGAGCTGTGCGTAGACGCGTTGCACTTTTTGATCTTTATCTACGGTCAGTACCAAGGTCTTGTGGCAGTTTTTACCTTGATTGTCGATAACATCAAAATTGTAGTGCGTTGCCATCAAGCTGGTGCGTTGATAGCGAGCCGATAGATCGCTGATAACTGTGTTGGGCTTATCTTGGAAATAATTAAGCAAGAATTGTTTCGCTTGAACACTATCACTAACGATAGTTTCATTGGCTGGGTAGATAAGCTCTGCGGCAACACCTTGTTGGCTCGCGGCCAACAAGGTGAATAAGCATAATGTGGTTTTGTTGAATCGAAGCGCTTTCATCAGTCATCCATCCTTAGAATTGATAAGTAGCATTGATGTTGAAATAACGTCCTGGCTCGGTTGAATAGGACTTAGAGTCTTCGCCAATGCCTGCCACATCTTGGTAGCGGATGTATTCTTTGTTGAATGCATTGATCAAGGTGGCATATAAGGTGAAGTTGTCGCCGACTTGGTAGCTCGCGCCGAGATCCAGCGAAGCCCAGTTACCGGTCGTCGCACATGGGATTTGCATCTCGACGTTGTTGTAACATTTAGGGGTGCGATCCATTGGCATTGCTGCGGCGAAATTCAAGCGTGAGAAAGCGGTAATATTTTCTACGCTATAATCAAGCTGGATGTTGCCTTCTAATGGGGTCAGGGTACGAATTGGCTCGCCATTACCGTCTTTACCATCGACGAGGCCTAGCTTGCCAGACAGCTTGAATGCTTCTGTTAGCTGGTAAGCTGACGACAGCTCAAAACCGTAGGTTTTCACCCCTTCTAAGTTTTGGTATTGGAATAGCCAGTGCGTTTTATCCGCGGCTTGGCCAATCATTTTTTGTTCAATGAAGTTTTTAAATTTGGTGTAGAAGACAGCGGCATACAGCGAGAATCGACCGTCATCATATTTACTGCCTAGTTCAATGTTATCGCTCGTTTCTTGTTTAAGCTCCGAGTTCGGGATGATGATAAAAGGTTTCAACGGGTTAAACAGGTGCGGCACATAACCATAGGTTTTGTCGTACGCTGGTGCTCTAAAGCCGTGTGAGTAGCTCAGGTAGCTGTTGAGTGCAGGCGTAAATTGATAAGCCACTGAGAGGCTAGGAGATACTTCACTGCTATTATTTTCATAGATCTGCATGCCACCTATATTGGCATCACCTGTTGGGCTTAGCTGTTGGCGGTCATAGCGAACCCCTGGCGTGATAGTCCAGTCTTGCCACTTAATTTGATCGTGAATAAATACGGCAGCAGTCAGCATGGTGGCATCAGCAAAAGAATCTTTGATTAAGCCAGTTGTACCTCGCCAGTCGTAGATGTTTTTGTTGATCGGGCGCTTATATTTATTTTGTTCAAACTGTACCCCCCAAGCGACTTGGTGCTCGGTGTTATCAGACAGTTGAAAATCTTTGGTTTGATCGGCAGAGAAACCTAATAAGGTGTCTTTGTAGAGGCGCTGTTCAACCTGACGACGCTTCTCAGTAATGCCTTGATGTTCACGTTGCATAAAGACATCTTTATAAGTGTCACTGGTTGTTTCTCGGTAGTAGGCTTTTATATCGGCATGATCAAACAAGCGGTTATTCAGACTATCGATTTCTGTGCCCACTTGCGCATCAAAACTGGTGCTTTTACCATTTTCGTAATACTGCTTCGCTTCCCAGCGCCCATCTTCTTGCACGGGTGCCATACCATCGTCACGTTTCATTGTCTCTTTGTAGTAAGACACTGTGCCTTTAAGCATCACGAGATCGTTTAAGAAGTAGTTGTGGGTAAAGTCAGTGCTGTAGCCTTCAAGTTCACGATCGTAGAGGTCGCGATTATAGTTACGTGTTTCACCGCCTCGCCAGCCTGATAGCAGCAGCAAACTTTCATGATCGCCAAAACGTTGCGCTATCGTTGTGCTGAGTTTTTGCTTATCGCTGATCCCGGCATAGCTTGCACTTGCCTCATAATGGCTGTCTTTCGTGCCTAAATAATCGCCCGGTTGTTTTGTGGTTACCACTACCACGCCACCAATAGCGCCAGAGCCGTAAAGTGAGGAGCCGGCACCTTTAATCACTTCAATCTGCTTGACGTTAGAGAGGTCAAAACTATTACGGCCTGCGATGTCATTTAAGTCTGCTGCCCCATAGCCATCACCGACTTTGACACCATTTTTGATGATCGCAATACGGTTACCAGTCATACCTCGAATGGTAATATTTTGTGGTCGTCCTGCACCGCCTGTTACGCTGACACCTGGCTCATGGTTCAGTGCATCATACAGTTCAGTTGCGCCTTCTCGCTTTATTTGATCATTGGTGATAACGGCTACCGAACCGCTGGTTTTTGATAGCGGCTGTTCGATTTTTGTCGCTGTCACTATGACGGTTTCCATCTGGGTGATGTCCGTCGACATGTTATTTTCATTAGCGTGAATGGGTGGATTTTCAACCGATTCTGCCGCTGAATCTGAAGCATAGGCGTGCGAAGCCAATCCGCTGAGGACAGCGAAGGCAATGGGATGTAGTTTCATGTTGTTATTCTCTAACTAGGCGTAGTTTTATTGGTGTAATGGTCTAACGAGATCGTGTATTTAAATCGGTGACTACCGAGCGATTATTCTTGTTTCGATCGATGAGTGTCTGTTGACGATAATGCTTGCTCGCTGAGCCCTAATAAAAATGCATACTCCATCGCTTGGGCTGCCTGTGCGGTGCGCCGATTTTTTTGATGACCCGCATTAAAATCAGTCGTGAGTAAATAAGGATTATTCACCGTGCTTTGTTGTTGTAGTTTGGCCACAAATTTAGCCCCTTCCCAATAAGGAACTTGGCTGTCGTGCAAGCCTATTCGCACTAACATTGGTGGGTAAGCTTGTGCACTAACATTGTCGTACGGGCTGTAGGTTTCCATGACTTTGCGATCACTGGCTTTGGCGGGGTTACCCCATTCTTGATACTCTTGCTGAGTAAGGGGAAGCGAGGGATCTGCCATGGTATTGATCACATCAACAAAGGGCGCCTGTAGTACCGCGCCGCGGAAAAGTGAGGGTTGAGCATTGATCGCCGCTGCCACCAGCGTGCCACCAGCACTGCCCCCGATAGTCAAAATGTCGCGCTTAATAGATGTTTTCGCCTGTGCTGGCGAAGCACCGTAGGAGCTTGTTCGCGATGTGTCACGACTTGGCACATAGCGTTGCATCACTTCCGCGGTGGCAAGGAAATCTTTAATGCCATTGGGTTTATTTATTCCCTTGCCCGCTTGATACCAAGCATCACCCAAGTACCCACCGCCACGAACGTGTGCTATCGCATAAATCGCTCCTTGATCCAGTAGGCTAATCACCTGTGGCATAAAGTAAGGTTTCATTGGCGTGCCGTATGCGCCATAACCATAAAGAAACACTGGGCTATCAGGGCTCACTTTATCGTTTCGGTAGGCTAATGAGACTGGCACACTAACACCATTGGCACTCACCGTAATTTGGGTTGAGGTGTAGTTGCTAGGCGTGATCGTCGGGTAGCTGTCTTGCGATAGCAATCGTTCTTTACCTGTTTCGATATTAAATTCCGACCACCTTGGTGGGGTTGTCATCGACATCGAGCGGATACGAACGAGGTTACTGGCTGCGTCGCCATTGTTGGATAACCACGCGACTTTGCCATTCGCAGATAATGGACGGCGGAATGTTTCATCGCCATCATTGTTAATTACCAGCAAAGTGTCTTTGCCTTGCTGGGTCAGAACCAGCGCAATACCGGCTTCAAAAACATACCAGTTTTTGATTTCTGTTTGCGGCTCTGGGATGAACAAAGGTGCAAGTGATTGAATGTTCGAGCCCAGCTTTCCTTGGTATAAACCAAAACGACCTTGATGATTGCTCAGACTGAGGATTTGTTGACCCTGGATATCGCTATAGTACTCATTACCAGGAGTACGCTTTTGCAAGCTGGTCTGTAGTTCACCTGTATGGGTGTTTAGTAGTTGTTGCTGGCTGGTATTGTGATTATTACTTTGAATAATCGCGTATTTTTTATTGCTGGTTTGATAACTTGATAGTAACCACGCCGGATCCGTTTCTTCGAGTAACACATCTACTTTTTGAGGAGCGGATAATTGGGTTTTGACGAGTTGATAAGGACGGTATGTACCTGCTTCATTTGCGATGGCATAGAGGGTGTCATTGTCATCTCCCCAGATCAGCTCTGTACTTACATGATTGATAAGGGCATAAGCCTGCTGGGTGTGAGTGTCAATTACGGTCACAGTGTAATTACGATCACCACGCACATCTTCTGTAACAGCAATGAAGCGTTTATTTGGGCTAAGTAACCAGCTACCTAGAGAGTAGTAATCAGATTGAGCTGCACGCTGAGTCAGGTTGAAGACAATCCGTTCTTTTGAATCTTCAGCAGCTTGATGGATTGGCTGTTCAACCAACACGCGTGAATTGTCACGTGTCTCAAATCGATATTTTACATCGCCGCGAATAAGCCAAGGTTTTTCCGCCTTTTGAGGGGCATTATTCTGCCACTCATTCAAGAGTTGTTGTTGCAGCGCCGTTTGTTTTGTTAGAAAGCGAGCGGCTTGTTGATTGTGTTCCGTGAGAAAATGTCGCACTTTTTCAGACTGACGAGAGTCATCTCTCAACCACGAAAATGCATCTGTAGACTGAGGCAATAAAGTGGAGCCTTGTTGTGTTGAACTCGCTGCATTCGCTCTGGATTCAGGATGTTGTGCTGTTTCTGGTGTTGAAAAAGCAGACACAGAAAAGCTCGAAATAAGGAGATACAGGGCACTACGCTTCATTGTTTGTCTTCTTGCATTTTGGATGTAGCAGAAAGTCGCTACGTGAAAAGGAGGGAATAATGCGCTCAAATAGAAATGAGATCAATTATCATTTCTATTAATTTGTATGTTTTTATGACTTGTGTAGTATTTTCAACCAATTTAATCCTTTTTTGCTGCTATATGGCGCTGCCCCCTCGCTGTTGAAGCACACAAATGTATGTATTCAATTAATTTTAATGCGCTTAATTTGATAGTGCTCAATAACCATGCAAATAGCATGGTTGAATAACTATTTGTGTGATGAATGCTAAATTGTCGCTGTGATGAAATCAGTATCATGCCCGCAGAATTTTGTACTGGTTTAAATTTTATCATCAGGGAGATTGATGTGTTTTTAGTTGAATTTTTAATTGTACTTGGCTGTATTTTGATCGGTGCGCGCATCGGGGGGATTGGTCTGGGTGTCATGGGTGGTGTCGGCCTAGCAATACTGAGCTTTGTGTTTGGTATGCAGCCAACAAGTCCACCGATTGACGTAATGTTAATGATCATGGCGGTAGTGGCGGCGGCGGCATCTATGCAAGCAGCAGGCGGTTTAGATTACTTAATCAAAATTGCTTCAAACATTTTACGTAAAAACCCTCGCCAAATTACCTTCATTGCACCATTAGTGACTTATGTTTTCACCATGATGGCAGGGACAGGGCATGTTGCTTATTCAGTATTACCTGTTATTGCTGAAGTGAGTCGTCGTAGTGGTATTCGTCCTGAACGTCCACTTGGCATGGCGGTTATCGCATCACAATTTGCGATTGTTGCTAGCCCAATTGCGGCAGCCGTTGTTGCTTTGGTGGCTTTCCTTGAACCACAAGGTATTACACTTGCTAATGTATTGATGGTAACTATCCCTGCGACTTTCCTTGGGTTAGCAGCAGCGTGTGTGATTGTTAATAAGCTAGGTAAAGAGCTTAAAGACGATCCAGAATATCAACGTCGTCTTCAAGATCCTGCATTCCGTGCTGAAATGGAACAGGAAGTAAAAGTTGAAGAGCTTGAAATCAAACCAGAAGCAACGCGCGCGGTATCACTGTTCTTATTTGGTTCTTTGGCTGTGGTAATCATGGGTGCCTTCCCGTCATTACGTCCAAGTTTCGATGGTCAGGTTATGGGCATGGCACACACGATTGAAATCGTGATGCTATCGATTGCGGCCTTGATTATTTTGATTTGTAAACCAGACGGCTACGCGATTACGCAAGGTTCTGTGTTCCATGCTGGTATGCGCGCTATCGTCGCTATCTTTGGTATCGCATGGTTAGGCGACACCTTAATCGGTGGTCACGGCGACATGGTAAAAGAAGCAGTATCAGGTTTAGTGGAAGTTGCGCCATGGACGTTCGCATTTGCACTCTTTGGTTTATCTGTGATGGTAAACAGTCAAGGTGCAACCACAGCGGTATTAGTACCGGTCGCGATTGCATTAGGCCTTCCACCATCAGTGATCATTGCAACTTTCGTTGCGGTTAACGGTTACTTCTTCATTCCAAACTACGGCCCAATCATCGCATCTATCGACTTTGACCGTACAGGTACCACTAACATTGGTAAATATATCTTTAACCACAGCTTTATGATCCCAGGTTTGCTGAGCATGATTTTCAGTATCATCTTTGGTTTCATTTTTGCTGGTATCGTGATGTAAACTTTTACTAATACACAGGCAATATATACAAATCAGCCCCGCTATTGCGGGGCTTTTTGCTATATCTTAAAACTCAAAATTTTGCTAGTGAGATGATTTATAAATGGTAAGGTTGATGTGTTTATTGCTTTGTTTAACTTCTTTTACAGTTAGTTCTAATATCGTTATTATTAATCAAGGATTACTAAAGAAAACCTTTAATTGTAATGACAAAAATAAGAGTGTTTGTTTTATTGGTGCTGAATTATATTCAGAATATGATATTTACATATTCAATTTTTCAATGAAAGTGAAAGACTCAGACTCAGACTCAGACTCAGACTCAGACTCAGACTCAGACTTAATGAATATGAAAGAGCATATTAGAGAAACATTAAAGCCTATGCTTGGTATTTTAAATGTTAATGCTGCAAGCTTTTATAATAATGAAAGATTTAGTTTATGGCTCTAAGTTTGATCTTAATAATGCAATTGTTGGTGCTAATTATAATGAAGAAAAGTACACTGAAGTAGCCTAGGTGAAAAAGGAGAGAATGTAATGTTATTTACTGATGTGAAAAATATTGATGTAGTGCCAGCAAC
This sequence comes from Photobacterium swingsii, assembly GCF_024346715.1. Taxonomy (NCBI): domain Bacteria; kingdom Pseudomonadati; phylum Pseudomonadota; class Gammaproteobacteria; order Vibrionales; family Vibrionaceae; genus Photobacterium; species Photobacterium swingsii. Next base: position 1,311,580 of record NZ_AP024853.1, read on the forward strand.
TCTATTAATTGATAGGTGTGAAAACATTAAGTCTTCTATTGGTGGTCTGACTCCAAGGTTCAAAATATTATATTGTGACTATGATGTGAATTTAAAGTAGTTTCACATCCTATACGTATGCACTCTTTTACGGCGGCGGGTAAGATCGCGAACGTTTAATGAACAATTCAAATCGATTTGTCCCGTAGATCTGTTTATGATCTTACACTCCCTTTTGTGGAGTCATACAGTTATCAGCAACGTTTTCACCCTGCGTTTTTCTACCATCGAAGACACCCGTTAATTAGTCAAGATTAGTTAGTTATTTATTATTTGATGTGCTGTTCCTCACTATTATGTTTTTCGTAGTCATTGGGGGATCGAGAACAAACTACACTGGGTCTTAGTGGGCATATTTTAAGTGATTAGTAATTTTACGCGAGAAATTATGAGTTTATTTAGAGATTTTTTATTTTTTATTTACAATGCTTTTTCCATGTCATTCAGGATTCTCGTTATTTTGTTTTTTGCGGTTATGGCTTTTACTTTGATTGACTTTGTTACATTAGAGGAAGCTAAGCCATTTGAATATTATGTTAATTTGTATGTTATTTTGTCTGTATTAGCAATATTCGGAACGTTCTCATGGGTGATACATATGTTTTTTAAGCATTTTTTCAGAATAAAAAGACTGGAAAAGTATCATAGAGATGATATGAGTGACTAATTTTTTTGCTTGCTAATATAGTTAACCTTTTTATGGTTAACTATATTGTGGTTTTGTTTTTATTTGTTGGTTTTTTACGAAAAAATAATTCTATTGAGTGGTTTTCTGGCTTATTTCTCTTTAGACATTGTGATCTTGTAGATTGTGTTAGGGGGAGCTTTACAAGGCATACTTTTTCAATTGAAATCTTCCTGATAGTAGTTTACCAACTTGCGCACTTTACACTGTAAATAAAAACGCTCAGGGGCTGTTAGCCTTGCTGAGCGTTTTGGTTTGTTGCGGATGTTTGCTTACGTAGTAAGCGCTAAATTTTAGTCTGTTTGGCTAACTGCAGATGCTTGGCTTACCTTATCCACTAAATACAATATCGAGCGGTATTCAATGCCACTGTGTTCTGATAAGCCTATCTCACAGGTACGGCTGTTTGAATAGCCTTCATTGCAGTTTCTTGGTACTTGGGCTTTCAACGGCGCAAGGGCTGAGGCATTGAGCTCTGGCGTGGTAAAACCTTTATCACCGGCAAAGCCACAACACAGAATATCTTCGGGAATAATCACTTGTTTAGCACAAGCTTCTGTCACCTTTTGCATCACACCGGCTAAGCCACTACGGCGAGATGTACAGGTAATATGCAGCATTACCGGTTCATCTTGTGGCGTAATGTCGAGCTTAGGCAGCACAAAATCTGCCACAAACTTAAATGGTTCTAGAATGGTAATGCCTTGGCGCATGGTTTCTTTACTCAGGCTGGCGCACGGGCTGGTATCCATTAATACCGGCAGCTTACCTTGCTCTGAGATTTGCCATAAACTGTTTTCTAGCTCTTGCGCTTTATTGGCTGCTGTGTCGACAAAGCCTTTGCTCTTATACGGCATACCACAGCACAAGTTGTCGAGTTTATTCGGTAATACAACCTCGTAACCTGCTTTTTCTAGTAGTGAAATGGTCACTTCCGCTAATGGACGCGCATCGGCTGCATTTTTCTCGGTGCCCATGTTACGTGAGGCACAGCTAGGGAAGTAGACGACTTTCTCTTTACCAATTGCAAAGATGGTCGGTGCTTTCATTTTCCCTGCTGAACGTGGCATGTGCTCTGTCCACAATGGCAGTTTTTCACCACTTAACTTATGTGCGGTTTTGCTCATTGCTTTCATGCCTTTGGTGCCAATCACAGAGTGGACACTATTCACCACACCCAAGCTCATTTTGGTTGTTTTGGTGATGGTCGAGAAATGCTCGGCAGTCCAACGCGCAATAGACTTAGCCATTGGCGAGTGCTGCTGGCGCAGTTTGCGCATTAGGTCGCCCGTATTGATGCCGACAGGGCAGCGGTCGGCACAAAGCCCTGTCGCTGCGCATGTATCGACCCCTTGATATTGGAAGGCTTTTTCCATTTCAGCCAGTCGGGCTGGATCTTCTTCAGTGCGACGTAATCGACTGATTTCACGGAACACGGTATTACGCTGGCGAGGCGTCAGCGACAGGTTGCGCGATGGACACACGGGTTCACAAAAGCCACATTCAATGCATTTGTCGATCAGGGTATCTGCCGCAGGCATAGCTTTGAGGTCTTTGACGTGGGCTTGGTGATCGTCATTAATGATCACTCCTGGGTTTAAAATACCCGTCACATCAAAAATCTGCTTAATACGTTGCATCAGTGCAAAGCCAGCTTGTCCCCACTCTAATTCAACGTAGGGAGCCATGTTACGGCCAGTACCATGCTCAGCTTTTAGTGAGCCTTGGTAATCCACGGCAACTAATTGGGCAACGGCATCCATAAAGTCGCTGTAGCGCTGAATCTCTTCTTGGCTATCGAATGCTTGTGTAAAGACAAAGTGTAAGTTGCCCGCTAGGGCATGGCCAAAGATGATGGCTTCGTGATAGTGATAACGGGTAAATAATTGTTGGAGCTCACGTACTGCGGGCGCCAGTTGCTCGATTGGGAATGCGACATCTTCAATGATCACCGTGGTACCTGTTTCACGGACGGCACCGACAGCTGGGAATAAGCCTTTACGAATAGCCCAAAGCTGTGCACATACCGTGGTATCGGTACTGAATGCCACTTGGTGCATTGGAGAAAATTGATTAATTAGTGCAGTAATTTCAGCATCTTGTTGTGCAAGGTCGGTGTTATCTTCTCCGTGGATTTCAACTAATAATGCGGCAGCTTCGGTATTGCCTTCTTGCCCTAGCTGGGCGATGAAATCAGGCATGCCGGGTTCATTGGCTACCGATGCTAATGCGCGGCTATCCATTAGCTCAACAGCTGCTGCGGTGGTTTTACTTAGCTCACTCACCGCACGGCAGGTGGTTTCAATATCTTTGAATACATACAGGCCTGACGCCTTGTGGGCGTGATCAATCACTGTGTTGTAGGTGATGTCGGCAATGAAGCCGAGTGTACCTTCCGAACCGATAAAGAGGTGCTGCAAAATATCAATCGGATCGCTGTAATCGGTTAACGAGTTAAGGCTATAGCCTGTGGTATTTTTTAAGCGATACTTATGGCGGATTTTATCGGCCAGCTCTTTATTTTCTTGGCAAACTGAGGCCAATTCAGCTAAATCGTTAAGTAACTCAGCATGAGAGTGTTGGAAGGCATGGCGGCTATCAGCATTGAGGGTATCTAATACTGTACCGTCGGCTAATACTACTGTCATGCCCGCTAAGGTTTTATAGCTGTTTTGTGCGGTACCACAGCACATACCTGATGCGTTATTTGCTGCAATACCGCCAATTTTACAGGTATTGATAGAAGCGGGATCTGGCCCGATTTTACGACCATGTGGCGCGAGAAGTTTATTGGCTTCCGCTCCTATAATACCGGGCTGCAACGTGATTTGGTGGGCATCTTCACTGATTTTATAATTACGCCAGTTATTGGTCAGCGTAATTAAGACGGAATCTGATAATGCTTGGCCCGATAGGCTGGTGCCTGCTGCGCGAAAGGTGACAGGAATAGTGAGTGCATAGCAGGCTTTGATCGCCGCAACGACTTCATCGAGTGAGTCTAGCTGCAAAATGATTTTTGGCACTAAGCGGTAAAAACTGGCATCAGTACCATATGCCAAAGTCAGGGTTGGATCGGTAATTATCCGCTGCGCGTCAACGGTATCTTTTAATTGTTCTATGAGTGTTGTGTAGGGATGTTGCATGTTCTATTGCTCCATGGCCTTAACTGCCTTAAACAGACTGACAGGAAATGCGAGTGGGATTAATTATGGTCCGCTTGGCCCTTTAAGGCTTCTTATTTAGCGAAAGATCGACTTACTATCATATTTAACATTTTAATAGCATTCCTTTGGTTGATATACTGCTACCAATACATAAGTTTGTTGCAAAAAGTGTACTAATGATGCGAAGCACAGATGATTTCCTGATTTTTTTCCATTTAATTGAGCAAGGCTCGTTCAGTAAAGCAGCGGATCTTGTTGGTTTGACCAAGTCGGTGGTCAGTAAGCGGATAACTCGATTAGAGCAAGAGCTTGGCGTGCAGCTCATTTATCGAACCACCCGAAAGCTGACATTAACCGAAGCAGGAGAGGTGTTTTTCAGCCACGCTAGAGAGGTGTATTACTCGGTACAGAATGCTGAGCAAGCCATGAGTGGGTTAGGAGAAAGCCTGACGGGGACGATTAGGATCAGCGTGCCGACTATTTCAGGGGAGTTGATACTGCCAAAGGCTATTGCTGAGTTTAGCGCTAAGTACCCTGACATTCATATTGATATGGACTTGGACAACCGCTTTGTTGATATTGTGGCGGAAGGATTTGATTTAGCGATTCGTACGGGGGCTCTGCCTGACTCCAGTTTTATTGCGCGGCGGTTAGTCGATGCTCACTGGGTGATCTGCGGTGCCCCCGATTATTTTGCGCGTTGTGGCATTCCTAAAGCCCCTTCTGAGCTCATACAGCATAATTGTTTAGCGTATAGCTACCAAGAAACGGGCGCTCAAGAATGGTTGTTCAAAGGTGCTGATAAGCCCTGTACGGTTAAGGTGAATGGTAATTTCACCACCAATAATGCATCAGCTCTGCGTCGAGCAGCTCTCTTTGGTCAAGGCTTGGTGTATGTTCCGAAAGTGCTAGTGGCGGAAGATTTAAAAGCCGGTACTTTGATTGAAGTGTTGCAGGAACAGGTTGCGAAGTGCTTAGGGATTTATGCGATTTATCCGTATACACGCCACCAACCTATTAAGGTTAAGCTATTTATTGAGCATTTATACCAGTGTTATCAAAAGCACCTCGAAAAGTTTTAGTGCTGTAAAAGACAGGCAGAAAAGCAAAAAGCGAAATGGGTAACCTGATCATGAATCAGCCCATTTCGCTTTTTTATGTGGCGGGGTTTACGGCCTGGTTAAGGTACTCACCTTGTCCGTTAAACCACTGTACTCATAATGGCAGCGACAATCCCGTAGGCAATCATAGGGATAACGGTACGTTTAATGATATAGCCTTCTTTATTGGCGATACCTAAAATAGTCGAAACCGCGATAATATTGTTAATACACACCATGTTACCCATAGCGCCCCCCACAGATTGCAGAGCTAGAATCGTTGTTTGAGGCAGCCCCACATTCAAGGCAATTGTTTGCTGGATTGCACCGAAAGTCAGGTTAGAAACGGTTGCTGAGCCTGAGAAGAATGCGCCAAGAGCCCCCAAATACGCTCCCACATACTGCCAGCTTGTGCCCATTAAATCAGAGAAGGCTTGACCCGTTGTCATGATTGGCGAGTTTTCACCACCCGTCATCATCAATTTCACCATGATTAGCGCACCAACCAAGGCGATAAATGGCATCTTGATACGGCTGGCGGTTTCAGAAAACATCTGCTTAACGATATTACCTTGTAGTTTGAACAATGGAATTGAAATTAACACCACTAATAAGAAAGGGATCAACGCGGGTACATAAAGCGTTTTATACGCCCAAGTAACATCAGTGCCTAGGATATGGCTGAGTTTTAGAATTAACGCTTTACTTAAACTGAAATCCCCCAAAGGTCCGAATGATACGGTAAAGAGTTCAGTGCTATCAGTCAGCATGGATTTAATACCGAGTTGCTTAATGCGCGTCACGATAAGAATGGCAATCAGCAGGATCGTCGGCGTCATTGCTTTCAATATTTGGCCTGTAGAAACAGCTTGATTGTCTGGTTGTGATTGCTTGCTAGTCCCTGAGGTTGTTGCTTGTGACGACATTGATGTCATGTTCATTGAGACAGCGTCACCCAGTGCTGCTGCTTCACCGGCGACTGCCGTTTTTGCCACCTTCTGCTCTGCTGTTGCGAGTCCGAGCCCAAAGCGTGCCACCACCACAGACATGATAAGGCCTATCGCACCACCGACTAACGCTGGGAACTCGTAATTCCACTGTGCCAATAGGAAATAAGGCACTGTACATGACAAAGTACTGATCAGCACGAATAGGTAGTTCTTACGAATTTCCCCCCAACTCACGATAAAGCGTAGGGCCATAGGTGGAATAATGAATGCTGCGACAAAGTGAATAAGCGCAGTAATTTTTCCGGTTTCAAGCAGGGTAGCATCATCTAAGCCAAGGTTAGAGAAGCCAAACCAAGTTGGAGTGCCAACCGCGCCAAATGAGACGGGAACCGAGTTCATCACCAAGGCGAGCATAGCAACTTTCAATGGGTTAAAACCTAAGCCAACTAAAATAGGCGCAGCAATCGCGGCTGGGGTACCAAAGCCTGACGCCCCTTCAATCATGAAAGCGAATGCCCAGCCAATGATCATCAACTGTGCAACTTGGTTTTTACTGATCCCTTCCAGCCAACGACGAATAATGTCTTCAGAGCCAGATAGGTAAATCATTCGGTTTAATAGAATAGCGCCAGCAACAATGGAAATTGGGGTGATAGCAGAAAGGATACCAGCAATGATGTTGGCGCTAATTAATGTGAAATCAGTATTGAAATAAAACAATTGCAACAAGCCAACCATCAAAGCGGTGATAGGCAGGGCAATGTGCGAGGGTAAGCCGTTTTTCTTGGTCATCATCCATATCAAAATGACGATGGGCATAACGGATAAAAATAGGGATGTCATGTTTTTACACTCCATGTGCTTGGCCAGCGGATTACCTAGCGGATAGATAAATGCCTTGGTGTAGCGGCCTTATTTATAATTATGTTGTTTGGGTTACAGGCTGTATTTAGAAAAGTAATTTTCTGTTAGCTGTTTTTTGTGGGGAAGACATTCTACGGCTGAAAAAACGTATGGCTATGCCTCTTTTTTGCTGGGTAATTACCTTATGAGCGATAAGGTTTAATGTTAATGAATGTTTTAAAATATGATCACGCTTACGAAGCCATATAAAACAAGGGTGTAACAACTGATTAATCGATATTGTAAGGCGGGGATTATGCGATGGCAGGAAACAGTGATTTTCGATATATCCATTAATAAAGTAAGTGAATTTGATGGTGTGCGGGCCAAAGATGGCTAATCACTTGATAGTACAAAGCTAATTGATTTTATTTTTGGCGTAACTTAACAACTTATTCCGTGGAAATATGATTTAAAGGGTTGTTTTTGTAATTTAATTACAGCGCTTATTAAGGGGTGAATAACGAGTAGAAAGGGTTACTTATGGTTGAAAGAGCGAATAGCGAATGTTGATCACAAATAATTAACATTTATTGAGGGTAGATTGACTTTGAATCTGCGACTGACTATCTATTGAGCATGGGATTAAACGCAGGTATTAAACGAGTGTTTAATTGCTACTAAACATAATGCAATCAAGGATGAAGGTGTAACGTTATGATGAGTCTTGCTGCCGCCCTACAGCGAAATGCGCAATGTAAACCGAATAAAACGGCCATTATTTGTGGCGATACCCAGCTTACCTATGCGCAGTTTGATGCGTTGGCTGGCCAAGTCGCGAATGGATTAGTAGCTAAAGGCTTGCAAGCAGGTGATCGTGTTGCTTTGAGCTGCCCCAATGTACCTTTCTTTCCTATTGTGTATTACGGCATCCAGAAAGCGGGTGGTGTGGTGGTGCCGCTTAACGTGCTATTACGTCAACGAGAAATTAAATATCACCTTGAAGACTCACAAGCTAAATTTTTCTTCTGTTTTGAAGGCACCCCTGATCTGCCTATGGCGCAAGAAGGCATTGCAGCGTTCAATCAAGTGGCGGAATGTGAAGATATGGTGGTCATGACGCTTGAGCAAAACCAGCAGGTCTATAACGGTATACCGACACTTAGCAGCTTTATTGCCAAGCAAGCACCGCTTGCTGATTATGTGCCACGGCAGGAAGGTGACACTTGCGTTGTCCTTTATACTTCAGGGACCACAGGGTTACCTAAAGGGGCCGAATTAAGCCAAAGTAACATGGTATGTAATGCTTTAGTGGCGCAAACATTGATGGGATGCCAAGGTGATGATGTTCAGTTAGTGACCTTGCCTTTGTTCCATACCTTTGGTCAAACAGTACAGATGAATGCTTCGGTCTTAATGGGGGCAAGTATGGTGCTTGTGCCTCGTTTTGAACCAAGTGTAGTTCTGTCACTGATTGCTAAACATAAAGTGACTGCCTTTGCGGGCGTCCCTACTATGTATATTGGTTTGAACCATTGCCAAAGCGATGAAGACACATCGACATTACGTATTGCGATTAGTGGTGGTGCCTCGTTACCAAAAGAAGTTATTCATACCTTTGAAAGTCGTTTCGATGTGCCAATTTTAGAGGGATATGGCTTGTCGGAAACCAGCCCTGTTGCTTGTTTTAATCACCTTGATCAACCGCGTATTCCGGGGTCTGTTGGCCAACCTATCCAAGGTGTCGAAGTCCGTCTAGTCGATATTAGCGGTCAGCCTGTTCCTGTGGGTAAAGAAGGCGAAGTGGTGATTCGGGGCCATAATGTGATGAAAGGGTATTTGAACCGCCCAGAGGCAACAGACGAAGCGATGCGTGATGGTTGGTTCCATACCGGTGATATCGGCCGTTTCGATGATAATGGCAATATGTACATTGTCGATCGTGTTAAAGACTTAATTATTCGCGGTGGGTTTAATGTTTATCCTCGTGAGATTGAAGAAGTCTTTATGACCCATCCTGCTATCGCTATGGTTGCTGTGATTGGTATTCCAAATGCGGAGTATGGCGAAGAAATCAAGGCATACGTGGTATTGAAAGAAGATGCCTATGCTGAAGAAACAGCTTTGTATGAGTGGGGTAAAGAACAGTTTGCGGCGTTTAAATATCCACGTAGCGTCGAGATCCGCCAGCAACTGCCTATGAGTGCAACTGGCAAAATTCTGAAAAAAGACCTTAAAGCAGAAGTGGCGGCACAACAGCAGAAAGCGACTTGCGATTAAGGTTTAATCGTTAGGTGATATACACAGGCAATAAAAAACGCGGCGCACTTTAATGCGCCGCGTTTTTTTAATGGGATCTAAAGAGGCTTAGAATGGTTTATTTGCAAAACCAGTCACTTCTTTAATTTTCATTTCACGACCAATTGCCGTCATAGGGTGAACGACAACTAAACCTTTGACAGATTTCTTTAGTTTACCCATATCCGCTTGTTCTGCTTTGGTCAAAGCGCGGTTAAATGGCATTGATTTAATGTCGTTACCTTTGTCGTTTGCTTGACGTGACTGGATGTTCTTGATGCTGTCACGTTGTTTTTCAAGCTTAGCAACTTCATTTTTGAATTGATTCACGACTGGCTGATCGTTACGACTTTTTGCTGCTGCTAGTTTATTGCGGCACTTGTCTAGTCGGTTATTCAAATTTTGAAGTTCTTGCTTTAAATTCATCTTGTTACCTTTAGGTGTACATAGCGATACAGCCCAACAGTTGGTGATAAGACCATGGCTGTTGTGTGTTATTGCGCAAAGTATAACAGCTAGAGCAAACATGCTGCTAAATAAATCACATATTTATAGCCATGCGTGCTATCGCGCCTGCTTATTGGCTAGTGCCTTATCACTTACGGCTCTCTCACTATCATCAATTTAGCGTATGAACTGGCTTGGCGTTTCGCCGATGTGTTGGCGGAAAAAGCTGATAAAAGCACTGTCACTCGAAAAATCCAATAAAGAAGCTGTGTCAGAGACAGATTTACCTTCGGCTAAATATTCGATAGCAGCAAGCAACCGCCATTGTTGCCGCCATTGCTGGTAAGGCATCCCCGTGTCACGACTAAAAATACGGCTGATGGTTTTCTCACTCGCGCCTATGTTTTTCGCCATGATGTTTAATGGCGGTGGCGGCACATGCTGACTACTTAAGTGTTGCCACCAAGGTACGAGCCGAGCATCTTTCGGGATCGGCAGAGATAAGTGCTCTGGTGGAGCGGATTGGAGCTCTTGCCAAAAAAGTGCTAGTAGCGTGGATTGATCTTGGCTTGGCATATCCCATGGCCAAAAAGCCATCCGCTCAATTAACGCGGCCAGTAAGTTATTCACACTCACGATCTTAATATGATCGAGATCCTCGATCTGGCAAAGATCGACATAAAGATCGGGAGAGAAATAGATCGAGCGGTAAGAAACAACATTGCGCATAACCGCACGGTGGCGAATACCTGGTGGGATCCATGCTGCGCGCGTTGGGGGTAATACACTTTGTTGTTGTTCTAGGTTAATGGTCATGCAGCCTTTGGGGGCAAACAAGAGTTGCGCCATTTGGTGCTGGTGGTGACCTGAATCATGTTGACCAACATCCGCAGCGATACCCACAACACTTGCAGCTAATGTGTCGGGGTTGAAGGGGACATTACCTGTAATTAACGCCATAAGAGGATGTCCTTATTTTGATGTATTTTGTTCTAATGATTGTAACTAGACATTTAGGTGTTAGCTATAGTGATAACCATCAGATGAGCAAATGAAACGGTACAAACTAATGACAAGTAAACCTAGCACATGGTTAATGGTGCTACTCATGATGTTTCCTCAAGTAATCGAAACTATCTATAGCCCAGTACTGCCACATATAGCGGCGACTTTTTCCGTGGCGCAAACGACAGCGGCACAAACATTATCAGTTTACTTTATTGCGTTTGCTTTGGGTGTACTGTGCTGGGGGATATTAGCGGACCTGATTGGACGCCGTTCAGCGATGTTACTCGGTTTGGTAACCTATGGTGTAGGCGCAGGATTGGCCATTATTGCACCTAACTTTGAAGTGTTATTAGGGGCACGTGTGGTCTCTGCTTTTGGGGCTGCTGTTGGCTCTGTTGTGGCTCAAACTATGCTACGTGATAGCTATGATGGGGCTGATCTAGCCAAGCTATTCTCAATTATGGGGGCAGGAATCGCAGTAAGCCCTGTGATTGGCTTGTTTAGTGGTGGCTGGCTCGCCACTCTAGGGGGACATGTTTTGGTGTTTGGCTCTCTATTGGGGCTTGCCGTTGTCTTATTGACGCTCAGCGCAATATTTTTGCCAGAAACGCAAGTGCAGCAAGCGGTTTCAGAGCCGGAGGTGGGGGCGCGCTTGAGCTTGCTCGATATTGCTAAAACGATGGTTGTTGATAAGCGACTTTGGTTGAATTCAGCATTGATCGCGCTATTTAATATCATGCTGTTCAGCTATTACTCATTAGCGCCCTTTGCTTTTCAGCGTCTTGGTTTTACTTCTGTTGACTTTGGCTATAGTGGGATTGTGTTGGCCGTTGGCTGTTTTATTGGCAGCCTTTTAAATAAGCGACTTCATGCTAAAAAAGTCGCAGCGGAACAATTAGTTTTTATGGCTTCCGTTGCCGCTTTAGCTGGTGGATGCGGTGTGTGGCTGTTGCAAGATAGCATTGGCTTCTTACTACCAATGATGCTGGTGGTGATAAGTTTTGGTATCGCAATTCCTAATATTTTAAGTCAAGCCTTAGTGAATTATAAGCAAGTAGCAGGAACAGCGGGGGCACTCTTTGGCTTGAGTTACTATTTATTATTAGGTTTAGGGTTAGCACTTTCTGGTTGGTGGCAACATTTGGGGAGTGTGCTATGTCTCGCAAGTGCTGTCGCTTGCTGCTTGGCCTATCAGGTACGCCGTTAATCTTGGGTGCTGTTTTACTAGCGCTTGTGGTTTATTTTGATGCTTTAATCTCCTTTCAGGTGCCGATAAAGCCGCTACACTCAGGTAGAGAAAAATAAACGATTGCCAACACGAAGGAGGTTGCTATGTCGGTTGTTCACGGTTTAGCAATGGATATCGAACGTAAAGATGATTCTTTTTTTATTGAGTTAAAAGCCACAGGCACGCTGACTCATGCCGATTATGAAAAAATAGTCCCTATTTTGGATGAAGCCTTGGCTGAAGTGGAAAAGCCAATCGTCGACGCCTATTTTGACGGGACTGAATTTGAAGGTTGGGAGCTCCAAGCCGCATGGGATGATTTACGGTTGGGGCTGAAACACGGTAAGAAATTTCATCGTATTGCTATTTACGGCAATCAGCATTGGCAAGAGATCATGGCGAAAGTGGGGGGCTGGTTTGTGGCTGGGGAGGTTCGCTATTTTGATGATCCGCTTGATGCATTGGCGTGGTTACGAGGTGCGACATAGCCGCATAGCTGTCGTGATAACTGTGTTGAACTTGTAAGAGTAAGCATTAGCGTTTTTTTATTGCATGTGATGAGTTATATAAGCACGATAAATAGTCGAATTAACCATCATTCAACCTATGATAGCCCTGTTGCTAAGCGAATGACGGGCATCACAATGTTTACATGGTTTACTCACTGTATTTGGCGCGTATAATGCCTGCTCTCAGCAAAACGACAACCATTATCAATAAGGACTTCAGTTTGAAGCTATTCGTTAAAGATCTTACCGTTATCGATGCCTCGTACCTCTGCGCAACGCGCGGTATGGTAGGGGAAAGCTGGATTCTGGATGTGGTGATGTCTGGTGAGCTAAATGAAATGAGCATGGTGTTAGATTTCAGCCGTGTGAAAAAGCAAATCAAACAGTTGGTTGATGAGTATGTTGATCATCGCCTGTTAGTGCCAATGCGTGATCCTTCTGTTCACCTTGCGACAACGAAAGAAGGTTACTCAACGCTTGATATGTTACGTGGCGAAAAGGGTATCCATTTACATTGTCCAGATGAAGCCTACTGCTTGGTAGATACAGAAACCATCACAGTAGAAACCGTGACAGAGCATGTTTATCAAGTGCTAAAAGATGAGTTGCCTGCTAACGTGCAAGGGCTAGAAATTACTTTGCGCCATGAAAATATTGACGGTGCTTTCTATCACTATACGCATGGTTTGAAAAAGCATGATGGTAACTGCCAACGTATTGCGCACGGTCACCGTTCTCCTGTTGAGCTATTGGTGAATGGCAAGCGTGATGCTGAGCGTGAACTGCAATGGGCTCAGCGCTGGCAAGATATCTACCTAGGGTCAATCGAAGATCAGATCAGTGTAGATGCACTTGCGTTAAGTCAGCATGCTCAGACAGTCACCGATGATACCCATTTTGGCTTCCGTTACACAGCTCCACAAGGTGAGTTTGAATTGGCGATTGCTCGCAGTGAAACAGAAATCCTCGATACAGACACAACCGTAGAATTACTTGCAGGCTATATAGCACAGCACGTGAAAGCGACCTTGAACGAGGATGATACTCTGGATGTCGTGGCTTACGAAGGTGTCGGTAAAGGCGCTATGGCTTCATTGTAAATAGCTTCACTGTAAGCTGTACTTATAAACGTATAAATATTGAAATCCCCATCACGAAAGTGGTGGGGGTTTTGTTTATACGATGTTAGTTCGTGAGTTTAACTGGCTGCGAGGTGCTTATGAAAGAAATCCATGGTTCGTTGCCATGCACGCTCAGCGTCTGGTTCGGCGTATCGTGCTGTGGAATCATTGTGAAAACCATGGTTCACATTTTGGTATAGATAGGCATGATACTGCGCCTTGATAGCTTTAAGATCGGCTTCGTAGTCTGGCCACGTTGCATTCACACGTTTATCTAAGCTGGCAAAGTGAAATTGCAGTGGCGCTTTAATTTGCTGACGCAGCGTTTTCTCTGGTGGCGTGCCATAAAAAGGCACTCCCGCATTCAAATCATCGGCCAATGTTGCTGCAAGCATATTGACCACATAGCCCCCAAAGCAAAAGCCGACAGCACCTAATTTCCCATTGCTGTTTGCATGTTCTTTGAGATATTGAGCTGCAGCGATAAAGTCTTGCTCGATCTTGGCCTTATCGAGGCTTTTTTGCATCTCTCTACCTTTATCATCATTGCCTGGGTAACCACCTAATGGATATAACGCATCGGGGGCAAACGCAATAAAGCCACGCTTTGCTGCGCGTCGAGCAACGTCTTTGATATAAGGGTTTAGGCCTCGGTTTTCATGTATCACTAGCACCACAGGTGCACTGTCAGGTAACGGGTTTGGCATAACAAGGTAGCCACGCCCTTCGCCGTGACCCTTAGGCGAGTCGAAGGTTGCATAACTGGCTACAATCTCTGGGTCATTAAACGAGACTTGCTCGGCATGCGCATAGTCAGGGAGTAATGCCTTCGTGAGTAAGGTCAGGTTCATCCCTACTATGGCTAAACCTGACAGCCGTGCCAGAAACTCCCGACGATCGATCAAACCATGGGCATATTCATCGTACCAATCGAATGCTTCCTGCGGGATAGGCTGAAGCGGCTGCGAGTCGACTGTTTGATTTTTGTGTTTATCTTGTGCGTTCATCATGAATCCCCGACAGATTTTAATAAAGCATAGCTACAAATTTTAGGGTTAGTGCAAGCAAGATAACCACAGCAAGACAAATTCCATTTTGCGAGGGGTAACCGACCAAGATTAAAATTTGTATGCCGCTCCCAAACTCCATTTCCAGCCAAGATTGTTTTGTACTAACGGGCTATTGCTGGCATGGTGTTCAAGTTCTAGCTTAGAGATCCCTAAGAATTTTTCAGAAAAGTCATATAACCCTATGACCCCCGTTTTGTAGACCCAAGATGCCTTGGCATCAAACTGGGTTAGCCCTGATGCATTCGATTCTTCTGGTGAGATACTGTAGAGGTGCTCTGAAAGTTTTCGATCTCGATAATTGATTTCAAAGTAGGGCGATAATACCAAGTCATCGATGGGGGTATCGAAAGCTCGTCCTAAATGTAGTTGGAGTTCATAGCCATTATGTTTGTCGGTTACATCATGGAGAAAGGTCAGGCGTGCGCCTAAAGTACCAAGTGTTACGCCTAATTCACCACTACTGTCACGATCAGCGATGCCATCGGGTAAGTCAGTAAAATCATTAGAGACCTGAGAAAGGCGGATATTCCCTGAAAGGCCAAACCAAGGGGTGATGGCAAAATTAGCCAGGCTGCCATCAATGAATCCATATTGACTGTGATGGAAAAGATACAGAGCTGCACCGGGTTTCGCGCCATCATTGGCAAATACAGACTCTTCAACAGCAGCACCGGCACCAACAAAGGTAAAGTCTTTAAACCTCTCCTGCGCATTGACGTTGGCTGAAAAGACGAAGATTGCGGAAAGTGTGCAAGGCCATAATGAAACCGTTTTAATCATAATATTTCTCCTTATTCACAGGAGTAGAAATGACTTAGGCTGAGTTTATTGCATTATTTTTAGAAAAAACGGTGTTGTGTTGCTTTAGTGATACAAACTGGCAAGCGCCAATGTGTTCTAGAGAAGAGAGAAAGAGTGCAGGGATTTCGTGGATGACAGGCATAAAAAATGCCGGCCTAGGGCCAGCATTTTAATAATCTTGGAAGTATTTAAACTTCTAAATTATAGCTTAACTACGTTAGCAGCTTGAAGACCTTTTTGGCCTTGCTCAGTTTCGAAAGAAACTTTTTGACCTTCAGCAAGAGTTTTGAAACCCTCTGAAGCGATAGCACGGAAGTGAACGAATACGTCAGCGCCGCCGTTGTCTTGAGTGATGAAACCGAAACCTTTCTCTTCGTTAAACCATTTTACGATGCCAGTAGACATGAATGTATCCTTTTGATATTAAAAACTCGCAATATGCGATTAGGTAGCCAAGTAAAAAATTACATATTTATGTAAAATTTATGACAGGGAAGACTTCATGACATTAACTGGTATAGCAGATGCAGCGAAGATTTCTTAAAGCATAATATTTATTACATTGAATAGGTCTGATTACAGGCCGAGAAGAATCATACCAATATATAGGGGATTGTCTAGCGTTATTTGATAGGAATTTTCCATTTTAAATCACATTATGATGAATTATTAAAATATTCTGTTGCACAGAAAATCCGCCCCCTACTTTATCGTATGAAATTCGTATTGATGGCTGCATATTGAGTCATTATTTAGTCTGTTATCAATGCGTGTGATGCTTCATCGGCAATAGAAAACTTTGGCTATAGTGGTCCGATGATTCTTGTGTTGATAGTTTGCTGTGATGCAACGCCAAGATGGACTGGATGATTTTAGTCCCAACCCCTAAGTCTCCTGTTGGGGCGTGTGGATCGATATGATTTTGTACTGAAACATGCACCCCTCGTTTACTGTTAGTTGCCATAATTTTAATGTCGCTGTTTGAGGGGGCATGGCGAAGTGCATTTTCAAGTAAATTTGCAAACAGCCGCTGTAGCAGTTGCTTATCACCTAGAATTTGAGCCTCCTCTTGCATAACGAATTGAATAAGAATTGCTTTGCGGTTAGCAATGATATTCAAGCTTTCGATGCTCTCTTGAATGATCGGTTCTAGTGCTATGGTTTCAAAGTGTGGCTCTGGTTGTGACCTTTGGCTGCGAGCGAGTTTGAGCTGCTGTTCCAGTTGTGTCGCTAATTTTTGGGCGTTGCGATGGGCGGTTGTGATTAAAGGATTGGGGGCGGTTTGTTGAAGTTGCCAAGTTTCGAGATAGCCCAATACGCTAGAGAGCGGTGTTTTTAGATCATGGCTTAGCTGGATCAGTAGTTCTCTGCGGGTCTTTTCTTGCAGCTGAAGTTGTAAAAATTGGCGCTGTATCCGCTGCGACATCTGATAGAAGTGTTGGCCAATACCCCTTAGTTCAGGTGCTTGCTCGGTAAAACTGGCTTGTAAACAAAAGTTGTTTTGTGTCTGTGCTTGCAAGCTTTGACTCATAGTAGCGATAGGCGTGAGTAGAGTGCGTTTAACAAGCCAATAGGTCAGCATGCTAAAGGTAAAAATAAGTACCATAGCAAGACTGAGTATATGGGCGATAGGTAACACACTGAATTCAGCATTTAATAAACTGCGTTGTTCACTGCCAATCACCACATACAGATAGCCTACGACGGAACCAAACTCCGTTATAGGCGCAACAGAAAAGACTTTCTTTTGCGAAGGGGTGCGTGGGTCATCGCCTAAAATAGGGAAGGCTTGCTGAGTGAGAAATTGCTCAATCGGTTTTAGCGCAACCTTGGTTTGGATAATTTTGCCTTCGGGGGCCGCATGACTACGAATGTTTCCTTGCTGATCAAGAAAGTAAATTTCAAAGTCTGGTCCTAGCAACATGAGCGTATGGAAAATGGATTTAAGTGCTTTGGGGTTGTAGTTTGTCCCTTCCATTAACGGGTTATCGTCACGCATATGAGCTGCAAGGTCGCGATGTAGCATTTGTTGAGTACGTTGCTTGGTGTGAGTTTGTTGTAATGTGATGAACGAACCAATCAATATCGCTGATAAGGCAAACCAAAAACTGGTGAGTAATAATAATCTGAGTTTAAAGCTCATGGTTCATCCTTAGGGCATTTTCCCTACCATTCTTGCGCTTTGGATAATAGCGGTGACGTTGTCACTTAGTGGCTATGTTCAAGCGGCATCAAATTTATATCCCACACCCCAAACGGTATGAATAAAGGGATGATTAGGATTTGCGTGTTCAAGTTTGGTTCGTAAGCGGTTTACTGTGCTACAAACTGTGTGCTGATAGCCTGAAAAGTCGGTTTGCCATACCTGCTGAAGTAATTCCTCTTTGCTATACACGCGTCCAGGCTTCTGTGCTAAAAAATAGAGCAAAGTAAATTCGGTTGCGGTGAGTTGAACCGCATGGTGATTGATTTCAACATGGTGTAATTCTGGATTGATCACCAATCCACCTAATGCGAGTGTAGCTGCCGCTTGATTCTGATTTCCTGCTTGCTCGGGGTTCATTTGATCATGTGTCCGACGGCGTAAAATCGTCCGTACCCTGGCTTGAAACTCAAGCACGCTAAAAGGTTTTGTTAAGTAGTCATCAGCACCAGCTTCTAAGCCAGCGACTTTATCTATTTCACTATCACGGGCTGTGAGCATTAAGATTGGTAGCCAGTTTTGTTTATTTCTAAGCGATTGGCAGAGGGTGATACCATCGCCGTCATCGAGCCCGCGATCTAAAATAACCAAATCATAGTGATGATGAGCAAGGTGAAGCTGCGCCTGCGCAAGGGAGGCTGCACGGCGAGTATGATGGCCTTGTAATGACAAGTGAATGGCGACTAATTCGGCGAGATCGTTATCGTCTTCAACTATCAATATTTGTCCTCGCTCGACAGTGCTAGGGGCAATGCCTTTCGATCTTGGTTTGCTTGCGTCTGAGTGCAAAACTGTATTGTCAGTTGCTGTGTTTGACGTATTTTTTATCGCTGTCATTGTTCACTCCACAACGGTCTGTATCTATATTCCTACTCATGGCTGTACGCCTGATGAAGTGGGCGCGCGCATCATGTTGGTTATAAGACCGTGTGGAGAAGTGAATCTTTCATCTTAGTATTCGGGGTGGTATGAGTTACTTGATACGGGTGATGCTCAACCTAGCCCCTGGGTTTAAAAAACGATGGCTAGCAGTGAGTGCCGAGGTTGTCAGTCCATCATCAAGGCTCACAACACCGGGATGAAAGCTCACTTTGTCGTCGTCATCTCTAGCGGTATTAAAGCCTTCCCCCCCTGCAGCTGGTCCAGGAATAGATGCGCTGGTTTCACTATTGGCTTCAGTACCTGCATCCCAGACTGGCATATTCATGGTGTAGCTTTCCCCGACAGCGATGCGACTTAGGTCGATGCCGGTTTCGCCGACAAAGCCATCATTGGTATTGACCAGCATACTGGCTATGGACAGTTGACTGGCACTATCGCCCGCAATCTCAAATGTCAGTGAATCTGCACTACCTGGTAAAATTACGCCTGCGCCAGAATAGCTCATAGTGACGTTATCGTTATTGTCTTTTTCAGCTAACAAATCGGTGTTATCACCACTTTCTGCGACTTTCTCTAATGCGAGAGAGGCGGGCTGCCCGACTTGAAAT
The DNA here is from genome assembly GCF_024346715.1 of Photobacterium swingsii. NCBI lineage: Bacteria > Pseudomonadati > Pseudomonadota > Gammaproteobacteria > Vibrionales > Vibrionaceae > Photobacterium > Photobacterium swingsii. Next base: position 1,330,536 of record NZ_AP024853.1, read on the forward strand.
AATTGGTAGCTACTGCTGTGAGCTAAGATGGCTAGCGGTGATAATGGTTGGCTCACGGTTAAATTGGTTACCGTTACTTCAAATTGTTTTGCTTCAGTTTGGACAGGAGGCGATGCTGGTGGTGAATCGTTATTTGAGTGTGTGTCATCGTCAGGACACCCAGCGAGAAACCCAACACTTGCAGCAAGTAAAAGCATGCGCGTATTCATGGAGCCTCCTTATTTGACGGTTACAGTGACAACAGCAACAGGGTTTAACCAACGGTGCATAGCGCTATTCAAGTCACTTTTTCCACCTGTGGCATCGCTGTCCCCTAAGTTACCTGGATGAATGTGAACCTTGTCGTTACTGATGACTGATTCGACCCCAGTGCCGCCAGACCCGAAGGTGATGAAAGGAGGATTAGGCATGCTGGCTGCTAGCTCATCATTGGCTTCAGTCCCTGCATCGTAACCATTAATTCGAATGGTATAAGTGCCTGGTTGAGAGGGGATCTTCCAACTGTCTAGGCCAACAAAGCCATCGTTTGTCGGTAATAGCATTGCGGCGAGGGATAATCGATCAAATGCGCCAGTATCTAGGCTTGCCGTGGCAGACACGCCGGGATTAAGAATGCCGCTGGCAGGGTTTTCAGACACCACAGCGCCTGCATTTGCTGCGAGCGATGATAAACCTGAAATGTCCCCGCCTTCTGCCATGGCTTTGATTTCAGGCGAAGCGGCGGAACCCGCTTGGAAAAGGTGAATATCGCTACTATGAGCAACGATTAGCAAAGGCGTGAAGTAGATACCTTTAGTCGCATTGGTGATAGATACATCGATGCTGGCAGCATGTGCTGTCATCGATGCCGTGCTCAGTGCTGCGGTGAGTGCAAGAAGTGCCAATCGTTTTTTCATGGTGATAATCCGTCATGTAATGAGTTAACGTTTCAATCATGGCGGGCAAAGTTGGCAATCTTCTCGCGAAATTCTCATAAATTCCTCACAGCGGAAAAAGATTTCTGTGAGTGCCGTTATGGCATCATGTGTTCTATAAACCAAGTTCCTGCAGGGCCTAACGCATTGGTCCACTTCATTTCGATATCCCAAGTCATATCGATTTCACTAAAGTCGACATCGAGTGTTTGCAAAATACCTTTTTCAAACAAGTGCGGATCAAGCTGCTCGGGGTAGAGACCGAACCCTGCTTCTGAAATGAGTAGTTCACGGTATTGATAAAAACGGGAACAGCTAATGGTATTAGAGCTAAAGCGCAGCGACTCAATGAGTGCCTCTTCTGCAAAATCGGAAACCGCCGGCAGAATTTGGTGGTATTGCAATAAATCTTGCACAGATAACTGCCCGCGAACTTGTGCGAGTGGGTGTGTCGGCGCGGCAACGAATTTCCATTTGATTTGGTCTAGGATGTAGCTTTCCACGCCATGGCTTTGCCTTAGCTGTACGGGGGCAATCACAATATCTGGTGATTGTGGCTGCCCCAACGCGGCTGAGGTGTGATCTTCAATATCAACCAAGTTGATACTTAAATGCGGAAAGGCTTTGAGTAGGGCCGTGATCCCTTCTCGTTGTTTGGGATACATGGTGAAACCATGGACTGCGATCGTAATTTTGTCTTCAATACCACTTTGGAAAGAGAGCGCCTTTTTTTCGATGGCTTGCAAACGTGGGATAATCTCTAGTGCTTGCAAGTACATGGACTTGCCCACATCGGTCAATGTTGGTGCTTGTCCCGATACGCGATTGAATACCTTGAGGTTAAGATCGATCTCCATGTTTTGGATAACCTGGCTCACGGCAGAAGCACTGATCCCTAATTGCCGACCTGCCGCTGAAAATGAACCCGTTTCAGCTACAAGTACTAAATATTGCAACCGTTCTGGTGTCATGAGCATATGTGTATCCTCTTTAGTATAAAGTTGTTGGATTTATGAGGATCACCGTAACCTATTTTTGATTATGGAGGCTATTTAATCTGCTTCATAAGACGGATAAATGTTTATACCTCAAGGTGACTTGTCTCTCACGTGCAGCCTATGTTGGTTGTAAGTTTAAGTGTAAGCCGTGCTTAAAGAACCTGATTTAATGGTTTAACTGAATCGTCATAGTATTACCGCACACCAAACAAGAGCGGTGTGAAAATTACGAATTTGATTTCATGGAACGAAATCTCTTATCTAAAAAATGATTATGTCGAAGAGGTATTCCATGAAATTTTCAACAGTGAAAACAGCTGGGGCACTATTTGTTGCTGCAATGACAATGAATGTAGCGGCGCAAGAGCAAGCACAAGAAGATATTAATTACGGCGATCCAACGGCATCGTTTTCTACCCTAGGTGTGAGCGCATCACAAGATCATACGCAATTAAATGGTATGTATGGTGCTGGCTCTAATATTTTTCAATTAGACCTAGGCGTTAAAAATAAAAGCGATGATAAAGGTAAGAGTGGTGATGTAAATTATCGTGGCCGTTATTTTCATGTGACTGATGGTCTTGGCTACTCGGTTGACGTTTTAGGTGGTCAAACGAACCTACAAAATGGCGATAAATCGACATCAACGACAGTGCTTGCTGGCCTTATCTATAAGTTTCAAGTAACGGACAACATCAGTGTATTCCCGATGGCGAGTTTAGGTTATACCCGTTCAGACTTAGAACCCAAGACAGGTAAAGACGTTAAATCAACAGATAACCTATTCCAAGGTGGCATCTACGCGATGTATGGCTTTGATGCAGGGCACTGGCTATATGTAAACCCGAAGGTCACTCATATGCGTAAAGCTAATACTAATGTAGCGCAAGTTGAAGCGGGTGGTGGCTTCATGGTGGCAGAAAAAGTGAGTGTCGGTGCAAAAGTTGAGTATACCGCTAAAAATACTAAGCTGAATATGGATAAAGACGACACTGTTGCTTGGCTACAAGCTAACTACTACTTTTAATTGATATAAGCCGCGAGAGCAGAATGCTTGCCTCGCGGCTTTATTAACTTTTGATAAGGGAGTTTTGCTTAAATAGTACAGAAATATACTAGCGATAATTTAGAAGGTAGTTATTTATGATAGGAAGTGTAAGTAAATTTCTCTGGCTGATAATAAGCTTTACTACTCCACTTTATGGATCACAATAAAGGGAATGATATGTTATTCAATAGCCGGGATGTTGGCTTATTAATTATTAGCTTTGCATTAACGACAATGTTAATAACTAAAATTTACTCATTATGCAGTTTATAATCCTAGGCGAAGAAGGATTAACGTATTGATGGGCATTAAAAATAGGTAGAAAAACTACCAACAAGTTGATTATTTTTATTGGTTATTTCACCTTGGCCTGTTTCTTCACAATAGGAAAGATTTAGGTCGATAGTGTTTACATTGCCTTTCATTAAAATATGGCGTAGTAAAATATCACTATTTAATTGGTGGACTAATGCACTCCAAGATATGTTGCCTTGAAAAATATTAAAAGTTACTGTCATTTATTTACCTTTGTTGTATTTGATTGGGTTATTTCTTTACGACATTGTTGAAACCAAAAGCGCTTGCGCCCGATTGAACGAGACATAAGTATCCTTAATGTATTATGAATATAGATTAAATAAACCTTTATATGATTTATTAATCTTAGTATTACTAAAAGACTATGCGAGTAATATAACGACGTGACTAAATAGTATTGTGATATATGACGGCAGAAGAATGGTCTTTCGAGTTACGGAGAAAGTATTTCTGAGGGTAAAGCTTTAAATTGACGTAAATGGATAAACCATTTACGTCATTTTGCTAATGGCTATTAAGAAGCCATTACGTTATTCACTAGATTATAGTGCAACAACGTTTGCAGCTTGAAGACCTTTTTGGCCTTGCTCTACTTCAAAAGACACTTTTTGGCCTTCAGCAAGAGTTTTGAAACCTTCAGAAGCGATTGCACGGAAGTGAACGAATACGTCAGCACCGCCGTTGTCTTGAGTAATGAAACCAAAACCTTTCTCTTCGTTAAACCATTTTACTAGACCAGTAGATTTAGCAGACATGTTATGCCCCTTATATAAATTCATGAGATAATCGCAAAAAATTTGCGTGCACTGAAAGCTTGAATTATTGAATATGACGATGAAGCTAAGGAAACACTGAGGATAACAACAATAACGAAGAAATTCTGAGGTTTTACTTTTACTTAATGTTTTATTAATAACTCTGTGTAACAGAGCGACGTACATCTTACATCAGCCAAGGGGGTTGTAAAGGTTTATTTTTGTTTTTTTACGAATGAATGATTTTTTCACTGCGAATAGCCTTCTATTATAGGCTTTCAACCTTAATAAAGTATTGAATATTATTGTAATGAAACTAAAAGATAAGGGGGAATAGAGAGGGGTATCAGCCTTATTTAATTCATTACAAGTAATGTATTCATATAATTACCCTTTCTTTTATAAGGTTTATAAGTGTTTTTCTTGGTGAACTGGTGGTAAAAGCAGCAACTGAGTGCGTTTCCTTTAGATTAAGCCGTTAACCGTAAGCTAAGTCACTAAATTTTAATAATTTTATGACTACACTGAATCAATGGAAGCTTACAGAGGGATATGCTTATGCCAATTCAACCTCTAGGCAGTGAAAAGCTGTATCGTGGTTCGGCACTCAACGGACTGGACGAGGAATGTAAATCGACGAAAAATCTGACACCGCTGGATGAAATTGTGGGTCAAGAACGCGCCCAAAAAGCGGTCGAATTTGCGATGTCGATTAAAGAAAAAGGCTATAACATTTATGCGATAGGGCGTAATGGCTTAGGTAAGCGTACTATGGTACTGCGTTACCTGAATCGTCATGAGCCTAATGGCAATGCTGTGCCTTTGTATGATTGGTGCTATGTCGCTAATTTTGATGATACCCGTATTCCTAAGGTGCTGAAGTTGCCAGCAGGTACAGGTATTACCTTTAAAAAAGAAATAGAAAAGCTGATGACGCGTCTGGTTAAAGCATTGCCGTTGGCATTCGATAACGAGATGTACTATTCACGCGCTGAAACGCTTAAATCGCAGCTTGCGAAGAAGCAAGAAAGTGCTCTGCTGACGTTGACAAGCAAAGCGCAAACCCAGAGTGTGAGCCTGAGCTTAACCCCGCAAGGCGAATACCAACTGGTTGCCTTGAATGGCGAAGAGCCACATACCGAGGAAAGCTTCGCTGCACTCAGTGAAGCTGAACAACAGCGGTTTGAGCAAGCGATTGACAGTTTAGAAGTTGAATTGCGTGGTATCGTGCGTAAGTTAACCGAGTGGGAAGAGACCTACTCCGATAAGCTGCAAAAGCTTGACGAAGAAATTGCATTAGAAGTGATTGCGCATGTGATCAAGGCGCTAAAAGATAAGTACAAACATTTATCAGAAGTAAAGCAGTACTTATCGGCGATGCAGGCTGACATGCTTGATAATTTGGATATTTTCTTGGGTGAAAGCGAAGAGCAGGTCGCACTGGCCTATGCCGCGCTTGAAAAGAAAATGCCGCGTCGCTACCAAGTTAATGTGCTGGTGAATCAAGACGATCACAAGTTTCCTGTCGTGGTAGAAGAAAGCCCGAGTTATCACAGTATTTTTGGCTATGTTGAAAATGCCACTTATAAAGGCACTGTATTTACTGACTTTTCGCTGATCCGTTCAGGGAGTCTACACCGTGCTAACGGTGGCGTCTTGATGATGGATGCGGTAAAAGTGCTTGAACGCCCTTATGTATGGGATGGCTTGAAACGTGCTCTACGCGCTAAAACCTTAAACTTGAGTTCATTAGAGCGTGAAGTAACACTATCGGGGGCGATTTCACTTGATCCTGAGCCGATCCCACTCGATGTGAAAATTATTTTATTTGGTGACTACGAAACTTATCGTTTGCTGCAGCACTATGATCCAGAGTTTAGCGAACTGTTCCGTGTGACTGCTGATTTCGAAGATGAAATGTTGCGTACCGATGAGTCGGAACAACAGTATGCCCGCTTTATTTCCAGCATAGTGAATGATAACAATATGCTGCACTGCGACCGTAAAGCGATTGCACGTATTATTGAATACAGCTCACGCCAAGCTGATGATCAGAATAAGCTATCACTCCATTCTGCGGATATCGCCAATTTGCTGCGTGAAACCAATTACGTTGCCAAATCATCGAATGCCACCATGATCCGTGCTAATCACGTAGAACAAGCACTGCAAAATCAAGAGATGCGCGTCAGTCGTTTGAAAGATCATGTGATGCAAAGCTTTGTGAATGGCACCACTTTGATGAGCACTCAAGGTGATAAAGTCGGCCAAATCAATGCATTGTCAGTAATATCAACCTCAGACTATCAATTTGGTGCGCCAAACCGTATTACGGCGACAACGGCGTATGGTGAAGGGCAAGTTTTTGATATTGAGCGTAGCGTTGAGCTTGGCGGAAATATTCACTCAAAAGGGGTGATGATCCTATCGGCTTATTTAGCTTCTGTGTTTGGTAAAACAGCGAAAATACCGCTTACGACTCACCTAACGTTCGAGCAATCTTACGGTGGTGTCGATGGTGATAGCGCCTCTATGGCCGAGTTATGCGCCATAGTGTCGGCATTTTCCCTGCAGCCATTACGGCAAGATATTGCGATCACAGGTTCAATGAACCAATTTGGTGAAGCGCAGCCAATTGGTGGTGTGAACGAAAAAATCGAAGGATTTTATGATGTTTGTGTTATTCAAGGACGTGCTACTGGCCAAGGTGTGATCATCCCTCAATCAAATGCGCATAACTTGATGTTACGAAAAGACATAGTGGAAGCGGTTGAAAAAGGGGAATTTAATATTTGGGCTATTAGTCATGTTACCGAGGCATTAGAACTGTTAACAGGCAAGCCAGCTGATGAGCAAGATGGTGAGAATGGGTATTCCAGCCACAGTCTGTTTGGCTTGGCACAAGCGAAACTGAATGCGCTGCGCCGCTAATGAAGTTTTAACTGAACAACCTTGATAATCTCATAGACTGCTTAGCGGCCTATTTTGAATGACTAAGCCGCAGAACTGAAAAATCCGAGTGTCTATCCACTCGGATTTTTTCAACAATAAGTACATAAAGTGGTTATTGTTTGATGAAGCCTGCATCGCGCATACGAGTGATCACGGTTTCTTTTTGCTCTGATGTAAGGGGAGTAAGAGGTAAACGTGGATCGCCTGCATCAATATCGTGTAGCGCCATGGCTGCTTTACCTGCTGCAACGCCACCGAAATCAACTAATACGCGTATTAAAGCAATAACGTTATCCATGCCAGCAATAACGGCATTGTGCTTACCTGCATGGAAGTCAGTGATCATCTGGTTAAAATGCGGAGCTGCGTAGTTGTAGGTACTACCAACCGCACCAATTGCCCCAACGGCCAATGCGCCTGGTAGGTGCTCATCTACCCCAAATGGGATATCAAACTTACCGTCACAGGCACGTAAACAACGTTGATATTCATATAAATCGCCGCTGTTGAATTTTAATCCATATAAGTTTGGAATGCGGCCTTCTGCTTGAATCAGAAATTGCTCCATGTCTAAGTTCACACCTGACATGCCTGAATGGTAGTAGTAAAAGCCTTTCGATGGTGCGGTAGCAGCAACAGTCGCACAGTAGTCAACAAGATCAGCGACAGAGCCAGGTTTGAAGAAGCAAGGACCTATGGCCGAAGTTGCAAAAATATCGAGTGTTTCAGCGTGACGGGTTAATTCAAGTGTATCAACAATACTCAAAGCGCCTGTGTGTACTGTGATTTTCAGTTGGCCGTTTGCGGCATTAACCCAGCGTTCGGCAATGGCTTTACGTTCGTCGACAGAGCAGTGGATGCCTTCGCCTGTAGTACCACAAATGTATACACCGTTAACGCCATCTTTAATCAAATGTGCCGCAATCTGATCGATCACTGAATAATTCACATTTCCTGCAGCATCGAATGGGGTATGAGGGGCTGCAATTAAGCCTGTTAGCTTTTCCATGGGATCTCTTCTCACTCGTTGGTGAAGCTTAGCTTCATAATTCATTTAAATATGGAGTTTGGGTTTATCTTATGGAGTTCAGCTTCATCGCGCAATGGTAAGGAGGAGACTTTTACGACCAAGCGTTAAAAGTGTGATGGCCTAAGCAGAATTGCAGTGTGCTTGCTAGAAATGTTCTACGCTAGAAAGGTTTAGTATAAAGGTAACTGTAAGGTGTTTGACATTGAGATGCTTATTTATGGAGTTCGACTTCACAAATGACAGTAAGCATGTGAGAATTAAGGATAAAACAATGATGATAAGATGTGAGGAAAATGGATGGCAACGAAAGTGATAGCTGCTAAAGCGGGCAAAGTTCTCGATATGTTGGGTAGTTTGCATGAGAGCCTAACGCCATCAGCTAAGCGTATTTCTGATTTTGTTTTAGCGCAGCCTGCCGAAGTCACCAAATTTTCCATTGCAGAATTATCACAAGCGGTAAACGCTGGTGAAGCGACCATTATTCGTTTCTGCCGTACTTTAGGCTTCAAAGGGTTTCAAGATTTTAAGATGGAGCTGGCGATTGAGCTTTCTAGCTTAAATCAAAATGAAAAATCAATTCTTGATACCGATGTCATGCCAGATGATGGTGCAGAACTCATTGGGCAAAAATTACATAACACCATAAATAATGTACTGGGTGAAACACTGAACTTGTTGAATTTTGAGACGTTAGAAAGCGTGGCAAAACAAGTACAGTCAGCTAAAGGTATTTATTTTTTTGGGGTGGGATCATCAGGTATTACGGCTGAAGATGCGAAAAATAAATTGATGCGAATTGGTTACAATGTTGATGCATTAACCAATAATCACTTTATGTATATGAAAGCGTCATTGCTGCAATCAGATGATATGGCGATTGCGATTAGCCATTCAGGAAACTCGGTTGAAACAACCAAAGCTTTGCAATTGGCGAAAGAGGCGGGTGCAACTACAGTTGCGATCACGCACAATCCACGTTCAGCGATCACGGCTTTTGCTGATGCGGTACTCGTAAATGGAAACCGTCAGGGGAAGCTGCAAGGGGATTCAATTGGGACCAAAATATCGCAGCTGTTTGTACTGGATTTAGTCTATGCCTTATTGGTGAAAGATGATGTAACAGGCACCCAAGCTAATAAAATGAAAACCACTCAAGCTATTGAAAATTAATTTACTTTTGCTTTTTTGCTAAATATCAGCGGCGTTACTATTTGTTACGCCGCTAATCTTTCTATCACAGCATTGTTGCTTTTTTACACATACTCCCTCCCTCCATTCAAGTAACTCACCGCCTATTGCTGTAATAACGATTAGTGCTACCTGTCATCTGGTGTTTTCCTCCGTACTCTATTGCAAATATTGTTTTGTTGAGTGATCTATCTCTAATTTACTTTGCTAAAAGACCTCGTGAATGTGGCTAAGATCGCTCTTTTGCTTTGTTTTGATTGAAGCCTAACTCCATTGAAATTACATTTTGGAGTGTTACTTCATTGTGGTTTGGGTTGATGGAGTTTTATGCTCTGCGAGTGAGCTAAAATGGTCAAAGGGAGAAGAGTATGAACAGCATATTTTCATCATTACAAAAGATTGGGCGTGCATTTATGCTGCCCATTGCGGTGTTACCAATGGCCGGTATTTTACTTGGTATTGGTGGCGCTTTTACCAGTGGCCCTCTAATTGAAACTTATAACTTAACGTTTTTGGCATCAGGTACGCTGGCTAATCAATTTTTACAGATGTGTTTTAATGCCGGGCTGTTTGTGTTTGCTAACTTGCCTTTGTTGTTTGCAGTTGGGGTTGCTATTGGAATGGCAAACCTTAACAAAGAAACAGCGGCATTGGCGGCAGTATTAGGCTTCTTACTCTTCCATACGGTTATTGGAACTTTGTTAGGCTTTCAAGGTATTACGCCTGATAGTGTAACCGTCGATGCGCTGCTAGCGGCTGGGAAGTCACCCGCGGAGGCGGCAGGGATAGCGTCGATGTACGCCCATGAATTGGGTATTTTCACGTTACAAACTGGGGTCTTCGGCGGTATCAGTTGTGGCCTATTAGCTGCCTACATCACGAACACGTTTTCGAATAAACAGTTACCTGATTATTTGGCATTCTTTAGTGGTAACCGTCTCGTTCCTGTGATGACCATGCTGTATTTCATCCCGCTAGCTTTTATATTTCCTCTTATTTGGCCGACAATTTTTCAGGCTATTGTGCATGCGGGCGAGGCATTTTCTTCAATGGGGTACATAGGAAGTTTCCTGTATGGCTCAGTGATGCGTCTGCTGAATATTTTTGGTTTACATCATGCGATTTACCCTTTGTTTTGGTACACCGAACTAGGTGGGGTGCAGGAGGTTGGTGGGCAGCTTATTGCTGGCGGTCAGAAAATTTTCTTTGCTCAGTTAGCAGATCCGAGTGTTACGCATTTTAGCTCTGAAGCCACGCGAACGATGACAGGAGGCTTCTTACCTATGATGTTTGGTTTACCTGCGGCGGCTTTTGCGATGTACCGCTGTGCAGAAGATAAGAATAAAAATAAGATCAAAGGCATTTTATTTTCGGCAGCGTTAACATCGTTTTTAACAGGGATCACTGAGCCGATTGAATTTACTTTCTTATTTGTCGCACCTGCCTTATATGCGGTTCATGCAGTATTAGAAGGCCTATCTTACATGTTAATGCATATGTTGGATGTTGCGGTAGGGATCACCTTCTCTCGTGGTTTGATTGATTTTACTTTCTTTGGTTTATTGCAAGGCACTGCGAAGACATCTTATCAATGGATCTTAATTTTAGGCCCAGTCTATTCGGTGGTGTACTACTTCCTGTTTAGTTTCTTGATTCGCCGTTTTAACTATTCAACCCCAGGGCGTAATGAAGCTGAGAATAAACTTTATACACGTAAAGATGTGAATGAGCAGAAAGAGTCAGGATTAACAGAAGCGATCGTTGAACAGCTTGGTGGCATTGAGAATATTGAAAATATTGATGCCTGTATTACGCGGTTACGGGTAACTGTCAAGGATGCCTCGCTGGTCGCGTCGGATGAAGTGTGGCGTTCGCTGCATGCTAAAGGTGTGATCCGTTCAGGTAATGGGGTTCAAATTATTTATGGCACCCAAGCTGAAATTTATAAGAATCAAATTATTGCGCATTATGGGATCTAAACACAGATTGTAGTGGTACTCACTCTCTTAAAGCTCGTTTGTCTCGTCCTAAAATACGTTGACGATTTTAGTAAGCCAGTAACGCAAGTTGCTGGCTTTTTTCATGCATTTTATTTGGCGTATCCATGCCAAGGCTAAGATGCGGCCTCATTTCGTTATACGTATATATAGACTCTTCAACAAGCGTTTTTAACTCGTTAAGACCTTTGCACTGAGTAAGCAAGAACTCTTGCTTGAGGATACCATTGACCCGCTCAGCTAACGCGTTTTGGTAACAGTCATATCCATCCGTCATTGATGGTATTATGCCATGCTTTTTAAGCTTCTCTTGATAAAGGCTAGAGCAATACTGAAGTCCTCTATCTGAATGATGGATTGTCGCATGACGATAACATCGAGTCTTTAGCGTCATATCTAAAGCCTTCACAACATCACTCGCTTTCATTTCATTACTGACTTCATACCCCATAATTTTACGACTGAAGGCATCGGTAACTAATGATAAGTAGTGAACGCCCTCGCTCGACTGAACATAAGTGATGTCGCTCACCAGAACCTCTTCTGGTTTTGACGGAACGACTTCTTTTAGCAAGTTCGGATGTTTTTTCATCCAGTGCCTGCTGTTCGTTGTTTTGGTGTAACTCCGTTTCGGCTTAACGAGTAAGCGTTCTTCTCTGAGGTAATTAAACAAAGCATCACGACCAAGTTTTATTCCCTTGGCTATCAGCTTAGGTTTCAGTAAGAAATAGAGCTTACGAGTTCCTAGTCGAGGCATGAAGCGTCTTAGTTCCAGTACCATTCCTCTCACAGGAGCAAGCTCAGCCTGACGAGTTGCCTCACGCTTTTCTCTCTGATAGACACATTGACGAGATATATCGAGCAATGAGCAAGCTTTACTTAAGCTTACTTTCCTCTCTTTTTGAAGGCTTCTTGCTCCTTCGCTATATACTTTTTTCTTAGCGACATCCCATGCTCAGCGTCAAGAATATCGACAACTCTGTTGAGAAGAAGACATCTAAGGCGTTCATCTTCGAGCTCTTGTTCAAGTCGTTTTATTTTCTGGGCCGGCGTTTCATTCGCTCTTGGTGACTTTGGCATCGTGTTCTTCCTTGGACAGGTAGTCCAATCCAATTTTCCATGCTTTCTTAACCAAGTAAGAACGGTCGAACGACCTTGTATGCCGTAAATTGATTGGGCTTGTTTATAGGTCATGTCGCCTTTTTCGATGGCGTCTACAACCTGTAATTTAAAGCCTAGTGTGTAATCACGCTGAGTGCGCTTAACGTAGTGTTTATTTGGAATGGTCATCATTAGTCCTCAATGTGTAAACACATTTCAGGACGGGACAGTTATCGACATAAAAAAGGCGCTGAATGTTCAGCGCCTTTTTCTTTGGTGGCGTGTCTGATTCTCAAATGCGCCTCGTGTCTTTGAGGCGCAAACTCAAATCAAAATCGCTTTATTCCCATTTGGTAGACAGATTCGACGGTGAGCATTGCTGCTCCTTTGTCATTTTGTGCAATATTCAACAGGCTTATATTCGCTTTATAACCAGGCTGTAAGCGCCCATAACTATCATCAATACCAATGGCTTTCGCGGGATACCAAGTTGCCATCCGCAGTGCTTCGGCTTGCGATAAACCGACGTGTTGGATCAGGTTATTTATCCCTTCGATCATGGTAAGCGCCGCGCCTGCGATAGTGCCATCTGCATAGTGGCATTTACCGTTAGTGACAAAAGCAGGTGTACCAGCCATGTCATATTTGTGCATCTTGGTACCTGCTGGTGTGACAGCATCGGTGACTAAAAATAACTTATCGCCAAGTTGCTGATGGGCAATGCGAACCGCAGGATAAGCCGCGTGAATGCCATCAACTATGATGCCTGTATATGGCTTGTGATCAAAAATGTAGCCTACAGCGCCGGGTTCCCGAGAATTTAAAGGGGTCATCGCATTATATAAATGCGTTGCCATGGTCATGCCGATCTTATGGGTGAGCTGCTGATAACTGGCATTGGTATGGCCGAGTGAGACTGTGATACCTGCGGCAGTTAAGCAATCAATCGCGGCTTGCGATGTACGTTCTGGTGCCAAAGTTATCACTGAAATAGCAGCATGATGATTGGCTAAGTAATGTGCTGTACTCATTGTTAAGCTTTGAATCCAATCGGCGTTGTGTGCTCCTTTTTTCTCATAGCTGATAAACGGCCCTTCTAAATGTAGCCCTAGTATCCCTATCTTCTCTGGTTGTTCAAGTTGCTCTATCAGCTCAACAGCGGTATGAAGCTGACTTTCTAAGCTGGTGATCAAGGTTGGTAAAAACTGAGTCGTACCATGTTTCACATTGGTGCTATTCATCTGCACTAACGTTTTCTGATTGACATCGGTATTAAAAAGGACGCCACCACAACCGTTAAGCTGCAGATCGATAAAGCCCGAAGTTGCTAACTTTCCTGCCCCATTGATCTGATGTTTCGGCAATGTAGGGTTATCTGCATGTGCAACGATTTGGATGATGGTGTCTTCCTCAATGATCAGCGCATGATCGTGCAAAACTGTGTCGCCATTGAAAACATTTAGGTGTGTGAGGGCAAATGTGGTCGCTATTGGCATCGTAATTATTCCCTTTGGGTGATCGCAGGAGAGGCTACTGCTCGTTGGCAAATTGAAATCTCAATGGAGTTAAACTTCATTTTGTAGAGAATGTAATCGCGTTTAGAGTGAACATCAAGTGGTTATTTTAAAGCGTGAATACTGTCTATAATCTGAGATTTATTTACCGCATGGAGTAATACTCCTTGCTGGGTTAGGGGGGGCAGTGCCTTGTTAGTCTTGCGCTATGTCTTGTTTTGTTTGATGTGAATTAAAAAAATGAGGCATGGGTCTCTGTTTGGTCATCTTAGTGTTGAAGTAAAACTTCATGGAAATTAAAGTGGAGTCAAACTTCATTATGTTGTTGTCTTTGGAGTGACACTATTTATGACTAGTACACAAAAAATGTGCATTGAAACATTACGTAAAGGCTTTGTGTCATCGTGCCAACCGGTTGATGACGGCCCTATGGATAGACCAGATATTGTTGCTGCTATGGCGCAAGCCTCAGTTGCGGGTGGTGCTGCTGGTTTACGAATTGAAGGGATTGCTAATCTAAAAGCGGTGCGACCTACGGTAGATGTACCGATTATTGGCATAGTTAAACGGGACTTAGAGGGAACCGATGTTCGTATTACGCCATTCATTGAAGATGTAGTGGCATTGAAAAAAGCCGGTGCCGATATTATTGCCATTGATGCAACTGAGCGACTACGTCCAACTGCGGTTAAGGCGTTAGTTGAAGCGATTCATGAACAAGGGTGTTTGGTCATGGCGGATTGCTCGACTTATGAAGAAGGCCTGTATTGCCAATCCATTGGGGTTGAAATCATAGGGACGACGCTCTCTGGATACACAGGTGGTCCAGTGCCGGCTGAGCCTGATTTTGAACTGGTAACACGCCTGCAAGAGGTGGGGTGTCTTGTTATGGCTGAAGGGCGTTACAACACACCAGCATTGGCGCGCCAAGCGATTGAAGCAGGTGCCTTTTGTGTCACTGTAGGTTCGGCGATCACGCGTATTGAACATATCTGCGGTTGGTTCTACGACCAAGTGCAACAAGGTCAGCAACACCTTGATGAGGACGTCGCATGAAAACATGGTTAGCGGTTGATATTGGTGGCACCAAGTTAGCAGTAGCTATTGTACGAGGCAGTAATATTCTTTGCCGTGAGCAGATGACGACACCTTCTTCTCAATCGCCAGATGCCATGACAAACGCCTTATCAGAATTAATATCGCCATTTCTAAATGAAGTGGATGCTGTCGCCGTTGCTTCTACTGGCATTATTGATCACGGCATATTAACAGCCTTAAACCCTGACAACCTCGGTGGATTAAATCAATACCCGTTACAACAAGTGCTCATTGATATGACAGGTTTGCCTGTCACTGTGATTAATGACGCGCAAGCTGCAGCATGGGCGGAATATCACGCTCTGTCATCGTCTTCCCCCTCTCTGATTAACAACATGGCATTCATTACTGTTTCAACAGGGGTTGGGGCTGGGTTAGTGCTGGATCAGACGTTGCAAATTGGGCGTAGAGGCATTGCTGGACATGCTGGCCATACCTTAGCTGATCCGAGTGGGCCGCGTTGCGGATGCGGTCGGATTGGTTGCGTAGAGAGTATTGCCTCGGGGACGGCCATGGGGGTTGCTGGTCGTTCCTTTTTGGGCGAGAGCAGCGATGGTCATAAGGTTTATCGCCAGCATCTTGCGGGTAATGAACAAGCTTCACTCATAGTGCAGCGCTCGGCATTAACTATCGCCAATTTAATCGCAGATCTGACGATTAGTTTAGACCTTGATGTGGTTGTTCTAGGAGGAAGTGTGGGCTTGGCGCAAGGGTATTGCGACATGGTTGATACGGCTTTAGCAGCTATGCCTGCTATCTATCGACCGAAAGTGATGACGGCAACTGCTGGCAATGATGCGGGGTTATTGGGGGTTGTGCATTGGGCTGAGTCCAATTTTGAAAAACGATAAATCTACCTGAAGACGTGAATAAAAAATAAAAGCGAAAAATAAACTCTTACCTACATACTTATACAGAAAGGAGCAACAGCATGGAAATGCACGCATTTGGGACCTTAAATTATGTCGTCTTACTGGTTTATTTAACAGCGATCATGTTGGTCGGAGTGTATTTTGCTCGCCGACAAAAATCGGCGGATGACTACTTTAAAGCGGGTGGGCGTATTCCCGGTTGGGCTGCTGGTATTAGTGTCTTTGCGACCACTCTTAGCTCAATCACTTTTATGTCAATCCCTGCGAAGGCTTATACGGGTGATTGGACCTTTTTAATTGGCCAATATGTGGCAATTCTTATTTTGCCGTTTGTATTCATGTACTACATTCCTTTTTTCCGTAAGCTGAATTTGACTTCAGCGTACGAATATTTGGAAAAGCGGTTTGATGTCAGAATGCGCCTGTTTGCTAGCTTATCTTTCATGCTGTTCCACATTGGCCGTATTGCGATTATTACGTATTTAACCGCTTTAGCTTTGATTCCATTTGTTGATATTAGTCCTCTGACAATCGTGTTCTTAATTGGTGTGCTATGCATCGTTTACACCTTTATGGGCGGTATCGAAGGTGTTATTTGGACTGATGTTATTCAGGGCATTATGTTGTCAGTTGCGGCCGTGCTTATTTTTGTAATGATTTGCTTTAACGTTGATGGTGGAATGACGGAGATCTTCCGTATGTCAGCAGAAGCGGATAAATATTTTCCAGCAGAGAAATTTGCATGGAGTTGGTCTGACAGTACCATTCCTGTTTTGGTTATTGGTTTCTTTTTTGCCAGCCTTCAGCAGTTCACTGCCAGTCAAGATGTTGTGCAGCGTTACATTGTGACGGACTCATTAGAAGAGACCAAGAAGGCGCTTATTACTAATGCCAAATTGGTGGCGGTGATCCCTGTGTTCTTCTTTGCCGTTGGTGCAGCTCTGTATGCTTTTTATACTCAGCATGCTGAATTGTTACCCGCGAATTTTAACACTGGCGGTATCCTGCCTTTCTTCGTGATTTCACAAATGCCTGCGGGTGTCGCTGGGTTAATTATTGCTGCGATTTTTGCGGCTTCTCAGTCAAGCATTTCAAGTAGCTTGAACAGCATTTCTGCGTGTTTTACCTCTGATATTTATCACCGTTTAGGCAAAGAACACTCACCACAAAAAACCTTGTTTGTCGCACGTGCTGTGACTGTCTCTGCAGGTGTATTTGGCGTGATTGCTTCCACTTATTTGATTATGTCTAACGAAAGTGAACTATGGGATGCTTTTAATAGTTTAATCGGCCTGATGGGTGGCCCTATGACTGGCTTATTTATGCTGGGTGTGTTTGTTAAACGCGCGAATGCAAATAGTGCTTTGGTCGGTGTCATTGCTAGTGTCGCCGCTGTGCTGTGGGTGCGCTCTGCGACAGATCTTAATTTCTTCTTTTACGGTGTGATTGGTACTTTGGTAGTGGTTGCTGTGGGTTACATAACAGCGCCATTGTTCAAAGGTAAAAGTGAAGATGACATCAAAGAATTTACACTGCAACATCAGAAGTAAGTATTAATTCCCCCGATCTTCTTGGTATATCGCGAAGCACTATACGAGGAAGTTCTCCCCTAAAGGTTTAAGTGAAGGCTCACTTAAACCTTTTTTTGAGGCTATATTATGATTTTAGGCAATATCCATCATCCAGAAACGTATGCTTTTTTACCGAAAGCATTTCAAGACAGTCTCGCTTTTTTACGAGAACAAGATTTACACCAATTAGCGACGGGTCGTCACGACATAGATGGTGATCGTATCTTTGCAAATGTTATGGCTTTTGAAACCAGCTGTGCCAGCTTGAAGCAAGCCGAGGTACATCAGGAATATATCGATTTTCAGTTTTTAGTTTCTGGTCAAGAGCGCATTGATTATGCTTTGCCGAATGAGCATCCTGTGGCAAAAGCGTATGATGCGCAAGACGACTATTATTTAGTTTCTTCAATGGAAAATGAGATGACGGTTTGTTTATCTGCTGGGGCATTTGCGGTGTTTTTGCCAGAAGAACCTCATAAACCGGGATGCTTGATTGATAGCGCTGGCCTCATAAAGAAAGTCGTTGTGAAAATACATAAATCTTGCCTAGGCGAGCTGTAACCAGAGGCTGCGGCTTGTTTCTGAACAGCGATGACTATCGTGAGGGTTTGGTTTCTGATGCTTGGGAGAAAGTGGTAACGCGGCTTAATACTGGCAGTTTATGATGTTTGCCATATTAAAGCCGCTGTTAGTTTTATTGATTAATCCTAACTCTTGCTGCTGAACATGAGCACCGCAGCTAATGCGAGAAAGGCTGTCATCATCAAGAATACATCGTTGTAAGCCATGATGGCCGCATCTCGCTGCATGGTAGCCGTTAATGACGCTTGGGCTTGTAGCATTGCTGTTGCGCTGTCACTGCCTGCGTGCATAAATGCACTCGCTTGTTGCTGTAATTGATACCATGCGTCGGTACTTACTGCAGGTAAGCTGGTTTTGATATGTGCTAAATGCTCACGTGTTTTGTTATCTAGCAAGGTTGCAATAATCGCGATACTGAATGCCCCACCTAAATTACGCATTACATTGGTGAGCGTTGACGCATCCGGTGTTTGTTCTTTGCTGATCCCCTGCATCGCAACCAGTGATAATGGCACCATAATAAATGGGCTACCAATCGCACGTAATAGCATAGAGAAGATCAGTTGCTGGCCGCCATAGTCCACTGTCATGTGTGTATTTACAAAGCAACTTAGGCCGAACATGACAAACCCAAATGTTACTAAATACTTAGGCTTAATAATGGCAGTCAGTTTAGGCACTAACGGGAAAATCAGTAGTTGTGGGAAGCCCATCCACATTAAGACGCTGCCAATTTCCATTGCGTTGTAACGCTGTATTTGTGTTAAGTAGAGCGGCAAGACATAGATCGATCCAAGTAACGCCATCCCTAAAATTAAATAGGCAACACACGACATCGCAAAGTGGCGATTAGAGAGTAAGCGTAAATTTACCAGTGGCTTTTTGTGTTGGAGTTCGTTGATCACAAAATACACTAAACTCACCCCAGAGATGATCGCCAAGGTAATAATGAATGGCGAGCTAAACCATTCTTCGCGATTTCCCTCTTCTAGCACTACTTCCAAACAGCCAAGTCCCAGTGCCATAGTGATGATGCCAAGCCAGTCCGCTTTCAGCAAACGACCTAAGTCGAGTGGTTCATCATCAAGGCCATAGCGCACCATAAAGATCATCAAAATCGCAGGCGGAATATTGAGGTAGAAGATGTAATGCCACGAAAAGTTTTCAGTGAGCCAGCCCCCTAATGTTGGGCCAATCGAAGGGGCAAAGGTGGCGGTGACACCAAACATCGCCATACCAATTGCGCGCTTTTGAATAGGTAGTAGTTGCACTACCAATGAAAAAGCTAATGGAATTAATGCCCCACCACTAAACCCTTGCAGGGCGCGAAAGATTATCATTGAACTCATGTTCCATGAAATCGAGCACAACAGCGACGACAGGGTAAAAATTACCGTGGTCCAAGTTATGTAACGGCGTTTCCCTAGTGCCATAGACAGCCAGCCACTCAATGGGATTGCAATCATCTCGGCGACAAGGTAAGAGGTCGAAATCCACGAACTTTCATCAAGAGTTGCAGACAGAGCACCTTGAATATCTTTCAGTGATGAGTTGGTGATCTGAATATCTAAGATCGCCATAAATGCCCCCAGTAGACCACCAATTAAGGCGATCCAATGACGACGTGGCACTTCACTGCTTGTCGGTATTGGTGCGGATACCGCTTCGGTGACCGTACTCATGGCTTAGCCTCGGGTATCAACAGTAGCGACAACAGATAAACCTGGAATTAACGTACGGGTTAATTTTTCAGGTTGTGGGATCACGATTTTAACCGGTACGCGTTGTACGATTTTCGTAAAGTTACCTGTCGCATTTTCTGGTGGTAACAGCGCAAACTTAGCGCCTGTAGCGGGAGAGAAACTGTCAATGACACCTTCAAAATGTTGGTCTGGGTATGCATCTAACGCAATATCCACTTTCTGCCCTTGATGCATTTTGCTGAGTTGTGTTTCTTTGAAGTTGGCTTCAACCCATACCTGTTCTGTGGGTACTAGGCTCAATAGTGGCATGCCCGGTTGTACGAGTAAGCCAACACGGACACTGCGTTTGCCAACGATGCCATCAACTGGGGCAAAGATATGGGTGTAGCTGATATTGAGTTGGGCTTGTTCTAGTTGGGCTTCCGCTTCTGATAATGCTGCGGTTGCTTGGGCAATTTGGCTATCGATAACGCCACGTTGATCTTGTGCCGCCTGATGGTTTGCTTGTGCTTCAGACAGTTGTGCACGAGTAACTTTTAAATGTGATTGCATGTCGTCGAGTTCATCTTGCGATGAGTAGTTACGTTTTAGCAGGCTACGGGTGCGGGTTACTTGTTGCTGGGCACGTTCGTATTCAGCTTGTGCCGATTCTATCTTGCTGCTGGATTGGCGGATTAAGGTTTGTTGCAGCTCGCGCTGGGCTTTTAGATTTGTGATGGCTGCTTGGCTAACGGCAAGGTTGGCTTCTGCTTGATCGGCAGCAACTTGATAATCGCGATCGTCTATGGTTGCAATTAAATCACCGGCTTTAACCACTTGGTTATCGGTCACGAAAGACTGGGTGATATAACCAGATACTTTTGGACTAATAGTGGTGATTTCACCTTGCAAATAAGCATTGTCGGTAGATTCAAAATGACGGCCATAGCCATACCAATAGCTACCACCGGCGACGCCGAGCGTAAGCATAATGACAGTGGCGATAAGTGGGGCTTTATTTTTTTTAGTTAGTGTCATTGGGTGTTCTTCTCACGTTTTGTCTGGCTGTTTATTTGTAACCAAGTGTAAATGAGAAAGATTGGTTGATTAGATAGGAGAAAAGGGAAACACTGTTGCAGAAATTTAATTAATAGGGTGAGTGATGGATCTCAATAGTGCCGCTATGTTTGCACAAGTTGTTGAATGTGGGAGTTTTACACAGGCTGCGGAAGCGCTTGATATGACTAAGTCGACAGTGAGTCGTAAAGTCGCTGAGCTAGAAAAGCATTTAGGTGTGCGATTGATCACACGTTCAACCCGTCAGCTGACATTAACGCAAGAAGGTGAGCGTTTTTATCAATCGTGCATCCAAATGTTAGAGATCATGTCGCAAGCTGAACTTGAAGTAACCGCAAGCCAAGATTTAATACGTGGGCGGTTAAACATTGCAATGCCTGTTGAATTGGGTCAAAAAGTGATGGGGAAATACATCAATGCATTTTTGAAGGAGTACCCAAATGTCACCATTCATCTTGAATTGACCAATCGTGATGTCGATTTAATTGCCGAAGGAATCGACTTGTACGCCCAAGTTGGGGCGGTGAATGACTCCAGTATGGTGGCTCGACCTTTCCTTCAGTCGAACAGAATCATTGTCGCCAGCCCTGAATACCTTGCGCAGTATGGCAATATAGAGCACCCGAGTGATCTCGTTTCCCCTCATCACCAAGTGAAAGTCTCAAGTGTCGTGAAGCTGCCGTATTGGGAGTTAACACAAGATGAGCAACAAGAAATTGTTAATTTGCCTTATCGGCTACGTGTAAACACCATCACATCGGCGCTAATGGCGGTAGTCGATGGGTTAGGTGTTGCGATGCTACCTGAGTTTATTTGCCGTCAGCACTTAAAAGAGGGGCGTTTAGTACAGATATTACCTGATTGGCAATTGCCCGCTGTACCTGTCAGTTTTGTTTATCCTCAACGTCAGCTGATCCCCAAACGCTTGCGGGTTCTTATTGATTACTTGGTGGACTGCTTTGAACAGCGTTAAGGCTGAGGTATGAAGCCTCTAGTCTTGGGTGTCAGCATTCTTTACAAGCTGCGAGTACCTAATCAATTTGATGCGTATAAGGTACTGATAATATAGGGGTTAAAAAATTGGCACTTGATTTGCTATCTACTTGAATAGTTAGAATAACTTTCAAGGAATATCACATGAATGGCATCAAAGGATTAGTTATTGCTTCACTGACTACGTTAAGTTTGAATGCGCATGCTGGGCTGATGGGCGTTTCTGAAATCGTGATAAAAAACTCGCTGGATTTATGGATCCAAGTGTCTGAGGTTGCCGCGACTGAAACCGGTACGGGGAATGACTTAGCGCTCAGCTCTGCGGGGGCAATGGCGACGGGTAGTGGCAATTGGTCGGCTGCGAGCTCGCCAGATAAAGCGATTGATGGTGCAGGTCCGCTGGATTATCCATTTATGTATCACTCTGATGGTAAAGGTCCATCTGAGTTCCTAAAAATTGTCCTTGGTAGCCCGAGTGAGTTGGACTCATTAAGCATTTTTGGTCGAACTGGCTGTTGTTCATCACGTGATGTTTTTGATGTATATCTATATAACGATAAGCAAGAAGAATTGTTTAGCGGTAAATATTACAGTGCTGCTAACCCTCAGCACATGGTATTGATTGATTTACCTGATACCGTAATCCCAGAGCCAGCATCCATAGGTTTAGTGATGTTAGGTTTAGCTGGGCTTGGTTTATCGCGCCGTAAAAAAGCATAGTTATTAAGTTGAAGTTGTTAGGTCATTATTCGCGGATAAAAAAACACACTACCTGGGCAGTGTGTTTTTTATTGTGCTTATGGCGATGGCTTTATTGACTCATCGGAAGAATCAAATTAACGACTCCAATGCTTAAAGCTCACAGCGCTTACCGATCCCAGCGTTTAAAGATCAGTGAGGTATTGATGCCACCAAAAGCAAAGTTATTGCTCATTAGGTACTCACAATCAATTTCACGGCCTTCGCCTGTGATGTAGTCGAGCTTGCCACATTGCTCATCAAGGTTATTGAGGTTCAATGTTGGGCTGAACCAGCCGCTGTTCATCATCTCAAGGCTTAGCCAAGCTTCAATCGCGCCACATGCCCCTAAGGTATGGCCAAAGTAACTTTTCAGTGAGCTAATTGGCGCTTTATCACCAAAGATATTGGCGGTGGCATTACTTTCGGCAATGTCACCTTTCTCGGTTGCTGTACCGTGGGCAGAGACGTAACCGATCACATCGGGTGATAGGTTGGCATCTTTTAGCGCCATTTCCATACAAAGCTGCATGGTTTCTTTTTTCGGCTGAGTAACATGGGCTGCATCACAGTTGCTGGCAAAGCCAACTAGCTCAGCATAAATGGTTGCGCCGCGGGCAACGGCATGTTCGTATTCTTCTAATACCAGCGTACCTGCACCTTCACCAATAACGAGGCCATCGCGATCTGTATCGTATGGGCTAGGTGTTTTCTTCGGTGAGTCGTTTTTAAGGCTCGTCGCGAATAAGGTATCGAAAACAGCTGATTCTGTTGGGCAAAGTTCTTCTGCACCACCTGCTACCATTACCGTTTGGTAACCGTGTTTGATTGCTTCATAGGCATAGCCAATTGCTTGGCTACCAGATGTACATGCACTACTGGTAGGAATAACACGGCCACGTAAACCAAAGAATAAGCCCACGTTCACCGCAGTGGTGTGTGGCATCATTTGAACATAGGTAGTGGCAGTAATGGCTTTGGTTGATTTCTCATTTAGCATCACACCAAAAGCCCCAATGGCTGGCGTACTGCCTGTTGAAGAGCCGTAAGCAATACCGGTCTCACCGTTTGTCAGTATGTCGCTACCAATCAAGCCGCTTTGGATCAGTGCGTTTTCAGTTGCCACGGTAGACAGTTTAGATACACGCCCCATCCCACGAACTTGTTTACGGCCATAGTGTTTTGGCAGCGTAAAGTCATCAATAGGTGCGGCTAGCTTAGTGTTTAAACCGTCGTACTGTTCATAGCTTGGCATGTACTGAGTAGCGTTTTCACAAGCGCGTAATTTCGGTTCGATTGCTTGCCAGTCGTTACCAAAAGCAGTAACACCTGACATGCCTGTTACAACAACGCGGCGGCTCATACTAGGCCTCCGTTGACTGAAATCACTTGGCGAGTGACATAGCCTGCAATGTCAGACATTAGGTAGCTGACGAGACCAGCAACTTCTTCAGGTTCACCCATACGACGAAGCGGAACTTGGGGTAAAGCGTGTTCTTTGACGTGCTCATCAACCATGCCCGTATCAATTAAACCGGGTGCTACACAGTTAACTGTGATTTTACGTTTTGCGAGCTCTAACGCCAGTGACTTAGTCGCACCGATCACGCCTGCTTTAGCTGCACTATAGTTGGTTTGACCACGGTTACCCATAATGCCAGATACAGATGCAAGGGTAACGATACGGCCACCTTTACGCTTTTGGACCATAGGCATAACACATGGGTGTAAGACGTTATAAAAACTGTCTAGGTTCGTGTGAATAACACCATCCCACTCTTCTTCTGTCATCGCAGGAAAAGCGGTATCGCGGGTAATACCTGCGTTACTCACCACGCCGTAGTACGCACCATGCTCGGCAATATCGGCTTCTAATACGTCGCGACATTGTTGACGGTTACTAATATCAAATTGAAGTATACGACCCGCACCACCTGCAGTCGTGATGTCGGCAAGGGTAGCTTCAGCACCGGCTTTATCGCTCATGTAGTGCACGACAAGGGTGAAGCCGTCTTTTGCTAGCTGAGTCGCAACAGCGCGGCCAATGCCTTTACTTGCGCCTGTGACTAAAACATGTCGGGTCATTAATGGTTCCTATTTTGCATTTGATCTAGTTGTTGTTCTGTGGGTACGAACGCATTGAGCTGGCTCTTTGCTATGACAGTGCCTTGGTGCTCGATGCGACAGCTGAAGGCTGCCATACCATTATTTTCCATCACTTTTTCAGCAAAAATATCGAAGACGTTATTTTCTTCAAATTGCGCGTAATCGCTGTCATAGCGTCGGCTACCCAGTAAAAAGCCGATCGGTGCGCTTTGGTTGTTACGCCAAGCTTGATACCCCGACCAACCCGCTACGGTTTGTGCCATAAATTCGATACCGACATAGCCTGGAATGCTACGTGTCTGCTGATCGAAAAAAAGGTTGTTTTCACTGATGGTGACTTGGCAATGGATATGCTCATCGCCAACATCGATCATGTCATCAATTAGCACCATAGGGCTACCGTGGGGCAATAATTGATGTAAGTGGGGAGTTTTAGTCATACACATATCCAAAAATAAGGCTGATATTGTTGCCACCAAAGGCAAAAGAATTGCTCAAAATGGCTTTATTGTTGAGTGCGATATGTTGTTCAGCAAGTTGAATTGGTGCCAAGCTGTCTGCGCGTTCACCATCGTTAATTTGCTGAGGTATTGAAAGATTATACCGTAAAACGTGCCAGCATATTGCAGCTTCTACGGCACTTGCCGCGCCAAGAGTATGGCCAGTGAGTGGTTTGGTTGAACTGACGGGCACTTTGTCACCGAAAATACGGTGGATCGCCTTGGCTTCCATTTCATCATTCAGCGGTGTTGCTGTGCCATGAGCATTAATATAACCAATATCAGTTGGCGCTAATTGGGCGTTGGTTAATGCTTTTCGCATGGCTTCTTCAGCACCATTCCCCTCGGGATGGGGGGCTGAAATATGGTGCGCATCTGAGCTGTCCCCCGCACCTAATAGTGCAATGGCTGGCTGGTTGTTATCTGTTCTTTTATCCGAGCTGGTATCAGAACTTGTATCAAAGTCTTCAGCATTCGCAGAGGGTTTATCTTGGCTAAGTAACATAAAGGCGGCAGCTTCACCAATATTGATCCCTTTGCGGTTAGCACTAAAAGGGTTGCAGCGCTCGTCTGATAACGCTTCCAATCCATGAAAACCATTTAGGGTCAGCTTACACAGTGAATCGGCACCGCCCACAATGACGGCATCAGCTAGGCCTGATTGTAATAAACGTTGCGCCGATAGGAAGACGCGACCGCTGGATGAGCAAGCCGTTGATACCGTATACGTAGGGCCTTGTAGCTGAAAATAGTCTGCGATGAATTCACTTAAGTTACCCAGTTCTTGCTGGTGGTAGTGAAATTCTGATGGGAATTCGCCATCACTCGCTTGGGCTTTTAACGCGGTTTCACCGTCAGCAATGCCTGATGTACTACTGCCAACGATCACTGCAATACGATCGCGTCCATACTGGGCAACGGCTTGTGCAACGCTGGGTGCAATTTGGATTAAGGCAGATTGTGCTAATCGATTATTGTGAGTGTCGAATGCTTTTAATGCGATAGGTAGAGCCGCTAAGTCAGCGCTCACTTTGCCTATCACGGTTGATGTGCCATCGTTCAGCATATTGTCACAAACTTGCATATCTGGACTGTGCCCTTGAGCAAGTCGAGTATGGATCTCGTGATGGTCTAAGCCTAGCGCAGAGTGAAAACCACAACTATGAATGTATAGTGGTGTGGCTGCTGGGGCTGACTCTGTTTGATTCATCGTGTTGCACCGTGCTGTTGTTGTTCATTATACCGAGCGATTAGGCAAGGTCTTTATTACTCTTCTCGCAAGCTGCGGGTCAAAGCGCTTGTTGAGTATGGTTCAGGGTTTTGATGGTGATGGTATAACCCAATTGACGATTGTTGAAAGTGATGAGGCCATCTAAATAAGCACTCGTTTTAACGCCAGCTATCGAGCTGGTTGAATAATGAATGTCTGCGACAAGCTCGCCTTTAGCATCAAACAGTTGGCGTTGTTGCTTAGACTCGGTGAGTCGCCAGCCGATTTGTGCTAAATGCGGTTGCCAGCTCTCAACAGGCCATAACGTGATCATCAGATTAAACAAGACTTGCTCAGGTTTTGGCAACGCCGTTTCAAGTCCTGTTAGCACACTCGCTTCAATCATTTGGTTTTGGTATGACAGCGTTAGAATACGCGCCCCCCATGATGAAAACCCCGCAAGTGCGACTTTATTTGGGTCGACTTCAAGTTGAACTGGTAGCTGCTGCTGTTGCTTTTGTTCTGCAGGGGCACCCCACTGTGCACCGATGAGCTGGCTCGCGGTTAAGCGGTAACCCAGATCTTCAGGCGTTGGAATGGTGACCGACACATTGGGGGCAATTTCAATTAAGTTTGTTTGTTGTTGCTGAGGCTGTGAACTACAGCCTGATAGCGCACTTAGGAGCAGAGCAGCGCAAAGCGCAGACGAAAAAGGCTTGATAGTCCTAGATAAAATCATGCGTTGTGCTCCTTGGTTGAAGAGGATGTATTCGCAGGTGACATCGATAATGGCGCGAGTAACCACGCCACCATGATACCCGTAAGCACTGTGATGCCAAAGCTGTGGATCGCTTGAGTTTGGCTTAAGGCTAATAAACCAAATGAGAGCAAGGTCGTCATAGCGGATAGGGTTATCGACAGTAAGGTGGTATCTGCTTGGTGCTGCTCAGCAAAGAACAAGGTGTAGTCGATACCTATCCCTAAAATTAGAATCAATGCCAGTAAGTTAAACAAGTTAAGTGGTACACCTGTTAAGCTTGTTACGCCAATTCCCACTATTCCTGCGATTACGGGCGGTAGCATTAGTCGCACGGCACGCGTGAAATCGTAGCGCCACCATAGTACAGCCATGATCACTAAGCTGGCAGCGATCAGCAATTCAGTCACGCGTACGCGGTATTCACCAAACAGTGCAGAGACTTCATCAGCTTTATTAAGGTAGCTAACAGTAGCTGACTGCTCAGCGAAATCGATAATTGGGGCAATGTCGGCCACGTCACTCAGCATGATAATAGCGGCGTGTTGTTGATTCGCCAATTTACCTAGCCATAAGAAACGGAGTGGCTCAGACACGGGTGAGTCGATAAACTGCGCTATGGTTAATGGGCTAAAATCATGCTCAAGTTTAGCTTGTCCTGCTGTTGGCAGTGATTGCGCCAAGACTGCTCCCTGCTGTTGATAAAGGTGCTGAATCAGCTCATGGTTTTGCCGTTGGGTCTTTTCCGATGGTAGATATTGGCTAATACTCTGAAACCCTTTTAACACCCCTTGGTGTTGGAACTGGGTGAGCGTATTAGATACCGACTCTAGGTTTTGTAATAGCTGCTGCTGATTATTTGCTGTCACAACCAACATTTGCTGGCTGCTACTGAGTCCTGTGATGGCTTTTATGGTGTCTTCTTGCTGCTTTAACTCTTGTGGCAGTGCTTGTAACTGGCGAATGTCATCGTTGTATTCAACATGATAGAGGCCAACCAGAGCGAGGCTGAGCAAAAGTGTGGGCAGTCCTTTCCTAAATAGTGGTTGTTGCCACAGGGCCAACCAAGCGTGCATGGCACGGGTTAACGGTAACGGTCGGGATTGGCTCGGTTTAGCCGCTAAAACTGGGTACCAACATACGACAGTCGCATAGGCGGCAACAAGGCCAATGGCTGAGAAAAGTGAGAGTTGTTGTAACCCTGGGAAGGGCGCAATCAACATGCCAAGGTAACCAATTAGGCTGGTGATAAGCCCTAGTGTAATGGCAGTAAAAATCTGTTTTAAGCCTTTATTGGCATGCCAGCTATTACCTGCTGCTAGGCGATCGGTTAAAAAGTGAAAGGCATAATCGATGGAAACGCCGATTAAGCTAGCGCCAAAGACAAGGCTGAATAGGTGCACCTTACCAAAAATAGCCACGGTGCCGACGAACGCGGCTAGTAAGCCACAGCCTATGGACAATAGCGCTAATGCAAGAGGTAATGGACTGCGATACACCAGCAACAGCAATAAAATCACCCCGACCAGCGAGCCAACCCCTATGGTGCTGATTTCACTTTTTGCACTTTCTGTACCGTGTTCTGCGTAGAACACGACCCCCGTATGCAGTAACTCAACCTTGTAGGTGTCGCGTATGCCTTGCTCAATATTTAACAGCGCAGGCAATTGTTGTTGTAGCTGATAGCTGTAGGGCGAATCGGCTAAATCGGCACTGATCAGTACAAACTGCTTACCTTGATATTGGGTTGTGAGGTAGCCCTTGTTTAACGAGAAGTTCCCCGTCTGTTTGGTAAGTTGGCTTAGGTAATCTCGAAATAGCAAAAAAGGATCACTGGCTAGCTCTTGGCCAGTGACACCTGAAAATGGGTTATAGAGTGATTGAATGACGTATTGTGTCTGTTGCTCTGGGTGCAGCGTTAACCGTGCTTTTTGGTCTGCGGTGAGCAGTTGAAAGCGTTTGGGGAAATATAACTCCCCCCATGCTTGCTGAGTATCAACGGGTACCTTAGCTGTGATTTTGCTAAATAACGGCGAAGTGTGTAATGCGCTGTCAAACGCATCTGCTGCAGCTAGCATGTTGTCCGCATCATCACTGCCCAGTAAGAAGATAACCTTGTTACTCATACTTTTCGCAACGTGATCAAAAGCCTGTTGCGCTACGGGATCTTGGCGGTTTTCGGGTAATAACGCCAGTATGTTGGTCTCGATAGGGTTGCTACGCTGGAAAAAAAGCTGTTGCCCTAATGCAACAGCCAGTAACAGCATGACACACAACCAAGCGAGTGCCAGTTTAGAGTTGGAAAGCACGTTGTTCTTCTGCACTTAATGCCGCCGGCGTTGTACGTTGATGAGAAAAATCGATCTGGGTGTTATCACCGCGCACTTCATTAAGACGAAGTTGATTGATGTGTTGATCGCCACGAATCGTGATATTGCGAAAGACCGCGTTGAGCGGAGCAGATGTTGGCACTAATACCAATTGCCATTCGTTATCTTGTTCACTCAAGGTGAGGTCAAACTGCTCCATTAATTGGCTAGTATCGCCTTTGAACAGTGATAAAAAAACATGGCTGAAGTAAAACACCATAGGGTTATCACTGGCCGACATAACCTGCGCGGGTTGATCACCAAACTGTTGGCTAAGTTTGTCCGCGGTAAGCGTGAGCTTTACTGGAAATGGTGCGGTCTGTTGCCACAATAAACCTTGCTGCTGGGTAAGCAAAAACTGCCCTTGAGAAACCAACGGTTGGCTGAACATTTCCATGGTGCGAGTTTGGGTAAAATTACCACGCACCAAGCTATGTTCAGCTAATTGTTGCTGCAGTTTCGCCAGTAAAATTGCCTGCGTCTTAGCTACCTGTGTATTTACTGCCTGTACATCAGTTGTTTGTGCATTGGCTGCTTGTGTATCAGCCGCTTGCACATTGGCAGTAAGGGGAACCGAAGCTACCAAGCCCCAAAGATAGAGCGGAGCAAGCTTACGCTTACTGAACTGTCTTGTTTTCTTACTCAGTTTTACCTGCATGGTAAGCCTCTACTTTGTCGGTAAACACCGTTGGCGAGACATAACACATCTCGCCATTATCGATGTGCACCGCCACTTGCATTGTATGTGCCTTGGTTAAACGCTTGCCGCTATCAAGGTCGAAAATAACGTAATCGACCCGTAAGCGGTTTTCCCATTCCGTCATGGTCGCGGTAACGCGAATCGCATGATTAAAAGGTAAAGGTTTTACGTATTTGACACGGGTATCGATGATCGGCCAGACATAGCCCGAAGCCTGCATCTCGCGGTAGCTATAGCCTATTTTTTCCATCAGCGCATGGCGCGCTTCTTCAAAATAACGGAAGTAATTACCGTGGTAAATTACGCCCATTGGATCTGCATCTTGAAAGGAGGTGACAATCGTCACCTCAGCAGTCAAGGGCTGTGCAATTTTGGTCATCGACAGCGTCCTTTTAATTAATACAGCGACCAGTGTTGTTGCTGGATCATCGTAATAAATTTACGTAAATCACCTTCTAATGGGCGATCTTCAATCACAGGCTCGAAGTCGCTCAGCACGGCTGTTGTCATCGCTTTTAGCGCTGGGCTGAAGTGATTGTCATCTAATTCATTGTGCTTTTTACGCAATTCTAATGCTTGCGTTGCTGCCAATAATGATGCGGCTGCAACTTGCTCAGTCAGTTGAAGTACGCGTAGACAGTCACGAGAGGCAATTGTCCCCATGCTGACTTTATCTTGGTTGTGACACTCGGTAGAACGCGAGAACACACTTGCAGGCATGGTGTGTTTCAATGCCTCTGCCGTCCAAGCAGAAATACCAATTTGCACCGCTTTAAAGCCGTGATTAATGGGTTTACGCTCGCCTTCAGCACCCGTTAAGTTAAACGGTAAGCCATTGTTAAATTTGTAATCCATTAGCTGTGCCATTTGGCGGTCAAGCAGGTCGGCAAGGTTAGCAACGGCTGTTTTTAGGGTATCCATTGCCATTGCAATGTGGCCCCCGTAGAAGTGCCCACCGTGTAGGACGCGCTCATTGTCACCGTCAATGATTGGGTTATCGTTCGCACTGTTAAGTTCGTTTTCGATCATCTGGCGCAACCAAGGTAGGCTGTCTTGCAGTACGCCAATAACGTGCGGTGCACAACGTAGAGAATAACGGTCCTGTAGACGGTCACTGTTACGTGGTGGGCGTTCAGACTGAAGATCAGAACGCAGCCATGAGGCGATTTGCTGCTGACCTGGGTGAGGTTTTACAGCAAATAAGGCTTCATCAAAGTGAAAGTCATTGCCGTGCATGCCAACTGATACCATTGCGGTAATACGTGTTGATAACTGCGCTAGGTATTCTGCGCGTTTGTAAGCAATACATGCTAACGCTGTCATTACTGAGGTGCCGTTCATCAAGGCCAAACCTTCTTTGGGTTTTAACTTGATAGGGTCGATACCTAATTCTTTGAATACTTCAGCCGTTGGGCGGATTTCACCTTTGTATAACACCTCACGTTCGCCGATAAGTGCTGCGGCAAGATAAGACAATGGCGTTAAATCGCCACTTGCGCCAACAGAGCCTTCTTGTGGAATACGTGGTGCGATGTCTTTGTTAATCAAAGTAACGATTTGATTCAGCAGATCATGGCTAACACCTGAAACCCCTTGCGCTAATGAACATAGGCGAGTGGCTAATACGGCACGTGCTTGTTGTGGGTCTAAGTCTTCACCTAAACCACAGCCGTGAAAACGCGTTAAGTGTAGCGGTAACTCATCAACTAAATCGGTAGGGATCGCAACGGTACAGGAGTCGCCGTAACCTGTTGTTACACCATAAATTACGCCTTCTTCTTTGAGTAAGCGTTCAAGGAATGCGACGCCACGGTCAATCTTGTCATTAAAAGCGGCAGAGTTATTCAGTTCCGCGTTTGCGCCATTAGAGATCGCAACGACGTCTTCAATCGTTAAACGCTCTGCGCCAAAAGTTATTGTCTTTTTCATAAAATTTAGTCTTTTTTATTACTTAACTGCCAGAAATTGAAAAAGTTGTACCATTGAAGCGGTGCTTTCATTGTGTAGTGCTCTAGTCGCTCGGCATAGCGAGTAACGGCACCTTGTAATGCTTCGGTACGGTTTTTTCGTGGCAGCGTCAGCTGTTTAGTAAATAGTTCAAAATACACGTCGAAATGGGGTGTTACTTGTTGTTCGTCACGTAAGCCAAACAGGAGATAGACAGGGGCTTTTAACACACTTGCGAGCATGAATGGCCCCTGTGGGAATGGTGCGGGCTTACCTAAGAAGTCAGCCCATACTGAGCGCTGTTCCTTGGTGGTCGAGGTGCGATCACCCACAATCACCACCCATTCGCCTTGCTCGATTTTTTGTTGTAATAAGATGGCGGTATCGGGGCCCATAGAACTGACTTG
Source organism: Photobacterium swingsii (assembly GCF_024346715.1). Lineage (NCBI taxonomy): Bacteria > Pseudomonadati > Pseudomonadota > Gammaproteobacteria > Vibrionales > Vibrionaceae > Photobacterium > Photobacterium swingsii. The sequence continues at coordinate 1,362,960 of NZ_AP024853.1, forward strand.
AATTAGGTTCAGTTCTGAATCTGGGTTAACGGCTTTCATTACTGAATTAAAGCGTTCTGCGTGTTCAGTAAACACTAACGCATTAATCTTAATGCTTTTATAGTCACGGCTTAGGGCGCGGCATAACTCAAGGTTGCCCAAGTGCGAACCTAAAATGACAATACCTTGTTTGCTTTCAGTCAGTTCCGCAAGGTGTTCACTGCCGTGCAGGGTTATGTTTTGAGTGCTCAAATCACCGCGCCAGCCAGCCAGCTTGTCTAGCATGGTGTGACCAAACGACAGTAGATGCTGATAACTGTTGAGCGGGCTGGGTAGCGGCAGGTTTTTATCGGCAGCATATTGTGTCACTTGCGCTAAGAAGTGCTCAGACTCTTTACGGGCATTCGCGCCAGTGAGGTAGTAGTAACCAATCACTAACTTGAGCAGAGCTGCAAACACACGGCGGCCAAATAGCGAGTACACCCACATTAGCACTTTTATGCCAATTACGGTGCCGCGCTCTTTTTGCTTAGACCAGTGGGTATTGGCGCTGCTCTTTTGGTTATCGGACAAGGCTTTCTGCTGTTGACGACGTTTTAATAATCGCGGGATACGTGGCAGCATGCCAAAGAATAAACGTGTGTGCATTGCGCTGATTTTGACGTTGTCCCATAAGGCATCAAAATGTGATAACCCATCTTCAGGGTAAACCACTTTGGTATCGATAAAGCGGATGTCGCAGTCATCCCAGTACATGCGCACTAAGATCTCGATGTCGAAATCCATTCGCTTGCCGATATTGTTGCGTGAGAGCACCTTAATTGTTTGACCAACAGGGTAAGCACGAAAGCCGCACATGCTGTCTTTAATGCTCATCGATAGCGTTTCAATCCACACCCAAACGTGGGTGGCATAACGACCATACAAGCGAGATTTAGGTACAGACTCATCGTATACCGGACACCCTGAAATCAAGGATGTTGGATTGGCTTTGGCTTCCGCGATCAAGCTCGGTAATGCATCAAGATCATGCTGACCGTCTGCGTCAATCTGAATGGTGTGGGTAAAGCTTTGACGAAACGCTTCTTCAATCCCTGCAATGACCGCACCGCCTTTCCCTTGATTGGTGGTAAGTGTAACAAGGGTGACATGGTCGCGTTTTGCTTGCTCAGCCAATAGTATTTGGGTTTCGCGGTTACTGCCATCGTCAACGATGATGACAGGAAAATCGTATGCAGCTAACGCATCGATAACCGCAGCCACGGTTTTTCCATGGTTATAGCAAGGAATAAGAAAGCAAGGGTGGAAGATCGTCATGTTCTAGTACCCTAACTTGATGCGACCTGATGAATGCGTACCCGCATCAGAAAGGTAACTGAAGTAGAGTTTTTGCTTGTCTGCAACCCATTCCAGCTTCAGCGTTACCACCATGTCTGGTGTGATAGGTTCTTGGAATTTAATCACTTCCATTCCACCGAATTGAGGGGCGGCTTGTAAGAGCTGCTGACCGTAGTAGGTTGCCCAATCGATTTGACTTACGCCCGGAAGAAGAGGGAACTGCGCAAAGTGGCCGGTAAAGTCGACAATATCCGCATCGACACGCAGGGTTAATGTTGCGTGATTATCGGTGATCGCTTGATCGAGTATGGTTGGCTTACGTTTTGTCATTGTTATTTATTACTGCTTTATTAAGTGGTTGCTTATTGAGTGTAGCGGGTAGCAACAACCACTTGTTGAAATATGCACCTGGCTAACGGTTAGTCTGAAAATAGCGTGACAAGCGCTTGGAACTGGCGTTTCCCTTGGCTATTCAAGGGGATTTCATCCACAGCGCGGAAACGACGTGGAATACCAACAGGTTCTAGCCATTGGCGTAGTTGTTGACGGATTGCTAACCACAGCTTCCCTTTCCCTGTTTCAACCAGTGCTTGTTGCCCTTCTGGTGTGAGTGTAATAACTGCACCCAGAATTAAGCGGTGACCTTCATCAAGCGGTAAAACAGCGGCTTCTTCAACCCAAGCGAGTTGGCTAAGGCGTTGCTCTACATCGACTAAAGAAATACGTTTCTCTTCGATTTTGACAATACGGTCAGCACGGCCTTTTAGCTGAAATTGGTTATTCGGCAAGAGCTCGCATTGATCGCTGGTCTGGTACCAAGCCTTAGTGTCTATGAAAGGTGACTGTAAACGCAGGCATTGCTCTGCATTTAACATGACTTGGTGACAAGGGAATAGTTGCCACGGTGTTGTGGCTTCATGTTGCTGACGATAGCCAATACCACCGGTTTCGGTACTGCCAAAGACCTCAATAGGCAAGTGATTGAAGAGCGCTTGGCTGTGCTGTGCTGCTGTGTGCGGTAGTGGCCCACCAGATGAAAATATTTGGCGATAAGGAGCTGTCGCTGTCATATCAACAAGGCGTTTTAGTAGCGCTGGACTACTGATCAAGCAGGTATCAGAAGATGCCTGCGCCATCACTTGTTCCGGATAAATGAGATCATGACGCGCAAAAGCTCGACCGCTGCAAAGTGGCCATAGTACGCGAAACAGTAAGCCGTAAATATGTTGGTGGGAAACCGTACTGGTTATTTTTGAGGCTTGTAACTGTTTGCCCCAAATTGACTCTAGCACATCAATCTCCGCCGCAATGCCAGATAATGATTTTTCGATGGCTTTTGGCGTACCACTAGAACCCGATGTAAACAGTGTTAGCTTAAGGGTATCGAGTGCCAATGTTGCCAGATCATATTCCGATACTGTTGTACGAGCCTGTGCGGTAAAAGGCAGTGTCAGCGAGGGGGTATTAGCAATTGCAGCCACTTCGTCATCGTGCAGTAAGATCTCAAATTGTTCAGATAATTCTGCCAAAGCCGCTGGTTGGTGATTACCCGGCAAAATGATGTGTTTGCCACTGTGTGACAACGCCATAAAGGCAACGGCGAAGTAGTAGCTATCTGCAAAGCACAATGCCCAGCGCACTTGGGGCTGAGTATTAAGGTAAGCCGCTAACTCACACACATCATGTTGGAATTGCTGCCATTGAGTATCATCTTGAAAAGCAACCAGCGAATCGGCTGGACGCTTTTCGAGCATGACATTCGCCAGCGAGGTATAGGAAATGGTCTGTGTCATGGCTGTCTCTTTCTACCCATTTTTCTTGTCGTTTTGCTGTTGGTTGTTATGTGGTTCGACGTCTTCTCGGACAAAGAAACGCACGATGAACTCAACGATAAATAAAGTACCAGCGGCTAAATAGCTAATTAGGCCGTTGTAAAGCGTCCATACGGCTAAAGGTTGGAAGCAGGTATAGAGTGCAATTGAGCCATTAATGACAAAAAACGCACACCAAACTTTGGTTACCTTACGCGTGTATCGCACACCACTGGCGGGTAAATTGGGTTCTTGCAGGCGGGCTAAACGTTCAACTAAGGTCTCTTTTTGCCACAGGCTCATACTGAACAAGCCAAACATGAGTGTGTTGACCACTACTGGGTAAAACGTAAACCAACCTTCTTGCTGAAAGACGGTTCCCAGTAATGTAAGGACAATACCTGTGGCGCCGCTTAGCCAAGCAACGTATTTGAGCTCTCGTAATCGAGTTTGGTTTCCAGCGATAATGCGCAGCAAAAATAAAAACGCTAGCAGCCCAGCTACAACCCCAAGACCCCATTGGCTTAGGCCATAGTAAACTGCTAGCGGATAAGCTAATAAAGCAATCGCTGACAGAATAGTCAGCGCGCGCATTAGCTTTCCTTCAGAAGTTCAATCACAGCATCTACAACGTCATTTACGCTGCGTACTGACTTAAACTCTTCAGGTTTGATTTTTTTGCCAGTTAGATTTTGTAGGTGCACTACAAGATCCACAGCATCGATGCTGTCTAGGTCTAGCTCTTGATATAGTTGTGCTTCTGGCGTGATGTCAGCAGCATCAATTTCAAATAATTCAACTAGCGCATCGCGCACTTGTTCAAATACTTCGTTACGGTTTACGTCTGTCATAATGGATTACGCTTTGTTTGCTGCAATGTAGTTAGCTAGGTTTGCTACTGAGGCAAAGTGTTCACGAGTTTTCGTGTCATCGGCATCGATCACTATGTTGTATTTTTTCTTGATCGCAAGGCCAAGCTCTAGCGCATCGATAGAGTCTAAACCAAGGCCTTCACCAAATAGTGGTGCATCGGTTTCAATGTCGTCGACAGCGATATCTTCTAAGTTTAGTGCTTCAATGATTAAAGCTTTTAATTCTGTCTGTAATTGTTCCATGTGAACCTACTTGTCATATTTGAAATCGATGGGTGTCTTATAGTGCCGAAGGCGGAAAAAGGACTTCCGCAAGGTGGCTATTTAAATGACGAGCAGCTGTTGTTACAGAATCTGCATCATCAATAAAACGTGTTGTGTGTATTTTATCTTTTACCTCAACACGAAAAAAAGGTTTATTTTTCGGTACGTTATACCACTTACTTTCTTTGGTCAGAAAGGAGGGGGAAACGGTAATATGGATTAATCTTATATCACTTCGAGTGCGTATCGCAATCTGCGCTGCGCCTCGCTGTAGCTTCGATTTCTGCTGTGGTGTTGTGCGTGTACCTTCAGGGAATATTAATAAAACATTGCCATCCTTAAGGCGTTCCGAGCAGTCACTGATCAGGTTGTCTGGGTCACGGTTAGGAATGTACCCAGCAGCTTTTACTATGCCCTTAATAAAGGGGTTATTCCATAGTGCCGCTTTCACTAAGCAATCGCATTGTGGCATGCGCGACGCGATTAACACGTAGTCAATCAAGCTAGGGTGATTGGCAACCACTAAACAATTGCGGTCTTGGCGCAGAATATCTTCACCAATAAATTCGTAATCAATTGCACCTGTAAACTTCATGGTGCGACAGAAAAAAGCAAAGGTACGTTGAATAATGGCTTGAACGCGCATCTCACGTTGTTGCTGATTACGCGCTGACAAGGTCATTACAGGGAAAACAAGGAAGGTTAACGCAAGTGCGCCGACACCAAACAGTGAAAAGCAAAAACCCGTGGCAAAAATGCGCCAATAGCGGTTAATTTCAGTTTTCATGGTTGAGCTAGCTGCCATTTAGTTAACGACTCCACCTTTAGTTACCCAATGCCATTGGTTGCGTTGAGACTCCACCGACCATTGGGTGTTTGCACGTTTAACATGAGCAATAAAATCTAAGGCATGTGGTAGCGGGTAGCCAGGATGTTCGCTACGGCGAGGTGTCCAGCTTAGCTGATAATCTTCACCTTGGGTTACCAGCATAGCAAGCGCATAACCGTGGAATGTTTCCTTGGTGAAGGGACGATAAACCTCGGGTACAGGTTCATCAAAGTCGACCACCAATACTTGGTGAGATGGATGTTGCGCTAAATAGCTATTTGCCTCGATCAATGCAGAAGGAAAAGTGTTTTCTCCTGCACTCAGGGATGAAACGGGAATCGCTTGTTTGGTCAAAATGGTATACAAGCCAGCCGCGGTATTATGCACTGATTGTGAGAATGCGGTTGGTGAAGCATCTTCACCTGCAAGAATGTCTTGTAAAAGTTGAACTGTGCGAGTCAGCTCACCGTGGCGACTGGAAAAGATAATATAATCAATTTGTTGTTCTAAGCTGATTGCAATTGCTGATTGTACGGCCAGTTTACTGAGCTTGCTCATGCGTCGACGCGCCATTGGCGGGATAAGATCATGTGGCACTGCCGCTGAGGGAGTAAGCCACTCATGATCACTTTCTGCCCAATGCTGCCAGTCCGCATTAGACGTTAAGCCAGCAGATAATGGCATCAGCTTATTTATGTTGAAAGATATGTTATTCATTTTCAATAGCTTACTTTTTGTTGAGAAACAAATTGCATTAATATGAGTAATAAATGACTAGCGATTTTTCACTCAGGATATATTATTGCAGGCTAATAAATCAATGTTCTATTACACCTAAGCCAATTAAGGAGCCCCATGAAAATCATTAAAGGGATAATTATTGCTGCGATGCTAACAGGCGTTGTGGGCTGTAGTCGTATGCACCCAGTTCTTAATGTTGATAACGCGCCAGTTTCATATAATGTACAAGCTGAACAGGTACGAAGCGTTATCTTGCAATCAGGTACTGATCGTGGTTGGATCATGGCAGAGACCAAACCTGGTACGATTCGTGGCGAAATAAATGTTCGCACACACAAAGCAGTTATTGACATTGAGTATAATGCAAAAACATACTCAATTCATTATGTTAGCTCTGAAAATTTAAAGTATGAAGATGGTAAGATTCACCGTAATTATAATCGTTGGGTGAACAATCTAGATGTCGATATTAAGAAAAATCTAGCTAAGATCGCTCAATAATTGATTATTTACTGTCTTTTATATAATTAATACTAATACTCGCGTTAATCACTTACGCGAGTATATCAAGCGTTATTGATATGAATAATGATTGTTATAATTACGCTTACACATCTAAATAAATAATTAGGTTTTTTGTGACTCAATATCAACAAGACCCGTTCACTGCTTTAGAAGCAAAAACGGAAGCTCAGAAATTGGCTTTTGCGCCTATCGTTTTTCATACCGCACGTACTCTTCGTGATCTTGGTATTTTAGAAGCGCTAGACTCAGCAGGTAGTGAAGGATTAAACGCGGATCAAATCGCAGCACAAACTGGCGTATCTGAATACGGTGTGAAGGTCTTGCTCGATATGGCGTTGAGTGCGCATATCGTGACATGGCACAAACCAAACTATGTATTAGCAAAACTGGGCTACTTCCTGCTGCACGATGGTATGACGCGCGCGAACATGGATTTCACTGCAGATGTTTGTTATGCCGCAATGATGCACTTAACTGAAGCGATCACTGAAGGTACACCTGCAGGCCTTAAAGAGTTAGGCGATTGGCCAACCATTTATGAAGGTCTATCACAACTGCCTGAAAAAGCGAAAGAAAGCTGGTTTAACTTTGATCACTTCTATTCTGATCGCTCATTCCCTATCTTATTAGAACGCGTATTTGCGGCGAAGCCAAAACGTGTGTTTGATATTGGTGGTAATACGGGTAAGTGGGCGCTTCAGTGCTGTAACCATGATGCTGACGTTGAAGTGACCATCATTGATTTGCCACAGCAGATCGAAATGGCCATGAAAAATGCGAAAGAGCAAGGCTTTGCTGATCGTGTTAATGGTTTTCCTGCCAACATGTTAGATAAGAGCCAAGCGTTGCCAAGTGGTGCTGACGTATGGTGGATGAGCCAGTTCCTTGACTGTTTCTCACCAATGGAAATCTTAAGTATTCTTCGTCGCGTACGTGAAGCGATGGACGAAGACGCAACAGTATATATCCTTGAGCTTTTCTGGGACGCACAGCGTTACGATGCCGCTTCATTTAGCTTGAATGCGACGTCGCTTTACTTCACATGTTTAGCGAATGGTAATAGCCGTTTCTACCGCAGTGAAGACTTCCTCGAACTCGTGGAAGAAGCGGGCTTCAACGTTGCAACGCGCACTGATGATATTGGCCTAGGTCATACACTACTAGAATTGAAAGCGAAATAGCGTCCAGTCAATACATGCGGTAATCAACCGCTAACAAAGTGTCATTGCTATTGTCTCGCTTACAGTGATGGCATTGTTTGATTGTTTGCTAACACCGCACTTGGTTCTTCACCGTTTGGTGATAGAGCCGGTGCGGTTTGTTGTAACCAGCCCAGCAAACGCTGTTGATATTCAGGGTGCTGAGTGGTTAATGCACGAGCATGTTTACACTCCGCTAAACGCCAAAATTCTTTTTCCCCTTGTAGCTGATCATAAATTCCCTCACCAAACTCGATAGGAACGACACTGTCTTGTTCACAATGCAGTACCAATGATGGCGCCACAGGCAGACTTTCGGCCACTTGATTCGCGGCATAATCATCACGCATGATCAGGTGTACAACCCACGAGAATAACTCGCCAAATGCACCTTGCTCCACCACATGTTCCGCGGTGTCGATATAGCTAGTAAAGGATGAATCTATAATCACGCCATCAATGGCAATGGGGTGATCGGCCCATGCACGAAGGAATATATTTCCCCCTGTTGAGGTTGCTACTGTGTAGACAGGTTGGATGGTCGAGGCTTTCACCTGTTCAATGTATTTGAGCACAGTTATAGCATCTAAGTAAGCGGCTTCGTCGCTAACAACCCCTGAAGAATGACCAAAACCTGAGTAATCAAATACCATTACGTCGTAGCCATGTTGGGTTAACCAATCAACTTTCTCTTGGGTTTCTTCCATGTGGCCGCTGTTACCGTGGAAATGAATAACAGCGCCCTGTGGCACTGGGTGCTCGGTCGGCAACCATAGGTATGCGATGTCGTTACCTGATTGCGATGTTAGCCAGCGAACTTCTGGGTTCAATGTGGCGCTTTTAGAGGGTGAGAAGAAGGTGCTGTTAGCACAGCCTTGTAGATAAAGTATTGCTAGAAAAAGCACAATCGATCTCAGCATAGTTACCTCTCAAATTGCCTTTTGCTAGCAGTTACGCTTTTACTAGCTTGAGTAAGTAATACGCACCTTGATGCGTTTTGGATCTGAGAGTTTAGAAAAGAAGGCTTCCAAGCTAAGGAGATAAGAGCTAATAGACTGAGTATAAAAGGAATAATCCATTTGTTTTTTTATACTGCAGCGGCTGCGTTTCAAAAAATTAACTGTAATGATGAGAGGCTAAGGGCGTTTCTTTGCTTGTAAGTCATGTAGATGAATGGTAGTTATGTACATTGTTCATAATAAGTAAAATCATTACCATTCACAAAACGGATGAGTATCAAGGAAAGGTATTATGCCAACTACCTCGATCAAGTACCTCTGCGCACTCGTTGCCGCATGCTCTGCTTCTTTTTCTTACGCCAATAACGATCCTCTATGGCTTAAAAATACAGCCCTATCACCGGATGGCAGTAAAATAGCTTTTACTTACCAAAGTAAAATCTATATTGCGCCTAGCCAAGGAGGGGACGCTCGTGCCCTGACTGGTGGTGACTATTATCCTCACGCGTTGACTTGGTCATCGGATAACTCAACCTTAGCCTTTGCGGCTAATCCCTTTGGTAATGATGATGTTTTTACCTTGTCGCTAGACAGTCTTGCCATGCAGCGTCTGACTTATAGCTCGGGCAGCGATATACCTACAGCTTTCACCCCTGATGGGCAGCAGGTGTTGTTTTCTACGACGCGCTCAACGCCGATAGATCAAGATTTCTATAGCCAAGCCAGTCCATGGTCATTTGGATCGCCGGGCAATCAGCTATATACCGTTAGCCTTGCCAATAGCGCCATGCAAAGTGTACTTGCGATTCCTGCTCGCCATGCACAGTGGAATGAGCAGCAAGACAAACTCTTGTATAACACGCCCCACAAAGATCAACGCTACCGTAAGCATCAAACTTCGTTTGCTGTTCCGACTATTTGGCTATTTGATGCTAAAACCCAACAACATCGCCAATTAACGCCAGATCGCGTGGCTGCGCAATCCCCCATTTGGGATCACAAGGGTGACGGTTTCTATTACTTGAGTGAACAGAGCGGTGATTTTAATGTTTGGTATTACAACTTAGCGACGAATGAAACCTCGCAGCTTACGCAGTTTGCTAAACACCCGGTCAGGGACTTAACTGTTGCGGAAAATGGTGATATTGCCTTTTCTTATCGTGGTGAGTTATATCGCATGACAGAAGGAAGTCATGAGCCTCAAAAGATTGCGTTAAATATTACGCATTTTGCACCAAGTAAAGATCGCTACTTTATAGCCAATGAGGCGTCGGCATTTGTGCCTTTGCAAAGAGATCCTGATAGTGATTCTGATGAAGTCTTGCTGGCGAGTTACGGTGATATTTTTGCGGTTGACGCAGAAAAAGACAAAGTAGTGCGCTTAACGGATTCCGCTGCTGCCGAAAAACAGATGGTTTATACCCCAGATGGTTATGGGGTACTTTATGCGGCATTAAGAGACGGTAATTGGGGCCTGTATGTTACAAAATCCTTGGTAGATGAAGAATTGCTATCTTCGGCGCCAGTGGTTAAGGAAGTCCCTTTCTTGCAAGTGGAGGGGGTAGATATTACTCAACCTCAATATTCACCTGACGGGGCTAAATTAGCTTTCGTTGTGGGTGGACGTTCGCTCCATGTGATTGACCTTGAAGATTACGATCCCAATAAAGCCTTACCAGCTAAATTAATTAGCGCCTTGAAAGGAGGTAATCAACTGGTATTGGGGAAAGAGCTTATTTCACCTGAAAATGTGAGTGAGCGAGGCAGCTTACAATTTTCATGGTCGCCTGATTCGAGTCAGCTTGCTGTCCACGTAAACCCATCGCCCTATAACAATGATATTTTGGTTGTTGACGCTGAAGGTAAAAAGCCTGCGGTGAATGTGTCGCAAAATGGCTTCTATAACACACTGCCGAAGTGGAGTGATGATAGCCGTATTCTCAGTTGGTTATCGACGGAAGGTGGCCTGAAACGTACTGATGGTGAAGATGCAAACTATGTGATTAAAGGTGTCTTTACCAATGGTCAGGCGAAAGCGGATTATAAGAATGAAGTGGTACTAGAAGAAGATGAAATACCGTCTTATCCTTTTTCTGCGCGCAATCTTGAATACCGCCAAGCCTTTGAGTTTCCATTCTCAGGCAATATCCTCGATTTTGCTTTGTCTGGTGATCAGCTTTACGTCGTGGATGGCAAGTCGACCCCAGAAGGTGATGAACTGACACGTAGCTTTGTGTACGACATTCGTAAACAGCAAACTGAACTCCTGTTCAATGATTTACCGATTGCAATGGCGAGTGTGATACGTCCACAACAAGGGGTGATGTATTTACAGTTAGAAACCGATGTGGTGAAAGTTGATTTAGAGACGGCAGAGCAAACCTACCTGCCGATTAATTTGCCGATTGATTATCGCCATGAGCCGCGCAAAGCAGCGGCTTATCAGCAGATGCTAAAACAAACTGAGCAGCTTTATTATCGTCAGGATATGGGCAAAGTAGATTGGCATTACTACAGTCAGTTTTACCAACAATTTTTACCGCATATTAATAATGATAGAGATTTTGGCGTTTTGATCAGTGAACTATATGGTGAGCTGAATGCATCACATACCGGCGGTTATGGTGATCCTAACCAAACAGTGACTGAAGATGAAACGGCAGAGCTTGGTTTGGTGTTTACTAGCCAACGTGCTAACAGTTCGACGAAAGTACCAAGTGAAGGCTTAGTGATCGACAGCATTTTACCTGGTGGTCCTGCAGATCTTGGTGATGTTACGCTAGGTGTCGGTGACAAGCTGGTGGCGGTCAATGGTAAACCTGTAGCGACCTTGCCTGAACTAGCAAAAGCCTTAAACCATAAAGCGGAACAACAAGTTGAATTGACCCTAACTAAAAGCAATAACCTCATTAACAACAAAGAATGGCAGGTCAGAGTTACTCCGACTGATCGCGAGCAGATTTCGGTGTTAGTCGCGAAGCGTTGGGAGATCGAACGCCGTAACTATGTAACCAAGCAAACCAAAGGCAAAGTGGCCTATGTTTACTTGCCAGACATGAGCAATGCCTCGTTCCAGCACTTACGTTCTGAAGCATTAGGGCGTTTTCGCTCTGCTGAAGCTTTGATCCTTGATGTACGTTTTAATGGCGGTGGTTTCCTAGCCGATACGCTGATTGAGTTTCTCACTGCGCGTAAAGTTGCCGATGTGGTGCCGCACGCAGGGCGAGCCGCTTCAGATGCGAGTCGTCGAAATTGGTTGAAGCCTTCGTTAGTAATTGCGAACTCGGCATCATACTCTGAGGCCTCTGCGTTTAGTCAGTATTTCCAAGATCTGAAGGTCGGCCCTATCATAGGTGAACCTGTGCCAGGTACAGGTACAGCTGTAACTGGGTTTGAATCGGAAGTGTATGACGGCATCAGCTACCGTTTCCCATATTTGCCGCTTAAAAATATGAAAGGGCAATATTACGAGAACTTGGAACTTCAGCCCGATGTTTTGGTGTTTAATACCCCAGAGCAAGTGGCAAAAGGTCAAGATACACAATTGGATGCTGCGATCAGTGAAGCGATGAAACTGCTAGCACCTTAGTACACGGCGAGTGCTTTCGTTAAGGAAACAGCCTCATGATGAATGAGGCTGTTTTTTATATACCTGTTTTTTAGGTGGAGTGGAAAAGCCTGTTGGCTGACTATCCCATGATCACGTGCGGAATATAACGTGACATATCTTGGGTGACCAGCGAGCTGTCCTCGCGAATGGAGATGCCAGCAGCTTCATCATTCACCAGCCAACTGCCGATTAACGTGTAGTTATCACCAAATTTAGGCAGTGGATGAAAAGCCTGGTAAATCACCCCTTCATCGCCGTACGGGCCGTCGACCCGCAAAGTTTGTTGGCCATTTTGTACTACGGTAATGTTGGCGCCTTCACGCGCAAATAGTGGCTTTACGACATAGTCTTTAAGCGTTGATAATTCACGATCGTCGGCGAAAAAGGCTGGAAGTAAGTTAGGGTGACCTTTAAACTCTTTCCATAATAGAGGCAGTAAGGCTTTGTTGCTAAGAACTGATTTCCACATCGGCTCTAGCCAGTTAACTTTGGCTTGATCTAAATATTGGGCATAGTCTTCACGGAACATGTCTTCCCACGGATAGAGCTTGAACATCCAGCGAATAGGAGTGTCTTTGAGATCGGTAAATTCGTTGTTTCCATTGATACCTATGTCTTCAACGTGAACAAACGCCGTCGATAAGCCCGCCTCTTTGGCGCAATCTTCTATGTATTGTACTGTGCCGCGATCTTCTACTGTGTCTTTACAGCACGAAAAGTGAATAGTTTGCCCCGGTTGCATACTGGACAGCTCTTTGAAGCGTTTGATCAGGAGTTCTTGCAGTAAATTGCACTGATCAGCATCGCGACGGAGCTGGCCATTATCTACTAAGTCTTCAAGCCACAACCATTGCCAGAAACCCGTTTCATACAGTGAGGTGGGGGTATCGGCATTATTTTCATATAACTTTGCGAAGCCTTTACCATCGTAGGCAAAATCGAGGCGAGAATAGAGTGAAGGCTCTTGGCGCTTCCACGAATCCAGCACGTTTTGCCACATAGTTTCAGGAATTTGGAAGCGTTGTAGCCAGTATTCGTCTTTAACCACTTTGTCGACCATGGCTAAACACATTTGGTGGATTTCTTCGGTAGGTGCTTCGAGATCTTGCTCGATTTGCTTCAGGGTGAATTGATAGTAAGCCGTTTCATCCCAGTAAGGGTCTTCATACATAGAGTGAAAACCAAAGCCATATTCTTTCGCTAATGCACGCCAGTGCGGTCTTTCCTGCGCATTGATCCGAAGCATGGGTGTCCAACCTTTTATCTTTGATTATCGTGCTGATATGTAAGCGAATATGCCACTATCCATACCATGATCGCAACCCGTGACAACGAAGTTTATAGCGTGTTTCGCAGTTTAATTGTGCTTTGCGCCAATAAGGCATAGGGTTTACAGGTTTATATGATGTGTATATGATTCGTATATATTTCATATATTCAAGCTGATACGGTGTCACGATGGGAATCGTTAAAATTTCAGAAGAACTACACGAAGAGATCCGCAGAGCCAGTGGTGCGATGTCGCGATCGATTAATTCGCAGGCCGAGTTTTGGATCAAAATGGGCATGATGGCGGAGCTTAATCCAACGTTGAGCTATAACGAATTGGTGCGTCAGTTATTAAGCAGCGATGCTAGCAACTTAAAGGTGACTAATAATGATTAATGTGGTGGTGAAAACGCCAGAGCAAATTGCACTGATGCGTGAATCTGGCCGCTTGTTGGCAGAAGTCTTTACCATGTTAGACAGCTTTGTTGTTGCCGGTGTGACAACGATGGAGATTAATGATCGCGTTGATGACTACATAGTGAATACGCTAAACGCACGCCCTGCCAGTAAAGGTCAGTATGATTACCCTTACGTGCTGAATGCATCGATCAATGAGGTAATTTGTCATGGCATGCCGCAAGCGCACCGTGCTTTGAAAGTTGGCGATATTATCAATCTCGATATTACGTTAGAGAAAAATGGCTACATTGCTGATTCCAGCAAGATGTACATGGTTGGTGAGGTATCACCACAGGCGCGTAAATTAGTGAAGGAAACTTATAACGCGCTTTGGAAAGGAATAGCCCAAGTAAAACCTGGTGCACGCTTAGGTGATATAGCACATGCCGTGCAGCAACATGCCGAAAGCCATGGCTATAGTGTCGTGCGTGAATATTGTGGTCATGGTATTGGTCAGGCAATGCATGAAGATCCACAAGTATTGCATGTGGGCCGTGCTGGTACCGGCATGGTGCTCAAAGAGGGCATGACATTCACGATTGAGCCAATGATTAACCAAGGCACCCATCGCACAAAAACCAAAAAAGACGGCTGGACTGTCGTGACGCGTGATAAAAAATTATCGGCACAGTGGGAACACACAGTTGCAGTAACAAGTGACGGTGTTGAGGTGTTAACCTTGCGTCCAGATGAAGTTAGTCGTTAACAGGTCACTGTATTTGTTGAGGCGTATTCGCTTAATGACATGGGTACCATGCTCGTTACTGCGAGTACGCCCGTTTACTGTGGAGAGCTACTTCACTGCATACGCTGCTAAAAATTGATCGACAGCACAAGTGATGGCTAACTGTTGTTGTTCTTCTGACGCGATAGGTTGGTGCATCAAAATTTGAGGCCAAAAAACAACGGCTTTTAAGCTGGCGAAAAATTGCTCCGCGGCAATTTGTGGATGAGAAACGGCAAGTTTATCGGCGGTATTGGCGTTGTCGATCCACTGCTCAAAGCTGTAGCCTCCTTCGAGATTCTGTAACCTTTCTAGCATGATATTAGCGATGACATTAGAGCGAATACACTCAGTCATCACCATGCGTGAAAGAGTGAGAAATTCCGTTTGGCACAGTAACGTCACCTCCTTTTGGGCAATAGCAACAAGCTGTGCTCTAACGTCTGATTTCTCATCAAAGCTTAAGGTTTTCATTACCTTGCACCCTTCCAATAGCCTATCAACAATCACTGAAAATAAGCTGTCTTTGGTTGGGTAGTATTTATACAAAGTACGTTTTGATACCTCAGCCTGTTTCGCTATGGCTTCCATACTTGCTTGCTCTAAACCCTTTTCAGCAAAAATATTTATCGCTGATTGAATAATATTTTCTTGTTTAATTTCAGCCACTTTAGCCATAAATCGCCTTTTTGCTAAAAATAATGGTAAACGGTGGTGTTTACTTTTTCGTGAAAACCAATAATATTGAAAGTATACACCATCGTTTACTTTTGAGGCTAGCTGCAATTATGAACACTGCAATGAAAACATCTCTGGTTTCTGTTTTAGGCGTACTTGGCCTGGCTGGTGCAGCAGGTGGTAACGTAACGGGCGATCTTGTTAAGAGTGAAGATATCCGCCAAGAACGCATTGCTCAGTCGCCTCAATTTAAAGATGGCAAAGTGATTTCAAATATCGTCAAGGTCGATACGGATCAAGGTATGGCGAAACTAATGTGGCGCTTTTTTGCTGAACGTAGCCAAATGAAGCCAGCAAAGGCTTTGCCTTATCACGCGGTTGATACGGCAGCATTGGCGACACCGAGCGATGCATTGCGTGTCACTTGGCTAGGGCATTCTTCGTTGTTTGTGGAAGTTGATCGTACCCGAATTTTGATTGATCCTGTGTTTGATTATGCTGCGCCAGCTGCATTCGCTGGCTTGTTTAAACGTAATGTTGAAGCGCCAGTTGCGCGTGAAGACCTGCCATTGCCTGATGTGATTGTGATTTCGCATGATCACTATGATCACCTCGAAGAATCAACGGCACGTTATTTTGCGGATCAAGGCGTACGATTTTTAGTGCCGCTTGGGGTTGGCCGTCATCTTGAAGGTTGGGGGATCGATCCTAACTTGATTGATGAACTGGACTGGTGGGAGCACAAAGAGATCAACAGCGTGACCTTAACAGCAGCCCCTGCCAATCATAATTCAGGGCGAGGTTTATTCGATACCAATAAAACATTGTGGGCGTCTTGGGCGATTCAGGCTGATTCTGGTAGCGTGTTTTACAGTGGCGATACCGCTTATGGCGGTCATTTTACCGAGATCGGTGAGCGCTTAGGGCCATTTGACTTATCTTTTATTGAAGTTGCGGCTAACGTGAAAGACGGTGAAGGTTACCCTGTTGAGGGGTGGGGGCATATGCAAGCTTCCCATACTATGCAGGCGCACCTTGATGTTCGAGCGGAAAAGTTATTTCCCGTACACTGGTCGACCTATGAATTGTTTCTACACCGCTGGGATGAACCCGTGAATGATTTGATTGAAGAAGCAAATACCCATGGGGCGACGCTGGTGACACCTATGGTGGGAGACAGTTTAGATTTCTCGCAAGCTATCACGACAGATTACTGGTGGAAAAAACTTAATCAGCCAGAACAATCGTTAGTGATGAATCAAGCTGAGTAATCAAAGCGCATGAGTAAAAGGAGAGCCGATGTGTTCTCCTTTTTTATTTATGCCAGATTCAAATCATTACCGTTCGTTCATACTAAAGTTTGCGACAACCGTTGCGAGCTGATCACGCAGTTGACGTTCAGTATCTGACAGTATTTTGTTTTTTGGCCAAATAATATCGTATTGCGCGCTATGTTGGGTGGCAGAAAACTCAGGCGTAAAGGTTACTATCCCCTCTGGTAATGGGGCCGAGTGATCAACTGCCAGAAATGCCCAGCCAATATTCGCTTGTAAGGTAGCCAGTAAGGCGTCATAGCCTTCGCAATACCAACGTTGTGATGACATGGCGACTGTTTGGACGAGTTGGCTGTCTAACATTGAAGTGGCAACAAGTTGAGTCGATGTGGCTAAATCATCATTGCTGATGTGGCGTTTATGACGAAATGGGTGCTGCTTGCCACAAGCGAATATGTAGTGGATATGGCCAACAGCCGTGAACTCATAAAAACTGGAGTTACTTTCTAAACTAGGGGTAAGTGCTAAGTCGACTTGGTTGTTTTTAACCAAATCGAAAATTTGGGTACTCGCTTTACGTACTAATTTTAATTGCATTATCGGGTATTGCTTATGGATACGCTGAAGCCACGCCATGAAAGGGGCTAAGGGTAAATCTTCATCAAACGCAATCGTCAGCGAGACTGGTGAGCCTGCTGAAATTAATGCCGCACTATTTTCAAACCGTTCAGCACTATTAAGTGCAAGCTTGGCGCTGTCATACAAAGCCAGCCCTGCTTCCGTTACCTGCGGGTATTTCCCCTTTCTGTCGAACAATACGATATTTAATTCATCTTCAAGTTTAGCGATGTTGCTACTGATAGTGCTTTGCTGGCGGCCAAGCTGGCGTGCTGCGGCGCTGAATGAACCGGTGTCAGCAGCTGCGATAAAACTTTTGAGCAATTCTGAATTGATCATACTGTTAATAGATTCGAGAGGTTAGGTATCAAGTATAGATGGTATCGATGGAAACCAGTTCAAACTATTTCTAATTTACTGTGATTATGTCGTCAAGCCAAGGCAAACCGCCTTAATGCATTTTGCTTTAACGTCATAAAGAAGAGTATTAATGATGAAATTATCAAAAGTTGCTGCACTTGTTGTTCTTGCTAGTATTTTCTCTACTGGTACCGCTATGGCTTCCGACACGCCAGAGTCTAAGTTTTATGAAGGTTACAGTATTTCTGAAATTCCGATGGATGCTTTCCAGCAATGGCCTTACTACACCTATGCCAGTATGCACATTAAGGACTTTGTGCGTTACGGTGTGTTTGAGCTACCTGCGAGCACAACGCCAGCATCTATTAAGTACGACATTCAAGATAATATTATTACCCCAGCGCTCCGTGCAGACCTGATCAGTAATAATGTGAAAGGCTTTATGGTCATGAAAGACAGTACCGTACTCGCTGAACACTACGATAATGGCTTTAAGCGCGGCATGCTCAATAACCTGCAATCAGCGTCGAAAACCTATGTCGGCGTATTACTAGGTAAAGCTGTCGATGCGGGACTCATTGATTTAAATGCTCAAGCGAAGACTTACCTACCTGAACTTGAAGGGTCTATTGTCGGTGATGCGCTAATTGGTAACATTGCCCGCATGGATAGCGGTATTGAAGCACTTGGTAATTATCATACACCAGGCTCCAATGGTTACGAGTGGGAAAAAGAGATCGGTTTGCAAAATTCAGGTGAACCTATCGGCCATTTGAATGCCATTAAAAATGCCAAGGCGAGTAAACATAAACAGGGGACTTACTGGGATTATTCTGACCAAAACACCGACGCGCTTGCGCTTATCTTAGCGAAGGTAAATGGAAAACCTTTTGAGCAGCTACTCAGTGAGCTTCACCAAGCGATCGGTGGTCATGATCCTATCGAGATAGCAAAAACATCTGATGGCACCACATCACCATCGTATGGGATTAATACCAGCCTGCTAGATTTTACGTTATTTGGCCAATACATTGCTCAAGGCAAAGTCGGCAAAGCATTTTATGCTGAGTTAGAGGATACAAGTGATGATGTTCTATTCAAAACCCCGGGGGCTGGTGAGGTTCTTTCTGCTGGTGGGGATGTTTCTTATGACATGCAATCGTACTTCATCAAAGATAAGAAGATCATTTACTCTCACGGCTCTTTTGGTCAATCGACCTTTAGTGATTTAGAGACAGGTATAACGGTGGCATTCTTGCAAGATTGGTCAACGAATACCGACCCAGGCAAGTTAGCGGTAATGCTTGAGCGCGCGACTGAAGTAATTGAAAAATTACGAAAATAATCAACTTCAAGCAGAATTGAATTTGAAAGGTTGTAATGGCTGGCGCCACGCGTTTAACGACGAGTGGCGCATCTGATTGTGCGAGGCCATAGGTGCTGAGTTTATTTGATCGCATGTTATGACGGTTTAAGTATAAAATAGCCGCATCAGTTAAAAAGGTTATTAAACAATGCAACAAGATCATTTTGTCGAGCTAGTCAAAGAACTAAGCCAAAAAGAAAACCTACCACAAGTTTTAGACGCGCTAAAAGCGGTTGAAGATCAAGAAGTCGCTGAAGCTGCTGCTTCTCTCACTGGTCAGTTTAGTCTTGCTGAGATTGAAGGTGAGAAGCGTATTTACCACGTATTCACAGAAGCAAATGACGATGGTGAAGAGCAAGAATACGCAGAGTGGGTGATGAACGAAGGCGATGACGTGATGGTCTTCGTTGCTTGGTTCTTCTACGCAATGTTCGAAATGAAGCAAAAAGACACTTACCAAGCGGCTGGTCGTACTTACCAGCAGCCAAAGCGTCGTTAATTGTTATTACCCGTCTTGTATTGATGGGTATATTACCTCCTAGTGTTGGTTTTAATAATGGCAGTCTTGATTATTATTCATCGAATGCCCTACTAGGAGGTAACTTCTTGTGTCACGCCATCTACATATCTAACTCTTCTTAAACCCTCGCTTTTTTTGATCTCGATGTACTTTCTTGTCATCGAATAATGCAGCTTTCATTTTTCCCCATTACTATGATATTTCTCATCATAATGCGATGACATGCATGATCGCTTGGTGAGGCGGGGCTCGGTCAACGGTGATCGCGTCACGAATGCAACTTGTGGTTATAGGAGAAAGG
Organism: Photobacterium swingsii; assembly: GCF_024346715.1. Lineage (NCBI taxonomy): Bacteria > Pseudomonadati > Pseudomonadota > Gammaproteobacteria > Vibrionales > Vibrionaceae > Photobacterium > Photobacterium swingsii. Next base: position 1,382,656 of record NZ_AP024853.1, read on the forward strand.
GATGTCGAGCCATAAACAGCGTCAGCAATTGCAGCTTTTCTATCGCGAATCTGAGCGAGTGCGCCTGCTAGATGTTGATCAACTGCCAGCGATGAATAATCATGAAATGGCTGATTTTCACCTGTGGTTAGAGAATAAGCGTGACTTTTCGATTGCTGATACCGAATGTCGTTACTGGATAAAAACCTGTTCGGCGGGCCATGTGACAGAATTACAGTTTTTTCCCGATGGAACCTTAGATGAATTTACCTTATTTCGGCGTGAGCATGCGAAAGGTGTTTGGTACTTAGAGGATGGCGTGATCCATGTTGAGCTTAATACCGTGCATAATAACTACCGTTACAGTATTTACGCTAACCGTTTAGCAAACATTCATTCGGCGGTTGAGTACAAAAACGGTGCTTTACATGCGTATCTAAAATTGGCACAAGTACGTGGTTAATTAGAAAAAAGAACGCGTTTTCGCATAGATGATAATAACGAAGGGGAGCCCCTATGTTTGCAAAAAAAGTGGATGACGAACTAGAACTGGTCTTGGTTCATCCTGCATTGGCAATGAAATATGCCACCATAGTAGAAGCAAACCGTGATTATCTATCGCAATGGATGGCATGGGCCCCCCATGTGAAAACTGAAGATGACTTCAAAGCCTTTGTGAAAAATTCCTTGCTGGATTATGCCAACGGCAAAAGCATGGTGTGTGCGATTGAGTATAAAGGGATCTTAGTCGGTAACATTGCGTTTAATACGATAAAGCCTGAATTGAAAATGGTTGAGATTGGCTATTGGCTCGATGCGCGGTATCAAGGTTGTGGCATCATGACGCGCTGTTGTCAGGCGATGATTAATATTGCCTTTAATCACTTAAAAGTTGAGAAAGTGCAGATTTCAGCGGCGAAAGATAACTATTCTAGCCGCGATGTGTGTGAGCGCTTAGGGATGACGCTTGAAGGTGTGATCACCAATAAAGAAGTCGTTAGCGGCCGTATTCTGGATCATGCCGTGTATGGCCTATATAAACCTCAATAAGCACGATTGCACAGGGGTGACATTGACCTAGTGCTTCGACATTAATTCTACATACTGCGGCTTACTGTATTGCTATACCTATAAGAGGAATACAGTGATGCCTAAGCAGACTTTCTTCGCGTTGGCGGTTGCCAGCGCGACATTATTGACCACGACCCCCAGCCTAGCTCTTGAACTCATCGGGCAATTTCAAGCTAAAGAGCACGTTAATCTTGTCGCTCAAGTGCCCGGTGTGATTGAAGATTTACGTGCAGAATCAGGCGACCCCGTGACCCGCCAAGCCGTATTGGTACGTATTCAACAGCAAGACTTTCAACTTGATTTAAGTAAGCAGCAAGCCAATTTAGCCTTGGCACAGGCTGATCTTGAATTAAAAAAAGCCCTCTATCAGCGTTATCAAACACTGATTAAAAAAAATAGCCTCTCTCAGAATGAACTTGATTTGGCGCATGCCGATTTTCAAGCCGCAAAAGCGACGGCTTTATTAGCAAAAATCAGTGTTGAGCAGGCGCAATTATCGTTAGCACGTACCGCGATTAAAAGCCCAATTACCGGGTATGTCACCCAGCAGCTGGTGGATGTCGGGTCGTGGGTTGATGAAGGTACTGCCTTGTATCGCCTTGCCTCTATCGATCGTCTGATTGTTCGTTTATATGCTAGCGAACATGAGGTCAGTGAACTTCAAGTGGGTCAGTCGATGCGTATCTGGTCTGAGTCGGTACAAGATCGTCAAGTTATCGGAACGATTGCCCGCATAGGGGTAGAGCTAGATAGTGAAGCGATGGCGTACCCGATAGAAATTGATATTCCAAATAGTCAGTTGGTCTTTAAACCAGGTATGTCAGTCTATGGTAGCACCGAGCTAGGGTTACTTACCTCGACGCAGTCCGTGAAGTAGGAGAGTAATGATGACTAACTTACTTCGCTTTTTTGCCGAGAGGCATTTTTTAGCCCGTATTATTACCGTGATGGTGTTAGCCGTCGGGCTAGGCATTATGAGCCAAATCAGGCTGCAAGAACTGCCTGATGTTGCCTTTCCTGAAGTGCAAATTGATACCCAATATCCGGGGGCTTCGGCGCAAGATATTGAATTAAACATCACCAATAAACTAGAGAAAGAACTGCGCTCTGTACAAGGGATCCGTAAGTTTGAATCAACCTCCAGCAACGGCATTTCGTCGATTCGGTTGGAGTTAGATGAAAGCATTGATCTTAATAAAGCGGTCCGTGAGATTCAACAAGCCGTCGATCGAGTCAGCGACTTACCCAAAGATATTCCCAATCCGCCAATTGTCCTGCAAGAAAGTACCGCTTCTTTTGAAGTGCTACGCTTTGGGGTCACTGGGGGTGATAGCTACAGCGAATTGCGTGAATATGTGCGCGGTTTAGAAAAGCGCATCCGTAATATTGCAGGTGTAGGCTCGGTCACCTTATCGGGTTTTCGTGAACGGGAATTTTGGATTGAGGTCGACCCGAATAAAGTCCGCCGTTATCAATTGACGGTAGATGACGTAATGAGTGCGGTAAATAATCGTAACTTGTCGTTATCTGGCGGCATTGTTGAGTCATGGACGAATGAACAAAGATTAGTGGCTTTAACCCAAGTACACAGTGTGTCTGAGCTTGAACAGCTGGTGGTGAAGGTGCTGTCAGGCGGTGGTATCGTCCGCCTCAGTGACATTGCAACTGTATTAGATACGTTTGAAAAAGGGACTGAAATTGCCACCATTAACAGCCAGTTTGGCATTTTGTTCAATGTGACCAAAAGTGCTTCTGCTGATATCAAAGGTACCGTTGATGCGGTTCGGCAATTACTGGATGCTGAAGCGGCGCAATTAAACCACCAATACGCTTACCCATTATCCTTGAATGTCGCTGACGACATGAGTGAAAAATTCAGCATAGTGGCAGTTAACGGCGGCGTGGGTTTGATACTGGTTCTACTGGTGCTGAGCTTATTACTTAAACGTCAGGTCGCGTTTTGGGTTGCGGTCTCTATCCCTGTTTGCGTGTTTGGCGTTATTGCTGTGTTGCCCGTGGTTGGCCAAGACCTAGACAGCATCACGCTGGCAGCGCTGTTATTAGTCATAGGGATCATTGTTGATGATTCAGTGATTGTTGCAGAAAGCATTTATCAAGAACGCGAAGCCGGGCACAGTGCGATTGACGCGGCAGTGCAAGGCACGGCAAAGGTGATGAAGCCGATTATGGCCAATTTGCTCACGACCGCTTTAGTCTTTATCCCTATGTTCTTTTTGCCGGGCACGCTCGGAATGGCGATTGCTGTTATTCCTGCCACCGTGTTACTGGCACTGTCGTTCTCGTTTGCAGAATGTACGGTGACTTTACCTGCGCACTTGGCTTCCTCGTTACAAAAAGAGAATCAGCAGGCACTACAGCAAGACGTTAAAGCACACTTTTTTGACCGACCTAAAGCGTATTACCAAGCCTTATTGCAACTGTGCCTACAGTGGAAGAAAACCGTGGTGATGGTATCACTGCTACTACTGACGTTTTCCATGGCGGCTGTGAGTACAATGCGGATCGACTTCTTCCCCACTCAAGCTGCAAAATATGTTGAAGTGTATACCGAGGTGAAGCCTGGATTACCAATCGAAGCGGTAAAAATGGCCCATGCAGAATTTGAAGCGGTTTTGAAAGCCTTACCTCAAGAAGAGCTTGTGAGTTATGAAATGACTTACGCCAGCCCTGTGAGTACTGGTCGTATTAACTTTAGTGCCTTTGAAGACCGTCATCGTTCATTAGACAGTATTGTTGAGCAGCTTAATCGCGATCTTAGCGATAGTGAGTCCTTGTCCTTGGTCAAACTGACCATAGATGCAGGTGGGCCACCACCGGGAGAGCCTGTGGAAATTCGGGTGATCAGCAATAACCACGATGCACGGGAGCAAGCCGCGGCACAAGTGATGACATGGTTAGCTGAGTACCCAAGCCGTGATGGCAAAGCGAGTTTGATCAACATTACTACCAATGAAACCCTGAAAGATCCACAACTCCAAATTAAACCTCAGTACGAATGGTTAGCGCGTTATGGACTCACAGTGAATGATTTAGCGACTACCCTACGGGTTGCCTTTGATGGCGACCAAGTTTCTAGCACTTGGCTGGGGGATGAAGAGGTGGATTTGCGGGTGATTATGGCTGAGAAATACCGCACTGCGGATATGTTAGCGAATACCAAAATTTACACCGCAACGGGTGATCAAGTGCCGTTGAGTCGTTTAGCCAAGGTCGAATCTGTCATGGCACCGCGTAAGATTTTGCATTTTAACGGTGATCGACAATTACTGGTGACGGCACAGTTGGCTGATGAGAACTTATCGCCCGATGATATTGCTGCCGAACTACTGTCAGCCATGGTGGATCAATTACCGGCTGGCGTGACCATCAATACTGGAGGTGAAGCGGAACAAACTAATGAGACTCTCGGTGGTTTAATGGTGGCATTCCCCGCAGCCATGCTCGGTGTGTATTTTGTGTTAGCGATTTTGTTTCACTCATTAGTGCAACCTTTATTGGTGATGGCAGTGATCCCTTTCGCGTTTGTCTCTGCTCTGATGGCGCTGAAGTTGCATTTCCAACCGATCTCTTTGTTCGCCATGATAGGTATTTTGGGCATGATAGGCGTAGTCGTGAATAATGCGTTGGTACTGATCAACCGTGCTAATGAATGTGTATTACAGGGGATGCGCCCTGAGCTTGCAGTATTGGATGCCGCAGTCAGTCGATTACGACCTATATTGCTGACCACCCTAACAACGGTTGTGGGCCTATTACCGTTGGCTTATGGGATTGGTGGAACAGATGTGTATATGGGACCGATGTCGCTGACACTAGGATATGGTCTATTGCTGTCTCTGCCTGTTGTGCTGATAGTGATCCCATGTTTGTACTTGGTTTTTCATCGTCAACCACGGTTAGCGTAGCGGGTGTTTATTGAGCACACTTTACGTGTATATTTTGCGAACAGTTGCTCGTCAGTAAGGTAAACGAAAACAGCCAGCATTGTGCTGGCTGTTTTTGATCGCGGTTAGACTGTTTTGAGCGAGGCTAGACTTGGATTGCAGAGTTTGAAAAACGTATAGTGGCATTACAGCCGTGTTGAGCATCTCCCGCTTGTTGACGATCTTGCATGGTTAATTGCCAGCTGTATTTGCGGCAAATATCATTGGCGATGAGTAAGCCCAAACCATATCCTTGCGCAGTATTTTGTCGCTCGTTCGTTGCTTGATTTAACCCTAGTCCAATACCTGTATCTGTGACGGTGAGACTTTTTTCTGTGAGTACGATCCTTATGTTGCCAGCGTCGGTATAGGTGAAAGCATTTTTAATAATATTACCCACTAAAATTTTTATTGCCGCTTCAGGCGCTTTGATATCAGGCTGTTTTTGCACAATAAATTGATAAGTAACAGGTTTATTTGCAAGCAGCTCTTTGTGGCTTGCGATGACACGTTCTATCTCCACTGGCAGTAACGGGCGACTGATTGCTTGATCCTGATTTTCATCACGGGTCAGGGTTAAGAGTGTTGCCACAAAATCATTCATATCATTTGCCGCAGTCAGCATCCGTTGGCGCTGTTTTTCAACAAAGTTTGGTTCAGTGGATTGCCCTAATAATGATAGGCCACCCTTGATCACCATTAATGGTGTTCGTAATTCGTGGCTGGCAAAGCGGTTAAAGGCACGTTCTCGTTCTAGTATCGTTCGTACTTGTGCTTGGTGGCTGTTAAAGCTATCGACCAAGACTTTCAGTTCTTTGGTCGCCCCTACTTTAGGTAAGAGTAAGGGTGATAAATCATCGGCACTGCGTTGTTCTAACTGGCGTGCAAGCCCACTGAGCGGTGATGTTAATCGCTCGCTAATGCGTAATACCACATAAAGGCAAATCAGGATCAGCAGGCTGGATATCAGGATAGACTGAATATGAGCTTCAAACATCTCAGTTTCGCTGCGCTCGTAGACAGGGTCGATATTCACACCATAGACATTCTGTAAGCGACCACCTATGTCGAGTTGATATTTCACGATATAGAAATCCGTTGAGACTTCACCTTGCTTATAGACTTCCGTTGCTCGCCCTAATTCAAGATCATCGGGAAGCTGAATGGATGAAGGGAGGCTATCGTCACCAACATAAAATGTATCGTAAGGGGGGATGCTGATTTTTGTGATATTCCCTTGATGGATCATTGGTATGACTTGTTCAAAGGAAGCTGCGAGACGATTACGCGCGTTAAATTTTTCAAGATGCGTGACGGTCGATACAAACACGGAAAGGTGAATAGCAATGATCATTACAGCAACAATACTGAAATAGAAAAAGGTAATCTGTTTGGCGGATTTAATGCTTTTCACTGTTGGCCTCATCGCGTAATTGGTAACCAAACTTAGGCACAGTGTGGATATAAGGAGAAGCAAAAGGCTTATCTATCAGGTTACGCAGTTGATAAATATGGCTGCGGAGAATATCGCCCTCAGGCTCATCATCTTTCCAGAGTGCATGGCTCAGCGCTTGCTTACTGACATGCTGAGGTGCGCGTTGCATGAGTAGTTGTAAGATAATGAATTGTGAAGGGTTCAGCGTGATATTCTTACCATTCCGCTGTGCACTGTGAGTATGTAAGTTAAGTGAGAGATCGGCAAATATTAGTACGTTAGTGCTTACTTCGCCTTGTCGCCTTCTTGTTAAAGCTCTTATTCTGGCTTCTAATATTTCAAGGTCAAAAGGCTTCACCAAGTAATCGTCGGCACCCTTGGAAAAGCCTGTTAATGTATCTTCGCGAGTATCAAGTGCGGTCAGCATCAAAATTGGTGTGTCGTTGCCTTCGGTACGGAGCTGATGGCATATTTCCATCCCATTCATTTTCGGTAGCATGATATCGAGAATGATCAAATCGTAGTAATTGCTTTGTGCTAAAGCCAAACCATGTTCGCCATTGCTGGCATGATCCAAGGTAAAGCCTTTGATTTCAAAGTAATCAAAAATGATACCAGCAATATCAAGGTGATCTTCAACTAGGAGTATTTTCATCAGCGTCTCGCAATAAATAGGCAGAAATGGGACAGAGAAGCACTGCTTATAATGACATAGCTGGTAGTGAAAAAAATGTCGAGAGGCAGCGGTATGTTGGAACTGTGATACGGAAAGTGAATGTGGAATCAAGGCATCACTGAACTTTAAAGTTGCATCTAAAGTCTAACTTATCCCAATCTGCCTCTTGAGCTAACAGCGCGATTTATATTAGCATTACGGCAACACAGGTGATGGCGTTAACCGCCAGAGGGATAAAAAATGACAAAAGCAAAAATCGGTATTGTAACGGTAAGTGATCGTGCAAGTGCGGGCGTATATGAAGACATTTCAGGCCAAGCAATTATCGATACACTAAACGACTACCTCACGTCAGAGTGGGAACCGGTTTATCAAGTGATCCCTGATGAGCAAGATGTGATTGAAGCAACGCTGATCAAAATGGCAGACGAAGATAACTGTAGCCTGATTGTGACTACGGGTGGTACTGGTCCTGCGAAGCGTGATGTAACACCAGAAGCAACAGAAGCTGTCTGTGATCGCATGATGCCTGGTTTTGGTGAGCTAATGCGTGCAGAGTCATTAAAGTTCGTACCAACAGCAATTCTATCGCGCCAAACAGCAGGTCTACGTGGCGATAGCCTTATTGTTAATTTGCCGGGTAAACCTAAATCAATCCGCGAATGCTTGGATGCGGTTTTCCCTGCAATCCCATACTGTATTGATTTGATGGAAGGTCCATTCCTTGAATGTGACGAAGCGGTAATTAAGCCATTCCGTCCAAAACAAAAGTAATAAAAGCCTCATCTTTTTGCTCATCTACATAAAATGAGCCATAAATTGAGTAAATAAGCGCTTCTCGTTATTCGAGTAGCGCTTTTTTGTTTAATACAGCGTGCAATTTTATTAAGGCAAATCAAAACATGATCTTGCTCTAAACTATTAAAAAACAAAGTTTTTTAAACTTGGCTTTTCAATGGTTCAGTGAACCAGTTCATTGAGAATTTAGTCACTTTTACGTTATAACAATCGAGGACATTATCAATACTACCGAACGTCATTAACTCGGTACTGCATTCAAGGATTTATCAAATGGACATCAAAAAAAGCTGGGGATTCATTTCACTACTTATTGGTATGGCTTCACTACTGTGGGGCGGTGTTTCACTCGGTGACATGATGGGACAGCATCAGGTTGTGAGCGATATGGGTGGCTTTTTTGCCGCTGGTGGTCACGAATTTTTTGATGTAAATAGCGCTGCGCAAATTGCGGCACAAGCAAAACAAAAAAACATGATTATCTTTATCACTGGGGTCGGACTATCAGTGATTGGTGCAGTCTTGATGCGCGGACAATGGCGTAACTTATAGTCATGTTTTGACGACTAGCCTCTCCTTAATGTAATCGCTCAATAATGAAATCAACCAAGGTTCGATTTTTTAACGACAATTGTTTAGAGCGATAGACAAGATGGATCGGTTTAGGTTTCGGCGTAAAGTCTGCTAACACCTCAGTGAGTAACCCTTGCTTAATTTCGTCTTCAACTTGAAGGCGAGGTTGGAGCAGCACACCTATAGCCTTCATCGCTGCTAACTTTAGGACATCACCATTATTCGACGTTAAGCGAATTCGATTTTGATGAAAGCTGCTAACGGGTAGGCTCAGCACTTGTTGACTATCGCCTTCATGATAGCGAAAGCCTAAGCAATGATGATCTTTTAATGCCTCTATATTGGTTATTTGACCGTGCTTCTCAAGGTAGGCAGGTGACACGCAATATACCATTTGGTATTCCCCAATTAACCGTGCCACCAAGGATGAATCAACCAGATCTCCAATTCGGATAATAATATCGGCCTCGCAGCGATAAGGGTCTACCAGATTATTATCCAGCATCAGTTCCACATTTAAATCGGGGTAAGCAATCAAGAAGTCCGCCACAATTGGTGCAATCACTTTTTTACCGTAAGTGATGGGGCAGTTTATCTTTACTGTGCCTTGTGGCTGATTATTGAGGGTTTGGATCAGGTTCTCGGCATTTGCAATGTCTTCGATAATGCGACGGCATTCCTGATAGTACAATTTCCCTGCCTCGGTCAAAGATTGTTTGCGGGTGGTGCGATGGATCAGCCTGGTATTTAGAGCCTGTTCTAAAAATTGAATGTGTTTACCCACCATGGTTGGTGACACATTAAATTGGTGAGCTGCGCTTCGAAAACTGCCTTTTTCAGCAATATAGGCGAATACCTTCATACTGGTTAACTTATCCACTGCACACTACTCACTTACGCCATCTATTAACAATCAGAGAATTAAAAACTGATTCAGAGCTATCTATTAAAAATAGTCATTAAAAAAACCGAGATTAAGAATCCTCGATTAACAACCAAGGCTTGATAAACAATAAACTAAAACAGAGTTTATCAATTTAATGGCGGTAATTACATTAGAGGTAACCACACTAAGTACAAACAAACCATAGATAGAGAACAATAATGGCCCAACCAATTTTTGTTACCGCAGAGTTAAAAATGCGCTCAGATCTCCCTCGATCTGAGGTGATCAGTGCCATAGAAGCGTTTTGTCTAGCAATGCAAAGCGAAGCGGGCTGTCTGCAAGCCGTTTCAACTTACGATCAAACCAACCCACAGCGAGTTATTTTATGGGAACTGTACGAGGATCGTACTGCCATTGAGGCGCATTTTTCTATGCCTCATACTCAAGCATTTATTGCCACCGAGGTCACTGAGTTGGTGCACGTCTTTGAAACTCAGCCGCTTACGGCTGATCTGGCTATATTGAATTCAGCGGAGTTTTCATTATGAAATGGGGGATTTTAGGCACGAGTTTTATCTCAGGTGTAATGGCCGAGGCGATCAATGCCGACCGCAGTAGTGCTCTGTATGCCGTCGCTGGGCGATCACAAGCCAATGTCGCAGCATTTGCTGAGCAATATAACGTGCTGCAATCTTATTTGAGCTACGAAGCGTTGCTTGACGATCCGCAAGTCGACATTGTCTATATTGCCCTGCCAAACCATCTTCATCACGAATTTATTGCTAAAGCTGCGACATGCGGTAAAGCGATTTTATGTGAAAAATCCTTGTCGGTTGATATGGAAAAAAGCGCACAGGCTTTGGCTGCGGTTAAACACCATCAGGTTTTCTTTGCAGAGGGCTTAATGTATTTACATCACCCTCTCATTGCTTCTTTAGTCGATATATTAACTAGCGGTGAAATCGGTGAGTTGCGTTCGGTACAAGCGTCTTATATTGCAGCGATTGATCAATTTGTGAATCCAGAAAGTAAAGGTGCTTTATATAACTTGGGTTGTTATCCGGTTTCTTTACTGCATTTAGTGGTACAAACAATGCTGGGTAATAATGCATTGGCAAATTGCACATTGAAAGCCGTTGGTCGGCAAGGTGCTGATGGTAACGTGTGTGAGTCAAGTGTATTGCTGACGTTTGGTGAACACCAGAGTGTGACTATCCATACCGCAGAAGATCACGGCTTACAGCATCACTTCAGAGTGTTGGGAAGCAAGGGCAGCGTGACTATGGTGTCTAACCCTTGGTTACCAACCTGTGAAAATACGATCAGTGTGGAAGTGTATGAAGCCTCAAAGCGAGAGGTTAAGATTTCAGCCCAAGGTGATGCTTTTTCTTACCAAGTGCGTCAGGTACGTGAAGCGGTAGAAGCTGGGCGCAGTGAATTGGCACCTCCTTGTGCGACGGCGGAAGATTCATACCAAATCATGCAATTACTTACCGAGTGGGAGTCGGCCACATTGCGATAGGTAACTAACCGCTATTTACTTTGTATCAATGAACAGCAAAGCCCTGTTACTCTTGTGGCTTTGTTGTATTTAGCTTTCTATACAATTGACCATGTTTGCTTTTTATTGACTTGAAAAACACCTTACTATTCAAACGACATACAATGACAGACTTAGCCATTTTCTAGCATTATGTACTCGTGAATTTCGTGCTACATGATGATTTTGTCTAAAATTTAGTACATTGAACAAACGAGAAGGTTTGTTCAAATTTTCACTTGGTTTTATGTGGAGCTAAATATATATGTGTTTAAATAATAAAATTAACAACCCCAAATAAGTTAATATATATTGATGACAGGGTTACATATATTAAGTTATGTAATGATAGTTTTATTTTTACCGTCAAAATTCCAACGTCAAACGACATTATTCTGTCTTTTTTTAATTAGTTTTCATTTTATTTAATGTGTCATAATGACGCATGTTGCCGACGTTTATATGGACGAAAAATATGGTCATACTCTTTTTTGTTGATGTTGTTCAGAATGGTGTTATTTGTATGGCATTGATTTAAAAGGTTTTTATGTGTACCTTGCAGCAGGGGTTGCAGTGCGACTTATTGTTTTTTTTATCTTTCTATTTTGTTTTGGGTAAATATGGGTTGCCATACTGTTAAAGAGTAAATGCTCTTTTTATATCGTTAAAAATCCATTTTCCATCAGTCTTTTTTTGTATTAACTATTTTCTAAACCCTCCATTTATAGAGTAGGAAATGGTCATTTACTGACTTATCAATAGTCATCTTGTTTCACGTGAAATTATTATTTAAACTAAGTCATCAGACCAGTTATTAATTGATATTCCCCCGAAATCTGGGAAAGTGTTGCACTTTCTTATGGTCATATTGCGATAAAAATCATGGTATTTACTTCGATAAATGCAACCTTGTTATGCGGTTTTGCTGTGCTTATTGCTTTATGTGCATTGTTGGCTGCGAAGGTTTCTAGAGAGGAAAAAAAACACTCTTTTGCTCAATTACGTTTAGAGCGAGAGCAAAAAAAACAAAAATTAAAAAGTCTTTTTTGCGAAGAGAGCCAACTGCCTAATATTAACTATATCCAGAAAAGGGTATTACAAATTAATGAAGTAAATGAGAGTTCTCACCATATTATGCATGTTGTATGTGTCGGTCGCTCATCAGATTATTACCGTTTCTTTGACTCTAAAACTAGCCGTAAGATAAAAACACAACTACATAATCATTTAAATGAAATGCTTTCTCCAAGTGTTATTGGTTTATTTGAAGATAGATATATAGTCCTAGTGTTTGTAAAAAACTCACCTTGGCTACCTGAACAAATTATTGAGCAACAACAAAAAGTACAACGAGCTTTACCCTATGAACAAGTCGTGGATGATAAACTTCTTCCATTTGATTATTCGATAGCGAGTATGTCATTTCCTGATACTGATATAGCGAAAGGTAAGAATTATCTTTTTAAAAAAATGGCTTATTGCGTCAAGAAATCTTTAAAGTCTATCGATGGTTTATATATTTATAGTAATACGGACTATCAACGTAGCCTCCGTAAGCGTCAGATCTTACAAGATTTGAGTCAAGATATTTGTCAAGGTGGCGACCAATTTGAGCTTTGCTACCAGCCTATATTTAATAGCTTAAATACGGCTAAGGTTTGTATTTGGGAAATCTTACTTAGATGGAAAAGGACGGAATATGGAGGCCCTGGTGAATTTATGCCTCTGGTTGCGACAAAACCACACCTGCATTATTCGCTAACCATGATGATTTTGAATAAGGTTATTGATTATGCAACATCTAATAAAGAAAGCATTCCAAAGATCAGTATCAATGTCAGTAACTCCGACCTTATGATGGTTGATTTCTTTGATGATGTCATGATAGCAACGGAGAGATATCGAGATTTAAGAAAAAAAATCATTTTTGAAGTGGTTGAATATAGTGAAATACTGTCAAAAAAACATGTAAAAGAAAATATTATAAACTTGAAAAATGCTGGATTTAGGTTTGCCATTGATGATTTTGGTTGTGGCTATTCTAACCTTAACTTGTTATCTGAAAAGCATTTCGACTTTATCAAAATCGATAAATCAGTTATTGGAATGTGCGATCGAGATACAGTGGCATCTGAAACGTTGAAGTTCATGATTAAGCTATCAGAAAGCATCAATGCAACCTTGGTCGTTGAAGGGGTCGAAACGGTAGAGCATTTACACTTAGTACCTAAACAATCAAATGTGCTTATTCAAGGCTTTTTGCTTTCGAAGCCTGTTAGCTTAACGTCATCATTACGTGTTTGCGACTCGGTTAAATAGTCTATCGATTTAGATAAGATTTTACTTTCAGGTCGCGTTAAAAAACTAACCATATTACGTTAGTTTATATACTAATAAAGTTCACTATAAAATGTGAACATTAAAGGAAATACAGGAATGTTTTTGAAGAATCTAACCATAGGTAAAAAAATTGCCGTTTCATTTTTTATTATAACAATAATTAACATTATCTTTGCTTTTGTTTTTAATTCTGGTTTGATAAATATTAAATCTAATATCATAAACTATACTGATGATACTCTTCCTGCTTACGATAAAGTTAACGGAATCTATGATGAAGTTGCAACATTACGTCGTACCCAAATGGCAATATTATTAAAGGAAAGGTCATCAACTGAGCTTAATGAAGTTTCAACCTTAGTTAATTCAATTAATGATGATATTAAATCTTATGGTAAAACGGTATGGCCAGGTGAGGAAAAAGAGTCTTTTGAGCGTTTGAATAGTGCTTGGAGTCAGTACACTCACAGCATTAATGTGTTTAATAAACAAATTGCCGCAAATAATAAAACTGGGGCATATCAAACATTGCTGACAGACTCGTATGCTTCATTCAAAGTAATGGATAACGAAGTTGGAAATTTAAGCCGTATCTTAAAAGAGGCGATGGATAACAACCGAAGTCAAATTCTTGATTCTGTCTCAAATTTATCGAACTCTTCGGTTGTGAGTAATATTACTATATTGCTGATCATGGTATCGATGACCATCATTTTAACGAAACTGATTTGTAACCCGCTATACCTGATTGTTAAACAAGCGAATGCTATTGCGAAAGGTGATTTATCTACTAACGTTGATCGCGAATCTATTGGTAATGATGAATTAGGGGAGTTAGCCGATGCTTCTTCCTTAATGCAAAGTAACTTGCGTCAGTTGATTGAAGAAATCATTTCTGCTGTTACCCAGTTAAGCAGTGCAATCGAAGAAATGAACCAAATTTCTGAATTGTCTACCAAAGGAATGCATGACCAGCAATCTAAAATTTCGCAGATAGCGACAGCCATGACAGAGATGAAGTCATCGGTATCGGATGTTGCACAAAACACTGAAAAATCAGCAGTTCAAGCGAACAATGCCAACCAGCAAGCGAAAAATGGGGCTCAAAATAACCAAGCAATGGTTGATTCCATTCAAGAGATTTCGCAAGTCATAACGGAAGCGGGTAATACCGTATTAGAACTCGAAGAACAGTCTAACCAAGTTAACATTATTGTTGATGTGATCAGAAGCATCGCAGATCAAACTAACCTGCTTGCGCTTAACGCTGCGATTGAAGCTGCACGTGCGGGTGAGTCGGGCCGAGGTTTTGCTGTTGTCGCAGATGAAGTACGGACGCTGGCAGCTCGTACTCAAGATTCAACGGGTGAAATCACTTCTGTGATCGAGAAGCTACAGGCATTTGCCAAACAGGCAAAAGAGGCGACTGAAAAGTCATGTTCTTGCATTGAGACTTATTCAGAGCAAGGCATTCAATCACTTAAGTTGATGAGCTCAATTGAAGACACAGTGTCAGATATTTCTGACATGGGTACAGAAATCGCGAGTGCATGCAGTCAACAAGACGCGGTAGCGGGTGAGTTAAGTTGCCATATCGAAACGATCAATGTGGCTTCGCAAGAAGTGGCAGAAGGGGCACAGCAAACTGCGTTAGCCTGTAACGAACTTAGCCAGCTATCTTCGTCATTACATGATGCAATGAAGCGTTTCAAACTTAATTAAATAATTTTTCCAACAGGCAGTCATTCTTACAGTACGGAGACATCATGAAATTTAAAATGACATTGCTATCGCTAGCCATGGCTTTACCTTCTTTCACTACCTTGAGTGCCCCGCTATCTATTGATCAGCATATCCCAAGTGAGCAAGAGGTGAATCAATCAAATGCATGGTTGGAAGTTAGTTTAGGGCAGTTTAAGTCGAACATTGAGCAGTTCAAATCTCATATCAACGCTGACACTAAAATCTGTGCGGTAATGAAGGCTGACGCTTATGGCAATGGTATTCGTGGATTAATGCCAACCGTTATCGCACAACAGATTCCATGTGTCGCGATTACGAGTAATGCCGAAGCGCGTGCAGTACGTGAAAGTGGTTTTAAAGGACAACTTATGCGTGTGCGTTCTGCAAGCCTGAGCGAAATAAAGCAAAGTATTGACCTTGATATAGAAGAGCTGATTGGTAGCCACCAACAAGCTAAAGACATTGCTGATTTTGGCGTTAAAAATAATAAAACCATCAAGGTTCATTTAGCGCTAAACAATGGTGGAATGGGCCGTAATGGGATTGACATGTCGACTGATAATGGCAAAGCAGAAGCCATTGATATTGCCACGCAATCCCACTTGGAGGTTGTCGGCATCATGACTCACTTCCCAAATTATAATGCTGATGATGTTCGTTCCAAGCTGAAAGACTTTCAAAGAGATTCATCATGGCTAATGCACGAAGCGGGTTTAAACCGCGAGGATATTACACTGCATGTCGCCAATTCTTATGTGTCGTTGAATGTCCCTGAAGCGCAGCTTGATATGGTGCGCCCTGGTGGCGTGTTATATGGTGATCTGCCGACTAACCCTGAATATCCGTCTATTGTGTCGTTTAAGACTCGGGTAGCTTCTATTCATCAGCTACCTGCGAATAAAACGGTTGGCTATGACAGTACGTTTACCACGAGCAAGGACAGTGTGTTGGCTAATATTCCTGTCGGTTATTCGGATGGTTATCCTAGGAAAATGGGTAACAAAGCTCACGTTATTATTAACGGTCAGCGTGCCAAAGTTGTCGGTATGACATCGATGAATACGACTATGGTTGATATCACAGGCCTTAAGGGTATTCATCAAGATCAAGAGGTAACTTTATTTGGTCAACAGCAAGGTGAACGAATTAGTGTGAGTGAAATGGAAGCGGACTCTACGTTAATTTTCCCTGAACTGTATACCGTGTGGGGGCTGGCAAACCCGCGTTATTACGTACAGTAAAATGATTTGCAGTGTGTAGTGCACTGCTGAATACACCTTTATACATACTACTTTGGCTTTGAGTATGCATTACTCGCAGACAAAGTAGTATTTTTGATCTTACGTTTCACCTTTAGTCTTTGAGTGAGCAAGGTACAGTAGAATCCAACCAAGTGCTGTTTAGCGCTTATCAATGAGGATTATATGATGAATAAATATAAGCAATCTTCGCAACCACAAATCCTGCTTCGTGATACCCTGCGCCTCCCTACGCGACCCTCTCGTTTTTCTATCCCAGCCGCCGATAAGAACTTTGAACACAATCAACACTTAGCTAACTGGAAGCACTTAGCATCGGTTTTATCGCAAAAAGTTGATGATAACCAAGTCGAATCAGATAAGAATAAATCGGTACCTAAGTCAGATGACCAGCAAGCCGACACGGAAAATACACAGTTACAAGAAGAAGAGCGTTTTCTACAAGAAGTCTTGCGATCATTACGAAAACTGAACGGTAAAGTACAGATCAAGTAGGGTTTTATTGTTTGATCTATCTACCTTTTTGCCTTGGGTCTTTGAATAAAAAAGAGGCTGAGATTATTGATCTCAACCTCCATGGCTTTTATTTGTTGTTTCAATATTTTGTTAGATTACTTCTGAACTAGCGAGTTTATTTTTGTTATTAGAAGCTGTGTCTTGTGATTTTCTTTTATCAAGTTGAATAATTGAACATGTCAGTACGATAAGTATTAATGCAATACAGCCAAGGATCATGAATACGCCATTCCAAGAGTATGCAGATTCAATCATCGCAATAGGCGCACCGGCTAATGCTGCACCTATGTAAGTAATACCGCCTTTTAAGCCTGTAGCAGCACCCGCACCATCAGCATGTGACGCTTCAATAATACCTAGTGCAAACAACATTTGCGGAGCATAAATACCAGCACCGATAACAAAGAAGCAGCCTGAGACTAATAAGTAGCTTATATCAATAGTCAGTACGACACCCACCATGCCTGCAACTAAAATAAAGGAATAAATAAGTATAGTTTTCCAACGGTCGGCCCCAAAAAGTTTGTCGGAGATAATACCTGATGTTAAGCCACCAATAATGCCACCTGCCTCAAACCAAGCGACAAGAGAATTTGATTTAACAAGATCCCATCCTAGCTCTTTAACGAAATAGACAGAGACCCAATCGTTCGTGACAGTACGGATAATGTAAATACAAAGGTCACCACTGATAGCTAGCCAAATAATAGGGTTGGTTAAAATATAGCGCTTGAACATCACCCACATGGTTAAGCCAGCTTCAGATCGCTTGTTGATTGCGATTTGTTTTGCATCGCCTTTCCATTCACCTACGTTCGGTAAGCCATAGGTTTCAGGTTTATTGCGCATTAGCCAGAAACAAATGACAGCTTGGAGGGCAGTAATTGCTGCTGGTACATAAAACGCGTAACGCCAATCACCTGTTGCTGCAATAACGGCTGAAGCGATAAGTGGCGCCAATGCACCGCCTAGGTTGTGTGACGTGTTCCAAATTGAATACCAACCACCACGTTCTGATTTTGAATACCATTGGCTGATTGATTTCGCGATAGGTGGAAACCCACACCCTTGTACAACCGCTGTTAAACAGTAAAGAGCCAACAACATAGTTACGTTTTCTGTCATGCCGATACCGACATTGATAATTGCAACTAGGATAAGAACAGAACCAAGAAAGGTGCGAGGATTGATGCGATCAGCAACCAAGCCAGAGCTAAATTTAGATAGCCCGTAAACGATGTAATAAATAGAAGATGCTGCACCAAACTGTACTACTGTCATACCCAAGTCTTCCATAAGAAGAGGGGCTGCAGCGGCAAATGCTTTTCTGGAAATATACATGACGGTATAGGTCAAAAAAGTCGCTAAGATTATTTGCCACCGAAATTTTCTATATGTTGCATCTAACTTAGATGTATTCATTTCTTATTAATCCTATTGAATGTGTTAAATATGGATTGTTAGGCCAATAAAAGAAGACCTTAATATGTAAACTCTTTAGGGGTAGCCCCGTATGAAGAGAGATAATAAGATGAAAAAATGAATCAACAAGAGGGTGTATTTGGGAAAGATTTGTCCCAAATCATTATTTTTATGAGGCAAAAAAGCACATTTTTAAATGTAGGAACTAAATGATTACGTCATTTACCAGGCAGATGTTTTTTATATGTCCCTTTATGGGAACATTCAGTGTGGAATCGATTTTATACTTATTTACTGAAGTTTGACCTGACACACAAAATGAATGAATATAATCATTAACATTGCTGATAATTATTACAGCACAGATATGAAGCAAAGTTGGTATGAGTAGATTTTTTCTTTTCCTTTTTTTTATATCAATATCCACAATGGCCTTAGCTGCAAAAGAAAAGCCGATTGTGATTCTAACAACATTTTCTGAAGACTCTATTTCACAGATAATTAGTAAGTTCCAGGATATTAATCCTAAGATAAATGTTGATATTATCTTTCGTCGTAATCGTTCAGCTATTCGATTATTGGAGCGTGAAAACTCAAGCAGCGTTGATATCATCATATCGTCATCTTCAGTGCTGTTTCATGAGTTAGAAGGAAAAGATAAACTTCAATTAATTGAGAATGAGAATCAAACGCCAGACTGGCTAAAACCTCATATTTTGGAAATGTCAGGCAAGGTTACAGCTTTTGCCTATTCGGGTTTTGGTCTTATGTATAACAAGGAGTACTTAAAAAGTTATCATTTACCCATTCCTCATACTTGGAAAGAACTGTCTGATGCTCAGTATTTTAGCCACCTGACCATGAGTACGCCTACGCGTTCTGGTACAACAAGCCTAATGGTAGAAAATATATTGCAAAACTATGGCTGGGATAAAGGTTGGCAGCTTCTCATGAAGATTGGAGGCAATATTGCTTTTATATCGTCTCGAAGTTTTGGTGTGAGTGAAGCAGTTTCTCAGGGGCTTATTGGTGTAGGCCCAGTTATCGATAACTATGCAATTAATAGTAAAAGGAGTTTCAACTATATCGATTTTAATTACATACCTCATTCGATATTAATGCCAACTTATATTGCGATTACAAAAGACAGCAAGGCGAAAAAAGATAGTCAAAAAATTATAGATTTCTTGCTATCAGAGCAAGGGCAAAAGCTACTTGAAACTACATCGATAACCAAGTTTTCCTTAGCGCAACCAGAATTAGCCAAGAAAACGCGTGTTGTACTCAACAAAGCGCTGGTCTACGACCGTGATGGGCTTATCTCGTTACTGTTTGATCAAGCGATTACCGAGCAATTACATCAGCTGAACATAACGTGGCAGTCCATATACCAACTGGAAAAACAAGCACTGTCCGATGAAAATCAGAGAAAACTTGAGCAAATTAAGCGCTATGCGACAAGAGTGCCTGTATCTGCTAGTCAAGCGCAGTCAAAAGATTATTTAGCATTGTTTACACATGCAGGTGCCGCTCGAAGCCTTGATCCTGCGGTCGCTGAAGAAGTGCGTCGTTGGCAGCAAGCGCTCAATGATAATTTAGTTAGAGCAAACCAGCTCATTAATGAAATCAATCAAGAGTAATCATATTGCCTAAGTTTCCTAATACTCTCAGTTCCCGACTTGTTGCTGCATTTACTTGTATTCTGCTGATGGTCTTTTTTATCAGCTTAGTGGCTTTTACTACTTGGAATATGCTTGATGATAAAGTTAATACGATGCTTGATAATAATATGCCATCGTTAAAAGTAAGCTATCAATTAGAGCGAAATAGCACACAGTTACAAGCGTATTTAAATGAAATTCACGGAACTAGAAATATCATTAGATTAAACCAACTTGATGCAAGTTTAAAAAAGAGTTTAGAGGATATTAACCGTTTTACGGATGAATTAACGTATTCAAAGGTTATAAAAAAATTAAGGGATGAGTACCAACTACTTGGCGTTGATATTCAAGAGTTTGTACCATTGCTGTCTGATAAAGTTCACGTGAAGCAAGAACTTGATAAAATATCAGAGCGTATACTTTGGCTTCATCAAGATATTGTTGATGAAGTGAATCCGCTAAGACAAGAAATCGAGTGGCAAATTACCAGTGAGAGAGTACGCTTAAGCCCAGAAAAGAAATCCATTTTATATGATGACTTTACTACGTTACAAATGATGACCCTTAAGGAAAATGAGCTTGTCTCTTTAGTGAATGAACTTGTTAGGCAATATAAGCAACGTAACTTGGAAAGCGCATTCCATTTTATTAGTTATAAAACTGATGAAATTAAAATGTTGAGTGAGAAACTGGAAAATAACGCAGCGAGCATTACTTACCGACAGTTATTGCTGGAGTTCTTCGAACTTGTAAAACCAAATGGCACATTGCACAATAATCTCAAAGCGCTAAAGGTGCTCACTGAACAATCGAATCAACAAAGGCAAACCATCCAATCTCGCTTAGAGAATCAGCAAAAGCAAATAAAGAATTTGGTTAACAAGACCAGTGTTGAACTGGCAGGGATTAAGCTAAGTACTAGAAATATCATTGAAGCAGGTAATGTATTTCTTATCATTGTTTTAGTGTCAGCAATTTTGGTCAGCGTATTTATTTATTTTTATTTTGTCCGTAAGCGAATTGTACAGCGCCTATATGACTTGAGCATGAATTTAAACTCCGTTGCGGCAGGTGAGACCGAACAACTGATCCCAGTGACAGGTAGAGATGAGATTGGTTTACTCGGTCGAACGTTGAGTCAATTTTGTTTACAGCTTCAAGAAATCGAAAACACTAATGCGCTGAATCTTATTAATAACACTCAAGCAAGCTTGGTAACCTGCACCACAGAGGGGGTGATCGAGTCGATGAACTTCAGTGCCCGTAACTTATTTAAACTCTGTCATAAATCTTTTGAGAAGGATTACATTTGGGGTCTGTTTGACCCTAGTTATCACTATCAGTTGAGAACGCTTTTTTCGCCTGAAAGCACCTTATTGGTTAACGGGGCATATACAATAACCTTGGCCATAACTGGTGAAGGTGAGCAAGTTCAATACTTTAGGCTGGACTTACGTGTTTATTATCAAAACGCATCACCCAAGATCATCATTACGCTAACAGACATCACAGAGCACGAGAACATTGCCCGTTGGCTTGAGCAAAAAGTAGAAGAAAAAACCCAATCATTAACACAAACAAATGCAGAACTGCATTGCCAGATTGAAGAGAGAAAGCGTGCTGAAAAAAGCCTTGTTGCCACGCAAGAGGAACTGATTCAAGCGGCTAAAATGGCCGTTGTTGGACAAGCGATGACAACCCTCGCACATGAATTGAATCAACCTCTTTCTGCGCTTTCCACCTACATCTATACCGTGCAGATGACGTACAACCGAGATGACTACCCAGATATTTATAACACCATGGATAAAATGGACGAGATAAGTGATCGCATGGAACAGATCATTACAAATTTGCGGGGCTTTTCGAAAAAGACGTCATTCACTAACCCTGCCGTTGAGGTCAATCTTTATCAAGCCGTTAATAATGCAATGGGTATCGCGGATTCCAGAGCGAGGCAGCACAATATTATATTGAGTAATCAGCTTGGTGAGGATTGCAGTTGTATTGGCGAGCTTATCCAAATTGAACAGGTTATTGTTAACTTACTCATTAATAGTTGTGATGCTTTAGCGCCTGTTGCTGGAGATCAAGGTGTAGTCACAATAAGCCAATTAAAGTGTGCTCAAGACTCATTAATGTTGGCTTGTAGTGATAATGGCCCGGGTTTTGACCACACCATTATTAATCAAATTTTTACCCCGTTTACGACAACAAAGGAAGTGGGCTTAGGTCTTGGCTTGAATATCTGCCATTCGATAATGGACCGTTTAAATGGTTCAATTCAACTCGCATCAACACTAGAGGGTGGTGCAATGATAGTTTTGGAGTTTCCGATACAATGATTTTAGGTGATGATGTTCAAGTTGTGCTTATCGATGATGATCAACATGTTTTAGACTCAAGCCAACATCTATTACAGCTTGCAGGATATAAAACGAAAGCATTTTTAGACCCGTATAAAGCGCTGCAACAAATTCACTCTAATTGGTCTGGCGTTATCCTGACTGATATCTATATGCCGACGATGAGTGGTATGGATCTTATTGATAAAGTTAAGGCCATCAGTCCTCACTTGCCCATCATTACCATAACAGGTCATGGTGATATTGAAATGGCAGTAGAGGCAATACAAAAGGGGGCATGTGATTATCTTGAGAAACCGTTAAAGCCCAAAAAGTTGTTAAGTTTACTTGAGAAAGTCATCAGTGAGCGCTCAAAAGTGGTCGAACAATGGCATTTGATTGAGCGAGATTTACCCAAGAAATTGCTAGGTAAAAGTGTCGAAATTGTAGAGATACGAGAACGCATTAAGTTACTGGCAACAGCAGATAAAGATGTCTTGATCATAGGAGAAAATGGGGTCGGTCGTTATACCTCAGCGACGTTATTGCATGAACTAAGTCCAAGGCATCATGCCCCTTTAATATTTAAAGCAGGGGAGAGTTTGACCACAGTTTTGGAATTAGAATCTGTTATTAAGGCGGCGGAGAATGGCACTGTGATCCTTAGTGAGCCAAGTAAAATGGCCGAGGCGGTTCAGGGTTATATGAGCCGTTATCTTCTTGGACAAGAAAGAACAGGGAAACATACTGTAAAGTTCATTACTATTTTTAGTCAGCAGCCTGAATTAGCTTTACAGGATCATGCGCTGATGCCTGAGCTGTATTACTTGTTAAATAATGCCAGATTTTCAATACCACCACTAAAAAAGAGAAAGGAAGATATTAAGGTTCTCTTTAAGCATTTTTTGAAAAATAGCTGTTTGTTACTGAGTAAAGATGTGCCCAAAGTCGATAGCTCTTATTTAAATACACTCCATGATCATTGTTGGCCCGGAAATGTCAGAGAATTAAAGAGTGTTGCGGAACTGTATGCGATAGGCATTGTTAAGCTTTCAACGGCTGAGCGAGTATACCCAGTAGAACAAATGGATGGTGCACTTGATGAGTTAGTGGAAAAGTATGAAAGGCAGCTAATAGAAGATGCCTTATATCTGTTTTCAGGGCAAATCAATGAAGTATCTAACTACCTTAAGATCCAACGCAAGAAGTTATATTTGCGCATGAAAAAATATGATCTCGATAAAGCGAACTATAAAAGAAACTAAAATTGCCATGACATTAGAGGGTGATGCCACCCTCTGTTCGCTTAAACGCTCTGCAAATGTTCTTTGAAATACTCCACTAACAGCTTGGTGCGTTTGGGTAAGTACTCTCGTTTGGGATAAAGAATATACAGTGGCAATATCGGGTCTGTTTGCCATTGTGGTAAGAGTTGTACTAGGTTCTTGCGTTGTGATGTCGAGAGTTTAGACAGTGCAAATTCGTCTAACATAGCGACACCAGTGCCACACATCATGGCATCGACCATAGCCCCCACCAGATTTACACTGAACGCACTTTGCAGTTTAACCTTTACTGCTTCTTTGGCGTTTTCGCTGGTAAAGGTCCATTTATCTAAGGTGAACTCGGTATTGCGATACAGTATGTGGCGGTATTTAACGAGCTCAGTGGGGTGGGTGATCCCCCCGTGTTCTTCGATATACCGCTTATGGGCAAACGGCTTGCAATATCGCGCCCGAAGGAAATGGCCCACATACCCTTCGGGTGGTGTCTCTGTTAGGTAAAATGCCACATCAAAGCCAGATTCAATTAAGTCGAGTGGCTTCTCCGTAAAAATCACCTCAATGTCTAATTCAGGGTAATGTCGACTCAATTCAGCCAGAGGCTCGGTCAGGATTAAAGAACCAAAGGAAGCAGAAGCCGCCACGCGTAATTTACCTGCGATTTGATCGGTATCGCACAAGGACTCATTTATATTTTCAGCTTTTTCAAATAGTGATTTAACTTGTTTGTAGAAGTTAATCCCGTCATGGGTCAGGTTGAATTGGCGTGTTGTTCGTTGGATTAGCTGAACCGATAAAATGTCTTCCAGCTGTCTTAATTGACGGCTGGCATGTGCATTTGAGCATCCAAGTCTGTTTGCCGCCCCCGCAATGCTTTTCTCTTCACATAGCGCAATATAAGTTGGGATATAAGGTAGCCACTTTATTTCCATATAGTAATTCTGTGTATCTAAATGAGCTCTACTAGAAATAATAGGGATTATCTAGACTCTCGACAATCTTATTTAACACGAGGGTTTTAAAATGGACGCATTCAATAGTTGGCTTGAAGGCCAGAACTTAAAACAGCAGGTTAATCATCCCAACATTGAAGTCGGTGAGCATAGCTATTACTCGGGGTTTTATCACGGTAAATCGTTTGAAGATCAGGCGGTACGTTACCTCTTGGGTGATAAGTTTACGCAGTCTGCTTGGCAAAGCGGTGTGTTTGGTGACGTCGATAAACTGCGTATCGGTAAGTTTTGCTCTATTGCTTCGGGAGCCACTTTTATGTTGGCGGGTAACCAAGGCCATAGGATCGATTGGATCTCCACGTTTCCTTTTTCAGCCGATGTGTTTGGTGAGGGAGTGAAAAATGGTTTTCAACGCGCGGGGGATACGGTGATCGGTAATGATGTGTGGATTGGCAGCGAGGCCATGATCATGCCTGGGGTGAAGATTGGTGATGGTGCTGTGATTGGGGCACGTTCGGTGATCACTAAAGATGTTGCACCTTATTCAGTGGTTGTCGGTAATAACGTGGTTGTGAAGAAGCGTTTTACTGAACAAGCTATTCAATCGTTATTGCGAATTCAGTGGTGGAATTGGCCGTTACCACAACTTAAGGAGGCGATGCCTTTGCTGTGTAGTGGTGATATTGATGCGCTCGAAGCTTATGGTTTAGCGCATTGTGATGTGACTATGGTGTGACTTGCATTAACGACATCATCTTTTTTGAAAAAATTGTGCATCCTTTTCCTGCTTGATACGTGTTATTAGCAAACCGGCGATCAGGATGCACACATGTTGGAAATCTTTACTCAGTTAGCCGACTGGCTGACCTATTCTGTTTTTAATTTAACACCCGGTACACCTGTTGGGAGTGGGGTGCATTTCTTTATTGAAGACACCAGTAAAATCTTAGTGTTATTGGTTTGTCTGATTTATGCCATTGCTTTTATTCGCGCCAGCTTGAGTGTCGATAAAGTACGAGATTACCTCCAAGGTAAGCATAAAGGGGTTGGGTACTTTTTAGGTTCTACTTTTGGTGCAATCACGCCATTTTGTTCGTGTAGTTCTATTCCGTTATTTATGGGCTTTGTATCGGCACAAATTCCTATTGGGGTCACGATTGCGTTTTTGATCACTTCGCCTTTGGTCAACGAAGTGGTTGTCATCATGCTGGGCAGTTTGTTAGGTATCAAGTTTACCGTGATGTATGTCGCGATAGGGATGCTATTGGGCATGATAGCGGGTGTGGTGCTAGATAAATGCCAAGCACATCGCTGGCTACAGCCTTTCTTAGCCAAAGCCTATCAACAAGCTGGGCAGATACAATCGCAGCCACAATCGAAAGAGCAAACTTCCCAAGTGATGACCATGAAAGATCGCCATGAGATTGCAACGGCTGAAACGAAGACGATTTTCGGACGGGTGTGGAAATGGGTGATCATTGGGGTTGGCTTGGGCGCCTTTATTCACGGTTTTGTACCTGCTGAATGGTTCGAACAAAACCTTGCCAGTGGTCAATGGTGGACTGTGCCTGTTGCCACCTTAAGCGCTATTCCTATTTACGCGAACGCGTCGGGTGTTGTGCCTATCATGGGGTCTTTGTTGGACAAAGGCATGCCAATTGGGACCACATTGGCATTTTGCATGGGGGCGGTTGCCGTGAGCCTGCCTGAATTTATCATGCTGAAACAAGTGATGCGTTATCGCTTATTAGTGGCTATTGCAGGGTATTTATTGATTGCTATTTCGATAACAGGTTGGCTGTTTAATGCCTTCTATTGATGCTTTTTACCAATGCTTTTACTAAAAGGAATACACAATGAAAACAATTCAAGTTTATGGTTCAGGTTGTAAAAACTGTACCGTTACCGCAGATCGTATCACCGCTGTTGCGGCTGATCTGGGTCTTCATATTCAGCTTGAGAAAGTCACCAGCCTAGAAGCCATCATGCTGGCTGGCGTGATGAGTACCCCAGGTGTAGGCATTGATGGGGTGATAAAACATACGGGTTCTGTGCCATCTCTTGAGCGAGTGCACGAATTGCTAACGGAAGATGTTGTAGCCTAATATTTGTCACGTACTGGTGCGTATTCGCGCTCTATAACGGGCGCAATAATCAATGAAGTCGCTTTGTCTAAAACCGCTTTCGGTGAGGGCACTGCGGCTTTTGTGTTTTCTTTAAGATTGGTATCGCGATGAAGTGCCTGATGAAAGCATGGGGTGAAGCTGAGCCGCAGCTATATCGCTGGCTACTAAAACAGACTCAAAGCCAACATGAAACTGAAGATATTATGCAAGATGTGTTTCTTAAGGGAATGCGTAATCGCGAGCGTTTTTGCGACTTACAAGATGGTAAGTCGTGGTTGTTTAAAGTTACTAAAAACCATTTTATCGACAATGTTCGCCGCAAAGTGGATGTCATCGACACTGAGGAGTTAGAGGCAAATACTAAACTTCCTCCGGTCATGACACAGTTACAAACCTGCTTACCGCGAATTTTACCCTTACTGACTGACGAAGAGCGACACATCATTGAGCATTGTGATCTGAATGGTATGGCACAGCATGAGTATGCCAAGCGCCATCAACTCAGCTTAGCGGCAACTAAAGCCCGTTTACGTCGCGCACGATTAGTGCTTAAAAGTAAGCTGATCTCCGAATGTAAAGTGATACAAGACCACACAGGTGTCTGTTGCTTTAAAAGGCTAGGTGTTTCGCCTGATGATGGTTAACCTCGCTGATATAAGGCCTACTTGCCCCTTGGGTTACGCTAGCAAGGTATAATGTTTGATGAAAACTGCGCTACATCATTACGCATAATATGAATATTGGTAGCCTAGTGAGCAAGGTGTGCACTGACAACAGTGAAGGATAAAGGGTGAAAGACGTCGTATTAGTGTTTGGTGGGTTAGGGCACCCTAAGTCATCTGTTGTCACTTTGTACCAAGACCTGTTGCAAGCATTAAGCAATCAGTACGCACTTATCGCGATAGACCCAGCGGTATCAGCCCCTGCTGTGTTAGAAAGCTCTCAGTTTAATTTCCCTTATGATGCACGTTATTCAACCTTTGAACATTATCTGGCACATTACTCTGAGCAGCATGATCTAACCGCAACTCCTGCTCATATTGCTGCTGCTTTGATCCTCACGCCAGTGGGTAGCCACCTTTCAATTATTAAGCAGCTGAGCGCTTCAGTGAATGTTGATCAGCTTTTATTTGTGGTTGAAAAGCCGTCTTTTTCGCTCTCTGAAGTTGATGAAGGATTTAATAACGTACTGCCTGAGTTAAAGCGGCAAGGTGCGCGCTTTTACTTCATTGATACCGCCTTGGTTTCTCCCTCATTGCAGGCTTTGTTTACTTGTCAGTCGTTTATTCAAGAGCTGTTCACTCCCAATAATTCAGCGGATCACGTGTTTTCTATCAGCCAACTTGGAATGCCAGAGAAAATTGTCGCCATCGCTTGTGATAACCCAGTCGACAGTATTGAAGCACTACAACAATACCGGTTTGATCACCGTATTGAGCTGCTGAACGCCAGACAACTCCTGCATCCGTCTAAAAGTGGCGGGGCTGGTTTTGGTTTTGATATGGGGATCCATGCCATTGCTGGTTTGGTACGTTATCTGCAACTCGCTGGTATGAGTGACGCCGAGGTTATCTTTGATTATGTGACTGCCGAAGCGATGACGCACCCTAAACTGGAGCGTTCGCTAGGGGCTGAAACACACCTATACGCGACGGGTACAATAACGTGGCCACATCCTCTCCATATCGACAAGCCGTGCCTGAAAAGCCATCCTCATTCAGCTCAATGCTGCCGCTTGAGCCTTGAGGCGGGTAAAGGCGGAGATATTTGGGACAGGCGCTTAGAACTGCATTTTAAAGACACTGTGGTTGCAATTGGTTTTGGTACGTTAGCCCATCCTCCTTACTTGTGGCGCAAGGACAACAATGGCACAGCACTTCGCACCTTTGATGTACGGGGAGCGGGTTATGCCATGCATTTTAATGATATTTTGTTTGCTCTCGGTGTTGATTGCTCACCAATTTTGACATGCGAAGACAGTGAGACATTAATGTCTAAATCGATGAACCTATTAAGTGCCCTGTTTGACTCTCTGGGGGATACCCTAAGTGAGAAAGAGCGTAATATCAGCAAGAAGGAACAGCACTCGACACCTTTGCTTACGCCAACACAAAGGGTGATTCGCAATATGTTGGCCCAAGTGCTGGATGAACTCGTGGAACAGCCATAATGTTTTTCGTTACTTAACGCTAACTGTACACCCTGTTTAAGCGGGGTTGGTAGAAGCTTTCTCTTGTGTGGAGGAAGAGAGTTTGGCTGCTAATCGCTTAATGTAGCCTTTGGCTAGGTCATTATTACCACGGCTTAGCCACTTAATGCATTCAAATAGCTCCCAAATTAATCCTTCATCGCCATGATCGTAAACAGGAAAATCTTTATGCTTAGGGGCTGGTTTGTCTGTGAGTCGAGCAGCAATTACCTCACCTTTATCAAAAAGCACTTGGAACGGCTTGGCGATCTCGACCTTCTCTTCGAGATCAACACAGTGGATCTCGATGCTGGTGAGATCCTCTAACAGGTACTTTCGAAAGCTGGCTGTGTCGTTTATAGGGCTTGTGAGGGTATAAGCGATTGCTTTGTCCGATTCAAATTCTTGGTAAGCATGCGAAGCCTTTTTATGGAAAGCGTTGCGTGTCAAAAGCAGAATATCGGCATCAGAGATTCTATCGCCTTTCCCCCCAGCTAACGAACCGACAAGCACTGCGGCAACCACATCTTCATGCTTTTCAAATGCCTTCAAACAAGAGGCAATCAACTGGCGTTGGAGAGGTAAATGCTCAAGTCCCAACTTATCAATGATTGCGGGGATATTGGTGTTTATTCGGGCTGGTGGAGAATAGCGGGGCTGTGGGTATCGGTATGCTTGGTCTTGCTCTGTGGTGCGAAGTAGCTCTGGTATGTAATCGAAATAGGTATTCATAGTTTTACCAACCTTTTAGCCTTGTATTGTGAACCTTGCGTCTGTCGTAAAAGGTCGCCTAATGACTCAATTTGTGCAATTGATAAACAAAAAGGAACGAAATATGATACCTAATGGATAGGCGGCGGATACTTTGAGGGGTTATGGATAAGCTAAACGATGAAATTTGTGTGCGTTTAAAGCGCCACCTTAAGAAGGCTGGGATTTCATATAAAACATTGGCGACAGAGATGGCGTTATCAGAAGTCAGTGTTAAACGTTTACTCAATCGGCAGCAACCCTTGTCGATTGGGCGCATTGCTGAAATTGCAGAGTTAGTGCAAACCCCTTTATCTAGCATAATTGCTGAAGCTGAAAAGGCGATTGCAGCTCCACCTCTTTTCACGTTAGAACAAGATCTCGCGTTTTGTGAATGGCCAGAGTTATACACTTTGTTGTTAACTATCATTGATGATAAAGCGGATGCCAAGGCCTTGATGACGAAGTATGACTTGAACGAGCCTTCAATGTATTTGTATCTAAGAGAACTGGAAAAGATCGGCTTAATTGCACTTTTGTCAGGCATGCAGTTTAAGTTAACTGTGCCACGACATATCGCATTTTCCGATGCAGCTAAGTTTTCGATGCATTTTAAAAATCAAATAATTGATAACTTACAAGCGCGGATTCAAACCATAGTCCCTAGCAGTAAAACCGCCTATTTCATCACATCAAAGTTAAGGCTAACTGAGGAAGAATTTCGACAATATAACCTAAAGTTGGAAGAGATGATGTTTGAAGCATTAAAGCTCAGCCAAACAAGGGATGCCGCTACTGCACACACCAATGACTACACCATTATTGATATCGGTGCGCAGGGCAGTTATCAGCCCGAGCCTAAAAAGCCAATGAATCTAACCACAGAGCGTTGAAGTCATAATGGCGAGTGAAAGAGAAAGCCACCGACAATGCGGTGGCTTTGAATGTATTCGACCTATTGACAGTGACTGGTGCAGTATTTAGCTGTAACGGCCATGCCAAACGATGTCACGGTAGCGTGCTGCGTTAGTATCACCCTCAGTGCTAAATAGCATGATGACTGAGTCTTGGTTTAACTTCAGCTCGTCGCGTATTGCCTGATCTGCGCCTTCATTGCATAGGTTATAAAGTAAACCAAGCGTGATCGCACCTGATTCACCACTGATTATTTTGTTGTCACCTGCAAGTGGATTACCCAGAACACGCATACCAGTTGCAGAAACACAGTCGTCAACAGAGACAAAGTGGTTGCTGCAATCACGTAAAATCGGCCAAGTGATAGGGTTAGGTTCACCACAGGCAAGGCCTGCCATGATCGAGTTTAGTTCGCCGCTGACATTAACCATCTCGCCCTTCTCGCCAGAGCGGAAAATACAATCGGCTGCTGCGGGTTCGGCAATGATAGTCTCGAAGTTATCAGCCCCTAGTTTATCTGCAAGGTAACCGAGTACACCACCGGCCATTGCCCCTACACCGGCTTGAAGGAATACATGAGAAGGTGTGCCAAACTCAAGTGTTTGAGCTTGTTCTACAGCTTCATCGGCCATAGTCATGTAACCTTGTGAGATCCATGTTGGGATCTCTTCATAACCATCCCATGCTGTATCTTGCACTAGCATCCAACCGTTATCTTGCGCGGTTTGGTTAGCAAGACGCACGGTATCGTCGTAGTTTACGTCTGTCACAATACACTCAGCGCCTAAGCCTTGAATGCGCTCAACACTGGCTTGAGCTGATCCTTTTGGCATGTAAACAACCGCTTTTTGCCCCATTTCACGTGCAGCCCAAGCAACACCAGTACCGTGGTTGCCAGCGGTTGCTGTGGTAAAAACTAATGGTTTGTCTAATTTAGAAGCGACTGTTTTAAGGTTGATCTCAGTAATATCTATGCCTAAGTGTTTAGCCAACTGACGCCCTAGAGCATAGGAACCGCCGAGTACCTTAAAGGCATTTAAACCGAAACGTTTGGATTCATCTTTTACAAGAATTGCTTTCACGCCAAGGTGTTTGGCTAAGTTTGGTAAAGATACAAGTGGTGTAGGCTGATAGCCTTCGATTTGGCGATGAAACTCACGCGCTTGTTTGGCTTGAGAAGCCGTAAACAGTTCGCAGACTTTTCCTGTGTAAAATGAATTTTTTGATAGCTTTAGCATAGGGCACACTTCGATATAGGCTGAGGTATTTAAGGCCATTAATCAGCTTAATGGCCTGACTTTAATGGTAGGCAGCGGCTACTTGATGTAGGCGATTGCTTCTACCTCGACTAGTGCATCTTTTGGTAAGCGAGCAGCTTCTACACAAGAGCGAGCAGGTGCATTCTCGGTGCCAAATACTTCGGTATACACTTCGTTAAATGCAGCAAAGTTTTCCATATCAGATAAGAAACAAGTCGTTTTAATTACGGTCTCTAAAGAACCGCCACTTTGCTCTAAAACCGCTTTTAGATTTGCAAGTGACATGCGAGCTTGCTCTTTAATGCCGCCTTCAACAAATGCCATTGTTTTTGCATCAAGAGGCAGTTGACCTGAAGCAAAAATAAGGTCTTTGAATGCCATGCCTTGTGAGTAAGGGCCAATTGCTGCAGGTGCTAGATCTGTATGGATTTTTGTTTTCATTTGGTTTCTCTTTATATGATGTCTATGCTCTAAACTCGCGAATATATTTGTAAATAGCATGACGAGTAATTCCAAGGCGTTCAGACACGAATGCTGTCGCCTCTTTGAATTCGAAAATACCGTTTTCAAGCAAGAGCTTGGTAATGGCTTTGTTTCGACCTTTTAAGTTAATTGACTCATCGTTATCGACTTCAAAAATAGCGTGTTCAAGCGCTTGCTCAATCACTTCTGTTGTTGAAGCACCAAAGTTTTCCTGTACACCTACTGGTGCATTGGCCATGTCCGGCATTAACGTTTTTATTATCTCTGGAAACGGATGGGACAAGTTCATGTTGATACAAAACAACCCAATCGGTTTGCCATTTTCGCCAGCTAATACACACGTCGTTGATTTCAGTAACGAACCATCTTTGCTGGTGGTGAAATAGCTCTTTGGCGTGATTTCGCCAGTGCTTTCAATAACGCCAAGCATTTTTAAGCCTAAGTCGGTGATCGGTGATCCCACTTTTCGCCCAGTGTGGTGACCATTCACAATCTTTACTACAGATTTTTCGAAGCTCTCAAATGAGTGAATCACGACCTCACAATGCGGACCAATAAAGTCGGCTATGGTGTCAGCGAGTCGAAAATTCAGTTCGAGATGCTCCCTATCTTTATCTGTGAATTCCACGCTAAACGATTTATATGCTGCTGCGTTCATCTTAGGCCACTGTTGTTAACTTTAACTGCCTTTCATTATCTTTGGTTACGCAATGATTTTCAAGTTGCCAATTAACTTTATGTAACTATAGAACTATAAATTGTATGACCATACAAGTGCAAAGTTACCTAAAAGTGCCTAAATTTGATCGCTATCAACTATTTAAAGACAAAATGAAGATTTTAGGTCACAAAAGTTAACCCTAAGATCTTGGTCACATTATTTAACTAAAATGTCAGTAAGATGCTCAACGTAACGTAAACAAAATTTAACTATAAGGGTTGGTTACCATCGACTGCCGACCCAACGATACTAATTTGAGGTTCCAATGACTAACTACTTGAATCGCGGCTTTGACCAAGCCGAGTTTGAAAATAGAACAGCACGCGCTCAAAAAATCATGCATGAAAATAAGCTAGACGCGATGATTTTTACCACAGAACCTAACGTTCGCTACTTTACGGGTTTTCATACTCAGTTTTGGCATAGCCCAACGCGGCCTTGGTTTGTGGTGATTCCTGCAGAAGGCAAACCAATTGCGATTATTCCTGAAATTGGAGCAAGCGGCATGGCGGGAACTTGGGTTGAAAACATCATCACTTGGCCATCGCCAAGACCAGAAGATGACGGTATTAGTTTGGTTGCTAGTACATTGAATTCACTTCCTTGCCGTTACGGTCGAGTTGGTGCAACGCTGGGTATTGAATCTCACCTACGTATGCCAATTAATAACTACCTCAAACTTACCACTATGGTGAAAAAAGACTTTGTTGATGTCTCGTTGGCAATGCATGAACTTCGCCAGATCAAATCTCAAGCTGAAATCGAGAAAACCCGCGAAATTTGCCGCATTACTAACGTTGGTTTTAAAAAGATCCCTGAGTATGCGAAAGCCGGTATGACAGAGCGTGAAATCTGTAAGCAATTCAGAATTGATATGTTGTTAGAAGGTGCCGATGAATGCCCATATATCATTGCAGGCTCAGGCCCTGATGGTTATGACAGCATTATTATGGGGCCAACTGATCGCGCTATCGAATTGGGTGACGTGTTGATCATTGATACTGGTGCAGTGCGGGATGGTTATTTCTCTGACT
This sequence comes from Photobacterium swingsii, assembly GCF_024346715.1. NCBI lineage: Bacteria > Pseudomonadati > Pseudomonadota > Gammaproteobacteria > Vibrionales > Vibrionaceae > Photobacterium > Photobacterium swingsii. Next base: position 1,416,559 of record NZ_AP024853.1, read on the forward strand.
TTGACCGTAACTGGGCATTTGGGTACGCCAGCGAGCAAACTAAAGCGGCTTACCGAGCGACCTATGAAGCGACAACAAAAGGTTTTGAAGCTGCCAAACCAGGTGCAACAACAACGGATATTTACAATGCAATGTGGGGCGTATTGGAAGCTAATGGTGCGTTGGGCAATGACGTTGGTCGTTTAGGGCACGGTTTGGGTATGGAGTTAACAGAGCGTCCATCAAATACCGCGACGGATAATACGGTATTAAAGCCAGGCATGGTCATGACACTCGAGCCGGGTATGGTTTATGCCCCTGGTAAGTCTATGGTGCACGAAGAGAACATTGTGATCACTGAGGATGGTGCTGAGTGGTTGAGTGAACGTGCCGAGCCAGAGTTAATCATTATCGATTAATGCTAACTACGGCTGGGTGACGTCATTCGGCCGCATATAAAAACATTGCAGGGAATAACAATGAACACAACAAATAGAGACACATTTCTTGGCTGGATAGCCGCTATTGCCGTCGCTTGTATCTGGGGCGTAACAGGTGTCGTTTCAAAGCCACTATCTATGGCGGTTGATCCAATGACACTGGTATTTTTCCGTTATGTCACCGCAGTTATCGGTCTTTCCATTATTTTCTTTTTTACATCACGTAGTAAAAATCTGAGCAAAGACTTGGGGTCTTCGCTAAAAATCGAAACCAAAGATATAGGCCGAATTGTGCTGTGTGGCATCGTAGGGCAGGGCGTATTCTCTTTGTTTAATTTCCTTTCTCTTTCCCATATTGGTGCAACAGAAAATGGTGTTATTCAAGGTATGCAGCCGTTCGCGACCGTATTTTTTGGCATGATGTTCATGAACTTCCGGATGAATAAGATTCAATGGGGGGCTTTCATTGCTTCTGCTGTCTGTATTTATGCTATGAGTGTTGGACCAACAAATACGATTGAAGGTGGGACGCCGCTGCTAGGTTACGTTTATGTGACTTGTTCAATGCTGGCTTTGGCGTGGACGGCTCACTTACGAGCAAGCCTGGCGGATAAATACGGTTCAGTTGTTTCAATGCTTTACCAATACATCTCCGTTGCTGTGATGGGTATTATTGTAGTGGTAGCGATGGGCCTCGACTTATCTCAAATCTACATTATCTTCTCTAGTCCATTGCTAATCGGATTACTTATTTTCCTCGGGACTGGTATCTCAGGTGGTAGCTACTTGGTTCAACTTTACGCCTTCAAACGTATTGGTGTAGAGAAAGCAACAATGGCGTTAAATCTTATGCCGTTGGTTGGTTACATTGTGGCTGTTATGACACTTGGTGAGCAAATGGCCTTGGGCAAAACCATCATAGTTTCGCTGATTGTCGTTGCACTGTATGTCTTTACTAAGTTCGAAACGAAAGTAGAACCTGTAGCGGAAAAAGAAAAACAATTAAAAGTGCAAGAAGCGTAATTTTATATAGAAACATTGAAGGTGGGTAAGTGCCCACCTTCAGCTTGGAGAAAGTTATGACACTACAACAAATGGTGACTGAATGGCGCCACCACTTACATCAGTACCCTGAATTTGGAACTGAAGAATTTAAAACCGCGGCGTTTGTGGCAAATAAACTGCAAGAGTTTGGTTTGGAGGTTCACACTGGTATTGGCGGAACGGGTGTGGTTGGCATTTTGAAAAATGGTACCAGCAAACGTTCGATTGGTTTACGTGCCGATATGGATGCACTACGTATCCATGAAGAAAACACTTTCTGTCATGCTTCGAAACATCAAGGTGCAATGCACGCTTGTGGTCACGATGGCCATACCGCTATGTTGCTCGGCGCTGCTTATGAGCTTGCTAATAGTAAAAGTTTTGATGGCACTGTGTATTTCATTTTCCAACCGGACGAAGAACGTGGTACTGGCGCCAAAGCCATGATTGCGGATGGTTTATTTACCCGCTGGCATATGGATGCGATTTACGCGATGCATAATCTGCCCGGGATTGCAGAAGGCCAATTTGTGACTCGCCCTCGTTCATTAATGGCGAGCGAAAGCAGTTTTGAAATTGTGATTAAAGCGACGGGAGGCCATGCTGCCATGCCACACATGGGCACAGATCCTATTGTCGTAGGGGCACAGGTTGTGACAGCTTTGCAAACTATCGTTTCTCGCCATTTAAGTGCAATAGATGAAACAGCAGTCATTTCTGTTACTAACTTTGTTACCAATGGCACAGTGAATGTCATTCCATCACAAGTAACGATTACGGGCGATACACGTAGTTTTACCGATCAAGCACTCCATAAAATTGAAAAAGCGATTGAGCGTGTTGTCGCTGGGCAATGTATGTCTGCGGGGGTGGACTACCAGTACCGCTTTAACAACAGTTTCTTATCGACGATTAATACACCGGAAGAAACGGCACATGCTATTAAAGCCGCAGAAAGTGTCGTAGGGGCTGAGAATGTGAATGGTAGCTGTGAGCGCTTTACCATTAGTGAAGATTTCTCATTTATGCTCCGTGAAGTGAAAGGGTGTTACGTCTTAGTGGGTAATGGCGTTGGTGAGTGTGGTGGAACGGCGCTGCATAATCCATTATACGACTTTAATGACAATATCCTGACTCATGGCGTTGGATTTTGGAAGGTGCTCGTTGAGCAACAGCTGTCTGCGTAAATACATATAATTCAGCTGTTTTTGAGCCTTTGTCATAACTTTACGATTTATATCAAAAGCTAGGGTGGATACTCTAGCTTTTATTTTTTTGTTTATCAGGTGGTTAATGGTTCATTGTGAACTTACTTCAACGTGATTCCACCATCGACAACAAGTGTATGACCGACGATGTAACTGGCTTTGTCTGAGATTAGAAACTCTATCGCATCAACGATTTCTTTCGGTTCTGCAAAGCGTTTTAATGGGATTAATTTGGCGACATCGTTATGAATATTTGGCTTATCGAGTGCCCGCTCGTCCCAGCGAGGTGTCCAAGTTGCACCGGGTGCTACGGCGTTGACTCTAACTCCTTTTTCAATGGCTTCAAGCGCAACAGAGCGTGTTAGGCCTTCTATTGCATGTTTACAGGCACTGTACATCGAGGCGTTTGGTGTCGCTCGTAATCCATTGATAGAGCTTATATTGACGATAGTGCCTCCTTTTTCCATCAAGCAAAGCTCATGCTTTAAACACATAGCGTGCGACCAAAAATCTTGCATCAAGGTGTGATGAAGAGCGGAAGTGTCTACCGATTCAAAATTGCCATTAGACTCGGTTTTAGGCGAGGCATTATTGACGGCTACATCTAATTTTCCGTACTTTTCGGTGAGTGTTGAGAATAAACGTTGTAGCTGGCTTTCTTGAGACACATCGACTTCGTAGTAATCGACGGTACTAAGTAAAGGTTCGTTAGCCACTTGGCTGATCCATAGCTGTGAATCTCGTGAGCAGGTGACAACATGAAAGCCCAATTCAATAAATCGTTTAACCGCTTCCAGTCCAATACCTTTACTACCACCCGTAATTAAAGCAACTTTCACTATGAATTCCTTTTCATGTTAAGGGAAGTGCTATGCAGGCTCCCTGAGTGAATTATCGACTATAGAATATACGCTTTATATGTGCCGGCCAAGGAAGTAGAAATTTATTACATTCAATCTAATTTTGATTTGCTTAAGTGTGGGTATTGTTCTGAATGAGTTGCTGGTAGCGTTTCTAGGTTGGTTGACTATATATTGTAAAAATCCCCCGACTAGGTCGAGGGATGGGTTTTAGTTTACGTTTTAAGGCGTCACTTTGCTTTAGTTGCTATAACTTAGCGAGTTAACATTTAGTGGGTTGCTCGATGGCTTTTTAAGATTAAGCTCAGCAAGTTTTGCTAACCCTTTCGCATCAATACCACCACCGTAAACCTTGCTGCCGTCTGGGTTGGTCATTGAGGTTTCGCCGACATTCCACTGTTGGAAGAAGTCACTCAAATCGTAGCCAGAGATATAAGAGCTACATACCATCATCAAGTTACCACCAGATAGGCGAGTATCTTTAGGGCTACAGTAATTGATGCCGTTACGACCTTGCAGGGTATCGCCTTGTACGTCGCCACGGGCTTTACGGTGCATCAGCTTGATCATATTCCAGCCAGCGTCTTTGCCGTAAATCGCAGGTTTTTCATCACTGCTTGCGTACCAGTTATCTAACGAGAAGTGATTTTTCGCCCAGATCTTCAGCTGACCAAACATCACCAAACGCATACCAGCATCACCGTTCGCCCAAGCATGACCTCGATTGCTGCCAAGCCACATTGGCGCCTTGCGAATGTCGGCACTAATGCGATCCATTTGTGGATTAGCATTACGACCTTCCAGTTCCTGCATGTACAGCGCCAGTAGGTTGTTGGTTACTTCGGTACTCCCTTCAGCCACAAAAGGTGCTGATGCCAAGTTGTGACCCACTTCGTGCCAAATTAGCCAATCATCAACGGCATTGGTTGGTACTGTGTTTCTGCTGGCATTAAAGCCTGTGTTCATCACAGGGTAACCCGAGTGCGCAGCACCAATTGAGATTTGTACATCATTCACAAAGCGATGACGGAAACCCTTCAGACCGCTGTAGGTAAAGCGACGATGCTTACCACCTTCAACCACTTCGTCACGACCGTAGAAATCACTTGCCGCGTCTGCGAAACGGTTCATGCCTTTTGCGAACTGATCAAGATCGGTGCCGCTTAGGTTATGAACAGCAGTGGTGTAGATGAAAGAACCTGTATCGACTTCAGCAATGGGTGCTTGCGCCGAACTTGGCGTATTCTCCCAATGCCCATCTTTCCACCAAGCGGCTTGCTCAACACCATTGAAATTGAAAGTTTGCTCGCCGCTACCTTTCACTTTCGGTTTGATGTAAATAAGACCGCCGTAAGGAGCCGTGAAGTTAAGGCTACTACCGTCGTAGTGATAACTGGTTTGCATGCGTGGTGGGCGTTTTAAGCTCACTTCGTGCTTTGGTTTACCCGTTAAATCATCGGCCATCATGACAGTAATCGTTGCTTCAACACCGCCACTGACGGTCACTTGTTGTAGCTGAGGTGCCCATAACCCTGTCGATTGGTTATTACCCGCTGAGTAAGTTACCGCGTTACCATCGGTTTCAATGGTAGCTGTAGCACTTGAGCCTACGCCCGTGGTGCGACCCGGATATTGCGTGGTATCAACAACAATCTGGTGATCCCAGTATGAGCGACCTAGCATGATGCGCGTCAGCGGTTTTTCCATGTAGTTCAGTGGGTAGCTAGGGTTCAGTTGATCACTGAGCTCGCCAGAGCCGTGGATCATCTTATTTGCCACTAAGGACGCTTTAAGATCGACCGGACAATTAGCTTCACCTGCGTTAACTTGATGCTGACCGTCGGTATAACAGTTCAAGAACTGCACTGCTTGTTTGAAGCCAAGTTCGTCTTGTACGTTTGTTTCGTAGCGGTACGGGTTGTCGTTCCACATCCACACAGCCAGATTATCGTAGGCTTGGTTGAGGGCTGCCGTAGACAGGCGTTGACCTTGCTTGCCCTGGGTGCGGTAGTAGATTTCATGGTTGTATAGCGCAGTGAAGTTCGACCCTAAGTTTGCCGCTTTCACCATGCTTTCAATCACATCTTTACTCACAGGGTAGCGATCAAAGTCAGAACGACCATAGCTGCCACGATCTGTCATCCCATCGCCAGAGCGGGTTTCAATACAGTTAAACTCGTACTCGTAGGCATTTGAACAAACAGGAGTGCCTTCAAAAGCGTGTTGGAGTTCAGCTATGGCTGCATCACGCTCTTGTGGTGTTTCGACGAAAATACGCGCCTGTTTTTCAACCATGACAGGTTGACCGTTGCTATCTAGCTCTGGGTTGCCTTGGCTATCAAGTTTGGGGGCTTGATAGGTTGGAATTTCAAGCTTCGCTTTCTCATCTGTCCATTCAACCGAGCCATCTTGTTGAACAACAAAAGGCTGCTTGCCGTCTTTATCTGGGAAGCGCTCTAGCACCACCATATCTTTTTGCCCTTTCACATGCGGGTTTGGATAAGGTGACTGACAGTAGTACGAGCTGCCGCAGAATGTTTGGTTGGTTGGCGTGACATTTTGTCCACCTAGCATCACGCCAGCGGCATCTGCTAAGCGACCAATCGGCTCTGGGTTGGTGGTTTGGATCGCATCCATAAACAACACGTTACCGCCATCGTTGATGTATTTGATCAGCGCGGTGATATCGTCTTGGCTCAGGTTCGGGTTGTCCAAGTCGGCAAGTAGACGATTACTTTGCCCATCTGGTAAGGATTTTGGTGGATACGCCTGCAAGATCAGAATTGGCGTATTCTCGGCAGAAAGTCCCGTAAAGCCACCCGTGGTTAGCGGGGTAACAGAACCTAAACCGTACTCTGAGCTAATAAAGAAACTGTATTCTCTACCAAGGTGAATACCGTTGTATCCGCCGTTATGGTAAGCCGCATAAGCGGTACCGATATTGGTGGCAACATTGATACCTGCTGTTGATTCGCCATTGTTAAACCACTTAAACAAGTTAGCGAAGAAGCGTTTCATATCGCCATTGTCATTATGCTTTTGGTTTTCAACCGCAGTGGCAGTACACGTTTTAGCAGTGCTGTCGATTCTTAATTCACGGTTGGCCCAGTAGTTGTCAGGACAAGACAAAATGCTTGGGTACATGGCGTTACCCATGAACACAACCTTGCCTTTACCTATGCTACCTGCAGTAACAAACGGGAAGCCGTAAGTCGCGTTGTCTTTCGATACCAACGGAATTTTGGGCATAGGAATATCGTTATATTCCGCGATGTAAGGTTTGCCCTCACGTGTCCACGCTTGTTGTAGACCGAACGGAATGGTGTGGTTGATATCGGTGCGAGGCATCATGATTGGGAATGCTTCGTTCGAGATATTTAGCGCACGCATGCCACGGGTATAACCCGTTGAGCTGTAAAAACTCCCATTATCGTTAAATACATGGAAGCTACTTACATTGGCAAACAGCTTGTGCAGCGTATTGGTAACATACTTACCGCTGCTATCTATGCTCAGTGCTTGTGGCACGGGTGCTGAGTAAGCGCGGTACATAATAGGCGCTACTGATCCTGCTACACGCAGCTCACTGTCTATGTCTGCGGTTAGCCCATTACTAAACTGCGCTTCAAACTCGTTAGGTAGCGAGAATGGAGAGCCTTCTAAACGTTCACCGTTAGGTAGTGCTAGATTGATCAATTCATTGATAACATTCGGGTACTTAGCAAAAGTTTGGTGAATGTTGTCGGTGATTTGATACGACGAACCTTGGTTAGTGGCGTAACGTTCAACCAGTGCTTGAATATTTTCTTTCGTCACTGGGTTATCGGTTACATCTGTCAGCTTGTAATCGACCTGATTACCAGTGACTTTACCGAATTCAAATGTGTCGATACCAAAACTAATGGTGTCGCCCCACTTATACTCAAACTCACCGTTTTCATCTGTCATCCCGCTGGAATGGGCAGAGAAAAAACTCATGCCAGCAATCGGAGTACCTTTGCTGTCAGTCAGTTTACTGCGGGTAAGAACTTGAGCCTCAGCACTTGGTTTGTAAGCATGGCTCGCCTCTGCATTAGCAGAAACAAAGTTAGAGTTAAGATCATTATTGGCAGCAGGATCTACCGCTGGCACGACCGTATTATCAACGTGTGAACTTGGCGCTTTGCCCACTTCATCCGTCGCTTTTTCTTCTTTAGCGGCAAAGTAAGCATCGACTGCGTCGTTATCGTCTAGGTGCTGGTAGACGTCTTCAATATCGTAAGAGTCAATCTCTTGCAGACAGATCTTATCGTCAGATTCACAGCTGTTGATAGATTGCAGGATCTTAGCTGCGTTTTGATTCTCGTCTTTTGTCAGCTCAAAAGAGAGTGTTTTATTGTCGTCGTTAGCGGGTGGGTTTGCTGACGCAGTGAGCGCTTTGCTTTGTGATTCTTGTGGGAATGGGGCAGTGAAATCCCCCAAGGTAACAGAGCCTAAAGAACAGGTGAAAGACGTACCTTGTGAAACGTCGAATGTACCCTTGGTTAGGCTGGTGCCGTTACAGTCAACATCGCCAGTGATCACTTTTCCTGAAGCGAATAAGCTCGCGGTATAAGTTGTTGGTGGAATAATATCTGTCGGTGGAATCGTTTCGGTTGGCGGCACGATATCCGTCGGCGGAATTGTTTCAGTTGGCGGTTTGCCAGTGTCAGGTGTTTGAGTGTTATTGGTTGCTAAATCATCGTTGCATCCAGCAAGGAATGAAGAAGCAATAGCAACAGCAAGCAAACTTTTATTGAGTGAGCTAAGGCTGATCATAGATAGGCTCTATAAAAATAATTATGGAATAGGCTGAATACTTCATTGATTAATGAATAAAGCTAATGAATTAACGTTATTCGTAAAAGAAGAAGCGAGCGCCAATTATCCCTATAAAGTGGCTATTAATGCAATTGCTGAATGCTTGGGTATCATTTAATTGCTGGTGTGTATAGTTAGTTTTCTAAACAAATCACGTTATTGGCTTTATTTGTACCCGTGAACTAACGTCTCACTTTTATTATTCATCCTTTAAGGATTTACAATTTGAAATAAATTTCCTATCGCTTGTAAATAAATAAGTTGTGTTATTTAAAAATAGGGCTGTACTTGTGAGTGCAAACCGCGGACACATTTAATGTACATTTATTCGAGTTCAAATAAAGGTTAAGTTTCATTTGGTTGTTATTGCATCAGTTTATAAATTTCAAGCCTGACGGTTTGAGTTTTACCCTTGATTTGTCGCAAAAATATCAGGCGTTAACCCCACAAAGTCACATAATGCTGGAATATCGATAAGCGTAATTTGGTTGCCAGATTCAACAATGAACCCATCGCCTTTTAATTTCTTAATGGCCCTTGATAGGGTTTCTGGTGTCATGCCTAACTGTGTAGCGAGTAGCTTTTTGGTAACAGGGAGGAATACTTTCCCTTCTTGTTTAAGTTGTAATCGATAAATTTCAGCCAGTCTCATCACCAGTCTTTGATTGGCATTGACTTGCGTAAGGATATTTACGGTGTCCATTAGATGATGAATGCGATTACTCATATAGCCCATGACTTTTGTCGAGATGCCTGGTGACTTGGTAAAAACGCTTAACACATCGGTATAGTGAAATGCGAGCAATTGCGTTTCTTGATCTACACGCGCACTCATAGGGTATACCCTTGGGGTCATAAACATTGCCATTTCTGCGATTAGCTCTCCTGCCAAAAACACTTTGAATAGCTTTTCATCACCATTGGGCATTAGGCGAAAAAGGGATACTTTTCCTTTAACAACCAAATACATACTTTGTGCCGTGTCATCTTTATTGAATAACGAATCTCCTGTGCTGTAATGCACCGACTGACTTGTAGCAAAAAGCTGCTTTTTTTCTTCATCATCAAGTAGCGAGAGAATGGAGTTAGGCACTTATTTTCCTTAGCTTGATAATTATCAAGCAGTGAACGCGAGCAAGTTATGTATGGTGAAAATAATAATCATTATTAACTAAATCGCAATATACATTGCGAGAGGAGTTAGCATGGGAAATATCAGCATTGGCTTTAGATGGATAACTCTTGTGGCTCTCATCGCCCTGTTTGTACCGGTTGCCCTTTATGCTTAGGAGCTAATATGTCTGGAAAAGTCTTGATGCCAAATGAAAACCGCGAGATATCAAAAACACCGGGTCATTGGGTTCTCGCTCAATTGGGCAAAAAAGTGTTACGACCGGGTGGCAAAGAACTGACTCAAAAAATGCTGAAAGGATTGGGTATTAGACCGAGTGATAGGGTGGTGGAATTTGCTCCAGGAATGGGCTATACCGCCCGTCTCTGTTTGCAGCAGTCTCCTGCTAACTATATCGCGATTGAGCAAAATGAGCAGGCTGCGGATATTGTTCGTTCTTATCTGGATGGAAAAACACAGGTATGTCGGGTGGGGAACGCGCAAGATACAGGGTTAGGTAATGCTGAAGCAACTGTCGTCTATGGTGAGGCAATGCTAACCATGCAATCTCATGCGCGTAAGAATGAAATCATAGCGGAGGCTGCGCGTATTTTAGCGACGAACGGCCGCTATGGTATTCACGAACTTTGCATCACCCCCGATGACATTGATGACGATAAGAAGCGTACGATTCAAAAAGAAATTACCGAGACAATTCAGCATCCGGCTAAACCAATAACCCCATTGGAATGGAAACAGCTAATGGAAGACAATGGTTTTGAAATTGAATTTGAAGCCATCGCCCCTATGCATTTACTTGAGCCTAAAAGGATGTTGGATGATGAGGGGCTTGCTGGTTTATTAAATATCGCAAAGAACATTTTGACCAAACCCAGCGCAAGGAAGCGTGTACTGGGAATGCGAAAAGTTTTCCGTCAGCATGCGAATAACTTGTCTGCAATCACATTGGTCGTAAGAAAAAAGCAAAGTTAAGAATATAAGCCTCACTATTTGCTTGGTGCTTTATTTAGCCTCGTTAGTGAGGTGTCTGTTCTTCGAAGATTTAAAGGCCAGCGAACTGGCCTTTACCCGCTAATTAGTCTGATTAAATTACGTTATAACAATTCAAATTACCATCAAATTGCATGCCTGCTTTTACTGGGTTCTTACCATCGAACACACGGCTAAAGAAGTGCTTTATGGTCGGGTTTTCAACAGCGGGTTTATGCCATAAACGGTGGCTGTCGTTTGCACCAGCGGCATCGGTGAAGTTGTAGTAAGTGGCGTACTGAGCCGTCATGTTTGCGGCAGTATTACCGATACGATCAGGGTTAATAAAGTCAGAGAAATCGAGCACATCATCGGTTTCATTGACGGTCACCAGCACACGCCTGCTTTGCCCAAGTGTATCAAGCCACGTTGCATGGCCTGGGTTATCAGCATCTGCTTGATGAAGAAGAATGTTTTTAAACATAGCGGCTTGGTGATCATAGTCTGGCACCTGCACCATAGACTGCATGAGGTAGTTGCCCAAGCTATGAATCGCAAGCGTCTGGATTTGTCCTTGCTTGCGGGTTTTACTTCGGTTGGTTTCAACAAAGCCGTTTAACTTATCGAGCAAGCGTTCAAACGCCATCGCAGAACGACGAGCATTCTTACGGGCGCGTTTGTATTCGCTGATCTTACGTAAGATAAAATTAGGCCCCGGATTTGACGGCCAAGAAAAGGCAATCACATTCACACCGTACGCTTCAATTTCTCGGCATTTTTTCAGGTTTTTCTTCATGTCTTGATTAAACCCATGAACAAACAACACGCATGGGCTATCAGCATTGTCACATCGTTCAAAAACAACTTCTAAAGGCGTCTGCACCTCATCGGCAATGTCGCCGTTATGCATGATTGGCGCTTCATCCATCAGCGCCAGTGAGAAGTTCCCCTCATTGTCTTGCACTGCTTTCGCCACCCGCAAAACTTCGGCACCTTGCGCATTGAAGTTATCGCCAAACAACAATGGGGAATCTGTGATGTTTCGGTTAGAGACAAAATAAATCATGGCATTTTCCTTCGCTATTTATCGTGAATCAGTGAATAGCATCTGAATCTATACATACCTGTTGGTCTGATAGTGCTGGCCTGAAACTACATCAATTAATACCGAGGAAACGTGCTAAACCTTAAACCTGTCAATGCCCATAGGCTAGGGCTTGGAGGTACCTCAAAAGGAAGAAATCAGGACTTTCCTTGAACCGTCAGGCTGTTGTGACCAACGCCTTTTCTGCTGACAGCATCAGGGAAGTGAATGAAGCAGAAAATTGAATCGCATTAAGAGTAGTAGATATTTTGTTGTATGCAAGGTGTTGCTTTCTGGGATAGCGAAAAGCGTTTATGCCCCAAACCTTCTCAACCTCAACGAACTGGCCATCTAGCCAGCATTGCAATAGACCAAATTAATCTAATCCGTACTTTGGACTCCTATACGGAAACTTTCCGTAGTTCTACCCCGAAACTCTCTGTCGATTCACACAACAGGTTGATACCAGTTGAGTTTTATAATGAATGGCAGCAACATAGACGGAGTCCAAACACGGAATAATTCCGTCTATAAAGCGTTATGCAGTATGGATACATATGAGACAACAATATCACTTTAGAAACTCAGAGAAGGGCTTACTTGCTTGGGACGTATTTCGTCTAATTGAGTTTTCTTGTGAGTTACCTACCATCGAAATACAGCTATCCGATATTAAAGAACTCGAAGAAGAGTTTTGGTACGACTTGGGTGGAGCACGCCCAACGTGCAAAAATGTTTTAGAGCATGCATCGCTAATCCAAAATGCAGACCTGTCGTATCCCATTATTTTATGTCACGAAGGGCGAGTGATGGATGGTATGCATAGGGTTTGCAAAGCAGTGATGCTCGGGCACATTACAATTAGTGCGGTTCAGTTTCCGACACACTTAGAACCAGACTATGTAGGTATTGAAGCAGACGATCTACCTTATTAACGCGCCGCATAACAAACGACTATGGCATGGGTTTGCCTTACTCAGAGTAATCCGCAAATAACTAAATTAGCAGATTCGCTGACACGGAAATGTCCACTTACCTTCTAAGCCACAAATTTTCTTTTTAGTGTTAGCAAAGCGATCAGAGTTACCTCACTCTGCACCTCGTCTTAAACCATCTCCTCAATCCAACATTTAGCGTCTATTTAGATCGTATTTTGCGAGAAAGCGGTATTCGAACACGAAATTGCACTACAAAGCTGTACTGATTGCGACATTGTTGAGTAACCGCTGAGTTTCAAAATACTGAAATTAGAGGCGTTAGCAACGTTGAGTTTGCTAGCGCTTTTTTGTTTTTGCCTTTCATTGCTCCCATCCCATAGTGACATATCTCACAGTAACTTAATCCAGATTAAGGTTTTTCCTCGATTTTCACGTCAGTATGGCGGCCATTCATTGCACTCGGTGTTAGCACTCGCTTTTAAAACAACATAGCTAATACAAGGTCGATGATTCCCTACACACGATTTGAGAGGACTGGACTTGAGCATTTTGTTTTCACAAGGCCGTATTGGCAACATGACCCTAAAGAACCGCTTTGTACGCAGTGCGACATGGGAAAATATGGCAACAGATGATGGCCACATGACGGATAAGTTGTACGCCATCTATGAAGAGCTTGCGCAAGGAGAAGTCGGTTTAATCGTGACAGGCTACGCGAACATTGTTGAAGAAGAAAAGCCTAACGCTGGCATGATGGGCATGTATAACGATTCTTTTATCGACGAGTACAAAAAGCTGACTGAGTTAGTACACACTAATGACTCTAAAATCGTGATGCAATTGGCGTACGGTGGCACAAAAACGACCTATAACGTCGGTGAACGAATTATTTTTGCCCCAAGTGATGTACCTGAAATGGGGACGAAAACGCAGGGTAAAGTCATGACCAAAGACGAGATTGATTATATCGTTGAGGCATTTGCTCAGGCCAGCCGTCGTGCACAAGAATCAGGTTTTGATGGGGTAGAAATTCATGCTGCGCACACTTACCTGATCAACCAGTTCTTAAGCCCTTATTACAACCGTCGAGAAGACCAATACGGTGGTAGCTTAGAGAACCGTATGCGTTTTCTGGTCGAAATCTACACGGCGATCCGCAAACTGGTGGGGGATGACTTCCCTATTTTAGTGAAGCTAACTGCAACTGAATTTTTTGAAGGTGGTTTAACCTTCGATGAAACACGCATTATCTGTAAGCAGCTAGAAGCGATTGGCGTCGATGCGATCATCATCTCGGGCAACATTCACGGCAAAGCCAATGATATGATTGGCCAGCAGTTTGATGGCTATACCTTGCAAGAAGAAGGCTATTTCCATCAATATGGCGACGTGATCAGTCAGGATGTCAGTGTGCCTGTGATCACTGTGGGTGGCTTAAGTGATGTTGATGCGATTGAAGCCATTGCAGAGAACACCAATATTCAGTATTTCGCATTATCACGTCCATTACTGGCAGAGCCGCATTTGATCAAACGTTGGCTAAGTGGTGATAAAGTCGAAGTTGATTGCGAACGCTGTTCTAAATGCCGTACCCGTCGCGGTAACTTCTGCGTGGTGTACAAAAAACGCAAAAAAGTAGCATAAAGCTCGCAAGCCTAGATTTTCACGGGTAGCGTGAATAAAGAAAGGTGCCAGCGGCACCTTTTTTATTGATTTACCCAGTGAGGTTTTAGTGAATGTTTTGTCCCTGGTGGTTGCATTACTATTTAGAGAGTTAACGTAAACACATAAAGTAATGTGACGATAGGGATGCGCACTACAGCAATATGATAGTGAAGATAATCATTGCGAGACAAATAGCTAGCTTGACGTTAAAGATATTAGAGATATTGAAATGTAGAAAATCATCATTAACCACAAAATCTATTTTCGATATTGCATCGTCGATTTTTATTTTTGTATCTGCGTTTTTGTCATTGCAATAAGTATTTAATTCATCACAGTACGATTCGATTACTCTTTTCAATGTAAATACCTTAGATGTTTGATCTTAGTTATAAGTTGTTATTTATAAAGTATTTAGGTTTATATGAGAGTGTATAGCACTGGGTTTTAAGATGAATAATAAGCTCATCGCTTTTATTCATCTTTTTATTGCGTGACAGTCCTAGAAAACGTAAATACTACCCTTCAAAGTGTTGTCCCCACTTTTTTAATAAAGCATTTAATTGTATTTGATCTTCATTTGTTAACGGCTCATATAGCGTGGACACTTTATCAAAATAGAGTGTGGCCCCTTTTTGGATTAATTTTAATCCAACGTCTGTTAAACCAACAACGACACATCGTCTATCTTCATCACTATTCGTACGCAGGATTAATCCTTTTTTCTCTAGTTTATCTAACCGATTGGTCATTGCACCTGATGTTAATAATGTCTGTTTTATCAGGTCGCTTGGCATGAGCTGGTATGGCGCACCATTTCGATAGAGAGTGGCTAAGACATCGAACTCACCAGCGTTAATATCCAGTGCGCTATAAACAGTTGAACGCTGTGATTCTAAGTGTTTGTTTAACCGTGAAAAACGACCAATTATTTCAACTAAGCTGTGATCAAGTTCAGGATTATTTTTTTTCCACTGCTGCGATATTTGATCAATATGATCGGGTTGTTTACTCATCACTCTCTCTCAAGGGTTGTCATTTACGTAATCTGTTGTTTGACGTTTTTACTCATTTTTTGTAACAGATTACTTCTTTAATATCAGGATGATAAATCAAACCTGTAACCTTTATCTTAAAGTATATTTTGGTCTGACCCCATTCATTTCGCAACACCTTGATTAAACACTTTCACCTTATCAATTTTGTTGGTGGTACTTTACCGCTCATTTATCTTTATGTAAAGTATCTTTATGTGAAGGTAAATGGGATTGTATTTTGAGAATTTTGATCGCGCTTTTAGGGCCGCTGCTTTGGGGAACAACTTATGCAACGGTATCTGCTTTTTTCACTGGTTGGTCGCCTTTTGCTTTAGCGGCATGGCGTGCCTTACCTGCTGGTATTTTATTGCTTGTTATTAAGCCAAGTTTTCCCAAACTGTCTGAACTTCCAGCTTTGATCTTGGTGGGCTTCATTAATATCACTCTATTTTTCAGTTTGTTATTTGAAAGTGCGATGCAATTGCCAAGTGCCTTGGTTGGGGTTGGGATGATCACCTTGCCAGTCATTGGTTTAGTTGTTGTTATTGCCGTCCATAAGATGAAGCCGAGTTTAGTTCAGCTGTTATCTGCTGCTGTTTTGGTTGTCTGCGCATCCTTTCTATTTCTGTCGAGTAACAATGAGATCCATGTTTCTGCCGTGCTTTTTTTAGTGGCGGCAATGTCAGTATTAATCGGAGGTAGCCTTGTGACCGAGCATGTAATGAAGAAAATTCATTGGTGGAAGTTGCTGACCTGGAAGCTGATTTTTGGTGGGATTATCTTGGTACCGATTGCCTATTGGCACCTTTATTTGAGTGGTGCTCATTATGCAGACCCGTTTCAATTATCTTGGTCTCAATGGGGGGCGCTTGCATGGCTCATTGTTGGTGTAACCGCAGTGAGTTATTGCGCTTATGTTTTTTCTATACCTCGGATAAGCACGAGCGAGTTGAGTTTTTTCGGTACCTTTAATCCGATCCTTGCGATGGTGCTAGGGGCAACGGTCATGGGAGAAAGTTTCAGCTCGCTTCAGCTGGGTGTGATGGGTCTGATGATTGCTTGTAATTTAGTTGCCCAGCTATATGAAAGACGTCACCATCAGCGAACAGAACAAACGGTTATTGCTTATTAATAGGTACTGGTTAGCTTCGGTTTATGTTCTCGTACACCTATGCGGATAAAATTTGTTTCCCATCTGCTTGCCGCTGTTATAACAGCGGCTTGATTGATTTTCGTGGGTAGCACTCAGTGTGATGGCTTGCTACGCGTCTTTTTTAGGGGGGCGCGATGGTGTAACAAGCTTTTGGCTTATGCGCGGCGCGCCGACCAAAATCCAGATCATACCGCACAAGATAGCAAGGGAATTCACCACCAAAATTAAGATGCTAGTGGTTGCAGAGCTGATTAGCAGCATAGGCATACCAACGATAACAACTAGGCCAAGTAGTGCAATGACAAGGTGTTGCCATGAAGCGACCTTACTGCTGGTGCCCATCTGTTTGTGGTTATTGGTTAGCTGGGGTTTGACAAAGAATAACGAAATAAAAATCCCTAGCGCAGCGAACCACGAGAATACATATAAGGGCTGAATCAGCTGCAAGGTGCCGTAAAAGTACATCGCTAATAATAACAACCATAAGCGTTTTGATTCGATCAGTCGCTTGTTATTGGTATAGCGGTTATGACAAACAGCCAGTGACATTAGGGCAATTACACCACCTAAACCCACACCAGCCACGACATCTATTGGATAATGTACGCCTAGCCAAACTCGTGCCGCACCCGCCAGCAATGACAACGCAAGCCAGCTTACAACAGCCGTTGGGATCGAAATTTTAATACGCTGTTTGCCTTCCGTGAATAGCCAACCGATCAGTACCCCAATCATGGCTGCGGCTTGCGTGGTATGCCCGCTTGGGAAACTAAACCCACTCGCTTGTGTTTGTTGCAGGCTCGGTAAGAAATAAAACGGTCGCGGCACTGCAAAACCAATTTTTAATAGGTTCACGGAATAGGCTGTCGCAAGCAGAGCAAATGCAATGGTCAGCCCATAACGTAGCGGAAATATCAGTAGGCAAACAAGTAACAAACCCACTGCCAATGCACCTTCGCCTAATCCATTAGAGAGGTTCAATAACTCACGTACAGGAGGGATGGATTTTATCCATGCTTGGAAAGATTCCATCAAAGTGAGTTGGGTTAACTGCAGGCTGTCTGCATGCTCGGTTAAATCTTGAAGGGGATAAAACTGTGTTAGCTTGCTCGCGTTTATCCAAGCGTGTAGTGCTTCAGTATCGCTTGGATAGCGGTATTTAGCCGCCACCACTGGGGTTAATGCCGTGAGGTAAACTTGACGGATCTCTTTACCGAAATGCTCAGAATTGAGCGCTGGGATGATGTGTGCGTTAAAGCCATTCTCAACGGCAGGATCAATGTAGCCTGTTGGTGAACTTGGCTGGCAGCTAAATACAACACGGTTATTATTTATGGCAAGCTGTTGACCAACGGTAACCGTGATCCCGGTTTCTTCAAGGGTTTCACGCTTCGCTGCGGCTTGAAAGGTTTCGCTACTGTCAATGTAGCCGCCAGGTAGTGACAGGGTTCGGGTAAGATAATCTTGTACTAAGATGACTTGCCCTTTTGCATCTCGGATAACACATGTCGCCCCTTTTGGGTGAAATGCTTGGGCTGAATCGGTTTGGGGGGCTACTTGGGTTTTGGTCTGAGTCTCAGCAAAAGACAATGGGCTTAACAAAGAAATAAAAAGGCTGAATAAAATGAACTTGAATTGCAAAAGGGTGCTTCCTTTCCACTGACGGGTAAGGCGCTATTATCACTATTATGAATGTTATTTCTATATTGTTAATAACCTATGGGTGAAATTAACAATAAGGCATCCGAATAGGATGGGGTTTCGCTTGTTTAGGTATTGTTTTAGCTACTGTTTTAGACTTTGTTTAAGGTGTGATCTTGATGGAGCAAGTTACACCTTTTAGGCGTGGGAGGCTGAAATGAATAATAAAAAAGATCGCCATGTCTGTCGTCTTTTTCCAGATCACTTCGTCTTATAGGTATAAACAAAATGAATTGACTGATTTTGGAGTGCCCAATGATTAAACTGATTAGCTTTAAGAACTGCCCATTTGTACAGCGTGTTATGGGCTCTCTAATAATGAAAAATATTCCATTTGAAATTGAGTATATTGAACTCAGTAATAAGCCTCAGTGGTTCTTGGATATTGCGCCAAACGGCCAAGTACCAGTACTCATTACCGAGGATGAAACGGTATTATTTGAATCTGATGCGATTGTGGAATACCTCGATGACAAATACACGCCGATAGAAGCATTAACACCAGAGCAAAAAGCGCTAGATCGCGCGTGGTCGTATCAAGCTAGCAAACACTACATGCCACAGTGCGGTACCATGGGCAGTAAAGACAAAGAGACTTTTGAAAGCCGTTTAACCAACTTAGCGAAAGCATTTGCAAAAGCAGAAAACAAACTTGGTGAGAGTCAATTTTTTAAAGGGGATTATATTTCGAATGTGGATATCGCTTGGCTACCGCTATTACATCGTGCATTCGTAATTAAACAGAAATCGGGTCTGGATATGCTTGAGGGCTTCCCAAAAGTCCAACAATGGCAGGCCGCTTTGATAGCATCGGGTTTACCCGAAAAAACCGTTCCCCAAGATTTTGTCACTACTTTCAGCAATTTTTATCTAACAAACACCTATCTAGCAGATGTGATGAATGGTGAGGATGAGAGGTGCGAGTTATCAAGCTGCTCAGCGGTATCGAGCGCTTGCTGTCAGTAATCGTGTAAAGATAAACGCTTAAAGTTGGAGTTTGAGTAAGGTTACGCACTTTATGTTAACCAAGTTTGCTAATTGATTTGGCTTAAGGTGCGTAACCTAGGTGATTGTTGGCTTTATATGTTAATTGACCAAAATCATCACCGCGATGAAGTGAACCACAAAGCCAACGAGCATTGGTACGCTGGTTCTTTTGACGACTTCAAAGGTTGATAACTTAGCGCCCCCCGCAGAGACAATCACACACGCAGCGACAGGTGAGGCTGCCCTGGCGAGTGCAGAGGCTTGCTGCATAGGTAGCATCATTGCCACAGGATTTGCACCCATGGAGTGAGCGACAGTCGGAACAATATCGACAAACGATAGGAAAGCCGCATTACCAGACCCCATCACCAAGGCTGCTAAACCAACTACAACAGCAAACACCAATGTTAGCATTAAGGCTGGCATACCAGCGCCCTGTGCCGATTCAATCAGGTGATTAATGGCACCTGTTGATTGAATGCCGTAAGCAAACACGCCGGCAGCGACGAGCAAGAACACCACGCCTGTTAATGCGTTACCACACCCTTTCATGAATGCCCCAAAGCAATCTAAACTTTCTTTGAGTGAGCGTGTTTTTATGCCTTCAAAAACCAATGAAATAAATACAGAGATCAGTACGATAGTCACGACATCTAAGTGGATAGTACTGATCACCAGTTTGCTAAATACGATCGCGGCAATGATAGGCAGCATAGGCAAAATGGCGTAAATGTTAGGGGCTGGATCAGGATCAGACGCTGTAGCCGCTTCAAGATCGGCATCAATCACATGGCCATCTTTTTTATCTTGATAAGATTGCCACATTACATGGGCGATACCTACGGCCACAATTGCGACGGCACTGGTGGGCGCTTGGTAAGACAGGTAATCCATTAAGCCCATTCCAACCGATTCACTGGCTTTAATCGCATCAACCCCTAATGGTGTTAAGGTTAAGCCTAGCGTAGAGGCGATAACCCCAGATGCCGATGCGCGCGAGATCCCAAGTCCTGTTAGAATTGGATACAAAGTCACCATGAGTAACACGGCTAATGCGGTGGCACTTGGAATGGCTAGCTGTAACGATGCGCCTATGATGTAGCCGAAGAACAATAGAATATTTTTGTTTTTTACGACAGATAATGGTTTCACCGCCAGTCGCACAATAACGGCATCGGCTTTTATCCGTGTCATTAACTCGGCAAACCCCATGAGTACCATGATCGTTAAACCCAACCCGCCAGCACGATAACCGAGCATGTAACTTACAAACTTAAACGGATCAAATGCTGCAAGGTTGGTAGAGGCTACCTTAGCCGGGAGTACATCTCCCCAACCAAAGAGGCCAGTACAAGCCATTAGAATAATACCGGCCATAAACAAGATGGCTTCGGTTTTGTAGCCTGTCAGGATCAATCGTGCAGCAGCAATGATAACCAGTAAAACAACGAGTATTTGGATCATTGGTCGTCACCTTGTGCTATCTGAGTAATGATGGTTTGTACAACATTGGAAGCTGCGATCAACGAAGGCAGCGGGAGATACTCATTGATAGAGTGGAAGTTATGAGCGCCGGTGAAAATGTTCGGACATGGGATCCCATTGGCCGAGAATACTGCACCGTCGTAGCCACCACGCATTGGGATCACCTTCATTTTGATCCCATTACTTGCATATGCTTGCTCGGCAAGTTGAACGGCTTGTTGGCCGAGATCGTTTTCAAGGTAGTTAGAAACGTTCTCGTAGCGGTCGGCAATTTTATAGCTCAGGGATTGTTCACCGTAGAGGTTTAAAAATGACTGGCACGCGTTCTCGACGAAGATTTTACGCTGGCTGTAACCTTCTTTAGTGAAGTCTCGAATATCAATGTTTAGTACCGTTTGGGCTGAGTTCCCTTCGAGTTTCTTCATCCAGTAGTAACCCTCTCGCCCTTCGGTGTTTTCTGGGGTTTCAAGACGAGGGAAAAGACTGATGAAATCGTGTGCCATTAGAAGCGAGTTCTTTAAGTTACCTTTGGAATTCATTGGGTGAGCGCTTTGGCCGTGGAAGGTGATCACGGCACCACCAGCATTCCAGTTTTCTTTTACGAACTCACCAATGCCACAGCAATCGAGCGTATAGCCAAAATCAGCGAAATCTGGGGTGTTGAATGCTGTCGCGCCAAGTAAGCCTTGCTCTTCATCGGGCACAAAGGCGACTTTGACTTCACCATGTCGAATTGTGGTATCTGTCGTGAGTACGTGTAACGCATGCATGATGGCTGCAATGGCGGCTTTATCATCGGCCCCCAGTAGGCTGGTGCCGTCAGTGACAAAGATTTCCTGACCTAGGTAGTCATTAAGATCTGGGTTGTCTTTTAATGTGAGCACAGCGCCGTTACCCAGTGCAATGTCGCCACCTTGGTAATGAATTAAAGTTGCATGGGTGTCGCCCGTGTGCTCGCTGGAGGTATCAAGATGTCCAAAGAAAGCGACAGTTGGGTAGTTACCCGCGCAGTTTGCGGGTAGGGTGGCTGTTACAATGCCGTTGTCACGCTGCTCGATATCGACAAGTCCCTTCATGGCTTGGAGCTCGCCGACAATGCGTTTACCTAATTCGATTTGCCCCGGTGAGGAAGGCATGATCCCTGCTGCGCCCGCTTTTTGATTTGTGGTTGTGTTTATTGTTGTGTAGCCAAGAAAGCGTTGTTTAATATCCATAATACATCTCGATTTATGTGGCAAAAAACCAATATATCCATACATAAAGTAAGATTATTAATGTGTGTTATTCATGCGTATTTACAGATGAATGAATAAAAATAATACAGGCCTGCAAAGTGTGATTCAATCCGCATAAAAGCGCTAGGTAATTGTTATGATTCCAATTTCGGGTAATTAGTTCTTACTGACGATCTTGTTGGTACTAATGGGGGCAGCAGTATTTCACTTCGGATTGCTCGGTATTAACAGCAAGTGATGAATAAGCCTATTAATAAAAAGCTCACACCATAAAAAGCCCAGCGAATAAGCTGGGCTAAAAGTATGACAGCGTTTAATGAACTTAATGGTGCAGCTGCTGATCAACTGCCACCGCCAATGCAACGGTTGCACCCACCATAGGGTTATTGCCCATGCCGATGAAACCCATCATAGCAACGTGGGCTGGCACGGATGAACTACCGGCAAATTGGGCATCGGCGTGCATGCGTCCCATGGTGTCAGTAAGGCCGTATGAAGCAGGGCCTGCGCCGACGTTATCTGGGTGTAACGTTCGGCCTGTACCACCGCCTGATGCGACAGAGAAATATGGTTTTTGTTGGGTGGTGCGTTCTGATTTGTAGATCCCTGCAACAGGGTGTTGGAAACGGGTTGGGTTAGTCGAGTTACCCGTAATGCTGACATCTACTTGTTCACGGTGCATGATAGCCACCCCTTCGCGGACATCGTCAGCACCGTAGCAAAGAATGTCACCACGTAATTCATTAGAGAAACGACGGCGGCTTACTTCGATTAATTCCCCCGTATCGTAATTAAATTCGGTGCGCACATAGGTAAAGCCATTAATGCGTGAGATCAGGTAAGCGGCATCTTTACCTAAACCGTTTAAGATCACTTTCAGTGGTGTTGTTCTTGCGCGGTTAGCGTTCATTGCGATTTTTATCGCCCCTTCCGCCGCCGCGAAAGACTCATGACCGGCTAAGAAGGCAAAGCATTGAGTGTCTTCATTTAATAGGCGTGCCGCAAGTGCGCCATGACCTAAGCCGACTTTTCTCTGTGCAGCCACGCTACCGGTTTTACAAAAGGCTTGTAGCCCTTCGCCAATGGCGTTAGCCGCCGCTTCTGCGTTAGCTGCTTGGCGATATAACGCCAAGGCAGTACCGAGAGTGTAAGCATCACAGGCGTTATCAAAAGCAATGGGTTGGGTGTCCAATACGGTATCTTGTGGCGCAATTCCAAACGTTAGACAGTATTGTTTTGCTTCTTCTAACGATGACATGTTCATTTCTTGTAGGTATTGGTTAACTTGTGAATTCATGATGCAGCCCTCGTTATGCGTTGCGTGGATTGATGGTGGTTACGGCGTCGTTGAAGCGTCCATAAACGCCTGTTGCGTCAGCCATGGCCTCTTCGGCTGGCACGCCTTTTTCAACACTTGCCATCATTTTTCCGAGGTTAAGATATTGGTAACCAATCACTTCATTATTGTCGTCGAGTGCCAGTTTCGTTACATAGCCTTCGGCGAGTTCCATATAACGCACCCCTTTAGCGGAAGTGGCGTAACTGGTGCCGACTTGGCTTCGTTGGGTTTTTCCTAAATCTTCCAGTGCTGCGCCAATTTCTAAGCCGTCTTCAGAGAAGGCAGATTGGCTGCGACCATAAACAAGCTGTAAGAAAATTTCGCGCATGGCAACATTGATAGCATCACAGACAAGGTCGGTATTGAGCGCTTCAAGCAGGGTTTTGCCCGTCAGAATTTCTGCGGCCATTGAAGCAGAGTGGGTCATGCCCGAGCAGCCAATGGTCTCGATGAGTGCTTCTTCGATGATGCCCTTTTTGATATTAAGGGTGAGCTTAGCCGCACCTTGCTGCGGGGCGCATGTGCCCACGCCATGGCTTAAGCCTGAAATGGCAATAACGTCTGTTGGACGGATCATGCGGCCTTCAACAGGGATAGGCGCAGAGGGGTGTAAATCGCCACGCTGAACGGGGCACATAGATTGGATTTCAGTAGAGTATTGCATGGCGTTTTCCTTTAAATGTTAGGAAAACAAGTGTGTTGGCGTGTTATATCCCTACAGAAAAATAGTATCAATTTGAACAAGCCACGGATCGAATACTAACGATAAAAGCAATATAAAATCGATTCAAAATAATTGTCATCAGTGGTGCTAATAACAATAATTTTGATTAAGCGATAAGTGCTTTAATCCGTTACATGGATCACATGTTTGTGCAGATTGATATGAGCCACATCCGTCGCTCACCAACAGTTACACCTGTTTTCTTTTCTGTAGGAGTCATCAGCCACATGGCGGTTGTTACCAGCTCCGTCGTAACGGTATTGGTTGAGTAGGTGGAACCCCATCACCTTTGCTAAACATGCTACTGCCAAAACATGATGTGCTGCAATCGTCTTTTTAGACGCCTTTTCTCTATAAAACGGCTTCTTTAGTATGAAATGAGCATAAAAACGTGAGGAGTGTCATGCGGTTGGTTAGGGGAAAGGGAAGATGAACAATCACGACGGTTCGTTTTGTTGTGTCACTAAACCATGGGCAGAGTATGGTTATTATTGGTTATAAGACACAAGACAAGCAATGGCTTGCTAGCTTGATTAATGATACGGGGAAATATAAGCCCCGATTAATAAATAATAATCAAGTTGGCTAGAGGGTAGTATTAATGAATACTCCTAAACTGATCGCGATGGCTGTCGTCCTGACATCCGTCGTGGCTTGTGATGATGATAGTGTCGAAGACGAAAGTGCTAATCCTGTTGTTTCTGCGACAACGGAGGACACGAATGTTCCTCCAGAGCAACAGCCTGAAACACCACCTGATGATGGTTCCGATAGCGGCGGAGTAACGCCTCCGCCTTCAGGTGGTAGTGATCCTACTCCACCAGATGGAGGTTCAGGCGGAGGTTCAGGTGATGGTGACTCGGGTGACGGTGGTGGCTCGGGAGGGGAAGACGACCCTGTTCCAGAGCCAGAGCCAGAGCCAGAGCCAGAGCCAGAGCCAAGGGTGGATATTGATGGTTTACCTATGCCCGATTTGACGCAATCGGGAGACTTCGAAGCCTATGTTGATGGTCAACCCCAGTACTACACCCGTATCTCGGCGAGTTTTGGTAATGTGGCTGGCCAAGACAACACCCCGTTTGATAATCGAATAAAAAATGCAGGCGCCAACTTAGGCCGTGTGCTTTTTTATGATAAGCGACTCTCATTAAACAACACCGTTGCCTGTGCGTCTTGTCATCAGCAAGAACATGGCTTTTCAGATCCGAACGTTTTTAGTGATGGTTTCGATGGCGGGAAAACAGGCCGTCATTCCATGAGCTTATCCAATGCTGCGTATTATTCGCCTAGAAGTTTCTTTTGGGATGAACGAGCTAATACGT
Source organism: Photobacterium swingsii (assembly GCF_024346715.1). NCBI lineage: Bacteria > Pseudomonadati > Pseudomonadota > Gammaproteobacteria > Vibrionales > Vibrionaceae > Photobacterium > Photobacterium swingsii. The sequence continues at coordinate 1,441,700 of NZ_AP024853.1, forward strand.
TGGAAGATCAAGTGCTGATGCCTATTCAAGACAGTGTCGAAATGGGGATGAATTTACTCGATCTTGAAGTGAAGTTAGGGCTAACCAGTTTTTATGCGCCTTTGTTTGATGCCGCATTTGGCGATGAGGCGATCACCAGTGATCGTATCTCTAAAGCATTAGCGCAATTTATTCGTGCAATGGTGAGCTACCAATCTAAGTATGATCAGGCATTCACAGTGGGTACATGGAATGCGCCTAAATTTGAAGAGGTTTTTACGGAACAAGAAATGCTCGGGCTTCGCTTATTCTCTGGTGTGCCAGGCGATCGTAATGATTCGCTAGGGTGTGATACTTGTCATCATACTTCGGCTCATACTGCGGATCAGGCGCATAACAATGGCCTTGATGGTAATAATGCACCCGACCAAGGGGCAGGTAATGGCTTCTTTAAAGTGCCTTCGTTACGCAATATCGCAGCCAGTCCCCCTTATATGCATGATGGTCGTCTTGCTACTTTGATGGATGTGGTGGAGTTTTATAATAGCGGCGTACAGGCACACCGCAATTTAGCGCCAGCCTTACGACGAAATGGCAGTCAGTCAGGGCCTCCCGTACGTTTTAATTTGAGCCAAGAAGAGAAAGAAGCCTTGGTCGCGTTTATGGAAACGTTAACTGATGAGACGTTGTTAACGCTCCCTATATTCAGCGATCCGTTTGAGGAATAATCTTACTCATCCTGCTGGCAATAAAAACAGTTTCCCTGCTTGCCGAGTCGATTACCGACTCGGCTTTTTTTCGTGAGTTATGTTAAGACGCTTCGTACGTAGAATGTCATGCTCCACTTGATTAGTGCGGGTTTACATCCTTAGGCTTTAGGTTAAGACATAGCAGCATGGCACAGCTGTGCTTCGCCAGTGTGAGGTGCTGGTGAGTTGCATCGAAGCTGACGCCTTCTTGTTGCAAGATTTCAGTTGTCATGTCGGTACTAACTTCTGCATTGAGACAAATTTCAACCGCTTGCTGCCCCTTGTTGATAGCCACCATGCCTTCGTTCGCACCACGGCTAAACACCAATACATCCTCTGTTTGATGCACCAAGGCCATTGGCTTGCCGTGCATTAAATTGTGGAAACGGATCATTTGTTGAAGCGTTGGATTCTTCCAACAATCTAGCCAACGCGGTTTACCTGATTTATCTGTAATCCCACTGGTATCAAGATCGGAATAAATCAAGGGTACGCCGCCATCACGACCGAGAATGTAACAATACGCCAAGCATTCAATATGCTCAGGCATGACTTGATCGAGAAAAACGTCGTTGTTAGGGATGTCATGGGTAATTGCAAAGGTAATGGCACGATCATGTGCTAATGCTGACCCTAGTGAATAGGGGTTTATCAAGCTGGCCATGGTGCTATCAGGTTCTGATAACGTATTTTTGAGGGTATGAAACAACGGGAAGTCGTACGCACCAAGGTAGGTATTGGCGAGATAGGGCTGCAAGAATAACTCGTATTCTTCCTTTGTTGCGCCACCATCAGTAATGATCTCACCAAACACATGGGTTTCACTGCTGATTTCATCGTCCCACACTTGGTGCAGGTGTTCGAGTGTCATGTGTTTGGCCGCATCAATACGGAAACCTTTTACACCTAATTGCTTTAGGGCTTTTAGGTACTGCTTTTGTGCTTCAACAACTTTGTCTGTGTATTTTAACGTCGGTAAACCAGGGTCTCGATCGCCATTACTGATGCGGCCATGTTGTACTTCCCATGGGTCAGTCCAGTCTTTGATAGGAAAAGCGAGCACAAAATCTTTGTCAGTAAATAACGGTTGGCCCAAGTCGCCAAACAGCATGAGATCTTGGTAGTGTGCTTTATTCTTTTTATAGTCAGCCAATACATCCGTATTTGGGTAGATTAACGCCTCATTGATTTCTTCTTCGTTTGCCATATGGTTAAAAACGACATCAACGTAAACGTGAATATTTTCGGCCGAAAGGGCGTGGGTCATCGCTTTGAAATCGAGCGTATTACCCAGTTGATTATCAATGACACGGTAATCTTGTGGCTGGTAACGTTGCCACCACGGGGTACCATCTTCCGATTTAAGGGATTTCATCGGTGGCGATATAAGTACGGCTTTGAAGCCTGCATCAGCAATCGACGCTGCTTGTTCTTTAATACGGCAATAAGGCCAGTCAAACGCATGCAAGATAACGTTTGTTGCCTGCGAATAGGTCGCGTTGATTGGGTTTGAAATTGCTTTCATTGTAAAACAACCTTTTTAAACATTGCCATGAATACTAATGGGAGTTTGTTTCAAAAGCCTCCTCTCTTTGATGAAATAAGAGGGTAGGAGTAGCAAGGATGAGACGCGATGAGCCTGTATTATCTAGCCGCAATGGCTTTATGATTCTTATATTACAAGCTGTTAGGAACACAATATTCGTTGTAAGTATGCGATGTTGTAGGAATCCTACTGGGGAAATCACGCCAATAAACAAAGAAATATGCTAACAAGATAACATTATTATCAATTAGATGAACAAAATCGGTAAAGGAGGATGTTTTCGAGTGCACTAACTTCTTATTATGGCGATATAAGAGCGATAGCACCTTTTAATCATTTGTTATAAAGCCGTAGATTTAAAGTCAGTGGTAACGCGTGAGTGATCCTTACAACGAGAAGAAATCATGCCCTTTTTAGCGGACGCTAATGTTCCATTTCCTTCGCAACCTGCTCATACATCAATGACGATTGGTGTGATAGTGCCGCTATTGAGTGGTTTTTATTTGGGGGAGATCACCTCTAGCTTACGATTAATTGCCCAGCAAAAAGGGGTGAATTTAGTGCTGATTAGAACAGGTGGTTTTGATGATTATCAACTACCACTTGCGTTTGATCATCTCGATGGGTTACTGACTATTTTAGATTCAGCATCGCCAGCACTTTTGGAATGTGCGATTGAGCGGGGCATTAAAGTCATGTCACTGGGTGAGTCATACCCCACATTGGAAGTGGAAACTATCCGCAGCGATCAACAGCAAGGTGTTGAAGCGGTTTTTGATCATCTTGTCAGACAGGGCCACCAAAAAATAGGTTTTTGTGGCAACTTGTCGGTTGAAGATATCCAAGTTCGCTTTAAAGCCTACCAATCTCGATTCGAACATTGGCAGATGCCATATCAAGCGCATTGGTTTTTTTCTATTAGTGAGTCGACTTTACCCGGTGGGCGTGATGCGGGGCGGCAGTTTATTGCTCGTAACTCTGAGTGCACCGCAATCATCTGTGCTACCGACTACAATGCGGTCGGGTTTATTGAACAATTAAAAACGGTGAATATTGCCGTTCCAGCGCAGTTAGCGGTGGCGAGTATCGATAATACGTTGCTTGGTGCACGGTTTGAACCGGCATTAACCACTATAAATCAACAGCTTGAAAATTTGGTTGAACGAGCACTCGATCGTTTAATTGAGCGTATTAAAGGGGCGCCATATAGTTCAGGTGATATAGTGATGCCCCAGCAGCTTATTGTACGTGATTCTTGTGGGGCACCAGAATCAAAGAAATGCGCCAGTGCAAACCTCAGTTATGTGCGACAACAATTATTGGATGATTTGGCCCACCGACCAGAAGAAATACATGAATCATTTTTTAACTTGGCTCAGCATGGTTTTCATTCATTACTTAATTTACCGAGTGTTTATAACACATCGTTAAAATGGGCGTTTTTTGCGTTGAATTACCGTGATTATGATCAAGACAAGCTCTACGTCACGCAAGCGTGCGCAATGGGAGAAGAAGAGCAGCGCTGTAAAGATATTACGCAGCATGCATTTTTGCCATCTCAGTATCCCCCTGCTGAATTGTATAACTACCACTTACCAGACGCCTTCCTTATTACCTTGATCCCTATACCACAAGAATCTAATGGTTTATGTGGGGTTGTGGCTGTGGTTGATGACTTATATTCAGATTCAAGCGCGAGTGGCTACAGTATGTTTAATAACTATTTGGACATGCTATCACTGTTTATTGAGCGTGATGCCTTGATCGAATCGGTGAAGCTGCGGGAAGAAAAGTCCCAAAATATGGCGACTAAAATTCGTCATTTGGCGTACTACGATACCCTGACTGGTATTCCGAATCGTATCATGATGAAAGAGCAGCTAGATCGCCATATTCAACAGCGACCTCGAGTTCCCCATGCAGCTATGTTGATGGATCTCGATCGATTTAAATTCGTGAATGATACCTATGGACATGATGTGGGTGATGCCCTTTTACAGCATGTATCAGCGGCTCTACGCCGAGTGATCAGGCGCAATGATAAATTAGCGCGATTAGGCGGGGATGAATTTTTATTTTTTTGTGATGTCTCGACCAATGAAGCTGCTTTAATGCTGGCGAACCGTATTCTGCAAGAAGTCGAAACGCCTTTTGTTTTTAATGGTTTAGAGTTAGCGACTCAAGGCAGTATTGGTATTGCTTTCTATCCTCATGATGGGGCGACTGCGGATGATTTGATCAAAAAAGCGGACATTGCTATGTACCGCGCAAAGCGCGATAGCTCAGTGAGTGCGATGTTATATGACTGCTCGATGGATTCTGATGTGCAGTTACAAGCAACACTAGAACAGCTATTACGTCAAGCCATTGAAAATGAAGACCTTAGTGTACATTTTCAACCACAATATAACCCATATACAGGCAAACTTTATGGGGTGGAAAGCTTAGCGCGTTGGTATTCGCCTGCACTGGGACACATTAGCCCCACGACTTTTATTGCAGTAGCTGAAGAGAGCGGCTTAATTTATAAGCTCGGCGAGTTGATGACACGTAAGTCCGTACGTGAGCATGTACGTTGGTCTGCCATGTACCCTGATGAAATACTCAAACTTTCAATCAATGTGAGTCCTGGTCAATTGGTGCGCCCGCACTTTGCTGATGACTATATTGCCGCTATTTTGGAAGAAGGCGGAAACCCAAATCACATTATTATCGAAATCACCGAAACGGCGGCGATCACCGATCTTGAACACTGTGTCGCAATCTTAAATAAGTTTATTGATGTAGGTTTTGAGATTGCTCTTGATGATTTTGGTACTGGTTATTCATCTTTGTCATTGCTTAAGCAACTTCCCCTGAAATACGTAAAAATAGACCGTTCATTTATTATGGACATCGACACCGATCAATCGAGTAAAGATATAGTGCGATCTATTGTGATGATGTGCCATTCCTTCGGGTATTGCACTTTAGCTGAAGGTGTTGAAACGCCAGCACAAATTGAACTGGTGAAAGAGTTGGGCTGTAATCTGATTCAAGGGTATGTGTATAGTCGCCCTTTACCTGCAGAAGAGCTTGAACGGCTGTTACGATCTGAGTATCACCGACACTAACGTAACGCATGAAATTCTAAACTTTAGCGAAACAATAGTGAACCCGCTTGGCGTGCTTGCGCCATATAGACTTGTTCATGTTATCTCTTCACATAATGAAAGCTTATTGTCCTACCGAACCTGATATTACTCACAGCTTATGTGGTCGGGTGTCTTTTTTTGCTTCTAAAGTGTCTACATTTCAGTGCATCGCACTACCACATAGCAGCTTCTAACCCTATATATAACAAGTGAAGATTGCTGGTGGCGTGGTATCCCCAATTTATCCTTGTTAATCATTGTATAGAGATACCCAATATGCCGAATAAACCGTTATTGTTAGCTATGGCTGTTTCAGCAAGCTTATTTGCCACTTCTGCTCAGGCAGATGTCATTTTGCATGCTTTTAATTGGAAATACAGCGATATCACTGCAAATGCCGCTGAAATAGCAAAAGCGGGCTATAAGAAAGTCTTGATAGCACCTGCCATGAAATCATCAGGCAAAGAGTGGTGGGCACGTTACCAGCCTCAAGATTTACGTTTAATTGATTCAGAGCTCGGTAACAAAGAAGATTTAGAAGCCTTAATTGCCGCAATGAAAGCACAAGGCATGGAAGTGTATGCTGATGTTGTTTTAAACCACATGGCCAATGAAAGTTGGAAGCGTAAAGATCTAAATTATCCAGGGAAAGAATTATTAGATACTTATAGCCAAAATAGCGCTTACTACACTCGTCAGACATTATTTGGTGATTTAGCTAAGGGGCTGTTTTCAGAGAATGATTTCCACCCAGCTGGCTGTATCAGTGATTGGGATAACCCCGGTAATGTACAGTATTGGCGTTTGTGTGGTGCAGATGGCGATACGGGCCTGCCTGATTTAGATCCTAATCATTGGGTCGTTCAGCAGCAGAGAAACTATTTATCTGCATTGAAAAAAATGGGGATCAAAGGATTTCGTATCGATGCAGTTAAACACATGAGCCAGTATCAGATTAACCAGATTTTTACTCCTGAGATCACGCAAGGTATGCACGTTTTTGGTGAAGTGATCACCAGCGGCGGTAAAGGCAATAGTAGCTATGATAAATTCTTAGCGCCGTATTTGAACAATACTAATCACGGCGCGTATGACTTTCCGCTTTTTGCTTCGATTCGCTCTGCGTTTTCGTTTAATGGTGGAATGAATTACCTGCAAGACCCACAGGCGTATGGTCAAGCTTTACCAGATAGCCGCGCTATTACGTTTACCATTACGCATGATATTCCAACAAATGACAGTTTTCGTTATCAAATCATGGATGCTGGTGATGAGAAGTTAGCCTATAGCTATATTTTAGGTAAGGATGGTGGCACACCTTTGGTTTACAGCGATGATTTGCCTGATAACGAGGACAAAGATAATGGACGCTGGGCGAATGTTTGGAACCGTTCAGACATGGTGAAGATGGTGGGTTTTCATAACGCCATGCAGGGTAAGACCATGGAAGTGATGTTCAGCGATAAATGCATGTTGATTTTTAAACGTGAAAAAGCAGGGATTGTTGGCATCAATAAATGCGGAGAAGCACGGTCATACACCGTCGATACCTCACGATATGAACTAAATTGGCACCAAGCGTACCGTGATGTTTTGAGTGGCCATTCTGAGACAATTACCTCACGTTATCATACTTTCACTATTCCAGCTCGAACGGCAAGAATGATGAAAATTTAGTCGATAGCGCTTTGCGTTACATTTTTTTTCGTTTTTTTTGAGAAAGCCTTGGCCCATAAGCTAAGGCTTTTTTTGATCTATTCGTTCTACCAATAATGCAGTTATAAATGCTATGCCTAGCGGTGTAGGGCAAGGGGGCGTGCTTGAAAATATGGAAGCTAGCATTTTTTTAGAAGCATATATGACACCACAATTATTACAGCACTAAACATTTATGAATTCAGTTGTGGCTGTAATTCATTGATAATCGCACTGGTTTTTCTCTTGAAATGTTCAATAATTATTTAGTGTGCAAAGTATGGTATCTTATTGTCAGCACGCATTGATGTGCTTGCATGGAATGGATAATAAATAAGGAATGTTTTATATGCGAAAGCTACTCGCAACTTCAATATTATTAGCATCTGCATCTTTTTCTGCCTCTGCTGATGAGTGTGGCAAAGTCACCATTGCTGATATGAATTGGAACTCAGCTACTCTCATCGCTCATATTGACCAATTTATCCTTGATAAAGGCTACGGCTGTGATGCCGAACTTGTACCTGGCGATACTATGCCAACAGGTACCTCCATGATTGAAAAAGGCGAGCCTGATATTGCGCCTGAAATGTGGAGTAACTCGATGAAGGAAGCCTTGGATCGTGGTGCCAAAGATGGCCGACTGCAATTTGCTGGCTCTACGCTCACCGATGGGGGTGAAGAAGGGTTTTGGGTTCCTGCCTATATGGTTGAGAAAGATCCTTCTTTGGCAACCATCGAAGGGGTTATCGCGAATGCGAAATTATTTGAACACCCTGAAGATAAATCGAAATCAGCATTCATGAGCTGCCCTGCTGGCTGGAACTGCCAGATCACGGCGGGCAATCTTTTTAACGCAATGAAACTTGAAGATGCAGGGTTTGAATTGATCGATCCAGGTTCTGGCGCAGGTCTTTCAGGTTCGATTGCTAAAGCTTATGAGCGTAAAGAAGGCTGGTTTGGCTATTACTGGGCACCAACGGCCGTTTTAGGTAAATACAAAATGGTTAAAGTTGATTTTGGATCTGGTATTGATGCTGATCACTTCCGTTCTTGTATCACCAAGGAAGAGTGTCTTGATCCTAAAACGACCATGTACCCACCTTCACCGGTTGATACCATTGTCACCACATCATTCTCTAAACGTGCTCCAGAAGCGATGGATTACCTCAGTGCACGAGCATTTGGTAATGCGCAAATGAATGAAATTTTGGCATGGATGGAAGAGTATCAAGCCGATGGTGAGATTGCGATGGAGCACTTCCTGACAGAATACCCGCAAACATGGACACCATGGGTATCACCCGCTGCTGCGAAAAAGATCAAACAGGCTTTATCTGAGCTTTAATTGCGTTATGGCCCGCCGCGATGGCGGGCTTTTTTGTATAAATACATACTCAAGGATTGATGTTGTATGTCTGAACAATCTTGGTTAAGTGAAATTCCGCAGTTGGATCGACACCAATTGCTAGAAATTAGAAAAACATTGGATGGCGCTTATCGCGCATTTTCACGTGAATATGGCGATGCTATTGAAGCTGTGTTTGATCCCCTGTTGTCCTTTCTTATTTGGTTTGAAAAGCTGTTACTGGGCACGCCTTGGTGGCTAGTCATTGCAGTGTTAGCAGGGCTTGCATATGCGGCAAGTCGTTCATGGAAATTAACTCTGGGCGTTGTTGTTGCCTTCTTCTTAATTGGCTTCTTCGGTATGTGGGATAACACCATGCGTACCATGAGCATCATCTTAGTCTCGACCTTTGTCGCAATAGGGCTTGGTATTCCGATTGGGATTGCGATGGCACGTTCTAACCGTGTGCAATCCTTTGTGACGCCTTTGCTTGATATTATGCAAACCATGCCAGCGTTTGTGTACCTGATCCCTGTGGTGATGCTGTTAGGTATCGGTAAAATCCCAGGTGTTATTGCTGTTGTAATTTACGCCATTCCACCGGTTATTCGTTTGACTAATTTAGGCATACGATTAGTTGATAAAGAAGTGTTAGAAGCGGCAACCGCTTATGGTGCAAGCCCAACCCAACGTCTATTTGGTGTACAGCTTCCCCTTGCAATGCCAAATATTATGGCTGGGATTAACCAGACCATCATGATGGCACTGGCGATGGTGGTGATTGCCTCTATGATCGGCGTTAAAGGCTTAGGTCAGCCTGTACTGAAATCCATTACTAACCAATACTTCACATTAGGTCTGCTCAATGGCCTTGCCATAGTGGCACTCGCGATTATTTTTGACCGCGTATCACAGAGCTACGCTAAACGTACTCAGCAGCACCTTGGAGGACATGATCATGGATAAGGCTAAGCAAGAACCACTGATCAGTGTAAAAAACTTATATAAAGTCTTTGGCCCCAATGGCAAGAAGGTACTTGAGCAAGTTAAGGCAGGTAAATCAAAAGATGAGATTTTAGCTGAAACGGGTCATACCGTTGGTTTGAGTGACATCAATGTCGATGTTTACCCTGGTGAAATATTTGTGGTTATGGGGCTATCTGGCTCGGGTAAATCGACACTGATCCGTCACTTTAATCGATTAATTGAACCAACAGCAGGTGAAATTATCGTACAGGGTAGTGATGTCATGGCCCTTAACAGCAAGGATTTACAAACCTTCCGTCGCCATAAAATGTCTATGGTGTTCCAGCGTTTTGGCTTGATGCCTCATCATACCGTGTTGGATAACATAGGGTATGGATTACAGATCCAAGGTGTCGCGAAAGATGAGCGTAAGCAGCGTGCGATGGAATGGCTTGAGACGGTTGGCTTAGGGGGCTATCAAAGCCAGTTTCCTGCCCAGCTTTCAGGGGGACAGCAGCAGCGCGTTGGGCTGGCACGCGCCTTGTGTACCGACGCAGATATCCTGCTGATGGATGAGGCGTTCTCAGCGCTTGATCCCTTGATTCGAAGCGAGATGCAAGATCAGCTGATTGAATTGCAAGAAAAGCTCCATAAAACGATCGTCTTTATTACTCATGATCTCGATGAAGCGTTACGTCTTGGTGATCGCATTGCGATATTGCGTGACGGTGTACTGGTGCAGCAAGGGCGTCCGGTCGATATTCTGTTGAACCCTGCGGACGACTACGTTGAAGCCTTTGTAAAAGATGTTAACCGTGCACGTGCCTTAACCGTCGAAACGGTCATGAAGCCACAAGTCGTGCGTATTTCCGCTGAAACAATAGGTGAAGCAGTTGCTGAAATGCGTAAAGCGAAAGACGATTACGGTTACTACGTCAATGACGATGGCTACCAAGGGGTTATTACCCAAGAAACGCTAGAGAATGTTGAGAAGGAAGATTATAACAAGGCCATTGACGCCTCGTTACTGGAGGATGTACCTGCTATTCAAAGTGATGCCTTACTGGAAGCGGTTATTCCTGAAACCTTAGACAGCGATCACCCGCTACCAGTACTTAATGCTGATGGGGATGTTGAGGGACATTTATCTCGTTCGACACTGGCAGAAGTGCTTAGTGAGCACAATAGTGCTGAGGAGAGTGATGAAAAAAAGCCGACGACAAATAAATCACTAGCTGCCTAGGTTAATTATTTATGGCTGATAACTTACAGCTTACCTAGTGAGCGACAATTATAAAAAAGCACACGAAAGTGTGCTTTTTTATTCGCTGTGTTTAGTTATTAGGTGTAACTATAAACAGCTGAACCGAAATGCATCGTTTAATTCGAGCGGAAGCACTAAGGTACTAAACTGCATTTGCTTAGATTGACTGCACATGGCATTTCTAGCGGCTTCATCATCAACATATTTCTTTAAATACTCAGCATTTAGCACTGCCTTTCCATTTTGGATAAAGGGATTAAGTAAATGACATTCGTTATATTCTGTACACGACTCATTAATTGCAAAGTCATAATAATCAACCAACTCAAGAATTTGGTCTAGGTCATTTTTAAGACCAATAGATAAATTGAGTTGGTGGGCAGTATTAGCCACTACTCGATTATAAGCAAGTTGATCGGTATTGGTTAAATTGACCCCTGTGTTATTAGTATAACCGTCCATATTATCGAGCTCGACGCCATCACAACCTTTTTCTTTTGCTAGTTCTAATCGTTTAGTCATTATTGAAAAAACATTAGTAGAACGAATATCTAACCAGCGCTCACCCGGCCAACCATCAAGATTGTTACCTAAATCACTTTCTTTAAATTCATTGGCGTCAGGGCGCCAGTTTTCATAAGATCCAGCAGAAAAGTAACAAATAACTTTTTTGCCTGATTGTTGTAAACCTTGAATAAGATCTGTTGATGAATCAAATAAATCAATATTGTAAATATCGACATTATAAGACGTATTTACTGTACCGCTGAGCTGCCATTGCCAGGTAGTAAGTGGCCCCGGGCGATACCAACTACCATTGGTGATAGGGGCAACATTCGGATCGAGTTTAGGCACTTCAACGGGGGGGATTACCGGCGTTGTAGGCGTGGTTGGTCCATCAGTTGGCGGCGCTACAGGGGTATTCCCTGAGGACTTGTCGTTGTTTTCTGCTTGATCCGATCCTGAATTACAACCAGCAAGGAACAAGGATGAAACCAATACAGCAGATAATAATCGCATAAGCTCTCATAATATTTCTTATCTATTAATAATAGATATGTAGATTTGAGTTCTCTATATACATCAAACCAAAATATAAAGTGACTTGTAATGAATGTATATTTGATAGCAGTAAAGTCTATAGTCTTTGCTACTAATGAACTGTCGGAAATACGCCATAGTAAAATAAATCAAGGATGTTGATTTATTTACATTGAAAAGTGCTAATTAATAAAATTATCACAATTTAAGATAATCAATGAGCGGTGTGATTTGTGATGCTGTTAATTTAATCAACTTTTACTCTGTATTTCAATATGCAATGGTTTTAATTAATGGTGATTTAACAAATTGATGACAATAAGGCGAGGGTTAAATTGAGGGGAAGTCACGTTTATTTTCTATGTGATAGTAATAAAAATAAAAGTGAGTTGTTTATTATTTAGTGAGTGATAATAAGCAGTTGCTGTGAATATGTTTGTAGGCTTTGTCGCAAAGTGATGAAGATAAACAATGTTGATAAAAGCCCCAATACCGCCAACCTAGCATTACTATTGTGAGGCGGTATTGGGTGTGTGGTGCTGATACAAGTATAAGGTGATTAGCCTCCCCAGCTCTTACTGGATGATTTACTGCTGCTCCAGCCTGATTTAGCTGACACACTAGAACCAAAGCCACCTCGTGAAATAGTACGGCTGGTGGTTGCTTTCGGTTTCATTTGATCTTTGCCGACTCGTACCGTTGTTTTGCGGTATGAGCTGCGGCCATAGTCATAGCCATCTGCTGTGGTCCAGCGATCATAGAAGACACTGCCAGGGTAGTAAGAGCGGAACATGGGCTGTGAGTAATAGCCGCGATTGTTATCCATCATGCGGGCAAACATAAAACCAGCCATAGCAGGCATAAACCAGTTATTGCCTGGTGATTGCATACAACCATTTGAGCCAAATTCGGCCACACAATCGTTCATTGACTGATACTTAGGTGCGGTCCGTGAGGCTTCTTGTAAGGCAAACTGATACGCTGATTGACACTGCTCTGTATAGCTTGGGTTATCGCTAATACAATCGTCTAGCGAGTGGTAAATTTCAGCTTCTGTACTGTTATCGCTACAGCCTGTTAGTGCTACACCTGCAAATACTGCTGTTAGCGGTGTCACCATGTAGGGACGCCAGTTTTTACGCATGCTGGCGAGGACGACGCGTTCACTTCGTTTCATCGTCCGTCTCCTAGTATGTCATGCACGCAGCGTTTAAGAGGCCAACTGATACCGAGGTTGCAGCCATCAAAATACCTGCTGGAATTTCGCCAGCTTCAATGCGCTCTACGATTTTAGGCATAAAACCAAAGCGGACAATGACAAAGGCAACCAGCTGTGCTGCTAGTGCCACAAGGCCCCAGATCGCAAAGTCGATTAAGTTAACTGAGTTAGAAGCGGCGCCTGCAATCGCTAGGCTATAGCCTAACACTGAGCCCGATAATGCGATGGCTGCGGCTGTGTTTTGGTCTTCTTTTACCAACTTCCATTCGTCATATGGTGTAAAGCGGACATAGACAAACTTGAATAGCATCAAGAAGACTAACGACAGCGAGAAATACAGCAGAAATGCGCCAAGGCCAGCAAGTGATTGACTAAAAACGTCCATGATAAATCCTATAACTATCTAATGTAGATTAACCGATTAAGGTGAAATCTGTTGGTGTGAGGTTAAAGCCAGTACTTGTCACTAGGCTCCATTCAGCACGGTTATTAATGATTTTTTCTTCGCCCGATACCATCAGTGATTCGTACTGTTCAGTTGCGGCCTCACGTTCATAAATCATTACAAACTGATCGGTTTCGCTGACTGTCCCATCTGCTAAGTAGGTTTTTTCTGTCATAGCAACAGGTCGTTCGTTTTCCCATACTTTTTCAAAATCGTACCCTTCAAGCTGTTTACTTGGTTGGACAATTTGATGATCTAGAGTGTCTTGCCACTGAGCTTGGGTATCAATGGGTCTAGTGTGGTAGAAGTAGTACAGCTTTACTTCGCTAACATCCGCTTCAGAGCGCCCATGTTGGAGCACTTGCACAAAGCCGTCATCGTCGGTGTAGTAACGCAGCAGGCGGGTTTGTTCATCTAAGTTAACTTCACCCACGGCTTGGATTAAATGGGTGTGTGCTGCGCCTTCAATGATCAAATCAGGTTCAATTAACTTGAGTTTTAAATCATCAAGTTCGAAGGCACCACCTAGGCGCAATCCTAGCACTTCTGGCGCTTCAATTTTGGGGGCTTCAGGGGCCATTTTCTTTTTCAGCCAATCAAACATCCTGATCTCCTAATTTATGCCATTCAAAAGAATCAACGCGCTCATCGGCGATATAAAACAGTTTAGTATTTGCGGTTACCGCTCTATCAAGTGGTGGATTTAATTCCACGCCTTTGCCTGCATCTAGTGCAATTAAAATTGCATCATGTTGTTTTTTGAACAGAGAAAAAAGTGGTGCGACGGTAGTTTCAGTTTTATCGCTTGGGAAGTTTACTGAATACTGGGTCATGCCTTTATTGGTACTAAGCAGTTCATGATGCAATTCACTTGAACCAGGATCGACCGCTGCTTTCGCTAGCATCTCAACAGAGACAGATGGAATACACTCAGCATTAGGGCAATGCTGTTTGAGTAGATCGCTCAAGGCTTCATCGTTGAAGTAAGCGAGTAAGTGCGCTTCTGGGTTTTGATTTGCACAATATAATGATGCTGACAAGGTGACATCATCTTCAGGGTTATCGATGATAATGCAATCGGCATCTGCGACACCTGCACGCGCCATGCCAGCATGATCGGTAAAGCTGATAACACGAACAAATTCAATTTTGCCGGGTAGTGGGTTTTCCATTTCAGGACGCACACACAAAACGATATCACGACGACCTTGTTCTTCGTGCAGCAACATATTGATGAGGCTCAAGGTGCGTTGTTCATTCCAGCCGAGCACAAGAATGTGTTTATTCACTTTTAAACTCCGTTTTCCCATTAGCCCGCCTTTCCAGTAATGGATCAGCAAGCTAGCGATACGGCTAACTCCGATAGCAAAGAGACCAAGACCACCGGGAATGACGAATAGGGCAACAACCCATTTCCCGAGATCAGTCGTTGGCGACATGTCGCCATAGCCAACGGTTGAGGCAGTAACAAAGAGGTAGTAGATGAAATCAGTCAAAGAGTGAGTGAGCGCATGCTCACCTGCAAGGCTCAGTAAAAACCAGCTGATTGCTGCATACATTACTGATGACAATAGCAGGTTTCGCCCACTTAATTGACCAAATTGGGTTAACACCCAGCGACGCAAGAGTAACCACATCGACATCCACAACCTCCTTTTTCACACTTGGTAAGTGGTTATTTACCTAGAATACGTGCTAGTTCGTCTTCTGCTGATTGTGAACCGCCCGGAGTAATTCCAGCTTCTGCCAGTTTCTTATCAAGGCTGCTACCGGATTGCTCTTCAGCCATTTCTGCTGCAGCTTCAAGTTGTGCCGATTTTTCAGCTTGGCGACGTTTAATGCGATCAAGTGATTCAACGGCAGTATGCATTTTTGCATTGGCACCCACATTGGTTGCTGATACTGCACTTTGCGCTTTTTGTACCGCTTCGTTCGCTTTTACCACATCGACTTGTTGCTCAAGTTGACGCAGTTTGTCTTTAGCTTGTGCGATATTCGTGCGCATGCTTTGCTCTGATTGCGTGAACTGATCTAGGTAAGTCTGTTCAGCTTGTTGCTCATTGCGAAGCGTTGCCACTTTTTGTGCACACTCAAGTGCTAGATCTTGCTGACCTTTTTCCATTGCAGCACGTGCATGGGTTTCATACTCATTAATGCCTTGATCGAAGCTTGCTACTTTTTGCGAGGACATTTTGCGTTTAGCTACAATCTTCACAAGTGCTTCATCTGAGCGACGGAGTTCTGATTTAGCTTCACGGATTTCTTGATCAAGAATACGTAATGCTTGATTGTCTGCTACCGCTTCAGCCGCTTCGTTTGCACCGCCTTTAAGGGCTGTTACTAGTTTCTTCCAAACACTCATGCTGCATTCTCCGCTAGGTGGTCTTGGTAAAGCTCAATGAAAGCTTCAACGTTTCGGTATAGGGTCGCCACTTCAATAACGACACTTTCTGCTTTTGATTGTGAAGATAAGGAGCCAAAGGCAACATAGTAACTTTCGCCGTCTAGGTCGCTTAAGCCAATGGTCGATAGTGGGAACATTTTATGGGTACGAAGTACAAATTCGTTCAGTGCACTAACGTCTTGAACTTGTTGTTGTGCAAACAATAGGACTTCAACCAAAATTTGTTCGCCAGCTACCGCAAGGTAAGCTTCGATTTGGTCTTCATTTTTGATGATCAGTGTGTCATCGGAAGCTTCAACTTCCCAGCCATCATGTGCGCTAAGTAACGATTGAAGTTCAGGTAGTTGCCACGTCATTGTGAGCCCCTTTTTTAGTGTGTTTAACATAGTGAACGAATGTGGATGTCACGATTCGTTGCAATGTGTATTAGATCCAACAAAATGGAAAAACGTTCAATTTACTTTGTATCAAACGGTATATAGATGAAGCTGAAAAGTGCTCATATATTATGACGTTATATCCATGATATAGCTGCAAGTTTAAACAGATATCAGGCAAATTGTGAAGAGATTGGGCTTTTTTATGTAACGAGTCGTCAAAAAACAGGCACTCTACGCCTTCGTGGTGTCAAAGAGGATGGATGGCTGGGGCGAATAATGAGCACTTATGGTGCAATGAAGCGCCAAATCAAAGCATTGAGTATCAGATAAAGATGCGGTTTGAATCTAATGAGTTGAAAGATAGATAAAAAAAGATTGGCATGATGAATGCTTTCCTTAAATGGAATGGAGTAGTTTTCATTGTCTAGGCAAATACAGTTGGGTTTATTCATCGGCATTGGCGCCTGTCCTTTTTGTAGGGCAGGCGTTTTTTTATGCCATATGGGCAAACAACCAGGCTTTCTGAGGTAGGGATAAACATGCAATCACTAAATATTCAATCGGCTTGCCCATATTGCGGGGTTGGGTGTGGGATCAAAATCTGTAATGGGAAAATTGAGGGCGACGTAAACCACCCAGCCAATAAAGGTGCATTGTGCGTAAAAGGAACGGCTTTAACCGATAGCCTCAGCATGCCATCACGTTTGTTATACCCCAAGGTATCTCAGCAGGAAGTGAGTTGGGATACGGCCACCTCAGCGATCAGCGATAAAATTCAGCAAGTGTTAGCAGAGTCAGGTCCCGAAGCCATTGGTATGTATGTGTCAGGCCAGCTGCTGACAGAGGATTATTATGTCGCGAATAAGCTAATGAAAGGATTTATCGGTAGCGCCAATATCGATACCAATTCTCGGTTGTGCATGTCATCGGCGGTTACTGCGCATATACGCGCGTTTGGTGAAGATGTTGTTCCTGTGACTTATGATGACTTGGATGTAACCGACTTGATTGTGATTGTGGGTGCTAACACCGCTTGGACCCATCCCGTGGTATTTAGGCGTATTCAGCAAGCACGAGACAAGAACCCAAGCGTAAAGTTGGTGGTGATCGATCCTCGTAAAACAGTGACAGCTGAGCAAGCTGACTTGTTCTTACCGATTGCAAATGACGGTGATATTACGCTATTTAACGGCCTTATTCGCTACATGGCTGACAATGGAACGATTGACTCTCGTTTTGTTGAAGACCATACCAATGGCAGTGAAGAGCTGCTTGATGCTGTTAGTGGCAATGAATTTCAACTTGATGAAGTTGCTTGCCAGTTAGGTGTTGACGTGCAATCACTGACAACCTTTTATCGTTGGTTT
Source organism: Photobacterium swingsii (assembly GCF_024346715.1). Taxonomy (NCBI): domain Bacteria; kingdom Pseudomonadati; phylum Pseudomonadota; class Gammaproteobacteria; order Vibrionales; family Vibrionaceae; genus Photobacterium; species Photobacterium swingsii. The sequence goes on from NZ_AP024853.1 coordinate 1,459,237, forward strand.
TCAGTTAGCCCAACAGCGATCACTGTTTTTTGCCAAGGGGTAAATCAGGCCATAGATGGTACTGATAAAGCTAACGCGATTATTAACTGTCATCTGCTCAGTGGAAAAATCGGCAAGCAAGGTTCGGGACCATTTTCTATCACAGGGCAACCTAATGCGATGGGAGGGCGAGAAGTTGGAGGGTTGGCTACTCAGTTGGCCGCGCATCGGGGCTTTGAACCTGATGCGTTAAATTTTGTGCGTGATGCATGGGATGCCCCTAATCTCGTACAAACTGCAGGTTTGAAAGCCGTGGATTTATTTGATGCAGTGGCTCGTGGCGACATTCGTTTTTTATGGATCATCGCGACTAACCCTGCGGTGTCTTTGCCAAATAGTGCCAAGGTCAGGGAAGCACTCGCGCAATGTGAATGTCTGGTGGTATCGGATATTAGTGCTGACACTGATACTGCGTGCTATGCCGATATTCTATTGCCAGCAGCGGGATGGGGTGAAAAGTCAGGCATGGTCACGAATTCTGAGCGGTGCATGACGCGGCAACGTGCTTTTATGCCAGCGCCAGGATCGGCAAAACCAGATTGGAAAATTTTGGCAGATGTCGGGCGTAAGTTAGGTTATGACGAGGCTTTTTCCTTTAATTCTGAAGCGGATATCTTTCGTGAATATGCCGCGTTAACGGCGGTGAATACTAACACGCCATTTAAACTGGATTTATCGGTTTTAGCTGTGATGTCAGATGATGAGTATATCCACTGGCAGCCAACACGTTGGCCATTAACACATGGTGCTTCACAACCACTCTATCATGACGGGGCTTTTGCGACGTCCAACGGTAAAGCGAACCTAGTGGTACCAGCTCAATTGCACTCGCAGCAGCTCGATTCTGAGCAAAAAAAAGAACAGGGCTTACCTCTCTGGTCGCTGAACACTGGTCGGCTGCGTGATCAGTGGCATACGATGACACGGACAGGGCATATCACTGCTTTGGCACAATCTGAACCCGAACCCACGGTTTATATGCATCCTGTAAGTATTCAACAGGCGGGTTTCACTGTCGGGCAATTAGTGGTTATGGATACTGCGTCCCCTTTTCTTTTAGCCTCCACTTTTTCAGATTTACATCATCCATTTGATCTGGCGGATTCACATGGAAGACTGCCTTCAATTATCGTGCGATTACAGAGCAATGATGGCTTACGCCGTGATCAAGTTTTTATGTCTATACACTGGGCTGGCGTATTTGGTGGATCTAATACCGTGAATTATATAGTGGCGGCAGCTGTAGATTGCCTATCGGGTCAACCGGCATTTAAGTCGAACCAAGTGACCATACGTCCTGCACCAGACATGTGGCATGGGTTGTATCTTGGTGAGCAAACGCCTGTGTCCTTGCCAACAGACTGTTGCAGTTATCAAAAAGGCTGGCGCAGTGGCATTTGGCGTTTTGCTCAAAAAGTGCCAGTCACTACTTGCTCGACACCGCGCAGTGATGACCAAGTATTAGCAATGTGGTTACAAAAGTTTTTTGTTAATGAAAAGCAGCTTGAAGTGGATTCTGTTGGCGTTTCATTACCTACGGTCAGTAAACGATTGGTGATCGAGCAAACGTGGGGCTATGCCGTTATTGAATTGAATGTGCAGGGTGAGCCTCTTGTTGTTACTGGGATCTTTGCGTTTAGTGAGCAGCCAATAGCACTGGATGTCGCTGTGCTTTCGGAATTGATGGGGCAACCATTTTCCTTGGTTTCGGTATTGATGGCGTTGAATGATGGCAGTCAGCCTAGTCGTTTGATTTGTAGCTGTTTTCGAGTCACGGATCAGCAGATCATTCATGCAGTGGAAAAGGAGGGAGTCGGTAGCCTTTGTCAATTACAAAAACAGCTAAAGTGTGGCACCAATTGTGGCTCTTGTTTACCTGAAGTCGAGCAGCAACTCGATCTCTTGATTGCTTCAGTGACGTCCAGAAGCCAGTAGCAGACCCCCTGATTTTTATGCCTACCTTGATTGGTAGGTAGCACGAGGAGCGAGACTATTATGGATAATCGAGTAAAAAACTCAGAACAACGGACGGCTTTTCATGACCATTTAACACTGCATCGTGAGTACCGTTCAAATCGAAGTGGTAGCGTGCCAGTTACAACGAATGCCTGTAATTTGAATGAAAGTGCAAGCAAAAAAGGCTTTGTTAGTTTAGTCGGCGCTGGCCCGAGTGATCCTGAACTACTGACAGTGAAAGCATTGAAAGCCATCCAGCAAGCCGATGTTTTGGTTTTCGATCGCCTTGTTAGCCAAGATATTATTGCGCTGGCTAATCCCGATGCTGAGCATTTATATGTAGGGAAACGTTGCGGTTTTCCGAGTTTAAAGCAGCCTGATATTAACGAACTTTTGATCACTAAGGCGCAACAAGGTTTGTATGTCGTAAGACTAAAAGGGGGTGACCCGTTGATTTTTGGCCGTGGTGGCGAAGAAGGTTTAGCACTGGCTCAACACAAGATCCCTTTTGAATTTATTCCTGGTATTACAGCTGCTCTGGGCTGCGCTGCTTCATCATTTATCCCACTCACGCATCGCCAAGTCTCGCGTTCCGTTACTTTTATCACAGGTCATGTAGTCGCGGGTTCTTTACCTGCATGGTCGATGCTTGCCAATGAAGGGCAAACCTTGGTCTTTTATATGGGGTTGGAAAAAGCGATAGAGATTGAAACGGGACTATTACAAGCGGGTTTAGCGGCAACAACACCTGTGGCTGTCGTCACCCACGGTTGTTCGCCATTGCAGCTGGTTTATATTGCTCAGCTTGATGGTCTGCAGGTATTGGCACACACATTAAAAGGTGAATCGCCAGCATTATTGATAATAGGTGACGTTGTCACTTTGCGTGCGGAGCTAACCACCACAATAGCCGCGTTTCAGACTAAGAGTGAAGCCGTTATTAACAGCGGGCATGTGCCTGTAGTGCTATGAGCACTAAACTGGCAGACAACTTGCTTCCATATACTGATAGTTAGCGTGATAAGAATAATTAGTAGCCAAGGTAGAGGAAGACTAAATGCAGGGGAAGCCGCTCATTGTGTGTAGTGATAACTTACAACAGCAAGCCGCCATTACCGGTCGACTGGCAGTCGATTACGATAAAATCATAGGTTGTACTCTTCATCAGCTTGAAGTTTTGGTTGAACGGTATGTCGATTGTATTTTAGTGGTCTCATGGCAGCGTCCTAGTGCTGAATTAAGCATGATTGTTGATCATGCTTCTTGCCATAAAATCCCATTGTTGATTTTGCTTAGGCAGCTTAATCAAAATGATATCAATCGTTTACCAGAGCCAAATGGTTACGTCATGTTACCTGCTGACAGTCAATTTGATTTGTCGGCGTGGGTGTTTCGAGCAGAGCAGGTTCGTCAGTGTCAGCGCCAACAAGAATCTGAAATTGAGCAGCTGACGCAGCAACTAGCGGATCGTAAATGGGTCGAGAAGGCCAAGGGGTTACTCATGCAGCATCATGGTTTGGATGAAGAGAGCGCGTTTAAAGCGTTGCGAACGGCATCGATGAATAACAGCCAATCTCTTGCGCAAGTAGCGAGAAATATTGTTCACACCTTGAGTGTCATAAGCGGCTCGCGAACCTAGTCTTTTTTATATCGAGAGTAAGTTTGGTGCAAGCTGCACCATTTGGAAGCGATGTGAGGTCGTCAAAAATATTGTCTATAGTTAACTTGTTGATTATTTTTTATTAAAAATTAATCTCATCTTGGCATAGAAAATGGATTATCTAAGTAGGTAACAAAAGTAACGATGAAATAATGATCAGAGAAGCACTATACGCAATATAACGTTAGGTGCTTTCAATAAGGTTACTGTTATTACGGCATTAATACTTAAAGAAATTCAAAAAAATATAACGCGATGGTTTCCATTGCTCACCAAGTTTTCAAGCTCAACGGCGGGCAGGATAGCTTGGCAAAGACGCCACTGTTTCTTTTAGAAGCAGTGGCGTTTTTTGTTTGGTTTTAATCTCAGTATTTTTAAATCAAAACACTGTTAGACATAGAGGAGTAAGGCATGAAGCAAACAAGGATGTGGTCGCCCCCAAGGCAAATCTCTCAGTGGCTGTGCTGTCTTAGTGCAGCATTGGCTTTACCTGTGTTCGCCGCTGTTGGCGAGCCTGAGCGCGAAGATCTGACGCTTGGATTCATTAAGCTAACGGATATGGCACCGCTAGCCGTCGCCTATGAAAAGGGCTTTTTCGAAGATGAGGGGCTGTATGTCACATTGGAAGCGCAAGCCAATTGGAAGGTACTGCTTGATAGGGTGATTGATGGCCAGCTAGATGGCGCACACATGTTGGCTGGGCAGCCATTGGGCGCAACGATAGGGATTGGCACGCAGGCTGACATTATTACGGCGTATAGCATGGATTTAAACGGTAATGCCATCACAGTTTCTAACGATGTATGGCAAGAAATGAAGCCAAACTTAGCGGTAGATCCAGATGGAAAAATCATACACCCCATAGCTGCAACGGCATTAAAGCCTGTGGTGGAGTCTTACCTGGATAAAGGGAAGGCTTTTAACATGGGGATGGTCTTTCCTGTTTCCACTCATAACTATGAACTTCGCTATTGGTTAGCGGCTGGTGGATTACATCCTGGCTATTATGCTCCCCATAAAGGTGATAACAGCGGCCAGCTTGATGCAGACGTGCTGTTGAGCGTGACCCCGCCTCCTCAAATGCCTGCGACGATGGAAGCGGGCACCATAAAAGGTTACTGCGTAGGTGAACCTTGGAACCAGCAAGCTGTGTTTAAAGGGATTGGCGTACCTGTCGTGACCGACTATGAGATCTGGAAAAATAATCCCGAAAAAGTGTTTGGCGTGTCGAAACGCTGGGCGGAAAAATACCCTAACACTCATATTCGGGTGATTAAAGCAATGATTCGAGCGGCGCATTGGTTAGACGAAAATAACAATGCTAACCGTGCTGAAGCCGTGAAAATACTGGCCAAAAGTGAGTATGTTGGTGCAGATGAAGAAGTGATTGCCAACAGCATGACGGGGACCTTTGAGTATGAAAAAGAGGACAAACGCGCCGTGCCTGATTTCAACGTCTTCTTTCGCTATAACGCGACTTACCCTTATTACAGTGATGCCATTTGGTACCTAACCCAAATGCGCCGTTGGGGACAAATTCCTCACCAACAAACAGACCAATGGTACATGGATATTGCGAAGCAAGTGTACCGTCCAGATATCTATCAATTTGCTGTCAGTGAGTTACTTAAAGAAGGACGCATGAAAGCGACTAATTTTCCTGACTTTAAAACGGAAGATGGTTTCCGTTCGCCACAAACTCACTTTATCGATGGCATTACCTATGACGGTAAGCTGCCTAATACGTACTTGAAGCAGTTTGCGATTGGGCTGAAAGATGATCAAGCGATCTAAGGGGGGAGTTATGTCAAACAATATTGCACTCTTACGCCGGATACCGAATAGGAAAATGGTGCTACATCAATCGCGTACAGTCTTGTTGCCTGTGATTGGTATTTTAGTTTTTCTATTGGTGTGGCACTTAACCGCAAAGCAAATACAAACTTCATTAGGCGCTTTGCCGGGTCCAACGCAAACTTATCAGCAATTTACTCGCTTGGTCGATGAGCATTTTGCCGAAGCAGAGAAAGCTGAAGCCTTTATGTTGCGTCAAGAAAAGCGTAATGCGGAGAAGCTGGCTACCAATCCTGATGCGAAAGTGAAAATCCGTCCTTATACAGGAAAACCCACCTTCTTTGACCAAATAGGAATCAGCTTAGTGACTGTCGCCAGTGGTTTTGCGCTTGCCTCTATGATGGCAATTCCGCTCGGTATTTTATTGGGTATGAATAGCAGCTTATACATGGCGGTGAATCCAATTATTCAATTGCTCAAACCCGTTTCTCCTTTGGCATGGCTGCCCATAGTCACCATGGTTGTTAGTGCGGTGTATGTCAGCAGTGAGCCCTTATTTCCTAAATCATTTGTTATTTCACTGTTTACTGTTGCCCTGTGCAGTGTGTGGCCGACCTTGATCAATACCGCAGTTGGTGTTGCCAATATAGATAAAGACCTGATGAATGTGAGTCGTGTTTTACAGCTCTCGGGCTTGCAGCATGTTAGGTCTATCGTTTTACCTTCGGCGACGCCCATGATGTTTACAGGGTTACGTTTGTCATTGGGGATCGCCTGGATGGTGCTGATTGCCGCTGAAATGCTGGCGCAAAATCCAGGTTTAGGGAAGTTTGTATGGGATGAATTTCAAAATGGCAGTTCGGCCTCTTTGGGGCGGATCATGGTTGCGGTATTAACCATAGGTTTGATTGGGCTCTTGTTAGATCGCGGGATGCTCGCGCTACAAAAGAAAGTGTCATGGAACAAGCAACAGCTGCTGCGTTAGATGCGGGTGATCAGAGCAAAGAAGGATAAAGCGATGGCTAAAAATATGAGCAATGAGACAGCTCCAGAAGCGCGCACCACAGTGAGTAAAACGTTTTTAGAACTCACCCAGCTTGGTATGCGTTACCCCACAGCAAAAGGTGAGTTTGTTGCACTACAAAATGTCAATTTCACCATTAAGCAAGGTGAGTTCATTTCGTTAATTGGGCATTCGGGGTGTGGTAAATCAACGGTTTTGGATTTAATTGCAGGTCTACAGATACCCACTGATGGTGGCGTGATTGTGGGTAAGCGAGAGGTTTCAGGTCCCGGCCCCGACCGAGCTGTGGTGTTTCAAAACCATGCGCTACTACCTTGGTTAAGCGTTTACCAGAATGTGGAATTAGCCTTTAAACAGGTGAACCAAGGGGGAAGTAAACAAGCTCTTCGATCTGGGGTGATGCATTACCTCGATTTAGTTCAAATGAGTCATGCCGCAGATAAACGACCTGATGAGATTTCAGGGGGGATGAAACAGCGCGTTGGGATAGCGCGGGCGTTAGCCATGAAACCCAAAGTGTTATTAATGGATGAGCCATTTGGTGCGCTTGATGCTTTGACTCGCGCTCATTTGCAAGATGCGCTAATGGCGATTCAAGCAGAATTGAAAAACACCGTCATTATGATCACCCACGATGTTGATGAAGCAGTATTGCTGTCGGATCGTATTGTGATGATGACCAATGGCCCAGCCGCCACCATCGGTGAGGTAGTAGACGTTGAGCTTGCAAAGCCTCGTAATCGGATTGAATTGGCTAACGATGACACGTACCAGCTTCTTCGCCAGCAAGTGCTGCGCTTTTTGTATGAAAAGCAGCGCAAAGTTGCACCGATCACCTCGGCCGAAAATCAGAAAGTTGCTTAGGAGGTTACATGGACAAGGAACATTTAATTATCGTCGGAAACGGTATGGTGGGTCATCACTTAGTGCAGCAGTTGGTGGAGCAAGGTGCGACAGAGCAGTTTCATATCACTGTGATTGGTGAAGAACGCTACGCTGCTTATGATCGTGTGCAGTTGTCGTCATTGTTCTCGGGTAAAAATCATCGCGATCTCATGTTAGGTGATAGCCAATGGTATCAAGATAACAAGATAGAGTTGATATTGGGCAGTTGTGTCACCCAGATTGATCGCATGCAACAGCGGGTTGAATTAGACAGTGAGGTGATCCTTGGGTATGACAAGTTGGTTTTGGCGACAGGGTCGGCCCCATTTGTACCGCCGATTAAAGGGCATGATCGTGACAATTGCTTTGTTTATCGTACTTTGGATGACTTGTGCGCCATTCGTAAAGCTTGTGATGGGGCTAGAACAGGGGCCGTTATTGGTGGTGGGTTACTCGGCTTAGAAGCTGCGAATGCATTACGTTTATTGGGCGTTAAAACCCATGTGGTTGAGTTTGCACCACGCTTGATGCCTGTGCAGTTAGATGAAGGAGCAGGGGCGTTACTGGCGGAAAAAGTGAGTGACCTTGGGGTGTCCGTGCACACTTCTATGATGACTGAATCTATCTGTGATGGTGAAACTGGCAAACATCGCCTGACCTTTAAAGACAGAGATCCGTTAGAAGTGGATGTATTGGTGTTTTCGGCGGGGATCCGACCACAAGATCAACTGGCAAGGTTGGCAGAGCTCGATGTGGGAGAGCGAGGCGGCATAGTGATCAATGATCATTGTCAAACGAGCGATCCTGCTATTTATGCCATTGGCGAGTGTGCTCTGTGGCAGCAACGTATCTTTGGTTTAGTCGCCCCAGGCTACACCATGGCCCGTATTGCGGCTGATAATTTACTGGGGGGAAACAAAGCTTTTAGCGGTGCGGATATGAGCACCAAATTGAAATTACTCGGTGTGGATGTCGCTTCCATTGGTGATGCGCAAATGCAAACGAAAGGTGCACGAGAAGTCGTCCTGCAAGATAACCAAGCGGGCAGTTATAAAAAATTGATCACCGATGCTAAGGGTGAGCGCTTATTGGGTGCCATCTTAGTGGGTGATAATAGCGACTATGATGCGCTATTACAGTGTTACTTGAACCAAACGGCCTTACCTGACCATGCCGCGCATTTGTTATTTGATACCTCTATGTTATTAGGGACTCAAAATGAGGCAGCCATCATTTGTTCGTGCCATAACGTTACCCGAGGAGAGCTGGTGGCGAAAGTGCAGGCGGGTTGTCATGATCTTGGTGAGCTAAAACAATGCACGAAAGCAGGTACAGGGTGTGGTGGATGTGGCACCATGGTTAAGACGATCCTTGATGATGAAATGGCCGCTATGGGCATGGAAGTGAATGATCATCTTTGTGAACACTTTGCTTATAGTCGGCAGGCTTTGTACCACCTGTGCCAAGTAGAAGGGCTTCGCACCTTTGAAGAGTTAGTAGATAAATATGGTACAGGCTTGGGGTGCGATATCTGTAAACCAACTGCCGCTTCTATTTTTGCCTCACTGTGGAATGAGCATGTGTTGGAATCTCACCATCAGCCGCTGCAAGATTCTAACGATGCTTTTCTTGCCAATATTCAAAAAGATGGCAGTTACTCCGTTGTTCCTCGTGTTCCTGGTGGCGAAATCACCCCCGATAAATTGATTGTGTTAGGGCAGGTGGCACAAAAATTCGACCTCTATACCAAGATCACAGGTGGTCAACGGGTCGATTTATTTGGAGCTCAACTGTCTCAATTACCCGCTATTTGGGAGGCTCTGATCCACGCTGGGTTTGAAACTGGGCATGCCTATGGGAAATCATTGCGGACAGTTAAATCGTGCGTTGGATCGACTTGGTGTCGCTACGGCGTTGATGATTCTGTTAGCTTAGCGATAGAGCTAGAAAACCGTTATAAAGGGCTACGCTCTCCTCATAAGTTAAAGTTTGCGGTATCAGGATGTACCCGAGAGTGCGCGGAAGCCCAAAGCAAAGATATCGGTATTATTGCGACCGAAAATGGTTGGAATCTTTACGTTGGCGGCAATGGTGGTATGCGACCACGACATGCGAACTTGTTCGCATCGGATCTCGATAAAACCACTTTAATTCAGTATATCGATCGCTTCTTAATGTTCTATGTCAAAACCGCTGATCGACTACAACGCACTTCAGTCTGGGTCGAAAGTGTTGATGGTGGATTGGCTTACCTGAAACAAGTGGTGATTGATGACGAACTGGGTATTGCCGATGAACTAGAAAGCCAGATGGCACATGTGATTAATACCTACCAGTGTGAGTGGCAAACCACATTAAACTCAGAAGAAAAGCTGGCGCGATTCACTCAATTTGTGAATACAAAAACAGATCCTGCCATTGCGACACCTCAAGTAGGCTATCAACGTATTCGTGGTCAGCGTATTCCTTTGAAGGAGGTTCAATAATGTGGACGAAAGTATGCCATCGTGAACACCTTATTCCAGAGTCGGGTAGAGCCGCATTAGTTGGACAGCAGCAACTCGCACTGTTTTATTTACCATCGATACAAGAGCAGGTATTTGCAATAGGAAATTGGGACCCAATAGGAAAAGCCTTTGTGATCAGCCGTGGTATTGTCGGTGATATTGCAGGTCAATTGTGCGTAGCTTCGCCCTTGTACAAACAACACTTTCAATTAGCGACAGGTGAGTGTATTGAGCAGAAAGATATCCAGTTACCAGTGTGGAAAACGCAGTGGCGTGGTGAAGAACTGTGGATCCGAATGACCCCTAAACCAGGCTGATCAGTATTGATCGTGATGGAGAGCAGTGATCTTACCTAATAATGAAACCGACTCTGATGAGTCGGTTTTTATTGGTGCTTAAATTATAAGCAAATTTTGATGCGGCTTGTTTTTATTTTCTTTTCGTTTACTGCCTTTACTCTGTTTTTTGGTTGATGATTATGTTAATTAAAATTATCTATTTAATTCATTATGTTGCGCTAGAGTAAAAAGTCTAATTTGATATAATGACAATATTATTTATCCATTAAAACAGTACGTTACAGCTTAAATTAGAATCATCCACTTAACAGTTTTTCTCCCTGATATTTGATATATAGTACTTCATTCTGTAAGTTTGGCTCGATCTCGTGTTTTGCTATGTGGCAAAGCGCGATTGGTAGGACGAAGAATGAGTGAAGGCTAAAGCGGATGAAAATTGATCATACAAAAGTATTGTTGGGCGCGCTGGGCTTATGGAGCGGCATGACTTCTGCTGCGGGATTTCAAATAGCAGAGCACTCCGCGTCAGGGCTGGGACGAGCATTTTCTGGTGAAGCCGTGATTGCAGATAACGCGGCGACATTGGCACGTAACCCCGCTTCAATGAGTATGTTACAAGGAACGAATGTTAGTTCAGGTATTGCTTATATTGACCCTGATATTCAGATTGAATTTAGCAAAGGCACAACGGTTGATGCTTTTGAAGATGAAGCTGCGCCCCCCGCTTTTGTGCCTAACTTCTTTATGACCCATGAACTCAACGACAAAATTACCCTTGGATTTGGCTCTTATTCTGATTTCGGCTTAGCGTCTGAATACAGTGAAGAAGTGAATGAAGAGTTTGGCGTGATCGCGGGAAATACTTCCGTTACCGTTATTAACTTAAACAGCAGCATCGCCTATGAAGTGAATGATCAATTAGCTCTAGGGGTGAGTGCGAGCTTACTGTTGGCACAGGCTGAACTAAATCGTTTTTCGCCTATTGCTGGCATGGTGACAGGTGGAGAAACCGATGTATTTGCCAGCCTTGAGGGAACAGGCATTGGATTTGGTTACAAAGTCGGTGCTGTTTACAAATTGAATGAAGATCACCGCTGGGGATTAGCTTATACCGGTGCGTCAGACATCGATATGAGTGGCGAATTCAGTGGTGTTCAGATGAATACTGACAACGCGAAACTTGATTATGTCAAAAATGTTGATGGTGAACTGACGTTAAACTTACCATCAATCATTGAGTTATCTGGTTACCATCAATTAACCCATGAGTTTGCCGTTCACTATAGCTGGGTGCATATAGGCTGGAGTAGCTTCCAAGAAATAAAAGCGACCTCAAAAGGTAATGAATGTAGCAATGCGGGTGAGAGCGACAAAGTGTGTCTACAAAAGCCTGAAGAGTGGAAAGACTCTAACCGTTACTCATTAGGGGCAACTTATAAGATAACCCCTCACTGGACAGTACGATCAGGTGTTGCTTACGATGAAACACCAACCGATCAACATGTTACCGCCAGTATTCCTGATTCAGATCGGATGTGGTACTCCGCAGGTCTTTCTTATTATCGTGGTGATCACCAGTTCGACTTTGGTTTGACTTACCTTGAGGGTGAGACTGGTGAAATTATTGAAGAAGAAGGGCTTTTCTTCAAAACCACCACCAGTAACGCCATGTTATACGCCATCCAATACTCCTACACCTTCTAGTAATACTTTGCTCTGCCATCGGAGCAGAGTATGAAAGAGAGAATATTATGAAAAAGAATTTACTGACTCAAGCCATGGTTGTGGCATTAGCTGCTGGTGCACTAACGGCTTGTAATTCATCTGATGATAATAATAGCGAAGAGAAGTTATTACCGGCGAATTTACAATTTTCATTTGGGCTAGAAAACAGTAAACAAATTGCTAATGATGCCAACCTGCCGATGCCAAATGACCTGTATTTTTGGGGTAAAGATGCCGTTCAAAGCGCGGACAAAAAATTAGTGATTTTTGGGTGTGGTGAGACCAATGATGGTGCCACGACAGAAACTAGGATTGAAAATGCGACTAAGTGTGCGTTAGAAGATCTCGATGGTTGGTCAACCACAGCGCCGTTTTCATTAGCGATGACAGGTGATGTATCACAGCTTGATGCCAACACCTTTAAAGACAATGTACGTTTGTTTGCGGAGCGCTCGTTTCCTTTGAGTGGTTATGGTGAGCTGAAATACGGTAAAGATTTTACAGTACAAGCGACTGAATTTAATCACCTCCAAGTTCTACCGCTACGTCCTTTTGCGGCGGCAACTCAGCATGTTTTAGTGGTATCAAATGGCCTGAAAAGCACCAATGGCGATGCGGTTAAACCATCCGTTGCATTTAATGATTTACTCAATAATGACCAAACTGATCCCGTGTTAGCAGCTTATAAGGCGCAGACAGAAGCCTTGTTTACCGAGTTGGCAGATGAATCGATAACAGCTGCGAATACTTTTTATATTGCAGGTATCTACACCCAATCTATTGGTAAAGTATTAAAGTCATTAGCTAAACAACCAGAGGCGGACGCTAATGGCTTGGTGTCGAGTGATGTACCAGAAGAACACCTTGTCGGTGCAGGTTTACCGCCACAAGTGCTCGATACCATAGTGGGGCGAGTGGTTGGCGGTATCATTGGTAACCCAGACATTGATCCTAACTTCTGTGAAAGTAACTTTGGTGATGGTTTACTCGTTGAGTGCGTTCGTAAACTACAAGCGAGGGTTAAACTGCCTTATTACCTTGCTGATTCAACAGCGATGACAAGTGCTAATTGTTCAGTGGACAGTAACAATCAAGCTGATGCCCGTTTTTGGTTTAAAACGGATGGTATTAAGGTTGAGGAAGATGAAAGCTACTTTGAGAGCTACCGTTTCACCCGTGACAGCTGTCAGTCGCTTTACAGTACATGGAATGTGGTAGGGACAGGGACAATCCGAGATCCTTTACGACCTGAAAAGTCAGCCACCCAACAACTCAATGTGCAAGTTGTGCTGCCTAACCCAGAGCGAACACCAATGCCGAATGATGGCTGGCCAGTCGTATTGTTTGCGCATGGTATTACGGCTGCTAAAGAGTTTGGTAACGGTGGCATGTTATTGTTAGATAGCTTTGTTCAAGCTGAACTGGCGAATCAAGGCTATGCCGTTATTGCGATTGATCACCCACTGCATAATACCCGTGCTGTCGATTTTGATGGTGACGGTAGTTATGACGTGAATGTTAGCCAATCTTTGCGTGGCCTATTTAGTGGGCATGAACAAGCGGATGTGAAGAACTTCTTGAAAGCAGATGCATTGCTGACTTCGCGCGATAATTTACGCCAAAGCATCGCAGATCTGATCAACCTACGTGCATCGCTGGAAAACGGCATCACGTTCGAGTATCCGACCATTCCTGCTACAGATAGCTTTGATAGCCAGAATGTGTATGTCATGGGCCACTCTATGGGCGCTATTGCAGGCGCAAGTTTTAGCGGCATTGTTGCCGATAGCGATCTTGCGTTAAACGGTTCTATTCTTGCCAACCCTGGGGGCGGAATCGGTGGTATTTTGATGAATTCAGTGTGGCTTGGTCACAGTGAAGTACCGCCTGCAATCAAAGCCATGCCCGAGTTCCATCAGCGTATGGCGACAGAACTTGGTCTTGAAGGCATCGACGCAGTTCGACAGTACGCGGAGTTAAACCCTGTTGAATACAAAGCGAAGTCAGATGAGGTTGCGAAAGCTTATTTCAGTGAATTTCAGTACTTAATGCAAGCTGTCGTTGATACGGTAGATCCGCTGAATTATGGTACTGAGCTACAAGACAAACCACTGCTATCGTTTTCGGTGACGGGGAGTATTTCGCAACAGCCTGAGTTACAGGATATTGCTGGTAATTACCTTACAACAGCCGATCAAACTGTGCCGATCAAGGTAGAGTATGCTGAGCCGACTATGTATGAAGTGTGCAAACGTGCAACGGACTCTGAAGGGGCTGAATCGAGCCAAGATATGGGGTGTTTTAATGGCTCGGCATTTAAGCCCTATTACTCTTTGAATAACACTGAGTTTCCATTAGCAGGCGCAACGCCACTTGAAGAAGTCTACGGCCTTAAGAACACCTTAAATAGCACTGATCGTTCATTCACTCGTTTCCTAACGGGGACTCATAATATTGGAGCGGGGACGCTGACAACATCAGAAACCGAAGGCAATAGTGACTATGGTTCTGTTGATTCTGCGGCAACTGAATTAGCCGTGCAGGCCGCTTCATTTGTTGAGTACTCATTGAGTAGTGGTCAGTATGTGGAAGGTTCACACCGCATTGCACCAGATAATTTAGAGATTATCGACGTGAGCAAATAGTCGATATGGCGTTTCTGCATCTCTTCAGTAAATCATGCTCTTAAACTAGGGGCGTATACGAGAGAGCTTAAATCAGATATTGAACCCATGCCTCAGCTGCTGCTGGGGCTTTTTGTTTGGAGCGGGTAAATATAAGATAAAAAAGCCGAACAAAAGTTCGGCAATATAAGAAGGGATTCCGTTCTAGCTATCTGAAGAAAGTTAGAACTTTTATTTTTAGTATTCGTATAGCGAAATAAACAGCGTTAAGTGATGTCACTTAACGCTGTATTGATTATTACGCTAGTAGTTCTTTTGCTGTGTTCACAACGTTTTCAGTCGTGAAACCGAACATTTTGAATAGCTCACCTGCTGGTGCAGACTCACCAAATGTTGTCATGCCGATGATCTTGCCACCGAAACCAACGTATTTGTACCAGAAGTCAGCAATACCTGCTTCAACAGCCACACGAGCTGTTACGTCTGCTGGTAGTACAGCTTCACGGTAAGCAGCATCTTGCTTATCGAACACGTCTGTTGCTGGCATAGAAACAACGCGAACTTGACGGCCTTCAGCTGTGAGTTGCGCTGCTGCTTCTACTGCTAGTTCAACTTCAGAACCTGTCGCAATAAGAATTAGCTCAGGCTTGCCTTCACAATCTTTCAGGATGTAGCCACCCTTCGCGATGTTCGCTACTTGTTCAGCATCACGTGGTTGTTGTGCAAGGTTTTGACGCGAGAAGATTAGCGATGTTGGGCCATCTTTACGTTCGATAGCCAGTTTCCAAGCCACTGCTGATTCAACTTGGTCACATGGACGCCATGTGCTCATATTTGGCGTTAGACGTAAAGAAGACACTTGCTCAACCGGTTGGTGAGTAGGACCATCTTCGCCTAGGCCGATTGAATCGTGAGTGTAAACTTGGATGTTTTGCACTTTCATTAGCGCAGCCATACGCATTGCGTTACGCGCGTATTCCATGAACATTAGGAAAGTTGCACCGTATGGTACAAAACCACCGTGCAGCGCAATACCGTTCATGATTGCTGTCATACCGAATTCACGTACACCGTAGTGGATGTAGTTACCCGAGAAATCAGCGGCTGTTAGTGATTTAGAACCCGACCACATAGTCAGGTTAGAAGGCGCAAGGTCAGCCGAGCCGCCCATGAATTCTGGTAGCATCGCACCAAACGCTTCTAGTGCGTTTTGTGAGGCTTTACGTGAAGCGATGTTCGCTGGGTTCGCTTGAAGATCGGCAATGATTGCTGATGCTTTTTCTTCCCACTGTGCAGGTAGCTCACCGTTTACACGACGTTTGTATTCTGCTGCTAGCTCAGGGTAAGCCGCTTCGTACGCTGCGAACTTCTCGTTCCAGCTTGCTTCTTTTGCTGCGCCTGCTTCTTTCGCATCCCACTCAGCTGCAATGTCAGCTGGGATTTCGAAAGGACCGTGGTTCCAACCAAGGAATTCACGTGCTGCTGCGATTTCTTCAGCGCCTAGTGGTGCACCGTGACAATCGTGTGAACCCGCTTTGTTTGGCGAACCAAAACCGATGATGGTTTTCGTACAGATAAGCGTTGGACGACCTGTTTCTGCTTTAGCCGCTTCAATCGCAGCGTTGATTGCGTCAGCATCGTGACCATCAACCGCAGGAATAACATGCCAGCCGTACGCTTCGAAACGCTTAGGCGTATCGTCAGAGAACCAACCTTCCACTTCACCATCGATAGAGATGCCGTTGTCATCCCAGAACGCGATCAGCTTGCCCAGACCTAGCGTGCCAGCAAGTGAACATGCTTCGTGAGAGATACCTTCCATTAGACAGCCATCGCCCATGAACACGTATGTGTTGTGGTCAACGATGTCGTGGCCTTCTTGGTTGAATTGTGCAGCAAGGGCTTTTTCAGCCATCGCCATGCCCACTGCGTTAGTAATGCCTTGGCCTAGAGGACCTGTTGTTGTTTCAACACCCGGTGCGTAACCGTATTCAGGGTGACCTGGTGTTTTAGAATGCAATTGACGGAAGTTCTTCAGATCGTCGATAGAAAGATCGTAACCCGTCAGGTGAAGTAGAGAGTAAATTAGCATTGAACCGTGACCGTTAGACAGCACGAAGCGGTCGCGATCAGCCCACTCAGGGTTTTGTGGGTTGTGGTTCATGTGGCCGCGCCACAATACTTCAGCGATATCAGCCATGCCCATAGGTGCGCCCGGGTGGCCAGAGTTTGCTTGTTGTACGCCGTCCATGCTTAGGGCACGGATTGCATTTGCTAATACTTTACGTTCCATATTGGTTTCCACTATAGAATTTGTTTGAAACAAAAAACGATAAAAATAAGAAAGCGGCTTTTAGGCCGCTTTCTGAAATAGGTTTTAGTCTTATAGACGGTCAGCAATCATTGTTTCTAGCTTACCTTGGTCAACCGCAAAGTTACGGATACCTTCAGCCAGTTTTTCTACTGCCATTGCGTCTTGGTTGTGATCCCATAGGAATTCAGCGTGTGTCATTGCTGCTGGGCGTTCTTTGGTACCGTTAGAGTCAATTAGTTTCTCTACTACTTCACCTTCAGCTGCTTCTAGTTCAGCAAGAAGTTGAGGGGCGATAGTTAGGCGATCACAGCCAGCTAGCTCAAGAATTTCACCGATGTTACGGAAGCTTGCGCCCATAACAACAGTTTTGTAACCGTGTTCTTTGTAGTAGTTGTAGATACTAGATACTGAAATAACCCCTGGATCTTCTTGTGCTTCGAAATCACGGCCTTCTTTCGCTTTGTACCAGTCCATAATACGGCCAACGAAAGGTGAGATAAGGAATACACCCGCTTCAGCACAAGCACGCGCTTGAGCAAATGAGAATAGAAGCGTTAGGTTACAGTTGATGCCTTCTTTTTCTAGAACTTCCGCTGCACGAATACCTTCCCAAGTAGAAGCTAGTTTGATCAGGATGCGGTCGTTAGTGATGCCAGCATCGTTGTACATTTTGATCAGTTGGCGTGCTTTAGCAATGCTGCCTTCTGTGTCGTATGAAAGGCGAGCGTCAACTTCTGTTGAGATGCGACCAGGTACAACGTTAAGAATTTCTTTACCAATGCTGACTGCTAGCATGTCACAAGTATCTTGTACTTGTTGTGCTTTATCGTTGCTTTGCTCTTTTGCATAAGCAATCGATGCATCAATAAGAGGTGCATATTCAGCGATTTGAGCGGCTTTCAGGATCAACGAAGGGTTCGTTGTTGCGTCTTCAGGCTTGTACTTGCTGATTGCTTCAATGTCACCTGTGTCAGCAACAACAGTAGTAAGCGCGCGCAATTGTTCTAGTTTAGTGCTCATATCTATCAACCTTTTACGTATTGGACTTGTCTCAATGCTAGTTCAGATATTGATTAACAAGATTATCTTTACAGCATCGCGACATTTTATGTTTGTACCAAAAAATCACTGTGTGAACATTTGGTTTGCTCGAGAGCAATTGATGGAATGATAATTATCTTTTTGGCATATTCTGTCAATTATAAAGCATGGTAAACCGTGCTTTGATCTCATTTATTCGCTGTTTTTTGTCATTTTATTCGTGTCCACCCTGTTTCGAACTTTTTCTTCGAGTTGACTCAAACAATTTTTATTGAGCATTTGATCTTGTTGGTGATCATATGCGCATGGTTAAACGCTGTTTTCCATTTCATTTAGCGTGTGTTCATGGATTTCCTGGATCAGGATTGTGAGCTGTTTACGCAGCTCGATGAGATCGTCTTCCTGCGGCAGGGTATGGGTTTTTACCTGTTTCTCAACAATGATGGCAGCTTGGCGTACACCGTCTGCACAGATACTGCCTGAAGCTCCTTTTAAAGAGTGGCTAATGAGAATTGCCTGACTAAAATCTTGTTCAGCGAGTGCTTGCTCTAATTTATTAACATCGTTGGCATGTTCAGTTGCAAACATCATTAAGAAGGTTTGAACAATCTCGTGATCACCATCCATCATTGCAAGCAATTCAGATAGATCGACGTGTTGGTAGTTATCACTAAGAACTTGGTCCTGCTTCGCCGATGTGTGTTTGGATGAAGAAGTATCGGGTGCGCTGATGATAGTTGGACTACTTTGTTTTGACTGTACTTGTAACGCTTGATTTTGAAAGCCAAGGTCTACGCTTGGTGCTTCATCTCGTAATTGTTTAGTCTCATTAGCAAGGCGCAGCTCAGCCATTGCCGATATTTTATGTTTAAAGCGTTGTAAGGCATCAAGCAGTTTGCGTTCATCAAGTGGTTTGGTGATCACGCAATCTACTCCCGCAGCCATCATGTTGCGTTGGGTTTCTTCAAAGACATCTGCGGTACAGGCAAAAATAGGTACTTTGCAGGTATCTGATGGTAAGCGTCTGATCCGTCTTGTTGCTTCAATACCGTCCATGACTGGCATGTGGTTATCCATCAAAATAACGTCGAATAACTGATGCTGTAAAATATTCAGCGCCTCAGCACCATTCTCTACTGCGGTGGTGGTGAAACCTCGTTGTTTGAGGAAGGAATCAATGATCAGCGTATTTAAGTGATTATCTTCGACAATCAATACTTTTAGATGTTGAAACGCACTTTGATCAAAACTGACCTCTGGTGTTTGCTGAGGTTCATAATGGCCGGCTTGTAGCATGAGGTTGACGGTAAACGTAGACCCTTTTCCTTCGGTACTATCAAGTTTGACTTCCCCATGCATGAGTTCAGCAAGTTGGCGAACGATACTTAATCCAAGCCCTGTGCCACCAAATCGACGGCTGGTTGAAATTTCAGCTTGTGCAAAGGGGTCGAAAATTTGGTTAACCCGATCGGGCGCGATACCGATCCCGCTATCTTGGGTGATAATGGTGAGTTGTTTGCCATTTTTCTCTTGGCTATCTTGAAGGCGTAAGGTGACATTAACTTCCCCTTCTTCAGTAAACTTAATCGCATTACTGATCAGGTTAAATAGAATCTGACGAATACGCGCTTTATCAGCATAAAACCATGCACTTTTGTCTAATTCACAATGAATGTGAAAGGCGATGCCTTTTTCTTTGGCTAATGAATGATAGGTACTTTCTATAGTGCCAACCAAGTCGGTAAAGCAGAAATGAGTGGGATCGAGTTTAAGCTGACCTTGCTCTATTTTAGAAAAATCCAAGATGTCGTTAAGTAAAGACATCATATGCTTACCAGAGTCGAGTAGTGTGTTGAGGTGATGCTCTTGCTCACGCGTTAGCTCGGTTTTTAATAGCAGTTGTGACAAGCCTAACATCCCATTCATTGGGGTGCGGATTTCATGAGATAAGTTGGCTAAAAAAGCGGATTTTGCTTGATCAGCAGACTTGGCTTTGTGTAACGCTTGATTAAGGCGATTGGTGTCGTAAGCAATACGTTCTGCACCTTGGTTTAGCGCATCGTGCAGTACTTGAAACTCATGGGGGCCTTTAAAATTATCACTCCCTGAAAAGTTACCTAATTTAAATTGAGCAGCAAACCGTGACAATTTTGCCAGTGGTGCTGTGATGCGTTTAGTTAATACCACGGAAAGAATGACGATCACTAATGCCGTAAACAATAACGCCAACATAAAATAGTGTTGCAGGGCATCAATAGAGCTGGTTACGGTTTTTTGTGGTGTGACAGTGACCAAAGACCAATTCGGTAAATCTGGGCCTTGTAATGAACCAATGGCGGTTACTGTGGCTGTAAAAGACTCTTGGTATCTGTCTTTGTACTGGATAATTTGTGGCTGAGCAGTACTAATGTTTTGCGCTTTTAGGTTGAACTTGAAATCGGCGAAAGTTTGCAGTGCTTGGCCTTGATAGTCACCTGCAAGCATTGTCTCCCCTTGATCGTTAACAATAAAAGCAAAATCGGTATCGCTGATTTGTTTGCCTAAAAAACGTAGTCGATCATTGATTTCACTTAAGCGGTATTCCACCAAAAGATAACGAGTCGTTGCACTATCTACGACGCGAGTGATTAAAAATAAGCAAGGTGCTTGTGCAATGTTAGGTGGCACAAACAAATAGACTTTTTTACCTGAACGTAAGTACTGCTGTTCTAACTGATCAAAGTTATCGATACTGAATTTAGCGACTTCTTGGCTAAGGTTAACCACACCCTGATGCGAAGAGTCGATAACTTGATAGCTAGGCGTTGAATAAAGCGTACTTTTTTCGATGAGATGAATAGCATTGTAAACGGATTCACCAGCTGTTAATTGCTGAAGGTAGGTGTTGATAATAGCTGGTGACGCTGAAATTAAGGGGGACGATGTGAGCAAGGGGGATTGCGCAATATCACTGAGCTCAGTGATATGGTGCTGAATAAGATCGTCAAGGTTTTGCGCTGCTATTGTGGTTCGGCTGATCATGCCTGTAGCGATTTGTTCCAATGCGACTGAAGACAGTTTTTCACTGCTGGTCCAGCTGTACATAAATGCAGGCAATATGCCTACGCATAACATACTGGCTAATAAGATGGGTTTAATACGGTTTGGGAAAAACTGCATGTCCGACTATCCCTACTGCGAATGCTGATGAATTGATACGTGTTTTATTTAACATCTTGTAAACAAATATATCAGCATGAATATAGGCGGCGCGAGGTAATCGAGATAATTTTGCGGTCAGTTCAAAAATCTGTGAGCAATTCATCATTCTGCTGTTGTTACTGAGGGCGGCGTAACAGCAATCCTGCTCACTTTGTTGCTTATTCGCTTGGGGCCGCCCATATTTAGGGTGGGATTCTTATGCGTTATTTAAGCGCTCAGGCTGGCATAAGAATCTTGCTTCTGGTAGGCGAAAATTAATGGCTATGAGGGGCGCCTGACAAATTAATAATCGCGATACCTATGGCGACCACGACCATGCCAAGCCATACTTTCGCATCCAGATGTTGCTTGTAGATAATACTAGACATTGCTGTAACTAATACGATAGCCATACCAGCCCACATTGCGTGCACAATACCAACAGGTAGAGAACGCATTGCTTGCCCTAAAAAAAGGAAAGCCAGTAAGTGACCAAGTACGACTATGCTACTGGGTAATAAGTTGGTAAAGCCATTAGTTGCACGCAATGCTACATGTGACGTTGCTTCTGCCATCACACCTAAAAGAAGAAATAACCAACCCATAAAAGCCTCAAATTCATACTTGTCGATAAAGAAGGGCTAGTTTAATTGTTTATTATAAAATGATAATCTGCGCTTTTTATAAATGACTTTTACAGGTTGGTAATAATGGTGAGGCTAGCCACCTTTTACAACAAGGTGGCAGTATGGATTTGAAGCTAGGCGTCAGTAATGATTCTTTCTACTAAGACTAGTGCTTAGTTAAGCAATTGCTCTAATGTTAATGGTGCAGAGGTGAGGCCCATTTGCTGTGCAGGCGTTTGACCTGTTCTATCTTGGCGACATAAGTTATGCCAAGCACGGTAAATGTCGAGTAATGGCAATAAACCCGCAGGGCGCAATTTACGGCGTGGCTCATTGACGAGTTGTGCGAATTGATCGTGAAAGCGTTGTTGATATTGCAGTACCGCGCGATCTGTTGCGGTGTTTAGCCAGTAACGTTCGTTTTCTTTTTCGCCAGCTAAGTGACAAATTCCCTTGCTGATATCTTTGTTACGGGTGAATGCCCAGCGGTCACGCCACCAACCTAGTAAGACGATATCAATGCGATCAGCTTCCATGTCAGAGTGCCACTGTTCATCCTGTTCGACGTAGATAGGGTGAATGGTTTTTGCCTTGATGCGATCCAAAAAGATAGACACCACTGCCGAGCGCATCAAAGGTTCTTGTGGCATGAAAATCGCCAGTTGTTGGTTGTATTCCAGTTGGCTAGCAAGCTGAAGATAGTGTGCATACACAGTGTATTGTGGGCGAATTAAACAGCCTTTCGTTGGGTAGTTAATACGCGCTTGATTGCTAAGAGGATCTTCGAGTTGCGGACGTGATAATACTTCACGATATTTATTATCAACGCGTGCCAGAATACCCTGTGAAGGTGGGGTGGTATTGGTTTCGAGTAATGCTGATGGCGGTGCCATAAAGCGTGTTCCCACTTGGAATGGGTCATGCTCTAAGTGTTTCTCATCGTGATCGCTTGCTTGATAGTTTAAATGCTGCCCAACCACGTAGCCCGAAGTGGCTTCACAGGTGGAAATCCACAAAACCCCATTACTACTTTTAGGCTGCAAGGTGGTCAGATTAGACGCAAGCGAGAGGTTTTGCGCATGTTTGAAGAGGCGCGCATCAAACATCGCAAGCTGGCGACGACAACGACTGGCGATATGAGACAGTTGATCGTAAAAGGTTTTAGGGTTCATGCTGAGGCGGCGACAGATATCGCGAATAGCATAACCAGTAAAAAGCATCGCCAACAGTTTTTGTTGCACTAAATGCTTGTTATTAAAGCCAGACCAACGATCAACAAAGGTGCCTTGGCAGCATTTACAGCGATAGCGTTGGCGATCACCACTGTAACCAAAGGCATGGTAAAGGTGACGATGCGTTAATACCGCAAGGCCTAAGTTCTCACATTTCGGGTTACTGCAAGCGGGTAAGCCACTACTTTGCGTGACTTTTACACGGGTTAGCTCATCCACAACATCTTGATTACTTAGCACTGGCGGAAATGCACCACACTCCCGACATACTAATGTTGGACGTTCAGGGTTAGTTCGCTGAATCACATAATCATCGATATTTTTAGAACCATAGTTACAGCAGCCGACTGTTTTACAGTGATTAAGCTGCAAATGTTCGACGGCCTTAGGTAATAAAGGCTGAATGGGTTGGAGAGGTTGTGATGTCATCATGTCAGCTTATTACCATCTAGATTCAAAGTATAGAATAACAGTGTGGAGTGAGTGTTACTGCTGATAGACCAAGGTTTTTACTATTGGTCGTAAGTGAACTTGGGGATATTAGCCGCCCAAAAAGAAGCAAAGGAGAAGGTTACCTGACAGAATCCGCATACTGATTAATAAACAAAATCAGAGTTTGCTTACTCTATTCATCAAATTGTGTAAGACGCCACATTTTACAAAATATTGAGCAGCAACCTTGCTAATACCTTGTTTGCACAAGGTACGGCCTTAGCTTCCTTATGGGCACTAATAACAAACTGCACTGAAACTGTGCCAATAGCAGTTTGGTATTAGCTATGTATTCATTGTTTTTGGCTGTAAGGGGTAGCGATGTCTCGGGGAAAACACCGCCACCTAAATTATTGTATCTTGCTTAGATGCTGATTGCCGTTTCTAGGGCAACTTTCATCATATCGTTGAACGACTTAAGACGATCATCAGAGCTTAGTTTTTCACCACGTTTGATGTGGTCAGATACAGTTAGAATTGTTAGTGCTTTAGCACCCAATTCAGCAGCAACACCATAGATACCAGCGGCTTCCATATCAACACCTAGGATGCCTAGCTTTTCCATTTTAGCGAATAGCTCAGTTTCTGGGGTGTAGAACAGATCTGCAGTAAATACGTTACCAACGCGTACTGGTACTTTTTGCTCACGTGCATGATGAACGGCTGTTTCAAGAATACCGTAATCAGCAATGGCAGCAAAATCGTGGTTGCTTAGACGGATACGGTTCACTTTCGAATCTGTCGATGCACCCATAGCAACGATCACATCCATTAGTTTAACGTCGTCGTGTACAGCACCACAGCTACCGATACGGATGATGTTTTTAACACCAAAGTCTTTGATTAGCTCATGTGCGTAGATAGAGCAAGACGGGATACCCATACCGTGGCCCATTACAGAGATACGCTTACCTTTGTAAGTACCTGTGTAGCCGAACATATTGCGTACATCACAGACTTGCTTAACATCTTCTAAGAAAGTGTCAGCAATCAGTTTTGCACGTAGCGGATCGCCTGGCATTAGGACTGTTTCAGCGAAATCACCAAGTTCTGCATTAATATGTGGGGTAGCCATAGCTCACTCCTGGAATATTTGAATTGAATTAAAAGACCAAATTAAGAGAAGAAACGTTCAACAATGGATTGATACGCCACACCGCCTAGGTAAACACCGACAATCCCCATGATACCTGGCAGCACGGGTGGCGCCGGAAGAGGAAGCTTAATTGCCGTAAAAAATATGCCTACGATGAAACCTGCAAAGGTCGCAAGTAGAATCTCGCTCATGTGTTTACCCTCGTTGTGTGTCGCATAACAAAATACAAATGTTGACGGCTTTTTAGCTCTAATGGCCTTTTGTTTATTGCCGTTCGATATAGGGCTAGTTTAGAGAGCTAAGCACTAATGTCTCGCGATCACGATCACATTTTGCCTCACCACGAAGCGAAAAACACCTATTGATTACTATTGGTGTTGAAATCGGGAGCGTAATCGTTTGCTAAGTATTCTATTATTAAGCCACTTTGTAACGGTATGAGTGACCGTATATTCCATATAACTATGATAATTAAGGACTAATAACCATTGCTGTGTAATGTAATGACAAATGTAAGGTTTTTCAGTGAAATGTGACTTTGTAATGGATTGCATGCCGGTTGACGCTTTTTTTAACAGCTAATTGCATTTTCTATCATGATTTTCAGGTTTTCTTTCAGCGAGTGAATCCTTGCAGAATCCTCAAGGAGGTTGTGTTATCGCGAAAACGAAATTGTTTGAACTGTGATCCAAATTGCCAGAGAGACTGGCGCAGTGTTCGAATTGGACTAATGATTGAAGGCAGGGATACGTAAAGTTGTACCGTCACATCCCATCATCAAGAATCAATAAGGAGTGAATGGCATGAAAAGGAATGGCATCATAGGTTTGTTAGTACTGTTACCTTTTACTGCATCTGCGGATTTATTAGGGGTGTCGGTGGGAGCGAGTGCAGGGGCTTCGCGTATCTCATACGACGGTAATAGCGATTATGGCTACGAATACGGCATTAATGCAACCTACCATATTAATGATATTTTCAGTGTTAATGCCGGCTT
Source organism: Photobacterium swingsii (assembly GCF_024346715.1). Taxonomy (NCBI): domain Bacteria; kingdom Pseudomonadati; phylum Pseudomonadota; class Gammaproteobacteria; order Vibrionales; family Vibrionaceae; genus Photobacterium; species Photobacterium swingsii. The sequence continues at coordinate 1,484,728 of NZ_AP024853.1, forward strand.
TGTTCAAGGTAGCGCAGAAGTGGATTCGAAATTAGCGTCGGTAAAAAACGACATTGATTATACCTCTTTCCCAATCACGCTTCGTGGCGATTTACCGTTCGTAATAGGCTCGCTTTACGCGAAAGCAGGCACAAACTATTACAATGCTGATAGGGAACTTGCTGGGCAAAAAAATACGGAAAAAGGTTGGGGTTTCACTGGTGGGGCGGGCGTTGTTCTGACTTTTATTCCTGTTGTTGATTTAACCTTAGGCTATGAATACCGTGATATGGGAGGGATCAGCAATGATGCCTTTATCCTTTCAGTCGGCGTCGGTATTTAATCGCTGTAAATTGTGCTTATCTGTTTTTAACGACAAACTTCCGCTGTAATTACGGGTTCATTGACTAGTTAAAATTGAACCCTATCTCCATTTCTTTCGTACCTTCTCTTGTTCATGTCATTCAATAATGCGATGTTTCTACAACACCTTTTCCCCGAAAACTAAGAGCGCTCAGAAATCGAGATACTATGAAAAATACTGATAAATCTTATGCCAAAGTACCGCGTAGTCGTTTATCTCGAATGAGTAAATTGGGATCATTGGCTTCGCGTGTTGCTGGTGGCATGGTTGCCGAAGGCGTGCGTCAAATAGCGAAAGGACAAAAGCCTAAAGCCAGCGACTTGTTATTAACACCCGCTAATGCCAAACGGGTGGCCGATCAATTGGCGCAATTACGTGGTGCGGCCATGAAAGTGGGGCAGTTGTTATCGATGGATGCGGGGGATTTATTGCCACCAGAATTAACAGATTTGCTCGCGCGTTTACGATCTGATGCTAAGCCAATGCCAATTAGCCAGCTCAACCATGTACTGGAAAGTGAATGGCAGCCTGAATGGCAAAATGCCTTTGAGCAATTTACCTTTTACCCGATAGCTGCGGCCTCTATTGGACAGGTGCATTCAGCCCATACCAAAGATGGACGGTATTTAGCGCTTAAGATCCAATACCCAGGGGTTAGAGAGAGCATTGAAAGTGATGTTGATAACGTAGCGACGCTGTTAAGAGTATCGGGCTTGATTCCGAAAGAAGTGGATTACCAAGGATTATTGGAAGAGGCTAAAAAGCAATTACATGACGAAGCCGATTATTTATTAGAGGCTAAGCTATTGCGCCAATACGCTAGCTTACTGGCGGACGATAGCAACTTTTTGATCCCTGATGTGTTCGATGATCTGACCACCCCCAATATTCTGGCGATGAGCTTTGTTGAGGGGGAAGCTATAGAGAACTTGGTTCACGCGCCACAAGCAGTAAGAGATCGTGTCATTGAATTAGCCTTTACCTTGCTGTTTCGGGAGATTTTTGAATTTCGATTGGTCCAAACGGATCCCAATTTTGCCAACTTTCAATATAACCGTGATACCAAGCAATTAGTCTTATTAGATTTTGGCGCGACTCGCACCTATCCTGCGTATATCAGTGAAGGATACCTGCAGTTAATGAATGGTGCGGTGGAAAATGATCGGCAGCGGATGGATGCAGCACTTGCCAGTATTGGCTTTTTTAGTCAGCCGATTCGTGACGAGCAACGCCAAGCTGTTATTAACCTGTGTGAGCAAGCATGTGAGCCATTAATGCATCAAGGGTGCTATGACTTTGGTGATACTGATCTCGCTAAGCGGATTAAAGAAGAAGGTACGTCACTCAGTATGGACAAAGGTTATTGGCATACACCTCCTGCGGATGCGATATTTTTTCATCGTAAATTAGGTGGCTTGTATTTATTAGCAGCCAAGCTTAATGCAAAAGTCGATGTCAGCGTGCTGTTTGCACCATACCGACAAGCAAAAAAGACAAAACTGTCTTAATCGCTTGTGGCTTTTGATTAGAGCAGGGCTGCGCCAGTCGAGTGACTTGCGGATAGATACATTTCATCAATGGTATACAAGGATGTTTATGATAGAAGCGGTTCAGCGTGATGATTTATCTGCTGTTATTCATGTTATTGAGCAAGCCATTCATCAGACTCTTGCGGTTTCTAAAGATGAAGCAGATAGCTTAGTGGCTGGCTGTGTGGATGAAGGGCTAAAGAGCTTGTTAATCCCTAGCGGCTACATCTATTTGTTATACCGTCACAAACAGCGGGTTGTTGGCGTCGTTTTACTCAAACCAGATAATCGTTTGAGCTGTTTATTTGTCGATCCCGCTTATCATCGACAAGGTATTGCATCATCACTTTTACAGTCGGCACTGATACAACGCTATAAAGACGACCCTGCCGCAGTTATTCGCCTTAATGCATCGACCTATGCTGAACCGTTTTATCTGCATCATGGTTTTCAACAAAATGGTGAAAAGAAAGAGTTACCGGGAGGCTGTATTCCTTTCTCTGCTCCAATAGAACAATTAATCGTTAATAAATGTGATTAATACAAATCAGCGCGACCACTGATTTTGCATTGTAATTTAATAAGTTCCGTTTGAATTCTGCTAGTTTTAATGAAGGCGAGATATAACAGAATAATAAATAGGTTGTCATCTTTTAGGGAGGAAAGATGTTTTTAGATTACTTTGCACTTGGATTATTGGTGTTTGTCGCATTAGTGTTGTTTTACGGCATTATTGTCATTCACGATATCCCTTATGAAATATCTAAAGAGCGGGATCATCCGCATCAAGATGCTATCCATTATGCGGGTTGGGTAAGCCTGTTTACCCTGCATGCGCTTTGGCCGTTTTTATGGATATGGGCCACCTTATGGCGTAAAGATCGTGGGTGGGGTTTTCAAAAAATTCAGGCAGAGCAGAACGAGCTGCATCATCAAATCAATACGTTATCTGCTCAGGTAGAATTACTCAGTCACAAAATTGCTACGCTTGAAGGCACACCTAAGCCGGTGTCGAGCTCGGAACCGCCTGAGCATACCCAAGAGAATCAGACTGGCTCTGACCAAACAGGGGAGGAGAAGTAATGGATTTACTCTTAATCCTCACATACGCCGCATTGTGTGTGTTTCTTTTTAAGACTTTTAATATTCCATTGAATAAGTGGACGGTGCCGACGGCCGTACTCGGTGGGGTTATCTTAATCGGTACGTTAATTCTTTTGATGAATTACAATCATCCTCATACCAATCAAGGAACGCAGTTCTTTGTTAGCACACCGATTATTCCGGGAGTACGTGGGCGCGTAACGGAAGTGCCTGTTGAAGCAAATGTCTTACTTAAAAAAGGGGATGTTTTATTTAAAATTGATCCTACGCCATACCAAGCCGAAGTGAACCGCTTAAGAGCCATGTTGGCGGAAGCAGAGCAAGATGTGTTAGAACTTGAAGCGGGTTATAAAGCCAGCCAAGCCAGTGTTGCAAAAGCGAAAGCTGAACGTGACCGTACCTTGGCACAATTTAAACGGTATGAAAAAGGCTACAAACGTGGCGCGTTTACAAAATCAGATGTTGATAATCGTCGTCAGTTTTACTTAAGTGCTGAAGCAACATTAGAGGCGGCCAACGCTGAAGAGCGTCGAGCGAAATTGGCGTTTGAATCTGAGATTTTGGGCGAGAATACCACCACAGCGCAAGTCCAAGCTATGCTGCGTAAAGCGGAGTTTGATTTGGATGAAACTGTGGTTTATGCGCCAACAGCGGGTTATGTAACGCAAGTCACATTGCGCCCCGGAATGATGGCACTACCTATGCCACTGCGAACTGTGATGACCTTTGTGCATCAAGAAGAACAGTTTTTCGTGGGTGCCTTTAGGCAAAACTCGTTACTGCGTTTAAAGCCGGGGTTTAAGGCTGACATGATTTTCCGTGCGATACCGGGGAAAACCTTTCGAGCTGAAGTGGTGGAGGTGTTACCTGCAATCGGTGAAAGCCAAGTACAAGCGCAAGGGACGCTATACAGTTCTGACATGTTAAATCGCCAAGGCCGGCCACTGGTGAAGCTGCGTATGCTCGATGACATTACCCATTATGCATTACCGCAAGGAACCAATGTTGAAATCGCAGTTTACTCAGACAGTTTTGAGCATGTTTCGATTATGCGTAAAGTGTTAATACGGATGAAGAGCTGGCAGAACTACTTGTATCTCGATCACTAAATTGTACTCACTGCGTTTATTGGGTGCAGTTGTGTTTAGTGACGTGCTTTTCTAGTGTGTTTTAGCGCGCAGGTGTTGTCATCAAAAGAAAAGGCAGTGAGGATTAATCGTCACTGCCTTTTTGTTCTTATAGAGAAAGTTATAAGGCTAGATACGTGTTTTTACGTAATCAAGTGCACCTGTAATCGCAGCAACTTGGGCGTTATTACAATCTTGATCTGTTACCAGTGCGCTGTCTGGGTAGACTTCGGTAGTTGTACCGTAAGTACAGTCAGTAATGCCATTACACAGGCTCAGTGCCTTCATTGGGTAGTTGATCACGCCCTCTTGCTCAATCTTTTCACCAATGATCTTGCCTTCACTGTCTGGTGGCGCGATGTGTGTAACACGGCGAACAGAATCAATTACGGCTTTTTGGAAGTCGGCTTGTGGGTTTTCAGTGTCGCCCACCGTGTAGAAGCCATCTGGTACGCTGTCTTCGATGTATTCTTTACCATCACGTGCAGACAGTGCTGGGCGGAATTCTTCTTCGTCAGTGTCTGTGGTTTCGTGAAGGTCGATATGTACTAGCACATCACCTAAAGAGTCCGCTAATTGCATTAGCGCGGCTGATTCTTCTGCTGGGCTATCGGCGAAGAAAGAGCGGTTAGGATCGATAGCGAGTGGATTCCAGCGGTTGATGGTTTCGTAACCCCAAGGGCTGACACAAGGTGCCACTACAATATTAAATGTATCGCTGTATTGCTCCGCATGTGTGTCTAGGAACTGAAGCGCGCCATGAACACCACTGGTTTCGTAGCCGTGAACACCACCAGAGATCAAAACAGTTGGCTTTGAGGTATCCCAGTTTTTCGTTTTCAGTGAAAGCAGGGGAAAGCGTTCAGCATCGTAAGACAGTGCGCCATATTGGGTCAGATCAAAGCGGTCTTCGAGTGCGTTAATTTTTGTCACAACATCATCTTGGTAAGAGCGCTTAACCGTCACTTGTGCTCGCCATTGTGCTTTTTCTTCATCACCCCATTTTTGGCCTGGAGTACCAATTGGGTATGTATGCGAACTTTTCATAATTTCCCTTCGTTTTTCCACTGAATGTAACTGTGTCTTGAGGATAAATCACCAGCAGGAATGAAACAAGCACCGCATAGGGTGCTTGTTTGTATAGGGAAATGCATTTGTCTTACGAATTCTTTGGCATCCACTTTCCTTGATTATTTTTACACAGCTCTGTTGCTCGTGATTCGAGTTGACGGCGCTTTTTACTGAGCTCTATTTTTAGCACTCGACATTGCGCAGGATCTTGCTGAGAGGCAAAGAGCGTTATCTCGCCTCCAATTTGAGTCGCGCTATTAAACCAGGTTTTTTTGCTGCCTAATTGGTTAGTTGCAAGCAACTCGCTGACTGTTTCGTTCATCATTTTTTCGTCTTTTTCTGATAGTGATGTACGAGAAAATAGCGGTGTACCGTCAGGTAAAATGGAAAGTGGCGCTTTAAGGATACCGGTAAACACACCTGAGACAAAACCTTCAGACGCCTGCTGTCCCACCGTTTCGACATCATTGACGAGTTGCTGAGCATCAGCGAGCAATACGGGGGCATCTGCACGAATTGCTTCACTTTCATCTAATATTGCGGGGATTTGGCTAGATACGCCCGCAATACTTTTGTTGGTTGAATCAACCCGTTTTAATACTGCAGGTACTTGCTGGCGAAGTTGCTTTGATTCCGCCAAAATAGGTGGTATTTGTTTTTCGACTGCATCCACTTGCGCCAAAATGAGTGGGATTTGAGTGGTAACGTCGTCCACCCGTTGCAAAATGGGTGGGATACTCTGGTTGATCGCATCGACGTGTTCAAGCACTTCTGGGATTTGTGCTGTTATGGCATCGACCCGCTCTAAAATGTCAGGCACTTGCTGTTGAGCTTGCTGAATTTCATCAATGAGAGGAGCAAGTTGACTCAGGTTTTGGCCAAATTGGCTGATGCTGTAACCGACATAGATAAGGCTTGCTGCTAGCGTAAGGCGAGCCATATTGGTGAAGCTGGTGGCGCTAAGTAGTGACATAAGATGCTTCCTTTCATCTGTATTATCAAAACAGTAGCAGTATTAACGAGCGGGATCGAGCGTAACGCGTTTCTTCATGATAGGTAGGAAGGTATGCAGTAAGCTTGCAAATACGATGATGCTGACCCCTGCCACTTTGTTCCATGGCATTGCTTGTTCAAATAAGGTGACTTGCCAAACAACAGTAAACAGTAAGTTGGTAAAAATAAGCGGTGCCAGTTGAGATCCTGACTCGGCCAATCGGTATGCTTTTGCCCGCATGACTTGTGTGTTGATAATACATAGTGCCAGAAGTAACAGCATGGCGGGGACAGCAAAGGTACTGACATGAGTTGTTAGACCTCCAAGTTCGCCAATTTGTAGCCAAGGCGCAATATGCATAAAGACTTCCTGACTGGGTACTGCGCTTGTTGCAACTAAAGGTAATAAAATGAGCGCCGCTAGACTAAATGTCCACGCATTTAAGGCTGAAGGCGACAAACTGCCTTTACTGGCACGGTATAAGCTAAGTTGTGATCCTGCATTAAATATCCCCGCCGCTAAACCAATCAGTAATTCAGGTTTTAATTCAAACCCCTGTGGGTTGCCAGCCTGTAGCATCACACCAATAAACATCAAGGTAAGGTTAAGAAAGGTTGCCGGTTTAATCGATGTATTAAAGAACAGTTTTTCTAACAAGGGAATAAACAAAGGTCCCGTGCTGAATAGCACCACGGTTTCGACTAGCGTCAGATGATCAATTGCGTATAAGAAACACCACTGACTTGCTGAAATGCAAAGAGCACGGATCAATAAGCCTTTCCACATATTACGTGGTGGCAGTTGCCAATGTTGAAAAGCTAAGAATATGAAGAGTATTATGGCTGGAATAGCAAAACGTAGAAAACTTAACCACTCTGCGGTGAAGGTATGACTGAGCCATTTCGCTAACACACCATTGAGCGATAAGGTAAAGGTGCTGGCAACCATAAATAAAGTGGGGCGGTAATCTGTCGTCATGCTTTTCTCCTGCTATGTTGTAAGGCTACGTGGTCTGATACCAGAGAAAAAGCGAATAATAGTGAACATCTATGTTAGGAAAACTTACAGATGAGAAAGCTGGTTCCGCTTAAATCAATTTATGCCTTTGTTGCTGTCGCTGAAATGGGCAGCATGACCGAAGCGGCTGATGTGCTTTGTGTGAGCCATTCGGCGATCAGCCAAGCGATAAAGGCGCTGGAGAAGCAGATCGGTCAGCCACTATTTAATCGAACGGGGCGGCGAGTCGAGCTTAATCAAGCCGGAAGGAAGTATTACCGAAAGGTAGCACCCGCATTGGAGCAAATCGTAGAGGCCACTGAAGAGCTGGTTGATATCCACCATGATAAGCATTTAACCATCAATATGGTGCATTCACTCGCGCTGCATTGGTGGATTCCACGAGTGCCAGATTTTCAGCAAGCCATGCCTGAGTTAGATGTTCGTATCTCTAATATTTTGGGAAGCTTTGAACTTGAACGAGAAGGCGTCGATATTGCCCTTATTCATGGCAAGCCGAACGAATGGGAAGATTATTATTGCGAAAAGCTGGGTGATGATGAGCTGATCATGGTGTGCAGCCCGCAGCTGATCGAGTTAGCAACCTCGCCACCATTAAAAAAAGCACTGAAAAGCCCTCACTTAATTGATTCCGCTAAACGGCTACTTAGCCACTTCCCGCCTATTTTTGTCACGAATGACAGACGCAAACATGACTGGCAGGTCTGGTGCGAAGCGAATGGTATCGAATTACCACTTCAACAAAACAACTTAACCTTTTCGGCATCAATTCAAGCTGTGCAAGCCACAATACGACGGTTGGGGGTATTGATCACCCATCGGCAGTTTGTCCGTGATGACATTACCCATGGCGTATTAGCCGAAATAGGCCCGTCAGTCCTAAATCCTTATCAAGATTATTACTTTGTTTGTCCTCCAGATAAGTTGCGACGTGAAACAGCCCTAATGCTACGCGCTTGGCTAAGGGAACAGTTCAAATAGAGTTTATAATGTTTTTCATCAAACCTGTTGATTATTGATAAATGAACACTGTATTATAGGTTTGTTGTTAAACATTATAAGAGCAGATCATGAAGCAACTTAAAAAAGCGTTATTAATTGGTAGTGTATTAGCAGTAACTGCAGGTTGTTCAAGCATTGCTGAGAGTTTGGTTGAAAGTTACACCAGTGAAAACGGCACGGAAGTTTTGATCGGTCAAGCGGTACCTAAAGAAGCAATGCAATGTAAATTGCTACTTAACGAAGTACGTGAATGGAAAATCACAGATCGTGCAACCCCAAATCTTGGTATGGAGCGGTTAGTGGGTGAAGTATTAGAGCCGGCAGTCAAGCTAGGTGCTAATTACGTCCACTTAGATATCCCATCTGAAGTGTCAGTAATGGGTGTGCCAGTGACTATTTTAAGAGATGCACAAGCGAACTATTACGATTGTGAGTCTACTCAGTTTTAAGATTTGGTACTTCAGCACGCTGTGAGCAGTAACCTATTTCTGTCAAACAGCTCTGCTTGTTTGAAACTAAAACGGCTCATCATCTAGGTGGTAAGCCGTTTTTTCATTTCAGTTTGGTCTACAATAGCTAGCGATTAACTTGTGGCTTCATTAATAGCAAAATCTGCACGTGTTTTATTCGCATAAGCAACCAGTGATAGCATCACAGGTACTTCAACCAAGACGCCAACAACCGTTGCTAACGCCGCACCTGAATGGATACCAAATAGGCTGATAGCCACGGCAACAGCAAGCTCAAAGAAGTTTGATGCTCCTATCATGGCACCAGGTGCCGCGACTTGGTGCGGTTGCCCCCATTTTTTCATCCAAATATACGTCACAGCAAAGATCAGGTACGTCTGAATTAATAGAGGGACAGCGATGAGTACGATGTCTAACGGGTTCTCGATAATGGTTTGTGCTTGAAAGCCAAATAGTAAAATCACAGTGCCTACCAAACCCACAATCGAAAATGGCTTTAATGTCGCGCCAAGTTTATCGAGCTTAGTTTGATTATTCACTACGCGGCGAGTAATAACACCTGCGACTAAAGGCACTACGACAAACAGTGAAACCGACAAGATCAGGGTATCCCAAGGAACGGTCACATCTGTTACGCCTAGTAAAAATGCGGCTAGTGGCGCGAAAGCAACAACCATGATCAAATCGTTAATCGACACTTGTACTAGGGTGTAGTTCGCATCGCCCTTGGTGAGCTGGCTCCATACAAACACCATAGCAGTACAAGGTGCGACACCCAGTAAGATCATGCCTGCAATGTATTGATCGCCAAGCTCTGGGCTGATCCACGGGCCAAAAATATAACGCATGAACAACATAGCAAGCAGCGCCATAGAGAAAGGCTTGATCAACCAGTTCACCACAACGGTTATGATTAACCCTTTAGGGCGACGGTGAACGTTTTTTACCGAAGTGAAATCAACCTGCATCATCATCGGATAAATCATTAACCAAATAAGTACAGCAATCACTAAGTTGATTTGTGCGTACTGGAGATCACCCAAAGCGAGAAATGTGTCGGGAAATAGTATTCCAGCAAAAAGGCCGACAATCATACCTAGGCCGACCCATACACTTAAAAAGCGTTCGAAAATACCCATGTTATGTTCCTTGAATTTATTTACTGTCGTTTAGGTGAAAACCTTCAGTAAATGAAAGGTGAGAGAATCCGCTCTCCTTAGTGATAAGGAGAGTACAATTTGAGAATATAAGTGCCGCTCTGTTATAGAGAGGCGCTTGCGAGTGTTACTAAGTGCTACTCAGTGTGCTTATCCTGCGCGTATGTTTGATCGCAGCTTGGACAAATCGAGTTAGCCGAAGGCGGAGAACAAGCCGTGTTGTCTTCACTTTCACAGCATTCTTCTGTCATGTATGCGATTAAATCCAGCATTAAAGGAATGTCGGCGCGGTAACGTTGAAAGCGTCCTTCTTTGGTTACGGTTACTAACCCCGCATGAAACATGGCTTTTAAATGAAATGACAATGAGTTTGGTGCTACACCCATCTCTGTAGCCATTTCGCCAGCCACTAGACCCTTACTTCCTGCTTTAACTAATAGGCGCCATGCATCTAATCGCACACCAGAAGAAAGGGATTCAAAAATTTTCGTAGCGTTATCTCTGTTCATAACTTCAATATTACAAGAACTATTGAAATGATCAAGTTCTAAACGGGAGTTTTAATTTTGTTTTGTGTGGTTTCCAGTCCTGTTCTGGATTCTTTCCGGCCAAACTGGACTGGCTTTTTTATCTTATCTGTTTGTTTTTAAATGACTTATGAAAAATCGATGAATTTTCTGAAATTCCGGTTTCCAGTTTGAGTGGTTTTTAGGTGGTTTTCGTGAGGAAAGTGCGGTTCAGCTTTAATAGCTAACTTGAAAATGCCCCTTTTCGTGTTAGATTAAATACTCATTCATAGGCTGTTAATGCTGGTTTTCGATCCTAGAGCTTATGCGTGGATGAAAAGGTTTCCTAAGTTATCTACGCTCGATTTCTCCCAAAAGCCTGCAAAATCGAAGTTCCTTACCAGTAAAGTCGATCTGAATGGTCATGCGCAACTTGAACGATCGCACTAAGGCACTTTTGCCTCCATAGCACCTCAACTACAAAGTTTACAGAGCTAAATTTAACATGCTTTTTATAATGTAGGGATAGGGGGGCAGTGACGGAACTTAGCTCGGTCTGAATTGACTCTATTAAAGATAATCTAGATATGATTGACCTGTTTATTGCACTATTTCTGACATTACAGAAACAACTTCCACGTCTATTTTAGATATTGCATTGTGTGTAATGTATTGATATTAAACATATATCTGGAAATGCACCTGTTTGTTAAATATTATATGAGTGCAAATGCTTACTTAGTTGCGACAGTGAGAGCTATTTCATTGTTTTAAATGAGGTTTATGATAATCTTTGTCAGAGTTACAGAAGTGCATTCGTAACTCTGACTATTCTCTATCTAGAGCATTTTAAACAATATTTTTATCATCAAACAATTGGTGTTTAGACTTTAAATAAAGGGATTATACCTGTGAGCGATCAATTAGAGACAAAAATTAAGGCTCTGAATGTTGAGAGGTGTCAGATTCAGAGTGAAATCGATGCCATTGCAGACCAAATGCCTAAACAAAAGGTATTAGAGGCGATCTCTAAGCAGAAATATTTTTACTTAAAAGAGCTGCCACATGCCATATTTGACCGTGATACCTCTTATTTATGGCCCGAAAAAAAGCTAGATACCTCAAAGATTAAAGTTGAACTCACTGGCGAGAATTTAGCTGATAAAGATGAAGTAAAGCAATTGGCTGATGAATTAAAGAGCATTGATTATTTATCGTTTAAAGGTTGGGAAATCCCTACCCCTTCTGATTTAAGAACCATATGTGATGAAGTAAACAGGAGTGGAAGTAATAATTTACCTTGTTTAGCATATAAAAATGATGATATTCACTTTGTTTCAAAATATAACCATCAACAAAATACGATATTGAATTATAATGATTGCTTAATAATCCTAAACGAATGGAGAAACCATTCCGATAATCATACAGAAAATATATATTTAAATTTAATTCAACAAGAAAAGCCTAGAAAAATAATTTTTGAAAATAGATTTGATAGATCTTGGACTATCGATGCTCAAACTAAGGGAGAATTGCAGAGCAAACAGTTTTTCCTTGTTAATAAATCCTTTGCTATTGATGAATATAAATTAGATCCAAGCTTTGAAAAGTTCTCAGATAAAGAGAAAGAAGTTGCTATTGCAAAACTAGATCAAAAAGCGAGGGAAGACTTTTTAAAAGTTATTTTGAAGAACAAATTCGTGCCAATATTTGATAATCATAAAATATATCCCCTTTATGAGTTATTATTAATTAATTTACCTAATCTTATATTTCAACTGAGTGAAGTTGAAGCTAGACTGGATGAACTTAATGCGATTAATCATCAGCAAAGAGAACTACTTTCATCTAGGTTTAAGTATCAGGATCTTTTGGCATTTAAAAAGTTTAATTGCCATGAAATTGATATGTCACCGATACGTTTTGCAAATGCGACAATTGATTGGTGTGAGTTATTGCAAACGAAGTTAACTGAATATCAAATACGACAGCATAAACTTATCACAGAAGGAAATGCGATCACTTACAATCTTTCACGGAAGTACAAGCATGATGGAAATTTAACAAAAAATGAAAATGAATTATTAGAAAAACGCCAAACTTTTATGTTTGAGCGGTTAAATATGGATATGAATACTCCTATTGCTAATTTAGCTTCTATGAAATTGCAATGTTATGCGCTTAAGAAAAAATTATTTGATTTAAATACTGATGATAATGGTTTAGTTAAGCTCGGACAGTTTGCATCAGAGCCAAGACCAAGCTTTGATTTAGTTGCAGAAAATAGCGCAACGATGCTCACTGATTCACTCAAACGAATTGAATTTTACGAAGACAATCGCTCATTAGTGAATTCATTAATTAATTCAGAACGAGAGTGGTCAAAAGACTTAAAAGTGGTCAAATCAGTTTCAAAAGAAAATTTGAAACTTGAATGTGAAGAAGATGATATCGAAGAAATCCATTGGCAAGCTTGGTTTTCTGATTGGTCAGACAAACGATGGTTAATTGAGCAGTGCTTGCAGCCATTAATTGAAAAGGGGATTGAAGGCGCGTTTGTATACCATAACCTTAATACTACAACGCCTTTAGTTATTCAGCTTATTGATTTGCTTACTCAATATAAAAACAAAGTCGATAACTTTTATTTATGTGACAGAAAAAGCATTCACCAAAAATTTGCATTTCAACCTGATGGGCATTTACAAGAAAAATTTGAATCTGAAAATGAGCTTTATAAACATACCGTTACCTTCCAAGAACAACTGCATGACATTATTTTTTCTCTTGAAAAAGTGGAAGAGCGATTATGGTTATTTCATTGGAGCGATGCTTTGATTGATATGGCGATAGATACAATATTGGACTTTATCAGAGATAAAGATCTTGATGGTATATCTAAAACTGTTATCGGTGATTTTACTCAATTAAGATTACAAAATTACTCTACTTTTATCAATGATGCGAAAGCCCATTCAGAAATGTCGGCAAAATGGGATAAGGAATATAGTTCTTTGATGTTTAAAATGCGCAAAGAGTTAAATGAAACAACAGTAGAGAAGGTGTAAATTATGAGTTTTTGGGATAAATGTCTTTCTTGGGGAGGAAGAGCTATTGATGCTGTCTCCAATTTCTTTGATGATAGCTCTGATTCATCTAGCTTATCTTCATCATCACATCGGAATTACGATCCAGATAAAGTTAAAATAGCTGAGATAGATAAAGAAACTCAACTCCAACTTGCAGGTAAAGAACAAGAACGTATTATTTTAATGAAAGAAGCAAAACTTGAAATTCTAAGGGAGGAGGCTAAGTTTCAAGAAGTACTTAATGCCACGAAAATTAATGGTCTGAATCAGATGAGTGAGATCATAACCTCAATGCAAGAACGTTTTAATGATGTTGCTGAAAAAAGGCTTAAAATAATAGAGCAAGGTTCGATGGATACAATCAGAGAAGTAGAAAGATTTTACTGCGAACTTCAAAAGTCAATTGAACAAAGAGATATTGAGTTTACTGAAAACAAGCTCCCTAAGCTTTTGGAACAATTGAATAAATATGATGAAGATTCGCCTTCTCATAAGCTTTATTTTAAAAAAATTGATAGTTTAATAGCCAATCAAACTTCATACTCAGAGCGAGCGTTGGCTGACCTTTCGGTAAGACAAGATAAAATAATTACAAGTAGCTTAGCAACGAAAGAAAGAATAACTGTACATACCGATCAGCTAACGGCTCAAATCGTAGATAAAATTGTTGATAGTAGTGAATTACTCCAACGTTCATCTAATGATGTGTTACCTGAATATAGAGAAAGAGGACAGCTCGCAGAAGTTCCCTCTCAACAGTTACTTGAAAGTAAGAATTAACTGACATAGCTACTGAAGCTTTGGTTGTGTAGGAAAATAACAGTTGAATACTTGTCATTAAAAAGACAGTGTAACTCGCTTGTTGTCGGAAGCGGGTTACACATATGACATTTTTTAGTGAGTTCGGTTCTAGAGTAATTGCATCGAGTTGTCTATTATAAACCCTAATGTGAACACTAGAGCTTAGGGTAAAAGCTCTAAGTAACTTCTGTCCAGAACCTTCACAGTCGGCACCTTGTAAATCAGAAGTGCCCCTTTATGTGTTATGTCAGAATAAGTCTTTACAGATCTCTGCAGAATTTGACCTTGTTTTTCGAATACAAATGACGCCTCAGTGCTTAGTCCTTACTTTGTTAGTAAGGACTACAAACCTTATACAGTTAATTATTTTCACCCAAACAGAGCAACCATTGTTATTACCAAACGTCATTCATGAACGATACATAACTTATCCAAAAATATTTGTTTACAGTTCGAACTTTTCTTTGGTCATAGCTGATGCCTTATCAATGATTTCAAAGTTCAGATCAGTTGATGGGTAAACAAATGCTTCGTTAATACCAAAGCATTCATCAAGAACCTGTAGAATTTGTGGCTTTAGTTCTTTGACGATCTTATAGATTCTGCGTCCACGATAATAGGAATCACTAGAAGCGGTATACATCAGCTGATCCATAGGAACTTCGCTACGATGATAGATGAACGCTCCTTTCTGATTAATGATACGCTCACCAAAGCGAATATCATCGCCTTTAATGATTGGTGTCACTGTTGAGGCACCGTCTTTACTTAAAGTCGTGCCGTAGTCTTTAAATGCTTGCGCTCGTTCTTCATTGGTCATATGCGTATCATCTTCGTTAAGCATGTAACCAATGTTAGCCGTTGGCCCCTGACCAGCTAAAGCCATCATACGCTTGACGTGTGCATAGATATCGAACATGTAAAGGCTGCAATCACTTTCTGGCATCTCACAGCAAGCAAAATACAACGCGATCTTTGGATCATAGCTAAAATCAATCAGATCAGTTGGTAAGCCATAGTGCTGCGCCAAGTAAGCAACTGACTCATAAGAAATCTCTTTAGAACCAAGGGAAAGCAGGTTTGAGTAGAAATCATCTAGGATGCTAAACGAGAGGTTCTTGTATTCATCTTCGTCGATTTCAGGTAGCTCAACCATTGAATTAAAGCCTACATCAACCTCTCGCCAATCTAGCTTGCGGCTATTGATGAAATAGCGGTAAAACGTTGAAATGCAAATAAAGTCATAGTTAGCCATCCCACGATAGTAAAAATCGTTGTATGGCTTTTCATTGAAAAATAGTGCTTTGACCTGCTCCATTGAGTCTACATCGGTTTTGTACCATGCTCGATAGTCAAACGTTGGAAATTTCACCACATTGCCTCGTTATTAATTCGGTGTTTCATACTGATGTAATTGGTACTATGGTAAAAGACTTCAACTATCAGGGAACATCGCTTTGTGAGAATGTGACGAACGTACGTTCAATAGATCGACAGCTCTACCAACAGCGATATATCTGACTCCACATAGTGGCTCCAAGTACCATCGTAAAAACATCAGATCTTACCTTCTGTTAATTGAAACTATGCCATACCTCAACTAATCCGCATTTTGCTAAGTTAGGTAAATCACTGACACGTTTCTGTCCAAAGACGTGTTGACGTCGATCTCGACAAACTGAATTGTAATAAAGCTGATATGCAGATTGAGAAAAAGTACAGTCGTTTACTGATCTCAATACAATATTTTTGTATACACTGTTTGAAATAGCAGTAATGCTAAGCTGTAGAGGGCTCTTCTACTTTAATAAAGCAGCTTAGCCATTATTCGAGCTCTCTGAGGTGGGAACCGAATCGGAGGACGGTAGTACCATATGCTTATATTGTACGTCTGCAGGCTGCAGTGCTTGCTCGTACCTTTTCTTAAATTAGCAGCTTACTTTAAGTTTGAGGCTAAATAGTTTGTAGTCGTAATGTCAGGCCGTTGAGGTACCTAGAGCTATTTCTTAGTGAACATCATTAACTGCTTTTCTTGCGAAATGCCAATTCCGCTTTGAATATTTCAATTCTCCAGCGAGGCTGATTTTTTTGTGTTTGAATAATGGCCTCAATATGATCGGTATCAAGAGTTTTTAGAGGCTTGAATTCGACAGGTTGATTACCGTCTTTGCCTCGTTTTCCCCAAAAGAAACCTTGCCTAATTTCATGATGAGGCGCATCAGAGTAGATGGATAGCTCCTCAAATGGCTCAGTATTAACGTTGCGTCGTAGCTCGTCCGTCCCCCCGTCTACCATGTAGGTCTCTCCATTCTTATCAACGTAAGTGACATAATCGTGACGATGTCGGCTAATCAAGATTGTGTTGTCAGGGGTTTTAATTCGGTTTAGTACTATATGTTTCATGTGAGAGCCTCGCTTAATTATGGCGGCAGTATTGGGTTAGATTATCTAGAGTTACCTTAGATTGTGCTGTTAATCACCTTCTCGAACACAGGTATCCTGGCTCATACCCTTCGGCCTCGATTCTTCATCACCAAATGTAAGATAAAGATGGTTTGGTTTTGAAAAATTGCCGATAGTGCAGATGCCCCAAGACCAGCAGTCGCTATAGTCTTTATCTTGCTCTTGCATCATCTCGAGTTCGGCTTCTAACAGTTCGTGAATCGCCTCAATATATCTTGGTGTTAATTTGATTTGGTGGTTGTGATATCTAGCCATTTGACTCTAACCTCAGAAATTAGATCTACACTGTATTTATACACAGTATTGCTCCAGTTTGAAAAATAGCAAATTAATGGAGGGCTAGTATGGATATACCCAATATTTTACATCTTGAGCATGAACTAAGAGTACCTACTGGTTTTGATTTAACGCTGGTGATGCATGAATACGGGCTCTATGTCAGCCAAAGTCAGCTCATTACACATTGGTATAACTTTCGTCTGTTAGCCCTATCAGTCGCCTTTTATCGAGATGAAGAGGTTCGAAGGGTTATGTACTCGCTCCCCAAGCAATCGGACTTGTTTAGCCTCCAATGTGCATTTCAATTGTGTGTACACCAAACCTGCAGTGATGGATTTAAACCGTCGAAGGTTCAGTTCTCGTATTCTTTCGTTAATGACGATGATGCACGTGAAACTATTGATGACTTTTGGCTACAGCTGTTGAAACAAGTGAAGTGCTTAGAAGGATTGCGACGAGCTGAGGGGTGAAAGCGTCCACTGTTTTATATGTTCGAGCTAAATGTGAAGTGAGGCAAAGATGAAAATTAAAGAAGCGTTGATTGCATTTGGTATGACGAGCCTACTCGTTATGAGCATCAATATCGTTCTTAATTCAATCATTCTCGTTGTTGTATGGAATGGCCTGGTGTCCAGTATTCATCCCACCTTACCTGATTTGAGCTTCTTTAATGCTGTTGGAGTGATAGCTATCACTTATATTGTGCGGGGTAAATTTTCGATTAAGGTTAGCTTTTCTAGATAATTTACAACGGCCCCTAAGTGAACTCTAGAACTACGACATTTACCTTCAAAACCGTGATGCCATCGAGCAATCATGAGTAAAAAGGGGCGAGTACTCGCATTCGGTGTGAAAAGTGCGGCTTTCTGAAAATATCCGGTGTAAAAAGTGTCATGAGTTAAAAATCAGACTGTAACGATTCTGGACAAAAAGGAGCTAGATACTTTGCTCTATTTCGGCTGATTTAGGTTAGAAAAAGTATGGCAAATCGTCTAAAGGAAAAAAGCAAGACTTGACCCTATTTTTAATGGGTTCTTGCAAGAGCGATATGATTACTGATTTAAGACTTTTGATTGGGAAGAGCCAGTTCAAAAAGTAATTACTAAATAGAAGGGAGTAATAGCTCCCTTCTATCACTGGATAAAGCTATGCTTCTTTTTTAACTTTCCCGAAAGATTCAAGCTCTATATATCTAGATTTGAATAAGTCTTCTGGTATTTTCTTTTGAAGCAAATTATAGAAATTCTCATCATGAGTAGACAATATTATTTGTTTACCCATATTAACAACAATACTTCTAAACAGGTCAATTACAGACAATATATTAATACTATCCATTGCTTGAATTGGATCGTCAATGAAGATGCAGTTAACTGGATTTTTATCATCATCCTTAACATTTAATGCTTTAGCTAAAAATATACTTAAACTTAAAATATTCAATTGAGCAGAACTAAAATAAAGTGTAGGAACAATATTTCCAGACTCTCCACTTATAAAAACGTCCAGTCTTGGTTTATCATTACTAAAATCACATTCAAAAGAAATTTTCTTGTATTTAGGGTGAGGGTCAATTTTACTATACAATGAATTTATAAGGTCTTGATGAAAGAATGATCTAACATTATCGTGAATATGATTCGATAGCTTTCGTCTTTCTCTTTTCAATTCTTCAGATACAACTTCCTCAAGGAATTTCTTCTCATCTAAATATTTCACATAATCTGAATAATTTTTCTGATGTTTTAAGAAAGGAATAACATTTTCTTTGTATTCCTTTATTTTTTCTATTTCAATTAATTTCATTTGCATCACTGATACATCTCGCTTGATAACATCACTCTCATCAGAAAGAGTCTTATGTAAATCAGTGATTTCTAACTTAACTAGATCTTTATCAAAATTGTTACTAAAAAACTGTTCAACATGTCTATTGAAATTTATTAAATTATCGAACAATTTTGATTTATCATTAATTATAGACACAAAGTCACTCAGAGGTTTATCAGAAATCTCCTCTTCAATGATTTTTTCTTGTTTAACTAAGGATAAAATTTCATCTTTACAAACTTGTATTCTATCCATTAACTTAAAAATAGAATCATTTATATGATCTTGTTTAAAATCTTCAACAGTAGATACTGTTTCAATATAATTAACAACTTTCAAGTAGTGAACATTACCTTGTAAAAACTTCAATTGCTCTTGACTACTGTCAACTTCAGTTTTTAACAATGCAATTTCTTTCTCAATTGTTTTAATTGATTCTAAGGAAATATTAAGATCAGCTCTAGAATTTGCTATTACTGCTTCAATACTTTTAACTTCACTTAATAGTTGACTAATATATGTATCATTTTCCAAGCCATTTGTTTCAATCGTTAACGCGCTAATTCTATCTTCAATTAAAATAAGTTCTTTGCTTTTCTCCAGTAATTTATTTCTTGATTTAAAAAGCTTATACCTTCTATTTTCAAGCTCAACTGACTCGATATTAATAATACTTTCAAAACATGAAATAACATCATTTTTGATAGCTGAGACATTCTTTTTGACTATACGAAGCTCATTCTCTAAGTCAGATTTATTTTTGATCAACTCATTAAAGCTGTTATCAATCAGCGGGTTGTTTGATATTCTCTTTGCTAATGTAGAAAAGTCTCCATGATTTTTTTTACATAGAGGACAGTTTGATAGCTTATTTTTAGAAACTATATCTGATCCTAATTTTATGAGCTGCTTAATCTCCTTGTTTAACTCTCCATTATCATTGATTTTTATTGTTAATGTTTCTAGTTCTTCCTTAAGATTTAAGATATGTAAATTATTACTTTTAATTTCATCCACTTTTACTTTTAGTGACTCAAGATCACTCTCGAAAAGGTCTGGATATCTATCATTCTTAATAAGAGATATAGAATGGTTATAGTTTTTTATTTTTTCATCTTGATATGATACTCTGCTATCCCTTAACTCTACAATAGACTTGTATTTTTCTATTACATTTTTAATGTTAATGCTATATGTCTTTTCCAAAGCGAGCTTCTGGTATAAACCCGAAGAATTTTCTATTTTTTCTTGAAAACTTCTAAGCTCTCCATCGAGTGATTTTTGTTTAGTCTTTTCTACAGAAAGTGTTTTTATTTTTTCAGAAAGAGTAAACGATTTACCTTCAAGTTTACTTTTAAATGTACTAATCTTATCATTTACCTTGCGAATATTTTCCTTTACTTCAATAAAGTTTGAGAATATTTTATATAATTCTTCCAACTCTACTTTATTTTTTTCTAAATCATTTAAGTTCTTCCTTGAAGTGGCGATTTTAGTATTTAGCTCATCTTTTTTACCAAACAACTTATCTATATTTTTTAGCTCTCTTATTTCACTTTCTAGCTTTATTATTTTCTCTTTATTACTTGAATAATCGAAAAATTCACTTTTGTTACTGAAAGTAGATTCAATTAAATTCTGCTTTTTCTCTAAGTCAGTGATTTTAAATTCTATATCTTTCGTTCTTTCAGTAAGGGCATTGCTAAACTCCAAATCCTCCTTTTCTGTAAAACTAGGAGATATTAATGGTATCTTAGTGTTGTTTTTGTTGAAGCCTTTAATGGCTGAATTTATTTTTGTAAGAATTTCATCATCAAAATCAGATTTCAACTCTTTTTTTAAATTTATAAGGTTTTTATTACAATCACTAATTTTAGATTTATTAATTTTAATTAGATCGATTATTACTCTATATTTTTTGTCAACTTCTTTATCACCAAAGGAGTCCATGAACTTAGTATATCTAAGAAATGAGTCATCTTCTTTTAGAAAAGAATCAATAGAGTCTTGAGATAATATTACGTCAAGAAGATATTCTGTTCCTTTTTTTGTAGCATCAGAATCAAATTTGGTATCACGCTGAGTTGATCTTAATTTCTTATGATCAAATACATTTTCAATCTCAGTCGAATCTGTATATAATTTAACAAACGTATCAGTATCTTTTAATGAGAACTTATTTCTAAATATATACTTACCTAAAGTTGATTTTTTCGATTCTGCTTTAGCTGATAATTTATTCTCCTTTTCACGACGCAAAAAGCGACTAATATTATTAGTAACTCCCCACTCTACAGCATCATAAAAGGATGTCTTTCCAAAACCATTTGGTGCATATATTGAGATAAAATCAGCAATATCATTATTTTTTATGGAAAAATCAAAAACACTATCTTCCATAAGGTCATAAGCTCGGAAAGCTTGAATTTCAACTTTTTTAATCTTCATTACTCACCTCGCCAACATTCGATTTTTCTCTCAACATTAATAACAGTTTAAAATGTAAACTTTCAATTTCATTCTTATTGGATGTTTTTTCTGATTCAATTAATCCATATACTATGGATTCAGAAGAATATGATACATCTACATCTTCAACATCCTTAATAACCAAATCATCATTAGTGATATATTTTGAAATAAGGCTCGATATTGAATCACCATCGAGGTTGGAATCGAACTTTCCTAGTACAATTTTACGACTAGAATACTTATCATGCTCAATTTTATATTTAACAGACGGTTTTACTGAGCTTTCACACAAATAAAATGAATATAGATTCCAACGTTCATAGTCATTTTCAAATGTAGAACTTAACTCCGCAGCTACAACACTATTCAAATTATCCCAATTTTTAACAAGTGTCGCTTCCTTTTTAAACTTATAGAAGACAATATAAAGACCATTTATGATCTGTATTTTTACAACCTGAGCATCTTCAAGATTATAGCTTGTTTTAAGATCTTCGCTTAACTCAACCTGAACAACTTCATATGATATTTTTTGTTTCATTTTTAATAACATCCGAAATATTAGACATCGTCACTTGTAAAAATGCGTCATCATTATTTATGATATTCTGCTGTAATTGATAAATATGTTTTATCTTCAAATATTCAGCGGGTTCCGTTACAGTTGAGTTAATGGTCATTTTTCTTTTTGAAACCTGAGCTATATTTTCAACACCACTAGGAGAATATTGTGTTTTAGTAGGCATATCATCAACAGAAGTCACAACAAAAATACTGCCACCTTTTTCTACATCCGATAAATCAGACAAGAATAGAGGCTTCATAACTTCAGCCCATTTTTTTTCAACTGTGCCAAAAAACAAACGGTTTTTTTTGTTAATTTCTTTTAAATCGATAATTTTAAGTTGTTCATTAGCATGAATCTGATTCAAAACTAATAACTCCAAGAAACCTACCCATAATTTTGTATTATAAATGCTATCATAAGATTCATTTTTAATTAAATATGCATTTTTATATAATTCAATTATTTTTCCTGGACTGAACTCTTGGCATAAATCTGATGCAACACCCTGTAATTCACTTTTAATTAATTCTTTTGTGCTAATAGCTAAATCTTCAAGCTGGTAAGTATCACCTATCAGCTCAAAAAATGAACTGATATATGCAGGATAAATTTTTTCTAATTCCCCAGGGAAGTGATCCACTATTTCATCAAAAAATGACAATGGCATGAAGTCCACTCTACCTAGGATTTCATCATCATCTTGCGCCGACATTTTCTTTTGTATCCCTGCGATGAAATGAGAATCATTTATATACTTTAAAATTCCACCTCCGGACTGCCCGACAACCTCACTATGAGTAACAGATTTATTAATCTCACCTTCAACATAACCTAGATGTTTTTTAGTCAAGGCTGTTAGTTTATTTTTCCTAAAGCTATCATTGCCTTCACGAGATTTTGGATGGCCACACAAGTAATAGTCAGTTGGATTAACACAAGAATCACTTATTCTTAAAAGTGGCAGAAGGCATTCAACTTTCTCAACTTTTATAATTGCCGCATCAATATCTTCATTTGGATGAAAAAATGGCTCACCAATGGCTGTTAATGTTTCAATTTGAACAACATCATTTTCATCGAAAATCTGTCTTGTAATCTTGATATTAGTTACATCATCAAAATTATGCTTAGCTGTCAAAACATAAGTGTATTCTTCAGAGTAAGGTTGAAATAAACATCCACTACCATTTTGGACAAGAACTGTAAAATATCTAAATCTTTCTACATCACTCATACATCAAATTCACTATCAATATAAATTGCCTTAAAATCGGGAAACTCTTGGTGATCCTCGTCACGAAAAATTTCCGTAGGTTTTTGTGCGTAGTTAAAATATATTTCTGCCGATTTATTGTGATTTATGACTCTTGCAAGGCATTGTTTATGAGGTAACCTATGAATATCACCATTTGAACTAACTACATACTTATTTGTTTTTATAAGCTTTAATAGCTCATATGATGTATTCGATTTACTTCCATGATGAGATAGTTTTAAGAATTCAGCCTCAAGTGGTATTTCATCTGAATAGCCAAGATTTTGTAAGCGTTTTTCAACCAACCTCGGATGAGCATCACCTAAGAAAACGAGATTTTTTCCATTCTGACTAAGGATAAAAGCTATAGAGCTGCCATTATGAATTGATTTATCTTCCTTAAATGAATCTGAATCAATATGTTCTTTTAAACTTTTGTTATAGTCATCAGAAACGGATGTATTTAAATTAGGGTCTTCTTTCTCCCACTTGTGAAGTAGCGCTTTAAGCTTGTCTTCATCTGGAGAAAGAAAAGTAAAATTTAAACCAAATGCTTCAATTTCTTTTGACGTATCGATTAAAACCCTATCCCACAACCCGTTTTCAGTGATATATTTCTCAAAAGTAGCCCCTTGTTTAATACTTGTGTTTAGGCTACTACTATCGTCCAAAGGTTGTAGGTTCTCTTCAATTTCATCAACATTAAACTGTTCGAATATTAAACGACCAGAATTAAACCAGACTTTCTTAACTTTATTTTTTGCTTCGGGATCTTTTGAAAACCAGTTCAAAATTCCGCCGATATGATCATCATCAACATGCGTGAGAATTAACAAGTCAACACAATCAATTTTAGCTAGCTCTTTCTTTAAGCTTCCATCTTCTAATTTGCTTTTCTTATTTTTAAATTGATATGTGCTTGATGTCCCACCATCAATCAAAATATTTCTATTAATCTCATTATTATCAGTGAAATTAATTAAAATTGAGTCGCCATTTTTGGCTTCAAGAAACTTAACTTTCATAGCGAGAAACACTCAGTTAGCCATTTGCGCTGTAAAAACAGGCAGCACACTAGTTACGCACTTAAAGTGCAACAAAACACCTAACGATCATACCATGTAACAAGCTATGACCACATAAAAACTATGTATATCAATAGGAAAGCTATAATAGAAAGACTTAGATCACATA
The DNA here is from genome assembly GCF_024346715.1 of Photobacterium swingsii. Classification (NCBI taxonomy): domain Bacteria; kingdom Pseudomonadati; phylum Pseudomonadota; class Gammaproteobacteria; order Vibrionales; family Vibrionaceae; genus Photobacterium; species Photobacterium swingsii. The sequence continues at coordinate 1,509,002 of NZ_AP024853.1, forward strand.
TCAGCGCGACAAAACAAGCTTCTTCACAACCTATCAAGCTCGTAGCTACCTCTGCTTTCCCATGAAATCTGTATAGTTTTCTCTACATGCTTTAACACTCTACAAAACCGAGAGGGTCAGGTCTTGCCTTTTGCCAATTATTATTTTTGTTAGGTGACTATTTGAATTCAGATTTCGGCCCCTAACGCATTATGGGGCAAAGATGAGCTAGAACAGGCCGACATGACTTGATGTTGGGAAAAAGCACCTTTGTAGTGGATTAGAAAAATTGGCTACATAGTTAGAGCTCTCGGCATGAGGAAAAGTAAGTCAAATTTCTGGGTTTGAAACTATGTTCAATCTTGCTCTGGCACACTTCGGGGCATAAACGTTTTAGAGTGGTAGCGCCAATGCGCTTCTATCCCTCATAGACTCACTTAAAATCAAGGTAACGCGTATAGGCACAATTACCTTTCACGATCAATCTAAGCCCTTGACAATACGACAGAATATAATTACCGTAAATATGACTAAATTGCAGTCGGCTACCGAGTACGTTACTCACTTTTCCGCTCCCCTCTATTGCACGGGAGGTTTCAGCTGCAAATCCGGACACAGCTCCGGTTAATTCTATATGTGAAACCTAACTCCCATTTTTATTGGAGAAAACTATGTGCAGGATAGATGCGCCATTTGGCAATCGCTCTCTTGATGAAAAAAAAGATCCCGTCGAACGTTTCGTACAAGCACTTGACGAATTTGAAGTTCAAGGCAATTTCCGAACGTTATTGATTAAACACTTTTCAGAAAACTGGATTGATGTCTTTTATAATTCGTCACGTCTTGAAGAAGCGTTGACTACTGCTAATGAGCAGAGCTCTGAACCAGAAAAATGCGTAGCGCTTGCGTTTTACAAAAATGTAAACATACGTTTTCGGTTACAACCATTTCTTGATGGCGATTCTTATAGAGAGTCATTACCCTTCAAGTTTTTGGCTGATGTAGCAAACACGTATTTTCCAACCTCTCCTTACTGCCTTTATAAGGCGGGGATAGAAAAACATCTTCCCTCATATGCTTGGTTTGTTCGAAATCACTATGGTGATGAGTTTTTTTTCACCAAAGAGTTCTTTAGTGATGACACATTTAGCTCTCTAAATAAAAACGAGAGAATGCGCTTTCTTTGGGAGTGTTTCCACTTTATCGCACCACCTTTTGACTGGTTAAAATATCGTACAGACGACTCGACCTTAGTTAATGGATTACTATCACTAGCTTCATCAAACGATGAGTCTAGCTCCCCTTGCGAACACGCTCAATCAATCCAACTAGGCCTAGAATTCTTACGAGCATGGATCAAATATGATGCTGAAATGGGACGAATTTCTTTTGACTTATCTAGTTTTTTTTGGGGCACCTCATGGGAACAGCTTGAGTCACTAATTTGGCAGAAAGACTTTGATGACGAAGAGGCCAAAAGCTCTCTAACTAACTGGTTCGACACCATAGAGCGAGATCTTAAGAAGGTTCTAATTCTTAATTTCAACGCAGGCAATGTTGAAGGTCTTGAAGGGAACGAGTGGGCTAACTACATAGACCGATATTTTAGTGATATCTACCATCATATTCGGAGCGATATTGACTGGAAAACATACGACCACGATGAGTTTGATATTCGTCTGAAAAAAGAGCTCGAGGATTTATGTTCTCAGTTAACCCCTAAACAATTAGAGGCATGGATTAAATGGTCAATTCAGCAAGATTTTGACCGTATTTTGAGCAACAAACAAAGATTGCCAGAATTATCTAAAAGCTCTGAGAGATGGGTGTGCGAAACTTTCTTTGGTGTTTGGAAAGATCTTTTTTTAGCAAACCTGGATACGTTAGAAGCTAGCGAACAACTTCATGTTTTATCGGCTACTTTTCCTGCAAGAAGGGGAGAGCCATCCGAATTTATCTGGAACTGTTCAGAATGGTGGCGTGGGCTGTTTAATCAGCTTCCAGAAACAGATGATTTTCCTAAAACATTAATCCCTGAATGGACGGTCACCGCCACTCGCTGTTTACAGGAGCAAAACCTACTTCCATATATTGATAAAAGCATAGGCATTTTAAGAAAAGAGGCAACCGGAGCATGTCAGCCGGAAGAGCAGAAAAGGCATGATGATCAGCTCAAGCAACTACTAGAAGGGCTTGAACGTTCACATCCTAACAAATCCTTTCGTCATCGACTGTTACTAATGCGCTCCTATGCTCTACCGCTAACTGATGAATCGATTTCTTTGGGAAGTCCATTGAACCAAAGTAATTTAACTCAATGGTATATTCCTTTATGTGATCTAGCTACTCGGCTGTTTGAGTTACACCTAGATGTTCAGTTGACCGAATCAGCTGAAAATCGTTTGAAAGCTTTGATGGAACCTTATGTTACATGCACTAATTACTTAGCAGAGTTTTGCCTAAGCCGTTTACGCCTTCGTAAAGGTGAAAAAGCGAGAGAAAAACAATACATAGCCGAACAAATAGTTGAGCAGTCTTCAGTTTGGCGGCAAGGGTACTTAAAGGCATTAACTGAGCTAGGGGTTGACCTTAACGGTAAAGTTCATAAGGCAGTGTATTTCATCAAACAGTCAGACCCAGATCCTGATGTACGTGCAATTGCAAGTGAATGTTACAAAGCAGTTCGCAGAAGAACAAAAAAGAACTCTACTATTCCTGATTTGAAGCGGGGCATCATTGCAGCTGAGTGGTGGCTACTTATCTGCCAACGACAAAATCTTGGTATGGTAATCAATCATGATGACGCCCTCAAAACGAGACGCAACTTAATGCGCAACCCATAAACTACATTTAATTCATTAATCCAATCTTGGTGTACTGGAGCCCGATGCTCCTACTCTGACGCTTACCGTCCGCCATGTAAAAACTTTACGGCCTACAAGAGTAGGCCTGTCAAGGAGTATACGTATGTCTTCAGAAAATCACCTTGTTGTTAACACTGCGACCGCTGGTCAGTTAAATGAATTCGTAATCAACTGGCACATAACAGAGGCGTGCAACTACAACTGTACCTATTGCTTTGCTAAGTGGGGAAAACCCAATGAGCTTCATCGCTCATTGGGTGCAATTGAAAAACTGCTCGACAAACTAGCCAACTATTTCATTCATGGTAACCCAGAGATCAAAAGAATTCTTGGCTACCAAAGTGTACGTTTAAATTTCGCGGGTGGTGAGCCTATGATGCTAGGTAGCGCGTTCCCCACAGCCTTAGTAATGGCGAAACAAAAAGGATTCAAAACTTCAATTGTTACTAACGGCAGCTACCTGCTAAGAGGTCGTTTTCAGTTACCTCCTAACACTTTAGATATGGTTGGTATCAGCTTCGATAGTCAACAACATCCAGTAAGAAGAGAGTTAGGTCGTATTGATAGAAAAGGCAATTCATTTAACATAGATGAGCTTAAGCTCGCAGTTCAACATCTATCGCACACTCAAAAAGGCTTGAAGACCAAAATAAACACTGTTGTAAATGCTCTAAATTGGGAAGAAGACTTTTCTCCGCTAATTTCCAGCCTATCGCTAGATAAATGGAAAGTCCTTCAACTTATGCCGACTGGTAGAACTGACTTTCTAATTTCGGATGAACAATTCACCAGTTTTGTTGAACGACATTTAGGTAAAGGCTTACCAATCTCAGCTGAATCAAATAATACAATGACTGAGTCATACTTGATGATTGATCCAAACGGACGTTTTTATCAAAACTCTAAAGGTATGTCTGATTATAGTTACAGTGAACGTATTACTGATGTGGGTGTAGAAACTGCGTTGAACCAAATAAGCTTCAATTGTCATCGTTTTATGTCTCGTTACTATGCTGAAAACTCATCCAACATTTGTGGTGAGGTGCTGGCATGAAAAGTGAAACATGCTTAGGGAAAGTATCCGGCAAACCGTTAAACTCTTATTATTCGGAATTTGAAGCACAAAGCGCTGCTGAATACTCCAAGAATGTTTATGACAATGAGTTGGCACCGTATAAATGTCAAAGATGCGATTACTGGCATTTATCACCAAAATGTAGAATGACTCCCAGCCAAAAGTGTAGCAGATGTACATCAGCAATCGGGGAGTATAAGAATTCGTACCCGACAAGTAAGGAAGCTAGGCTCAGAGCTAGTATCATTTACGACGAAAAAGGCATTGAGTTAGAAGTTTATAAGTGCAGGTATGGCAATGGTTGGCATCTAACTAAAACACGAAATTACTGACAACCTCGCTTAGGTAGCAGAACTGACTGACAGAGGCTGAATCATCAGCCTCTTTTTAGTGGCCTTAACAAACTTTGGAGCAAAAATGAGTCAGATTGGATTGACCTATTATTACTCAGTGCTAACCCAATCTACGGCTTCGTCTAAGTTATCGCTATCATGAAAGGCTTCAATTTATCACCACTCGACCAGCTGCTCTTACTTGGTGAAGCTTTACCGGCTTATGTGTTTCCATATTGCTCAGCTTAGACATTTAGCCTTTCCTGAATTTCTTGCTAACTTCTTTTTCTTTAGACTCAAAATGTGGGCAGGGTATCGAAGCCCATCTGGATGAAAATTGTACAGTCCTTGCTTTATCTTGCTGAAAATGATCAATTTTTTCAAAATAATTAAAATTATTTAAGTGCCTGTTTTAATGATATTTGTGTCAATATTAAAGCAATATCTCCTTGATTCACTTTAAAATATTTAGATAGAAAAAGCTTGAATTCTGTTTATGTTAGTACTAACATGACGGTAAGTGCTGATAATGCGCTTGAAATAAGCTAACTCTGCGCCTATCTTCTCTGTGTTAATACAGAGAGGACTTTTCATGTTTGAAAAAAATTATCTATCACGCCGACTTTTTCGTCATAGCCCCGTAAAAACGGTGATTTCCTACCCCAGCCTAAAGCACGCATTACCTCAGTTCTGCGAAAGCACACTTGAAAAAGAGTGGTGTCTTCAGCGCGATTTCAACTCAAAAATCGAAACGTATCAGACTCAGCCGTTTACCTTATTGATTAATGGTATTCGCTATACACCTGACGCGATTACACGTGAAGTCGATGGCACCGATTACATTGAAGAAGTTAAACCCGTCGATGAACTCAAAAAGCCGAAAGTGATTGAACGCTTAAGAAAGATTGAATGTGGGTTACGCGAAAAAGGCTTTCGATTTCGAATTCTAACTGACGAGTCAACGCGTAATCGCACCTATATCGCAAACTTATGGCTATTGAAGCGTCATCAGAGCCACCCACATACGCTCGATTGGCTGTCTGATGCCAAGAGCGAATTAGGTGCCACTTCTTCGATTGAGGAGGTGGCTACCTGGCTGACAGGTCAAGGCATCAGAGTTGGGGGGCTTTATCATGCGATTGGTTGTGAGCACATGCTATGTAATCTACGTGGCGCGATTAAACCGCAATTAGAGGTGGTATTCGCATGATGCAGGCATCTTATTCTCAGTTTTTTAGAAAAGGCATGGAGATTACGCTCGACGGTAAAGACGCGACGATTATTCACCCAACCCATGATGTTCTTTTCATTCAATTCAGTGAAACCGGTGAGTACCTTCCTCTAGATAAACATCTTGCCTCATCTAAATTTTCGAAGGGTGAGCTGGAAATAAAAGCGTTAGAAACGCTGGTGCCAGTCAAGCAGGTACTGACTTATGAAGAGCAAGAAGAAACGAACCGCAAAATCGAATATGTTAAGCACTTACTTACCTTCGATGAGCCTTTATCAAAAAAAGCGTTAAAAACCCTGCCAGCAGTAGCTGCGCGATTAGGTGATAGAAAATCCCCATCAAAATCTACGTTATCTGTCTGGAAAGAAAAGTACACTCAAGGTGGTCAGCAATTCATGTCGTTGGCACCAACCCAAAAGGGCCCCAAAAAAATACAGACAGCCGCGCACTTTGTTGATGATATTCAGCAAGCGTTAGATGAGCGGTTCTTAATCAAAACGCCAGCCCCGTTAGCCACCATTTATAAAGATCTCGTTGATACATGGAAAGCGAAGGGGTTCAAAGCGAAAGGGAAAGGGTCGTACCCTGCTGACTCAACGTTTTATAACATCAAAGATAAAATACTCTTTGATGTCGATATTGTTCTAGGTCATTTTGGAAAGTCCGCATCGAATAAAACGAAGCGAGCAGCATTACGCAAATATATAACGCATCATATTCTTGAGCGAGTTGAAATTGACTCTATGTATATTTCTGCGGGGTTATTGGATGAAGAGCTTCGTTACTTAGGGCCTGTGATGTTGACGGCTGCCATTGATACGCACAGTCGAGTTATCTTAGGGGTATCAATTGAAGTGGGCCGCAAGGGGGAAAGTACTGAACATGTTGTTGACTGTATTCGCAATGCTGTTTTGCCTAAGAAAGGGAATCTTGCCATCCCTGAGCAATACCAGGATGAATGGCCCATGTATGGTCAGCCATCGCAAATTATTGCGGATGCAGGGGCTGGCTATACATCAAAAAGTTTTACGTTATTGCTTGCTCTGATGAGTATCTCTCGCGATACCACGAGAGTGCGTCATCCTTGGAAAAAGCCGTTTATTGAGCGTTTCTTTGGGACTTTGCGTAAAAGCTTTTTGGAGCAGATGGATGGGTATATCTCATCAAGTCGTTATGCGAATGACTTGGAGCCAGATTCAACGCTTGAGAAGTGTGCTTCACTGACCGTCAGTCAATTTAAAGATGAGCTTTATCATTTTATTTTAAAAGACTATCACCATAAGCCACACCGTGGTTTAAACGGTGATACCCCGTTCAATGTATGGGAAAAGGGGGCATATTTCACGGATGTGTCACCTCCACTTGAAGCGTATAAAATCCGCATGGCGTACCCGCGTGTTAAAGTTGCCACACTCGACCCGACGAAAGGGGTTAGAAACATGCACTTTTTCTATCACAGTAAGGAGTTGCAACAACTACACCGTGAACTCAAAAAGCCAAGTCAGAAGAAAAATCCCCAAATCAATATTTATGTTTCCCATAGCGACATGTCGCATGTTGTGGTGCATGACACGATTAAAGATGAGTACTTGCGTGTTCCCTGCACCAACCCACTTGTTACAGAGGGGATGTCACTGGGTGAAACGAAGTACATCAATGGCACGCTTTCGATTGAATCAGACTATCAATCAACGAATTATCAACAGCGGAGTAAGCAGCATATTGCTGAAAACCAATCACGTGTAAAAAACACAGGAAAGGGCCGTAAGAAACGTCCTGTGAACCCGCCATTAGAAGTGGATAACGCACAAGCTGAAATCGATAAATTGCTCATGATGAAGAAGGACAGTGTGAGTATCGATGCATTTGATGATGTGAATGAAAACGATTGGGATGAGGGTGAAGGTTAATGAAAAGCAGTATTTTAGGTCAGTTTCAGAACCCGACGTTGATTGATTTTAAGTCATCCTATGTTTATCACCCGCATTTCAAAAGGGTACTCAAGGCCTTCGAGAAGGCCCTTTGCTTCTCGTGCAGCGATGAGTTTGAATCTGTTGCGGTTTCGGGGGCGACAGGTGTCGGTAAAAGTACGGTATGCCGAGCATTTGAGGAAAAATTGCAAGCCATGCTACCCGCTAACTCGGATGAAAAACCCGTCATTAACATCACAGCGAAGACGTTCACAACAGCGAAAGGTTTCTATAGTTCGCTATTGTTTGAGCTTGGGGCTGTTAACTCGACCTCCGGGACGACTGAGGACATGCGAAAAAGGTTGGTAAAGCTCTTTCATGAGAAAGGAGTGATCATGATTATTTTGGATGAATTTCAAGATCTCTTCGAGTGTAAGTCAACACAGAGCGCGCTCTTAACTGCCAACTTCTACAAGGGGTTTATGAAGGAGATGAAGATCCCCGTTGTCATTTCGGGGACAGAGGTTGTGGCTGAGTTGCTGAAAATTAATCGGCAGTTTCAACGTTTGTATAATTTGTATGAACTACCTGGGTTTAATATGCGCAGTCACCAGGCTATCGAGTACTTCAGTAAGTTTGTGGCAGAGTTGATGAAAAACGCCCCTTTACCCTTGGCGTTTGAGTTTAAAGGGGTCGCTCTGAAACGGTTGTATTTAGCCACGGAGGGGAGCCTTGCATTAATCAAAAAGTTAGCAACGGAAGCGATTTATGTCGCACTAGAGAATGGCCAAGAAGAGTTAGATTTATACGCTTTTGCTCAGGCGTTTAAGCGGTACTTTATCCAGCGTCAGGAAGAGATCGGTTTAAATCCATTTGAAGAAGATCGGGTTAAGGTTAACCGCGTATTTCAAAAGGTGGCGGTATGATTTTTGGGCCTCGAAATGATCAATCGCTGTCTGTCCGTCGCAGCCCTATGGTTGGTGAAAGTATTAAAAGTTTTGTCTGGCGATTAGCCGACGTTAATGCCTGCAGTTATGGTGATATTCTGGCTTTTCTTGGTTTTAATCGTCAGAGTAAGCCTTGGTTTCTACCGGGCTCTCGTTCTGAGCAAGACATGTATTCATCATTAGGCAAGGCTTTAAACGTTTCAGAGAGTGCGTTGCTTGATGTATTGCGTCCCCCTGAACTGAAGGCGCTTTGGGCACCCAGTGTCAAAGGGACGAGTGATATGAAAGTGCGAGCCATACGTATGTGCTCGAGCTGTGTAGAGGAGACGCGATACCACCGGCAAGCATGGCAACATGCCTTGTACTGCGTCTGTCCTTTGCATCAAGAGAAGCTCATAGAAACTTGCCCTCATTGTGGTGAAGCGATAGTGATTGAGACATGTGTCGGTGGACGTTGTTTTCATTGTGCATCCGCTGTGGAGGGGTGGTCACGCCATCAAATGGCAATGCCCGATTGGCAATCTCAAGTGAATCAAGGTGCCGCCTCTTTAACTACGCTCAAGCGCTTGTTAAACATGGCAATGATAGTGATCCGCTCTGACGATCTCTTTACAACGGATATGCGCATTCGTGAAATGCGCATAACAGAAACCATGGCATTGATGGATAAAGCGTGGGGGTTACTTCACAGTGAAGCAGCAAGGCAACAATTGAGGGATAAACTCTCTTGCCGGTGGCGCCAAGAAATCGCGATTATTGGAGAGGCATTACCACTGACTCTTTACGACCAAGCCGATGCTCTCGCTTTATCGGCAAAGCAAGTAACGCCCCCATTTGATATGGACAAAAAGGTCTTTTCTGATCGAGCCAGAGCGCTTGAGATCATTAAAAGCAGTAAACATGCAGCAATGCAGTGTGAGAACGTAGAGACGCACGAGCTCATCAAGGCTTCACCGCTAAGCAAAGGTTTAGGTATCAAGCCTGGCGATTTAGAACGATTAAAACTCTCGGGTTTCTTTACCCAAGTGAACCCCACAGCGGCCAAAAGAGATGCACTCTTCAATTTGAAAGATGTTGTCGCAAAATTCTTGAACGTACCGGTAGTTAATCGCGTTACTGATGGCTTTGAACGTTATGATGGCCTGGTTCCTAAAGCCTGTCTGTTTACTGCGGGCCTCTATGAAAGTGATGTTCTCTTGGCAATGAGTGAGGGTGTTTTGCCTGCGCAAATCGTGAGTGAGGTTAAGGGGACATTTATTGACAGACTTCTTGTGCATAAAGTGACATTTCAAACGCTATATGCACAAGAGTATAAACAGCACAACATTGGCTTAATGCCGATTGGATTACTGCCAACCTATTTAGGCACGAAGAGGCTGAATGTTACTGCTTTTTTAGCGAGTGATTTTTTTAAAGGCATTGCTGGCCATGATGCTCCAAAAATCAATGAACAGATACCGACTTGTGTTTTGAAGCGAGTGGAAGATCATTACGTTATCCTGAATAAGTGGGCTTTTTTCAACGGCAGAAGTAAAACCAAATGTTTATGTGCGCTGAAGTTGGCGAAAATTGAACCTATTTTGAGGTTGAATGAAGAAGGGTGTGGGTCATTCGAGATTTACCCCAAGCACGCTGAAACCATTTTGTTAGAAAGGTTTGATGAGTTATCACCTAACTACAAGGGTAAAAAACGGCGGCGAACAAAATGACAATAAACCATCAACAGCACCTGGTCACTCAGGTGCTTTTTTTTGTCTGAAATTTGCGTCACAGGAAGACGCAATTAATAGTAATGTTGATATTAATATTGCCAGGTTTTCAACTACACTTGTGACATCTCTACAGCAGTACCAAGAGAGCCCTCTAGCTCTCTGTTCGTCTGCTCTGCCCATAATTCGGCTTATTATTGGAATTTCGCTCGAAATCCAGCTTATTACCGGAAAAACCGGCTTTTTAAACTGGAAACTGTCTTGTAAGTTGTTGATTTTGCGTTGGGCTAGTCCAGCCCAAGACTGGAAATGACAGTTTTGTTGTGGTTTCCAGTCCTGTTCTGGATTCTTTCCGGCCAAACTGGACTGGCTTTTTCATCTTATCTATTTGTTTTTAAATGACCTTCCAAAAATCGATGAATTTTCTGAAATTCCGGTTTCCAGTTTGAGTGGTTTTTAGGTGGTTTTCCTGAAGATACTGCTTACACGACGTAACACCTAAACTAAGTTCAGGAGTTTGATGTTCAATTAAGTGATGTGTATTACATTGCTTATCTTGTATGACGATATAATGCTAAACCAGCAGGTTTAAATGTGAATATTGAGCTGAAGAGATAAGACGAAATGTGTACGTATTATTTCTTAAGTTATTCATGATATACGCAAGGGTTGCGTAGAAAAGAGCTGTTAGCTGCTATGTCTGTTTAGGTAATTTGATATGAGTCGTAAATCAAAATATTAAAACACCTCTAAGGGTAAAGAGTAATTACAATAAACTTTTTATGTTAGGGATTAATATGAGTGCTTATAATTACAATGGGATAAAACCGTTGTCTCAAATGAAATTCAATATCTCAAGTGATCATTGTTTGTATGTGGTAAGCGAAAATGACATGGTCGAATTAGCTAAAACAAAGAATATTGATTATGTTGATGGGTTAAGAACAGCAAGTGGTTATGTCGCAGCTTCATTAGATTCCAATATTTTGCGTAAGCTTGTAAAAGATTTAGGCTTTACTGGACGAGCATATGAGAAAAAAGTTAACGGCAAAAAATATGTCATTTTCAAAGGTAGGCCAGGGCAGCGGAAAATATTTACTGGAACAAAATATTTAAGCAATAATGCAAAAGTTGTCGATATGATCGTAGGGCAAAAAGGAATAAAAACGTCAGCAATACAGGGGGCACGTCTTACCATTTTTCTAACTGTTCCTTTAATTGTACTTCAGCATGTCCTTAAAGATAGATTTTTATTAAATGAGTTAGTCGGAGACTTGTCTGTTTCTCTAATAAAAATCGGTATATCAAGTATCGTTGGGGCAGTGTTTGCAACAGGTACAACTGCAATTACAACAATTGCGGCTGCACCCGTAGCATTAGCCATAGTTGTTGGCTTAGCAGTTAGCTATGCGCTTGATAGGCTAGATAAAGAATATAGGATTACAGAAAGACTTGCTAAGTTACTTGAGGATAAGACGATGAAACAAGTTAAGAAAACAGCTTGGGAGGTCGAGGATAGATTGAGGTGGCAAACTGCAAATAGCCAAGCTATGGGTAAAGGAGTCTATTATTAAAATGAGGACTTTAATTTTCTTAATATCAATATTAGCATCCGCATCGTTAAGTGCAACGGTGCATGTAAATTGCATTATGATTCACGAGTCAAGTCAAACAGAAGTGATTAAAAAAGAAGTATTATTGGAAACATCTGATAAATTAAAACAGTTATATAAATTTGATGAGGTTGCAGTTGGTATTAAGCCTCATGCAGTTGTAAATATAGATGGAAATGAAAGTATATCTTCATTTAAGGTTCTTTTGAAATCAAATAATGGATTTACGGCCTCAGCCATTGCTGAAGAAGTTTTCAAACATGATAGTTCTATAACTGTTTCGTTATCAAATGAGCAGTGGTCACTTTTAACTGAGTGTTATCAAGTTCAATGATGATTAACATTACATTGTCAGTTTTTTTGCTTGTGTTGAGTTGGTTTGTTTTTAAAATTAGTATGGCTATTTATAAAGAACCAATTAAAAAAGAACATGTTATGAGCTTGAATACTAAGATTGTTTTTTGTCTTATACTTCTGGTTACTGTTGTATTGCTACTTTTCAATATTGGTGTTCTTTTAGATGATGGGCTCGTTAGTATACAGTATCGTTTTGGTGGATCTGGCTATGGTCCTTATTCTTTTTCCCTTATTAGTTTGTTAATGTCAATTGTAATTTTTATATCTTGCTTGGTCTTGAAGTTGATTAGAACGCTATACTAAATTATTTCACTCACTCTTAGCACCATACAAGGCAATCAAGGTGACGCCTTACACTCGGCGGTTTTGGTTTGAAGTGTATTTGGTTTAGTAAGTTCAGCGTTGGCGCACCTTATCAAGGCGTTATGCCTAAGGAATGATGGAGTAATGAATACCACAATACTTGAGACAGAATACTTTACTGTAAGTCAGTGCCGCGATTGTGATGTGCCGGGTTACTTAATCGTTATGTATAAAGAGAATCTAAGAGAGTTAAGTGAACTTCCTCATGAAGCTAAATGTCAGCTCGGGGTATTACTTAGTGAAGTTGAATCAAGTATTACAAAAGTGTTAGCTCCCGAAAAAGTGTACTGCTGCAAATTTGGAGAAGCGGCCAGTATTATTCATTTCCACCTTTTTCCAAGAACAGTCTTGTTAAGTAAATCGTTTTTAAGCATCTATCCAGAGCAGCTAGGTTTAATTCATGGCCCTCTGTTATTTGATTGGGCTAGAGATTACTACAAAGTGAAAGTCGGTTGTTTCTCTCCTGATACCATAGTTACTTTCAACAAAATCAAAGCTATTTTGAGTTCTGTTGGCATAACAGAGGCATCAAGGTGACACGTTACACTCGGCGGTTTTTTGAGGGAGTTTGGCGCGGTTAGTCGAGGCGCACCTTATGTGAGGTGCTGGTGGTGAGCTTATGACATCTCTACAGCAGTACCAAGAGAACCCCCTAGCTCTCTTTTCGTCTGCTCTGCCTATAATTCGGCTTATTATCGGAATTTTGCTCAGAATCCAGCTTATTATCGGAAAAACCGGCTTTTTAAACTGGAAATCGTCTTGTAAGTTATTGATTTTTTGTTGTGCTAGTCCAGCCCAAGACTGGAAATGACAGTGTGGTTTCCAGTTTGGGTGATTTTTAGATGGTTTTTGCGAGGAAAGTACAGCTAGCGCGGTTCAGCTTTAATAGCGAATTTGGAAATGCCCCATCCCTTGTTAGGGATGCCAATTTTCCGATTTCAACTTACTGAATAATTTTCAGTCTAGTCGCGTAATAAAGGTTTGCTCGTCATCCACAAAAGCTACAAAGCCGCCGTGATAGATAAACACTCGACCACGTCCTTCAACTAGGCAGGCAAGCTGAGGGTTCAAATCTTCTTCGTTATCCTTGCTTTGAAAGGTGCCGGTATCGGTGATTACGCCGCTGAGAGTAGGCAAATATCCGTAAGTGCGCTTTGCCTGATCAATCAGGTTCAACTCGCTGGCGGTAGAAAAGCAAAAGGGAATCGTACCTGCATCTTCGATAAATATAGTTTTCAGCTCTTCAAAAGCTGTAATGACCAGCCAGTCGATGCCGTTAACATGATGGATAAACATAGAGTTTCTCGCTAATTCTGATGCGGAGATTTTACCACTATCAGGGGAGAACGTAGTAGAGATTTAGCTGTTAAAGGCGGTAATTCTGTGCCATTTTCGGGTATTTACTAGGCCAACTTGAAACCCGTTTTTTGTCCAGATGTGGGTTAGGAGAACTGTGAAAAGAGTGTGATGACGGAAGCATTAAATAAGTTACAGCCTCTGTCGACGTTTACCATTTTTTTTATTGTATAGATGGCTACCGCGTTTATTCAGTGAACTTACTTAGAGAGATGCTTAACAGGTTGGAGCCATGGCTTCAAAAGAGTTTAGAGTGCTATTCGTGTTGCTCAATCACTATTTCATAGCACTCTTATTCTTTTTTATTAAGCACAGTTACGGCGCTTAACTAAGGTATTTTGCCACCAGACTTTTAAAGCTCTCTAAATCTTTCTCATTAAAAATAGAAGGAGAAACCGCAATCCCTACACCGACTTTGTGGCCATAGGGAACAAGAGTGACTATCAGACCATAATGCCCTTGCAATGGGAAATTGAAACCGCCAGCGCGAATGGTCGTCGAGCCCGAAAACTCAAGATGTTCATCCTGGTTGCGGTTGTAATGGCCAAAATTCGAGATATAGAGATTAGATTTAGAGCTGATCAACCTGAAGCCATTCATCAACTGCTCTGGTGTTGCATTGGCAAAGCTTGTTGCAAACCCAGCGTAAGATACCAATGCTCTTAGAGGATTCATTTTAAAGTCGTTGATTTGCTGCTGAAACGCTGGTGCAATATGTTCTATTTCACCTTGTTCAAGCTTGACCGGAATCGCGCTAACAAAATTCCCAAATAATTTGTCTTCATTTTGACGTACATTTGTAGTGATCGACATGGAAACACGACCTTGCAATGTGTCTGCCTTCAACTCCATAACCACCTTGGCAATAGCTGAAGAGATCAGTGTATTAAGAGTCATGTCGTCTGGTCTTTTAACTGTTGCGGTATCAATATCAAAGAAGTCAAAAATCACGGCATTATTGGTATCTTCTCGATAAAAAAGATCAACCTGATTAGCCTCTGACAAAAAGCACGCAGATAGTGAACGTTGCTGCTCTATCGCTTTATTAAAAGCGACGTTATCACTGACCTGTTGTTGTATAAACTGCTCATCAGACAGACTCAGCGTTGTATCAGATAAATCTATATTTGTGTTGTTGTATTCCGCTGCTAATTGCTCTCTAAATAGGTAACCGGATGGTGCATCACAGAATATATGGTTGATAAGAAGGCACAGTACGGATTCATTGCTGTCACGCTTGTCGAACTTTATCGCAATAAAGGGGGCAAAGTTCGCCTGCGTTACTAGTTGTTGAAAATTGTTGTTCAAAGCAACCTGAAGAGCGGCCACCGGGCACAGATCTGTATCTTCCAGTAAAAAGTTGTTTTGATAGTTAAATGGTTGATACTTATATTGATTGTCTTGATAGGCCAGTTTGGTTTGAAGTTTTGGGATGGCTTCATACACCTTTTCAAAGGCATTTTTCAAACGTTGATTGTCCAGCCGACCATCTAACTGCCAAAACTGAACAAAATATTGTGGATTATTATATTTAGCGATCTCAAATTTAACTTTATCGAGAAAGTTAACGGGTAAAACTGTCTTCATATTTTTAATTACAACATTATTATTAATTAGAGTTATTTATATACCTTAACTTTAACAATAAGGACTCACAATATTAAACAGGTCTAACTTGTTGCCCCTTCTTTGTTTTTATCGGGCTAATTGACGGTTTTGCAGTTAATATAATGTAGTCAGAAAGGACGATAGGCGAGGCTGTTGGTTATCAAGGTTTTCGATGCCACACTGTGCTAGTGAATAGCACTAGACGCCACCTAAAAAGACCTATTACCATTACCAGAAATAACCGAACCATTAAGAGAAGAAGCTTTATATGTCTTTACCGCTTTGCCCAAAATGTAATTCTGAATATGTGTACCAAGATCAAGATGATCTGATTTGTCCTGAGTGTGCTTACGAATGGAATCCTGCTGAAGTGCTTGATGAAGCACCGACAGAAAAAGATGCCAATGGCACAGTATTGCAAGAAGGCGATAAGATCACGTTAGCAAAAGATTTAAAAGTGAAAGGCAGTTCTTTAGTACTGAAAATTGGGACGAAAGGGGTAATCCGTCGTATTGTTGAAGGAAAAGATCACCAGTTAGATTGCAAGCTTGATGGGGCTGGTGAAATGATGGTAACAGCGAAGTTTGTAAAGAAAGCGTCTTAGAATCAGCAGTTAAGTAATTGGCCGCGATGAATATAAAAAGCCCGAATTTACAGTGTAATTCGGGCTTTTGCGATCTGTTATCCGTTAACTTGTTAGCGGCTTAGCGAGCTTGACTGATTTGGTGCTTGTTCGCTGAATGTTAAGCTGTTGCCGTTGCTTCTCGGCGTTTTTTAGCACCACGTAACATCGCGTGTACCAGTTCATTGGCTTCAAACTTGGTTAAGGCTTCATGCGCCCCCACTTGAAGGGCTCGCTCAACACAAATCTCGCTCGACAGCGAGGTATGCAAAATCATGTAGGTGTGCGCTAAATGCGGCGTGTTTTGTACTTCAAAAGCAAGTTCGTAGCCATCAAGCCCCGGCATTTCAATATCACTCACTAAAATATCAACAGGGTGTCCTGCTTGCGATGACTTCTGCATAATATCGAGGGCATCATTACCATTTGTGGCAACAAAATAGGGAATATTGATGCTATCGAGTGCGTTACATAGTTGTCGACGCGCTACCCCTGAATCATCAACTAATAAAATACGCATTGGTTTTAGTTTTTCGCGATCTATATCCGTTAAGGTCGGATATAAGGTGCTAGGGTCATCGGGGTTAAGGTGCGATAAAATTAACTCGACATCCAGTAACTGTACAAGGTGGTCTTCAACCTTGGTGATGCCCGTTACATAGGTATTGTTGCCTAAGGTTTCAGGTGGTGGCGCAATAGCTTGCCAATCACATGCTGTGATCTTATCAATCCCGCGCACTAAAAAACCCACAGTGGTACGGCTGCAGTCGGTAATGATGATACTACAACTGGCAAACTCATCACGGGTAATAGGACGGTAACCAATTGCTGAAGGCATGTCGATTAATGGCATTGTCATACCACGAATACAGACAGCGCCAAGTACATGTTGCTGAGAGTAGGGCATGGCAGTGAAAGAGGTAAAAGGAACAATCTCTTGTACTTTCAGTGTACCCATCGCAAACATTTGTGTTTGTGATAAACGAAAGAGAAGTAATCCCTGTGATTGACTTGCCTTGCTTTTCATTCTTTTACCTCGAATGCTTAAATGTTCCCACTATGCTAATGATAATCTACTTTGCAACGTGTTGAAAGTAAGCATAAAAGGGTAAACCCATAGCATAAAAGTCATTTATGCCGTGTCATCACATTATAAGAAATAACTGGGCGATAAGTTACTGAGTGTTATTTTGTCTGAACATGGTTCCTGTAATTCGTTTGGTTATATCCTGACGAATGAGACGGTTCAGAAAAAGCTAACTATGGATTGTACAGGGTTAGTGCAAACGGTAAATCAATGCTGTCAATTGAAGTGAGAGCTGCAATGAATGTCCTTGAGGTGTTTGTAATAATATGCGTGAATTTTAAATAATTAACACTTAAGGGGTAGGTGGGTTAGGTCAAAAAAATGGCAAACGGTCAACTTACTGACACTTAACATAGTAATCTCTCGTTTTTGACAAATGGTTTTCATTCTTTTTAAAAATATTGATGCAGATCACATGTTAATTGTGAATATTTATCTGACAATGTGACCTTATATATGTTTTTTGCTTGCGTATGTGAGCATGTGTGAATATTTAAGGATAATTCATGTTGAAAAAGTTGGCCTCTATCCGACTCAGCCAAGCGCTAGTGCTAATTTCGGGGATCCCTCTTTTCATAGTTCTTTTGTTATTGACCAATCAATATTGGCAAGCACAAGAGAAAAGTAATAACGCTGCGATAACAAGCGAAGCAATAACATTGATTAATTTATTTGATGATGTTGCGCATAATTTTGCAGTCGAGCGCGGCTTAACTGCAGGCGTAATGGCAGCGAAAGGTCAAGGTGCACAAGCTGAGCAATTAAATAAGCAGCGCCGCAAGGCAGATGCTGCTGAACAGGCTTTACGCCAATTCCAACCTGAATATTTACCTAAAGATAGCGTAAATGCTATTAGTCGCGATGTACTATCGCTACTGAGTAAGAAAAGTAATATTCGAAGCCAAGTTGATAATCGATCCATTGTTGATTCCCCTTTTGCGTTTTATTCCCATTTGAATCAGCTCGCGATAGATAATGTCCGTTTAGTTATTTCTGAAATTGATGACGCGACAATCAAGCGAGATAGCATAGGTTTACTGTCTCTATTGATCATTAAAGAGGAAGCCGGTAAAGCTCGTGGTGCATTGAATGGTGTATTTTCGGCAGGTAAAACAGACGCCAGTCGTTACGCTCAGATAAGTAATTATGTGGTGCAAGAAGGGTATGCCTTACGACAAGCTGAATTGCTTTTTACCGATCAATTACTGACGTCACTTAATCGTGCAAAAAATGCTGCAGTATGGCGTCAGGTGAGTGATATTCAGGCGCAGTTTTTGGCGCAACAAGATTCACTCAATAATATTGAAGGCCCACAAGCGACGGCTTGGTTTACATTAGCCACTGAACGTATTGGGATGATTAAATCCATTCGCGATCAAGTCACCACGCAATTGATGCAAGTGTCGGCTAATAATTTACATCAAGCACAGCAAGCGAAAATGTTGGTTATTGCTGGGTTACTTTTGATTGTGTTACCAATCATTTTTATGACCAGTGTGTATATTCGTTTGATGAAGCGACGGGTTAAAGCGGTAACCGATAAACTGCGTCAAATGACGGATCATAATGATTTAACGATTAGCCTAAGTGATGGTCACCGTGATGAAATTGGCGCGATTTGCCATAGTGTTGATACGCTAATTCGTGACATGGCAAAAATTATCGAAGGGGTAAACACCCTAGCAAATACGACGCAAGCCAGTTTACAAATGGTGACGCATTCTGCGGAGCAGGCCAGTAGTGCTAGTGAGCGCACGCAGCGCCGCTGTGAAAATATTGCGACGGCAATGACAGAGATGTCGCAAACCAGTGCTCAGGTAGCCACAACCACAGTTGAAGCGCAGCAAAGTGCAGATGATGCGCGTCTGCATGCCGAGGCTAGCAACCAGCAGAGTGATTCTTCGTTTAATTCGGTGAATGAACTGATAGAGGATATCGATAAAACATATAATCGACTGGCGTCGCTAGAGCAGCAGACACAGAACGTTTCTGTGATTTTAGATACGATAAATGCAATTTCTGAGCAGACCAATTTACTTGCTTTGAATGCAGCGATTGAAGCAGCACGTGCGGGTGAGCAGGGGCGTGGTTTTGCGGTTGTGGCTGATGAAGTTAGAACCCTAGCTGGACGCAGTAAGCAATCGACTGAAGATATTCGTCGCTTGCTTGATGAGATTTGTACCAATGCGACAGCATCGTTTGAGAACATGCAGCATAGCAAAGAGTTCAGCCTAAAAACTCGAGATGTTGTGAGTGACACCAAGCAGTCAATTGATAAGCTACACGCATTAGTTGATGACATTAGCCATCACAATGCCAATATTGCGCAAGCAACCGAGCAGCAGTCAGATACGGCGAAAACCGTTGATGCAGATATTGATGAGTTATTGGAATTAGCGAACGCATCGGGTGCGTTAGTCGGCGAGATTAATAACGAAATGCGAGAAGTGGAAAGCCAAATGGCCGAGTTACTTGCGAAAACCCAGATGTTTAAGATGGCTTAAGTAAAGTAGAGTTAATCTTAGAACGAAAAAAACGGCCCATTATGGGCCGTTTTGCTTATGCGCAGCGCGCTATTTGCAGTGGAATGATATCCGTATCAAACTGATAATAATGATTAGAAAGCGTATGCGAGTGATGCTTTGAAGTTACGGCCAGCTTCGTAGCTGGTGTACTTCTCTGAGCCCCAAGAAACACCAAAGCCAGTGTGTTCTGCGTACTTCTCGTTAAACAGGTTATCAACCGCAAGGTTAAGCGTTAGGTCCTTAGCAAACGATGGGTTGTAAGCTGCCCATAAGTTATGCGTAGAGAAGCCTTTACGTTCGATTTCTTTTTCTACTAGGTTGCCTTTTTTGTCCAAGTCTTTGTCTGTGTAGCTGTTGCTTGGAACGTAACGTGCATCCCAACCGAACACAATATCTTGGTCTAGATGGTATTTCACACCCGCTTTGAAGTTGTGGATACCTGTCTTATTCATGTGGCTTGTAATACCTGTTTTCAGGTTCGTTTGCTCGCCTTTAGAGTAAGAGTGGTTAGCGTAAAGATCGAAATCGCTCAGGCTGTAGGTAAATACGGTTTCTGTACCCCAAACTTGCACATCGTTTTGATTCGACAGCGTGCTGTTGTTTTTGGTTGGGTGCATTTGGTTGTCTACGTTGTAGCGGTAGCCTGTGAAACCAATAATGGCATTATCACTTGCTAGCAACTCAGTCAGGTTGTAATCGAAACCTGCTTCATAGTTGTGACCTGTCATTGCTTTGGTGTCAGACTGGTTCACCTTTTCGGCTGGCTTCATGGTTAGCGCTTCAGGCAGTGACGCACCTTTGAAGATACGACCGTAACCAATGCGGAACTTCAGTTCATCAGTAGCTTGATATTCACCTTTGAATTTTGGTGATAGTTGGCTGAAGTTACCGTCAAATACACCGCCTAGTTGGTGAATATCGTAGCGAAGACCTGTCGTTAAACGGAATTGGCTGAATTCAAACATATCTTGAACGTACAAGCTGTGCGCAGTAACTGTACCACCATCCATGCCATACTTTTGTGATTGGCCCTTGCGAGAACCAGAGATGATCTTGCCGTCTTCAGCATCGATCCACTGTTTTGCGTGGTAAGCTTCGTAACCGTAAGTCAGTTCGTGTTCACCTACCCAAGAGATATTGCGAATATCACCGCCTACAGTTGTTACATTGTATTCACGCTTTGGAATGCTAACTTTACCGTCTTCGATCCAGTTACCGCTACTATCACGATCCCACAGTGAATCGATTTGCTGATCGCGATTTAGGTACTGGCGGTTGTAGTAAAGTTGAGTTTTAAGGTTAACTAGATCGCTACCTGCATCGTAGTGATGCTGGAAAGTAACGGTATCACGGCTGATGGCGTTGTAGTTGTGTTCATCATGTGCGTATAGCGCACCACTCTTCTCGCCAGATAGCTGACGTTTACCACCGTCTTGGTAGTGGTTAACACTCAGTTTTAGCTCGTTGTTATCGTTAGGCATGAAGACAACTTTTGCCATACCTGATTTCAACGTACCTTGCTTAGAGGTAACAGGATCGTGACCAGGAACGTAAAGCTCGCCATCTTCTGACCAGTTACCAATTCCCATGAATTGCCATTGGTCATTCACTTTGGTGTAAACTGAAACGTTCACCCCTTTACGTTCATAAGCGCTTTGGTAGCTTGTTTTAATACGCGCACCAAAGGTTTCACCCTCTTTAAGGAGATCTTCAGGATCTTTTGTTTCGTAACGGAATGAGCCATTTACTACGCCTGAACCACTTAGGGCAGAGTTTGCACCAAGTTCGATTTCAGCAACTTTCAATAGTTCAGGGTCTATTGTCTGATCGCCAGTGTGGTGGAAGAGCTGACCTTCTTGGCGTGCACCATCAATAGTGACAACGGCGTATTTGTCTTCCATACCGCGCACAAAAACTTTGCGTGAGTAACGGGCGTTACCATCAACGGTAACACTCGGCATAGTATTTAAAATATCTTTAATGTCAGACGCTTGTTTTTGTTCAAGCGTGTCAGAATCGATGGACGTTTGGATATGACTATCAAGCGCTGAGCCCGTCACAACGATTGTTTCTTCTTTTTGTGTATCTGCGGCAAACGCAGTAGTCGAGGCTAATGTGGCTGCAATGGCCACTGATAATAATTTTAATTTCATAGTTATATTTATATGTAATGGCTTGTCCGTAAGTGGGAGCGCATTCTTACATGCAATGAAGTGATAATCGTTATCATTTACTTTATTTACATTCAGATACAAAATTTAGACAAAAAGGATGATAAGTTGCTTATCAAATGACACTTATTGAAATAAGCTCAGTCTGTCTATAATATTGCATTTTAAATACCACTTAATGAATTAGACGTGGCATTGTTTGTTTTTGAGGAGTCGTTATGAGTTTTAAATCGGTTTATTTTTACTTTGTAGGGTTTGCATTACTTTTGTCTATGGCTGCACCGTTTGCCATTTTTGCGTAGTGTCATCGCCATGAGTCCACTTCAGGGGAAGGTCGTGTCGCGACCTTTTTTTGAAGGTGAGAGACAATAAATTGCTTTTATGCATATCGATGAAAAACTATGAAGGGTAAGGTCACATTTTGTACGTTTTTTGTGAGGCTGCTTTAAACTTAAATAAAAAAAACAGTAAATACATTTTTTTTATATCCCCGGTTATTACTAAATTATCCACTCTTGGGTCGCCTATTAATAAAAGTAGGTATACCTTCGAATATTAACGCATAAAAAAATTCACTCCATTAATGGGTAATTAATCAGTAATATTTACTGTGAATTCATTCACGCAATTAATGACTTTCTTATTTTAGGATTTACTCC
The DNA here is from genome assembly GCF_024346715.1 of Photobacterium swingsii. Taxonomy (NCBI): domain Bacteria; kingdom Pseudomonadati; phylum Pseudomonadota; class Gammaproteobacteria; order Vibrionales; family Vibrionaceae; genus Photobacterium; species Photobacterium swingsii. The sequence goes on from NZ_AP024853.1 coordinate 1,531,410, forward strand.
GTACTAAACACCACGTGTAGATACGATCATAAAGACAATAAGGAAAATAGTCATGAAACAGAGATATCATCGCTTATCGGTAGTTACTGCTTCTATTATTGCGGCACTTGCCTTATCGGGCTGTAATGATGACGATTCATCCAATAATGGTTCAGATGCTAAACAAGCAAAAGCCGCAATGCACACAGTATTCGACGGCTTTACTTCTGAAATAAAAAAAATTGATGACACCCCCCTTGGGCAGGTTACCGATCAGATGGCGAAGTTACGCCAAGAACAAGATAAGCAGTCTCTTACTGAATTAGAAAAGATAGACCGTAGTTTATTGTCTGATGAAGATAAGATTTATTATGACACCTTTAAGTTTGATCGTGAATTAGCTATCCGCGGCGGTGAACTTCCTAACCAGCGTTTTGGTACTTTTGATATTCCAAGCACTCACTTTTATAACTACATCGAAAGTAATGCGGAATACGCAGGAAAAGCATTAGAGACAGTTAAAGAGTATCAAGATCACTTGGCTGTTGTGCAAGACTACACCAGATGGGTAACCAACCTGCATGACCAATATATTCAAGGCCAAGTAGAAGAAATACAATTACCAAAAGTATTGGTTAAGCGTTATGTTGATAGTTCTGCGGAATTAATTAAAGACGCTGATGATTCAATGCTAAAAGTGGGTTTAACTCACTTGAAAACGTTGGTGGCTAAAAGTACCAATAAAGATGATCAATTATTAGCATTACAATACGAACGTGCAGTTGATGAAGCGTTAGCCGCCAGCAAGGCTATTGTTGCTTATCTTGGTGGTGATTATCAAAACTCTGCGCGTGGTACAGGCGTAGACGGTGATATTACAGATAAAAACATCGGCTGGGGTGACTTACCAAACGGCAAAGTATGGTATCAATGGCAACTCGATCGCAACAGTACCACGGGTAAATCTGCCGATGAGCTAAATAAATTGGGCGAAGATTTAGTGGCTGATGCTAAAGCTGAAATGGAGCGTGTTGCTCGTTTTGTTGCTGAAAAACAAGATAGTCCAAATAAAGATACGCTAACAGCAAAATGGCTAGATGATAAAGGTGATGAACAAACCAAAACCTATAAAGTTATTAACGCTGATAAAACTGTTAACTTATCTGCCTTCTTTGACTATTTAAACTCAGAAGCTTTCTTCTATGGTCGTGATGGGCGAACCATTAGCGGAACAGCCTATGCTAAAACCTGTGAAGTGGCTTCCTCTAAGACGGCTTGTGAAGCGGCTTTAACGGATTACTACAAATTTAAAAATGACGCCAATGACGTTGTAGCTAAGTACTTCAAAGCGATTAAAACGGACTATAAAATTGTCCCAATTGCGGCTGAACGTGAATTGTATGATGGCGTTGCGTCTTACAGTGGCAGTTCAACATCGTTTAACTTAAACACTAACCCTAAATATAGCCTTCAGAAATGGAATGTTTCTACTTTGTTGCTTCATGAAGCAGCGCCGGGTCATCACTTCCAAAATGCTTACTCACTTGAATACCCACCTGCGGACAAACCAGAATACATTAAAGGGGTTTGGTACACAGCATACGCAGAAGGTTGGGCGCTATACACCGAATGGCTTGGCTTAGAAATGGGTATTTACGGTGATTTAGACGTAAACGGTAAGCCAACGTTTGTGAATGGCACGGGTATGTGTAAGACAGCAGGGGTTGATTACACAACTTTCCAAGGTGGTATCTACAAAGATGCACAAGAGTGTAACGCTATTCAATACTTTGGTAGCTTGAATGAAGCGCAACTGCGTAATATGCGTTTAGCCGTTGATACCGGTATTCATGCTAAAGGTTGGAGTATTCAAGAAGCGCGCGACTACATGGATGCTAACTCAGCGCTTGGTGATGGTGATATTGCATCAGAAAGCTTCCGCTATGCGGCGTATGTTGGCCAAGCGGTATCTTACAAATCAGGCTATTTAGTCATTAAAGAAATGCTTGAAAAAGCGCAATCAGAATTAGGCAGTAACTTCAGTTGGATTGAATTCCATGATCAATTGTTGAAATATGGTGACCAGCCAATGGAAGTGGTTGAAACCAGCATTACCAATTGGATTGCGAGTAAAAAGTAAAATAAACCTGAATAAGTAACTAAAGACAGAGGCTGCTATTTTGCAGCCTCTTTTTTAGGCATGTCGTAAGCTCATTGCTTTTGTTATTACTAAACATGAAGATCACAACATTTTGTGCAAACAGGTTATAAATCATGTACCCCTACAAAGGGTGAGTAGCTGCCCATAAAAAGTAATAAAACGCTGCTGTTTTAAATAAGATTGCACGTATCACAGTATGCATAACACGACTTTTCATACCTTTAGCCAAAATCCAATAACAAGGAATGAAACGTGAAATTTACTTTATCTAAAACGGCACAACTTATTCTGCCATTACTTTACGCAACAACATTAGTCGGTTGTAATGGTAGCGATAATAATGATGATGGAAATAAGCATGCTTATTTTGATACCACTAACCCACCTAAAATTAATATCGTTATTCCTGAAACGTCAGGTCCAGTAGCTAAGCTGAAAGCGACAGGTAAAGTGGATGAGCCGATTATCGCGGCTGATGGTGAGGCTGTTTTATATTTAGTAGAAAAAGCAAAAGATAGCAGTGTAGGCAAAGCGTCATCAAAAGATTATTCAGACTATAACTTATACATTTGGAATGACGATACTTGTAAGCGAGCGGGGCAATCGCTCCTGCAAAGCGATTGGAATAAAATCGTTAATATTCCAACAGGTTCTGATAGTAATGGTCCTTACTGGAAGTTACCGTTACAAAATGCTTCACCAAACTGTATGAATATCATAGTACGGAAAGGGACAGATAAACTTACAAATAATGTAAAGTTCGATTTTGACACGATTACAGATCGAACTGGTTCACTGACCACAAGTGTGACTGAACCATATGATAGCCGTGAAGCAGCCTTTTTATCTTTGGCGGGCGTTGCAAATGCAGAAGCGCATTTAGTGGATGCGCATACCCTAGTATGGGATGGTGCAACAGGCGCAAAAGATGTACGCCTGTATCTATCGTTAGCTTCAGACATAGAACCTAAAGGTGATAACTACCAGTTTGATAACCAATATATTGAGTTAACCACGGGCTCTATATCTGCCGCCGCGCAGAAGAAATACCCTAAGTTAAAGGGTAAAACCGCTTATAGCATTGACCCTATGATTGATATGCGTCCAATCGTTAAAGCTGAGCTGGTTGCAATCGCGGTTGATGATAAAGGTGATGTATTAGCTGCGACAAAAGTTCAAGCGGCGGGTAGCTTGGATAACCTATTTGCGACCAAAGCAAAAGATGCTGAACTGGGTGCAATCACTGATGGCGCAGATACCACGTTCCGCTTATGGGCACCATCGGCACAAAACGTTGTGGCGGTATTGTTTAATCAAGACAAAAAAGAGCTTGGCCGTTTACAAATGGCGTATCAGCCAGAGTCTGGTGTATGGTCGGTGAATACCAATAAAGCACCGAGTGGTACTTACTATCGTTACTTAGTGAATGTTGTCCACCCAGTTTCAAGTAAAGTAGAAAGTTATCAAGTTACTGACCCATATGCATTGAGCTTGTCTCGCAACTCTGAATTTAGCCAAGTCGTTGATTTGGATGATCCATCGCTGAAGCCCGATGGTTGGGATACGCTAAAAGCGCCCGTAGCCCAAGACAATCCAGCTAAGTTCGTGATTTATGAATCACATGTTCGTGATTTTTCCGCTTTAGATGAATCAGTACCAGCCGAAGATCGCGGTAAGTTTACTGCATTTACCGATGAGGATAGCGCGCCTGTACAACACCTTAAATCGCTCAGCGAAAGTGGAGTGACTCACTTACATTTACTGCCTATCTTTGATATCGCCACTATTAATGAAGACCCGAGCAAAGTTGCTAATATCAACGATCAATTTAGTCAATTATGTAGCGTGAATAAGGACATAACGACATCACGGTTTAGTAATTATTGCATGTCAGGTTTGACGATTGCTGAAGTCCTTGATCTTGAAAGAGATAATGACACGCCAGACAACCCTGTTGTGCAAGAGCTTAATCGTTATGTGTCGGCAACCGACAGCTTCAACTGGGGCTATGATCCCTTCCATTACACGGTACCTGAAGGGTCATACTCGACCAATGCCGAAGGTACACAACGTATTCTTGAAACCCGAGAAATGATCCAATCGATCAAACAAAACATCGGCATGAATGTGGTCATGGATGTGGTGTATAACCATACGAATGCCGCAGGCCCAACGGCTGATACATCAGTATTGGATAAAATTGTTCCTTGGTATTACAACCGCTTAGATCCCGTTACAGGGCAAGTGATGAATTCAACCTGTTGTTCAAATACGGCGCCTGAAAATGCCATGATGGCAAAATTGATTGATGACTCGCTGGTGGTTTGGGCGCGTGATTATAAGATCGATTCATTCCGCTTTGACCTAATGGGCCACCATCCGCTAGCGCAGATTGAAGAATCTTTGGCGGCAGTGAAAAAAGTAGATCCAAATACCTATTTCTACGGTGAAGGTTGGAATTTTGGCGAAGTCGAAAATGATCAGTTGTTTGTTCAAGCGACGCAAAAACACTTAGGTGGTACAGGTATTGGTAGCTTCTCGGATCGCTTACGTGACGCCGTGCGTGGCGGTGGGCCTTTTGATGGCGCCGAAGCGTTACGTACTAACAAAGGTTTTGGTAATGGTATTAATGATCAAAAAGAGGCGGACGTAGTGAAAAATGCACTCCACCTTGCCGATCTCACACGTCTAGGTATGGCGGGTAACTTAAAAACCTTTACCTTTATCGATAGCAAAGGGAACAAAGTTGCGGGTAAAGATGTGGATTATAACGGTCAAGCGGCGGGTTACGCTGACGATCCAACTGAAATTCAAAACTATGTGTCGAAGCACGATAACCAAACCCTGTGGGATAACAATCAGTACAAAGCGCCTGATTCAACCCCTCTGGACACACGTGTTCGCATGCAGGCGGTGTCGTTGGCGACAGCCATGTTAGGCCAAGGTATTCCATTTACTCATATGGGATCTGATCTATTACGTTCGAAATCCATGCAGCGTGACTCGTACGATTCAGGTGATTGGTACAACCATGTTGATTTTACTTATCAAGGTAATAACTGGAACAAAGGTTTACCTCGTAAAGACAAAGATGGTGATAATTACCAAACTATCGACCAAGTGTTGACGCAAAGTGGCCTTAATGCACAACCTGCTGCGGAAGAGATTCAGCAAATGGGCGTGTACTACAAAGAAATGGCCGCATTGCGTAAAGCCTACCCATTACTGACTTTGGGCAAAGGAAGCGAAGTGAATCAACGTGTCAGCTTCCACAATACAGGCCCTAGCCAACAAGCGGGCTTAATTGTGATGAGTATTGATAACGGTGTTGGTGCAGGCGTGGATGTAGATCCGAAAAAAGATGCTTTAGTTGTTGCGATCAACGCATCAAGCACAACGAAAACCTTTACTTTAAAAGGCGTGAAAGGGTTACAAGTCAGCACATTGCATCGCTCTGATTTGGCTAAAGGTGCAAAAGCTGATGGTGAGGTCTTAACGATTCCGGCATGGACGCCTGTGGTTTTTGTTATGCCTCGCGCTGCGCAACGTGGAACGGGTATTCCTGTTATCGGTAAGTAAGTGGTCAATAAGTGATGGGTAAATAACGGTTTAGATATTTTATTTTCTTATTTACTAAGCAAGCGCCTACCAGTGACGGTAGGCGCTTTTTATTGGAAGCGATTTTCAATGAAGCGAGTTAATCCATGACGCTTTATGATTGAGTGGCAACTTTTAGTTCGCTTTCCTCGTCATTATCGTCATCGGCATATTTGGATTTGATTGTCGCTTGTACTTGCTCAAGGAAATCACCGTTCAACTTATAATATTTGAAGTAGATGAATAGGGTTAGCCCATAAAAGAACGCAGGTAAACCTATCATAATCAACTGCATACCAAAGATGGTTTCGTTTGATTGCTCTACATTTGGTACATAGCCTACTATCGTCAAGATGATACCAATAAAGAAAGAAGCGAGCGCAGAGCCTCCTTTAACAACCATGGTTTGTACTGAGTAAGCGACGCTTTCACAGCGAATACCTAATTTATATTCGCCATAGTCAACGGTATCGGCAACCATAATCACTTGAAGTACCCAGAACAGGGCATTACCCACAGTCATAAATACGCCAGCGGTTGTCACTGTAAATGCACTCGCGGCATCAAACATGCTAATGGCGATCAAAATCCCAGAACCAATTAAGGGACAGATACAAGAAGCGGCCCATAGCTGTCGACGTGAAAATTTCATGGCTAACTTAGGGAATAACGCAGTTGCGATGAGGTTGGCTATGGTTGCGTAAGCCATGTAGAAAGGGAATAAATCTGGATCACCTATCACATAGGTAAAATAGTAAACCGCGAACCCTGTGATGATGTTCCCCGCTAAATTCTTAGACAGTGCCATACAGAGAAGGCTAGATAACTGATCATTTTTGTGGATCAAGGCAATCATATTTTTAAGTGATAATCGCTCCGTATTTTTTTCTTGAGATGCCTTGTCTTTAACATTGTCTGTTGTGTATTTTTCTTTCACATTGGTCAAGGTGATAACCGTAGAGACGATAAAGAAACCAATCAAAATAGAAGCAAATACAGTGAACCCATACCCTTTATCATCACCACCAAAATGATCAACGATAGGCATGGCTATCGCCGCAGATAGCGCCCAAGCCAGGCTGGCAAAGAAGCGAGGGAAGGGAACTAACGCCTCGCGCTCTTTTTTGTCCATGGTTAATGTCGGGACCAATGACCAAAAAGGGATATCCATTAGGGTATATGTCATGCCCCATAAAATATAAGTGACTGCGGCATAAACAATTAATGCGGTACCTTCAAAATGGTGGGCTTGAAATAGCATGTAAAGAACAACGGAGTTGGATAATGTGCCTATTAATAGCCAAGGCTTGAATTTTCCCCATCGCGAACGTGTACTGTTAACTATCCAGCCCATAATGGGGTCATTTATCGCATCCCAGATACGTGCAATCAGGAAAATAGATCCAACGATTCCAGCGGAAATGCCAGCAACGTCGGTGTAATAGAACATTAGGTACATGTATACGATGGTGATGGCGAAATCTTTACCAAATGCGCCAAATCCGTAGCTAAGTTTGGTTTTCATTGAAATTGACATAAACACCCTTAGGTATAACAACACACTATTTATTAAAGAAAAGAGGGATAGCAAGTTACGTAAGTAGCAAGCTAGGCTGGTTGTTGTATTCATTTTGAAGCTGGATACTATTGGGTTTTATAGCGTTAGCTTTTCATCCTTAAATCCTTTTAATCAATCTGTAGCGCTCAAGTTATTGATGGCAATAATCTACACTTACAGAGTTGAAGTATTCTTCTCGCTAATCCGAAACACTCTCCTGTTTTCTAAAATTTAAAGTTCGGGCTAATAAAATATGAGGAAATAGGACAAGTCTCCCAATATTCAGGAAGGTTAATATCGTCCAGTCTTCTTATTCTCAAGCAGATGATGTGAGTGGGCTTGGGGGATGGTCACCGTTGTGCTTTGCAGCGGCGAGGCAATTGATTGAATAGAACACGTATTACCAGAGCTTATCCCCATAGCTTTACAGATTAGAGTGACATATTGGTTATGACTTTTTGCTTAGATTGTCAGCAACATGAGGAACAATTTAATACCAAGTCATCAAGTTTCGTGTCGAGTATTCAAGTATCATACTCAACGCCCTACATTGAGGGTAAAAGTTGTTAATCAATGAAGATGTAAAAGAGGTTAGTTGTTTGGTGTATTACAGAGTAAACCGTACTTCGAGTGAGGCATAGTATGAAAACCTTGTATAAAGCCTTATTAGTCCTTGGCGTTATCGGTCTCTCGATTTTTAGCTATTTAGGTTACCAGTCTTATCGGGCGTTGACCTACATGAAGCATGATATGGGGTGGTTATGGATAGATAGCCAACTGATTAGCCCCGATACGACTGCAATGCAAAGTGCACGCACGCCACATACGAAGCAATTGGTGTTTCGTCAGGTTGATGTGGATCGCGAATTAGCGATCTACCTAAACACGACATACGATGGTGATTTTCTTTTTACTTTCATCAAGAAAACACCTTGCACCCTAGCAACGCCATACGAAGCTAAACTGACAGTTAATAATCAAGCTGAACAACAGATTGTGTTTGATTGTCATGAACCAGATACCGCGATTTACAGAATAGCAAAACGTAAATTTAGTCAGCTGCACTTAACCGCATCTGATTTTGATTTTGAGTTAGATCTTAAGCAGTGGAACCCAAAAGCACTCAAAAAAGATGACTTTATGCAGCACAATTATGAGTTTTTTCAAAAGCACACGTCAGAAAAAATTTACCCATGGAATAGGGATTAGCTAGCGGATATTGAGTGCTTGCAACTCAGCAAAAAAAGCCCCGTACCCGTTGATATTACCAACAGGTACGGGGCTTATTTATACGCTTGATTCAGTGATTACACTTGATCAACGATTAATCAATGTCGCAATCAGTACAACTTTGTAGCGCGATTTCGTGCTCAAAAACGGCCTTTTCGTTACCGTCTGCCAGTAGTTCCGCTATTTCATCTGCGACTTCTTGCTCGTCGTCTGCTTCAATTTGATCTGCAAGTTCTTCTTCTGAATAACCGTAGAAATTCAGTAATAAGTAATCACGCGCTTCGTCTTTAGTACAGGTTACGTTCACTGAAAGATCAGCTTCAACCTTACCCTGTTCGATAATTGCAGCCAGTTGTGCCAAGACATCTTCTTTCATCGCCGCGGTTAACCAACCAAGATCAGTACTTACTGTGGTTTTTTTACAGTTAAAACAAGGAAGTTGATGAAAGTAATATTGAAAGTCAGTCATAGGTAATTTCTTCTAGAGTGTTGTATAGCCAGATTATGCGCGTTTTCTCGAAAAATACTATCTCAATAGGTGCTGAAGAGTAGATTTCTATGGAATTTTTGAGGGAGGAATAGGGGGATCGCAGCAATAGGTGGCACTCAACAAAGACCTAATAAGTTTTGTCTGTCGTTCTTCCATTGAGCTTGTTACTATTTGAAAAGATAGTCGGGGTGCCGAAAGGCTGAGAGCGTATATTACGAAACCCGTTGAACCTGATTCAGTTCGCACTGGCGTAGGGAACTATATGTCTAGCTAATGATGATCCACCTTTATCAACATTATTGGCTTGGCTGGAGCAAAATATGTCGAATCCAGCCTCAGTATTCATATCAGTTTCTTCCCTCAGGTTCTTCCTATCCGCTACCGGAATTGATAACAGCAATCGCTGAGGGAAAACATGAACACACAAACCATCATTAACGCTCTGCATGCCGTTCGTGAGCAGAAACCACTGGTTGTGAACCTGACCAATTATGTCGTCATGAACAATACTGCCAATGCGCTACTGGCCATTGGTGCTTCGCCGATCATGGCACATTCTCGTGAAGAAATGGCTGAAATGATGTCTTTTGCCGGCGCACTGGTCATTAATATTGGTACCTTGGACAGTGTATGGGTGCCACGTATGGTATTCGCTGTCGAGCAGGCAAATATCCATAATAAAACGGTTGTGCTTGATCCTGTTGGTTGTGGTGCCAGCCGCTTACGAACAGAAACGTCTCGCCAAATTGCGAAGGCGGCTAAGAAGTTGATTATTCGAGGCAATGCTTCAGAAATCATTTCTTTAGCGGGTGAAAAAGGGCAAAACAAAGGCGTCGATGCACTTGATAGCACTGAAGCGGCAGTAGGTGCAGCGCGCTTTTTGATCCGAGAGTATCAATGCAATGTCGTGATTTCAGGTGAAGTTGATTTTGTTGTAACAGATGAAGGGCAGATCCAGCTTCATAATGGTCATGCCATGATGCCTCACGTAACGGGAATGGGCTGTACCCTCAGTGCACTGACTGGTGCTTTTGCGGCTATCGGAGAAGAGACTGGATTAGCAGCTGCGGCGATACTCGGCGTAGCAGGTGAAATGGCTGCCGAACAGTCGAAAGGCCCAGGTAGCTTGCAGTGTAATTTGCTCGATATTCTGTATCAGCTTGATGAAGAAATGATCATCCAGCGTCTGAAGTTGGCTTAGTGTTGGGGGGAATAATGCGTTCGTGTCGTTTATATCTGGTAACTGATGACCTGCAAGATCTTGAAACCATGAAACGTGTGGTTAAAGAAGCCGTTATTGGCGGTGTGACTATGGTACAGGTTCGAGAAAAGCATGGTGATGTGCGTACCTTTATTGAAAGAGCCTTAGCCGTTAAAACGATTTTGCAGGGCACTGGGGTTCCACTCATTATTAATGATCGTGTCGATGTGGCCTTGGCTGTCGATGCAGACGGTGTACATCTGGGCCAATCTGATATGCCAGCTAACATCGCACGTCAATTGATTGGTAAAGATAAGATACTGGGACTGTCGGTAGAAAATGAACAGCAACTGATTGAAGCCAAACATTTACCTATTGACTACATAGGATTGAGCGCAATCTTTGCGACCCCGACGAAAACCAATATCCAAAAGGAGTGGGGCATTGATGGACTGGCGAATGCCGTCGCCCAAAGTCCCTTACCTATAGTGGCAATCGGCGGGATTAATGCATCAAATCTTGATGCGGTGATAGCAACTGGAGTCGACAGTGTGGCACTGGTTTCAGCGATCTGTCATGCCGAATGCCCAAGAACCGCGGTACGTGATCTGATTGGGTAAGTCAGTACCCACAGACTTTTTTGAAAGGTCTGTGGGTATCAAATTTATGCGGTTATATTTTCGAAACCTAGGCCAGCCGTGTTTAAAGTGTTACCCGTTAAATTCAGTAATACTGCGTAATTTTAACCGAGAGTATCAAACTTAGATTGGCACTTTTAGAGGGGATTGGAGACCTTTTACAAGTGATGAAAATAACCAGTCTCTAACTTCGGTGTTATTAGACTAATTATAATTAAGCGTATTTATATTCTAGCAACCATTCATTACCATCTTCACCATAAATAACGAAACCGAGCTTCTCATATAGGCGACGAGCTGCAACGTTGATCTTCCAAACAGACAGAGCGAGCCCTTTGCCCTCTGACTGCGCTTGGTCGATAAGGTTGTGAATGAGCGTTTTACCTATGCCTCTACCATTGAAGTCAGGGTGAACTTGGACTAAATCTAAGTAGAAACGGTTTTTGTCTTCCTCGAAAACGACGCGCCAGAACCCTGCGTCTTGACCATCAACTTGGATGATTTGCGCTGCTTCTTCAAATTTCCACATGATATTCCGTTCGTAAGCTTCACGTGTTACGTTCCCTCCAATTTCAAGAAGATAATCACGCATAGTGGCGTCACGTAGCTCGACGAGATAATCTAGGTCGCTCGATTGAGCTTTACGTAAGGCTAATTTCATCGTCTATCCTTGTTTTTTCTCTGTGTATTACTATTGATATCAGCATCCATTGCTACTTGTATTGCTTCTGTGGGTGATTGGTCAAGGAATATTTTCTGCAGTTACCTTTCTTATTGGACGCTTATCGGTATATGAGCAACTACAATAAATAAGCAAGGGTTATTTAAAACGAGCAAGTCATTTATTCTGCTGTAACAAAACGAAGCTTTGGTAATAATAATAGTGAAGAACAGGTGAAACGATTCTGAACTATAAGATACAAAAAAGGCCGCTAAAAAGCGGCCTGATAGTCTTTATTTTGTTACATGCTGTATGAGTGCTTACTCTTTACCAAACACGTTGTTTTCTTGTTCTTGAACGCGGATGAAGGTCGTGCGCTTAGTGAGTTCTTTAAGCTGCGCTGCACCTACGTAAGTACAAGTAGAACGTACGCCACCCATGATGTCTTGGATAGTGTTTTCAACAGGGCCACGGTAAGGCAATAGTACGGTTTTACCTTCAGCTGCGCGGTATTTCGCAACGCCGCCTGAGTGCTTGTCCATCGCGCTTTGTGAAGACATGCCGTAGAATTTCATGAAGGTTTTACCATCTTGCTCGATGATTTCACCGTTACTTTCTTCGTGACCTGCTAGCATACCGCCTAGCATTACGAAGTCTGCACCACCGCCGAATGCTTTAGATACATCCCCCGCACATGAACAGCCGCCGTCACCAATAATACGACCACCAAGACCGTGTGCAGCATCTGCACATTCAATAATTGCAGAAAGCTGAGGGTAACCCACACCGGTTTTAACGCGTGTTGTACATACAGAGCCAGGGCCGATACCTACTTTAACAATGTCGGCACCCGCTAGGATAAGTTCTTCAACCATGTCGCCGGTAACCACGTTACCTGCACTGATTACTTTGTCTGGGAATTCAGCACGTACGCGTTGTACGTACTCAACTAAATGCTCAGAGTAACCGTTCGCGATATCAATACAGATGAAGATAAGGTCGTCGGAAAGGGCCATGATGTCTTTAGTTTTTTGGAAGTCGTTATCCGACGTACCCGTAGACACCATTGCGTTGTTAAGCACGGATGCATCGTTGCTTTTCACAAAGCCAGCCCAGTCTTCAACTGTGTAGTGCTTGTGAATAGCGGTCATTACATTGTGCTTAGCAAGTGATGCCGCCATTTCGAAGCTACCCACTGAATCCATGTTAGCAGCAATAATAGGCACGCCTGACCATTGACGACCGCTGTGCTTGAATGTAAAATCGCGGGTTAATTCAACTTGAGAACGGCTTTTTAGGGTTGAACGTTTTGGACGAAACAGTACATCTTTAAAACCTAACTTCAAGTCTTGTTCGATACGCATGGTAATTTCCTTCAATGTAAATCGAATTTTGCTCTCAATCTTTCTGTCGTTGGCAGACAACAGATAGATATCTGACGAGCAGGCACAAAAAAACCGGAGCGTTGGCAGACGCTCCGGTTTTCAGCATTATAGGGCGATAAAAATTATTAACAAGCCTGATAATTTCGTTTTTTTTGTGATACCTTTACAAAGATTAAATCTAGAGAAATCCTCTTTTCTTCGTTCAATTCTTGTCAAAACAATCGAAATTCTTGCTGATTATCTTCCATTATTTCCAAATTCTTGCATAATCCTTGCTATAAAAGATCTATGAGTTATAGCTATATAAACGTCAAATAAATGCTTAACAATCATTGGTCATAATGATGATTCACCCGTGTCTTGCTCATGTTTTGGTGATTGCGTGTAGTGGAATGTAGGATAAACCTTGCTAAGTAAAAGAAAAATAAAGAAAATTTTTCCGTTAGACTTTTACGGGGAAGAAAGTGGTTGGCGCTTTATTATTCGAGCTTTAACACCTAACGAAGTGTTAGAGGCGATGTATTGGCGTGCGTATATCTCTTGTCATCGGAAAGATGTTGATCTGCTGCATCTTGCGACAGATAAATTTAATTACCGCTATAACTATTCTACGGGCGAGACTTCAGATCTGCACTTTGGTGGTGGCAACGCGCCGATCCGTGTCAATATGATGGGCCCAATTGTACCTATATCCGCGATTTTAGAAAAAGTTGAACAAGGTGCGCTCATCAAAGCGGGTTAGCGACTTAGCTTGTTGAAGCAAATACTTCCATCTAGGCACAGTGATTGTGCCTTTTTTGTGCTTACGATATAGAGGTGCACTTGTCGCTAAACGCGTTGAGTATAAAGTGATTAGCGGCTTAGTTTTATTATCTAATTGAGTTATTTACATAAAATAGGCTAAGGTAAAGAAAAAGCCCTTATAAAAAGGATTGCCTATGTCGATAAAAATATGGGGTACAGCCTTGCTATTAGCGGGAACGATTTCTTCCGCTTCAGCCGCCGCTTTACCAACGTTAGACGGTAAATGGCAATGCCAATCGCCTGAAGCGAATACTGAAAATGAAAAAAGCTGGGTTATTTACGATTTTTCTGAGCAGGGCATGGTGAAATCACAAGAGTGGATTCAGTACAAAAAACAGCGTAAAACGCAGTTGGAATATAACTTATTCGTTGACTACCGATTTACGCAAAAGGGTGATGATTACGTGCTTAAACCTGTGAAGTTAAGCCGAGAAATTATCGCTGACCCGCTCAATATCGATCCTTTCAATGCCGAGCAACGTCGCGATTTAACGGGCTATCGTATTTTCTTTAAGCCGACGATTGTCAGCCGTAATAAAGCGAATTTTGAAATGTGGTACCACATTACGCCCGACCATCACTTCACAATGCAGTGTGAGCAACAGGCAAGTTAACGCAGTTTGCCTATTCGCTTTCTTATAACTAAATCCGGTAGCTAAACCTGGTGGCAATGAGTGCATGGATTGATGATGCATGGATTGGTAAAGGTGTCGCTACCGTTTTTTATCTATAAATTCAGCGATATGGTTTCTCGACTGCGCTCTAGCAGTCGTTGTTGATATTGCTTAGGGGTTAAACCGCGCTGGCGTTGAAAAGCCTTGGTAAAGCTTTGCGGATGGGTGTATCCCAGCAGTTGGCTTATGTCTTCAATCGGTTTGCCTGCTTGCATGTATTGAATCGCAAGGTTACAAATTACGTATTGGGTGATATTGCTAAAGGTCCAGCCAAATTGGTGGAGGCGGCGTTGTAATTGTTGTTTGGAAAAACCGAGCTTTTCTGCCACGAATTCGATGTTAGGTACACCGTAGCGGCGTGAGTAATTCACTAACTCGAACATGACTTTAGCGCTGTCGTTGGGTTGCGGTATGTTGAGCATATCATCCAGTTGTAGGTTGGAAACCACCATCGGCCGACTGATAGAAAAAGCCCGTTCGCTACCATGGCGAAGAATAGAAAGATCAATCCACACCTTAGTCATTGGCGCATTCCATTCCACCGCACAGCCAAACCACTTTTCTGCTTGTTGCCGATCGGCTTGATTATTCCCCATAAGTGCACTGCTGATCTGAACTTTAAGGGGAGCATAGTCATTCCCCATATAGTGACGTAGCGCTTTGATCATCATAGTTGCTACGCGCAAACTGTCTAAGCATCGTGATTGTTGACGCGCATAGGGGGAATCATAGCTCCATTTCATGATTTTGCCCGATTGCTCACCGTGATAGGTTGCTCCTGAATGAAGACACGATACGCCATAGTTGATCCGCCTGACGGCGAGTGCTAAATCAGGGCTGGATAAATACCATTCTCCCAAACTTCCCATCTGGCTAAAACAAAGATCTGATGAGATCTTTAGCATATAAGCGGGATCGCCACTGAGTACTGCAATCTTTTCTAACCATGCCATGAAATCATTGAATGGGACCAGGGCCATAGGTTCGTTCATCAGGCTGTCTGGAATACCGATTTGCTGCGTCGTAATACCGTAACGTTTTTTTACTGCATTTAAGACAATCTGTAAGTAAGTGATACGAATAAAGCTCAAATCAAACATGTTATTTTGCTCTCTTATCGGTATTTGATGGGTCGATTGTATCGTAATTGAGCTCTATTTAATTCGATCTACCCTAAATTAAGGCAAGGCTCACATTTTAGATGACACTCCCTGCAACAAAAAAATAAACCGATAAATCGGAGAATGTTAATGAGCCTTTTTAGTATGCCTTTTGTCGATAGTGGGGTGGATACCGCACTACATGTTATAGCTAGCGTGGTCATGGTTGGCACGATTGCTGCCGCGGCCTTTGGGTTTTGGCGACTTCATGAATTACCTATTCAGAAAGCGCACAGTAAAGAACATCATCAACTTGGATTAATTACCGCCCTCACTTGGATCGGCTTTGTTTGGCATTGGGTATGGGTTATTGCCGTTGTAATTGCTTTTGTTGATGGCGAACAAGCACTTCGTCGTATTCGGGATATTTGGAAAGGCGATGCAATACCGCCACAAGCCGAAGCAGAGCCAGTAACACAGCCTATGACACAAGCGGCCCCAAATACTGAGACGCACAATCAGCCCGTCGCGCAGGAGGTCTAACATGCTTGAAGGTTTAGCCGTATGGGCTTTGTTTATCTACTTGCTTCGCATGGTGGGTATGCCGTGGAATAAGTTTACTAAGAGTTTTGCGTATTTAGGCGGCTCAGGCTGGTTACTGTTCGTTTGGGTTGGCTTGATTACGTTTGCGCCAATGGACTTATCGGGCGGGTCGTTAGTGCAATCTCCCCATGTGCAGTTGCGTCCATCCACCACACAAATTAAAGGTAAGGTAACGGCGATTCATGTTCGTCCAAACCAACAAGTGGAAAAAGGGCAACTGATTTATGAAATTGATGACGAACCTTTTACGATTGCACTGAATGTGGCGCAAGCCAAATTAGATTCGGCACACGTCGCGTTAGATATGGCAAAAGAAGACATTGCTATTAATCAGGCGAACTTCGAAGCCGCCAAAAAAGACATAGAAATATCACAAAATAAGCTAGTTGCAGCGCAACAAGATCTGAAATGGAAGCAGACAACGCTTGATCGTTATCGTGAGCAAAACCGAGTTGTAAAACACACGATCACTGAAAGCATGATGGATGAACAAAATACTGCGGTGCAAGTCGCACAAGCACAACAAATTACTGTTGAAAGTCAGTTGGAGAAAGCCAAATTAGCGGTTAATAAAGCACGTTTAGCCATTGAAAAATCAAAGCTAACAGTGAATAGCCGTGAAGTGGATGTGACGTCTCAGCAAGAGAACGTGGCTCAAGCGCGATGGAATCTTGAACAGACTAAAGTGTATGCGCCAGCCGACGGTTACTTAACCAACTTTATCATGCGTGAAGGGCAGTATGTTGGCTTAATGCCACGCATTCAGATGTACACCAATGAGAAGTACGTACTGATGCGGGTGAACCATCAGGCTATTCGTAACGTAAAAGTTGGACAGCGCGCAGAGTTTGCATCCGCTGTTTACCCTGGAAAAATCTTTAACGCCGAAGTTGAAGGGATTATTGAGGCAACAGGTGAATCACAGGGTAGTCTCTTAGCTCGTGATGATAATGTTCGTCAGGTTACTGGGCTAAACGTTGCGAATAAGCACCACTTTGTACGTCTGAAGTTGGATGAACCACAAGGGTATGACATGCCAGTAGGCTCTGTTGGTCTGGCTTGGATAAGCGCAGAGAAACCGATTTCTTTCATGGGCTTCTTGGACGTGATTCGAGGCATCATCATTCGAATGAAAGCGCAGATCTACTTTGTATGGGCAATGTGATGACAAGCTAATGCGTATTGGCTGCCTGATAAACAAAATAAGATGATAACCAGGCTGCCATACCCATCTAACGAGGTCACTTTCGTTCTTGTTGGCTAAGAACGCTGAAAAAAGAGTAAACCAATGGCGATGCTTGGTCGCCACTTTTTCTACAGAAACCACTTTGCTGTAGTTCGGCTGTAACCCTTTTAAGGCTGGGGTTGCAGCTTTTTTTTTGCCTAATGATGACGAACCTTGGCCTGACGAACTGTAAGTTTAGCTAATGGCCATGAGCGTAATTGGCGAAGGGCGGGCTTTTCCAGTAAATGGTAACTGGCAGTTGAGATAGCAAGTAATACGGCAGTATAAAGGGCTAGAGCCAACGTGAATGCACCGATACTGTGTTGTTGATACCACCACGAAGTGAAATCAGGAGCGATCTGATGTATCACCTCAACACCAATCAAAAGCAATACAGAGTGCCAAAGGTAGACAGAATACGAAATGTCACCAAGATACTGGGTTAACTTATTATCGAATAAACGCATAAAGAGTGATGTATTTTGCGTGTGGTTTGCCCCACAGAAAACCAATAGTGCGAAGAGTAGGTAAACACTCAAAATTTGCCCTGTTTCGAGCTGATGGTGCAAGAGTACTACCAAGCTAATAGCCAGTGTGAAAAGTACTATATCGTTACTGATTAAGTGTTTCATATTTTGGGGAATACGAATAAGGCATAGCCATGCCCCAAGTGAAAACCCACATAACCCACGTAAAAAGGCGGGGATCCCTGAGGTTAAATCTATAGTGCCTGTGGTTGAAATAAGCCCATAAAGCAGCAAGAAGACGAGAAAAGGCAACCAACTACTGCGCTTAGCGTTAAAAGATAGCAACGCCAAAATAATGGGAAACAGCATATAACAGAGCCATTCAACACTGAGTGACCAGCCAGGGAAGTTCCAGCTAAGGGATTGGTTTGTTAGAGACTGCAGTAGGAACAGGTTAGCAAATAAGGTATCACTGGTGTTGAAGGGGCCTTGAAAAGCCGGAATACCAGCCAGCCCCCAGCTATTGAGCAACTCACCACCGTAAAACCCAATACCGTAGATGTGTTTAGTGGTTTCCCAGCCAAGCAAGAGTAAGAGAGTCGTGAGGAATAGTGGATAGATGCGGCTGAATCTTAGCCACATAAAATGCCGCCATTTCGCCATGGTGCAGCCTTGTTGAAAGCTGTCACGGTACACATGCATCATGACAAATCCGCTGAGAATGAAGAATATATCAACCCAGAGATAACCGTTTTCAAGAAGCTGACTGGTGCTAGCGATTTCTTCTTTCCATTGAGGAAAAAGCACTAAGCGAGCATGGAATAAGGCAACAAAAAACGCAGCGAAACCGCGTATTGCAGTAAGCAAAGGTAACTGACCTTGCATGTGGATCATCCTTGAGCGAGTACAGTAAGTGAATGTCTAAATCATTAACCAAACCTTAGCACTGTGACTTGGTGATGAGTGTGATGAATTAAGCGCTTATTTGGGGTGAGTCAGTTGGCTTTCTGTATTTGCGAAAGAGATTAAAATTTAGATTAAATATGGCTAAACCAAAGATTAAGAATACTTAATGAAAGTGCGTACTAGCGCGATGATGGCTTACGTACAGGAGAGAATCCCTTCTCTTGCCTAGTCTTGTCGGAGTTTGTTGGCGAGAGAGATGGGCGTTGGATAACGTTTGACGACCCAATAGGTTGAAATGACAAAAGTGCATAAGGTAGTGCTTTGAATGAACATCATCCCATTTGCGCTGAGTAAGCCGTTATTAATGGCCGAATAAGCCAATAACAGTGAGAATTCGCTCGCTTGGCTAAGGCGTGCACTGAGTTCGTTTCGCATGGTTGGCTTTTCGTTTGCGATACCGAGTGCTTGCTTAAACCCCCATTGCTTTAATACTATGAGTAAAGCCCCAAACCCAATGCCATAGAGGGTGTAAAGATGGCCAGTGAACAGCTGCATTTTCGCGCCAATCGCAAAGAAAAAGAGAATAAGAAAAAACTCTCGCAGCGGTTTCAGGTGCTGCGCAATAGCTTGTGAAACCTTACTAACAGCAATTGATAGCCCCGCAATAAAAGCGCCACTCTCATAAGATAAACCGATCTGATGGCCGATTTCAGCCCACAATAAGCACCAAGCCAATGTGGTGATGAAGCTGTACTCTTGAATCACATCAAATTTACGAAATAGCGGCAAAATAGCGTATTTTACCCCTATAAATGCCAGTAAACACAATAAAACAGCTTTCGCGATAAGCAGCACAAATGCGGCAAATAGAGTCTGTTCGCTGTCCATGCTGAGTAACAAAATCACGGTGATGGCGAGTATATCTTGCACCAGTAATACACTGGTCATAACTTCGCCCATACGCTGGTGGTGAAGGGTAGTGGTGGGGATCAGTTTTAATCCAATTACAGTGCTAGAAAACATCAATGCTGCTGCGGCTATGAGGGCATCCATCAAGGCGAGTTGAATGGTGAGAGCGAAAATAAGCGTGCAAATGAAAAAGAAGCCGCACGTGCCTAAAGTGACTAAAGCACTCTCTTTAAATAAAGAAAGCAGCTTGCGTGGCTGGAGGTTCAGCCCTAATAAAAACAGCAGCAATATCACCCCTAAGTGTCCTATCTGACTGATGTTTGCCGCGTTTTCAACCCAACCAAGTCCATATGGACCAATGACCATTCCTGCTGCAATGTAAGCCAAAATAATGGGCTGACGTGCATACAAAAAAAGCGTGCCTAATACTGCAGAGCTGATCACTATCGTGCAAAGCTCAAAAATGATGAGTGAAATCTCAGCTGGCATCGTGGATTAAGTCGCGCTGAATGTGAGAGGAGAGCGGTGACTATCTCGGGTGTCTGTCCATGTTGTTACTTGATGAAGCCGCGCCATAATGACATCTCCCATGAGGTGGGCTCTTTAAAGAATAAGACGCTTTCACCATTTCTTCTTGTTTAATCCTCTAAATGATTCCTGCTTTTAGGAGGAACAAGCTGTGAGGTGACCAAAGTGTCTATCAATGAGTTGTTGATTTCCAAATGAGATGATAGTCACAAATATTACTCAATAGGCCTGACGTTCGTCCGTAATCTGATAGCAAAATCTTATGTAATCAATAGCTTAATGAAGCACGTAGTTGACATCGCTGTCTTTCAACATGTTGCAGTGTTAAATATGGGTGATCTAACTGCCTCAGCTTGATAATCCAGTTATTAGTGTTGAATATATAACGAAAGATGAAATAACCGACCTTAATCACTTGGCAACACCCATAAAATAATGAATCCTAAATGTAGCGCTTATGTTAATGAATATTTGTTGTTTAGCATATGGAAAGCATCGCAAGGGTAAGCTTTGCATGAAGGTTTAGGAGCTAATAATGAACGCGACATTGGAACGTACACTTCAACTGACTCAGCTGAGTGGTAAAGCCGTTAACGATCTCTCATCATCGTTTAACGATTTGCCAAAGACTCAGCATGCAGATGGACAATATCGTTTACGCCGTTACTCAATCGTTAAAGTCGGCGAGCACAGTATTGAGCATTTACCTGCTCGTGAGTTTGTCCAGTCAGATGACATTAATACATTCCAAGGTAATGTCAGCCGTTCATTTGAGGTGATTGAAGACGATGTCATCAACAGCCAAGGCATGTTTGAGATGTGTCGGGTATTCCGAGATGCGAACCACCTTAGCGTAGAGCATGAAATTGAAATCCATCAAATACGTATTGCTACAGATGCCGTTGAAACACAGGTTGCGCCAGAAGGGGTACATCAAGATGGTTTTCAGCACATTGCTGTTATTGGCATTGATCGCCATAACATCGAAGGTGGCGATTTCTTAGTTTACCGTGAAAAGCATGAGCCGCCATTTTTAAGTATGGCGTTGCAGCAAGGCGAAGTGGCAATTTTGGCTGATAACCAGTTGTGGCATAACGCACGTCCAATTAAGGCTGTGAAGAAAGATCATCAAGGGTATATGGATGTTTTCGTATTAACAGCAAAGAGGGCAGAGGGATGAGTTTTACACCAGAGGCAGTACGCTCGGCTTTTCCTGCACTAACACAGAAAGTGAACGGTAAACCTGTTTATTTCTTTGATGGTCCAGGCGGTTCGCAAGTTCCTCAGTCCGTTTTAGAGACCATGTCGGCTTATCTTGGCCGTTATAACTCGAATTTAGGCGGTGCTTTCTTTTCTAGCGTGGTGACAACGTCACTTATAAAAGATGCTCGCTTAGCGGGCCAAGCATTATTGGGCGCTGAGTGTGCTGATAACATTGTGTTTGGTGCCAACATGACATCGCTGACTTTTCAATTAAGTCGAGCGATCAGCCGAGATTGGCAAGCGGGTGATGAAATCATTGTTACTGCGCTTGATCACTACTCTAATGTCTCAAGTTGGCAGCAGGCAGCAGAAGATAAAGGCGTGATTGTGCATCAGGTACGAGTGAATCCTGAAGACTGTAGCCTTGATTATGAGCATTTAGCATCATTACTTAATGAGCGAACACAGTTAGTTGCGGTGACATACGCGTCTAACACAACGGGATCCTTGGTGGATGTTAAGCGCGTAACACAAGCTGCGCATAACGTTGGGGCGAAAGTGTATGTCGACGCGGTGCATTATGTCCCGCATGGTTTGGTGGATGTGCAGGCGTTAGGCTGTGACTTTTTAGCTTGCTCTGCATATAAGTTTTTTGGTCCACATTTGGGTGTTGCTTATATCGCGCCAAAGTGGCTGCATACCATTACTCCGTATAAAGTTGAGCCAGCAACTAACGAAGGCCCTGGCCGGTTTGAAACGGGTACGCAGAGTTTTGAAGCGTTGGCGGGGTTTGTTGCTGCCGTGCATTACCTTGCGCAATGGGGTGATGATGAGAAATCACTACGCTCACAATTAGCCGCGAGTTTTGCTCAGTATCAAACGCATGAGCAAGCACTGAGTCGTCACTTTATCAGTAAAGCGAGTGAATACACCAATCTTGAGCTTTACGGCGTTAAAGATACTGATCGTGTTCAGGGGCGTACACCGACTTTTGCGATACGAATCGAAGGCGTGACACCTGCAGATGTAGCTGGCCATTTAGCCAAGGATAATATGTGCGTATGGAGCGGGCATTTCTATGCGATTGGCTTGATTGAACAATTGGGCTTGCTGCACCAAGGTGGTGTGATCCGTATCGGTATGATGCATTACAACACCAAACAAGAAATTGATCTGTTATTTGAAAACCTTACACCGTTTTTACAAAAAAACACCTAGCGACACCTATAATAATTACACCTGAGTTTCCCCCAAAACTGTCACAGGCTCACCTTCGCTTCCTAACAAGAGGGAGCTAATAAGAGTCTCTAATAATAAAAAGGGCCTACTACCGAGTAGGCTCTTTTTTCCTTTTTGGCGTCACGTACTGTTCGCAAACATGCTGCAATTTACTTTTGTTACCTGATTAGCAATGTATAATTAACTGATATAGATAACGAAAGAGATAACACTATGCTTAAATATATTGTCATTGCGCTTGTGGGATTGGGTGTTTACCTAGGTGTGACATACAAAGATCAAATTGAAGATGTGACAAATTCACGTCCGATGGAAGAAGTTCAAGACATGTATGAAGATGCTAAAGATCAAGCGTCGGATAAAGCAGAAGAATTATCTGATAAAGCGGATGAGCTGTCTTCACAGTTAAAAGATTTGACTAAATAAGTCTCTATTGTCACTCGCATTGCGATGCAATGATAACGGATATAAAAAAACGGCAACCTCATGAGGTTGCCGTTTTTTGTTTCAGCCACGTTTAGCAAAACGCTATAGTCGAGGCATTATACGGTTTGTGCTGAACCTTCTTTTGCTTCTGCTGCACGGCATGCAGCGGCTGTGAAGATAACGTCAGTTGAACTGTTTAGCGCTGTTTCGGCTGAATCTTGGATAACACCAATGATGAAGCCTACAGCAACAACCTGCATAGCGATCTCATTTGGAATACCAAATAGGCTACATGCAAGTGGAATAAGCAGTAGAGAACCACCAGCTACACCTGAAGCACCACACGCTGATACAGCCGCAACCAGACTAAGTAGCAGTGCCGTTGCAACATCGACTTGTACGCCAAGCGTATGAACAGCAGCCAACGTTAGCACTGTGATTGTAATTGCCGCACCACCCATGTTGATGGTTGCGCCTAGTGGGATAGAGACAGAGTAAGTATCTTCGTGTAGATCTAAGTCTTTACATAGCTGCATGTTCACAGGAATGTTAGCGGCAGAACTACGGGTGAAGAAGGCTGTAATACCACTTTCACGTACACAGCGTAGTACTAGTGGGTAAGGGTTTTGTTTGGTTTTAACAAACACAATGATTGGGTTTACAACAAACGCAATGATTGCCATTGAACCAAGCAATACACCGAGAAGTTGCGCGTAACCAGCTAGCGCTGCGAAGCCTGTTGCTGCAAAGGTGTTTGCAACAAGGCCAAAAATACCAATAGGCGCTAGACGGATAACGAAGCGTACAATCAGGGTTACACCATTAGACATGTCGTGGAAGACTTGCTTGGTGGCATCGCTTGCTTGGTGAAGAGCAAAGCCAAGAGCGATAGCCCATGCCAAGATACCAATGAAGTTACCTGTCATCAGAGCATTGATCGGGTTATCAACAATCTTAAATAGTAAAGTGTTAATCACTTCGGCAATGCCTTCTGGTGGCGTTGCGTTAGTGCTGTCAGCAACAAGCGTCAAAGTGGTCGGGAAAAGAAAGCTCATTGCTACAGCGGTTACCGCTGCCATAAAGGTGCCCAATAAATACAGCACGATGATCGGCTTCATATTGGTATGCGCGCCTTTTTTCTGGTTAGCGATAGATGACGCTACCAAAATAAAGACAAGAATAGGTGCAACAGCTTTTAAGGCACTAACAAAAAGGTTACCTAAGAAGCCTGCTTTAGTGGCGGATTCTGGGCTGAAAGTTGCAAGTAAAACACCAGCAACAATACCAATGATGATCTGGATAACCAGACTGCCATTGGCGACTCGGGCGAGAAAGGGTTGTGTTTGGCTCATAATACATCCTGCATTTTTATATATTTGTCGAAGCGTTTTATCTTGCTTCCGAAACATTTTTTAACAGGATCTAAGACTGATTGCCAGTCATCTTTTTAGAAACTACTGTTTAACACGTGATTAACCTTAATTTACCTTTAATTATTGAGATCAAGGCATAAGCCAGGTTGGCAGGGGATGGTGAGGATTTTAATATGTGTATTAGTATGATGAATTGTTAAATCTTGGCGGGTAAGTGCAACTTTTTGCATTTTGACAGCCGTAATATCATCGCTATTTGTAACAAATTGTAAGGCAGGCTACTTCCTAATAGCAGGAAGCATTACTTAGACTGCAATAGGTTGGATGAATATATTCCGGGTGTTTTTATGCATGCGGCTGCTTATTGCAGCCGCTTATGTTTGCTCGCTGTTGTAAATTACAGTTCGCTATTGTTTCTTATTGCTATCTGATGGGATTAGCGGTGCTAATGCACTTTGAGTTGAGGCTTGATGCCGCTGTTTGTTCGCTTTCTCTAGCAATTTAATTAATGCTTGGTTATCCCAAGTATGCGAGTCGGTGCTGTAGTGGGCTTTCATCATGGCATTTATCTCATTATCTACCTGCGCAATGTAACTTGCTTGAAAATCACTTCGCTGCCATTGCTGATAATAAGATTGAACTTGAATTGGCTGGTTTGCTTTGACTGCAGCGAGCAAATGAGCGAACACTTGCTCGTTTGTTGTGGGTGTGGCATTGCGCGTGTGTCCAGCGTGTTGAGGTGAAGGCACCTGCGTTAGGTTACGCTGGCGTGCTTTCAACCAGAACCCCGTTGTTAGTAACCACAATGAGGTGACGATAGCGGTTAACCAAGGCCAAACCCCTGCGTCTTTTACTGTTTTTACTTCTACAGGCCGGGCTGTGTCATTGGTTGTTTGTACGGATGGATCATTGAGGATCGGTAACTGCACGCTATTACTCAGATCGCCTTCTTTTACATCAATAGCCAAACCTTCTACGCGGGTAGTTTGTTGCTGGTTAGATTGGGTGTTCCACCAATTGACGGCTAAAGGCGGCAGCGCTAACGAACCGACTTCGCGAGGAATAATAACCTGCTTAATGACCATGCGCGTGTAGCCATTATCTTGGCTATATATCGGTTTTTCGCTGTATACACGAACAGAACGCGGGTAATCAATGTTGAGGTTTGGCATGCTGCTCTGTGCAACATTTTTAATACTGAGTGTTAGCGTACGAGTGATAGGGTCACCCACGCGGGCCGTTGTAGAGCTTGGCTGCCATGTTTGCTCTAATTGTAAATCAGCGGTGGGTAACCATAAGCCTTGGTAGTTTTTAGGCTTAGGTTTGACTGTTAGGGTAATGTTTTCGGCTTGCTTTTCAAAAGGCACGCTTAGCGTCGACCCAAAACCACGGCTGCCTTTTACAATGCTGGTTTTGAACTGCGCCCCTTTTAGCACTATGTCACCGCTCTCAAAAGGCGTCAGCTGATACTGGCGAGTAATCTCAATATAGCGGCGGCCATTCAAGATGCGTTCGGCTTGCTTGTCTTCACCTTGCTGAACAATATCGATGCCTTCAGCTTCAGGGGCGATTAACGCGGCTTGATCCAATTGTTCGGCAATTAGGATCCTAACGGTAAGTTGTGCACTTTCACCGACATATAAACTGGGTTTGTCGAGTGAACTACTTAGCTTAATGTTAGGTTCGTTGCTGGTGGTTGCATTAGCAGACTTGAGCACTTGTAGCTCAATCGGTTCACTGGCCGTTGCGCCAATGCGAAAGCTAGGGATCGTTATATTGCCGACTTTTTTGGCAGCAATCGCAATGCGCCACTGTGTACTGCTAGATAGCGTCCCGTTTGTGTAAGAAT
Organism: Photobacterium swingsii; assembly: GCF_024346715.1. Classification (NCBI taxonomy): domain Bacteria; kingdom Pseudomonadati; phylum Pseudomonadota; class Gammaproteobacteria; order Vibrionales; family Vibrionaceae; genus Photobacterium; species Photobacterium swingsii. The sequence goes on from NZ_AP024853.1 coordinate 1,557,616, forward strand.
TATTGCTACTGACACTTGGTCGACCGTAGGTGAAGTTATCCTCTAATGCAGAGAGATCCAACGAGTTGGGGTTGACGTTACTGTCGATAGCAATAACGAGTTGAAAGACTTCATTCACAGCGACGATATTTTTCGATACTGTAGCTTCAACTTGCGCAGCATGAACTGATACTGACAGTAAGGCACATACACCAAGCAGGAGTCGTAGTGCATAGCTGCGGGCGAGTGACGCTATCCCTGAGAAAAGCGCAACCTGATGTTGCGACTGGCTAACATTTTTCATTCTACTTACCATGTGTTCTCTGTTGCTTCAGGTGCCTCTTTCTGGCGAGCCTGTAGAATAATTTGAGCGCGGATCAAACCACCCGTGTCATCTGGAATTTGTTCGAGCTTTTTCAAAATAGGATTACTGGCAGACAAGGCGTTATTTTTGTCTGTTGGGTCTTTTTCACCCGCGATTTTCCCGTTTGATTTAGCGCCTTGGCTCTCTTTTTCTGCCTTTGCGTTGGCTTGGGCATTGTCCGTTTTACTGGATGGATCCTTTTCCTTCGATTGTTGCGCTTGTTGCGGCTCTTTTTCTTCTTGATGACGAGAAGCTTGCTGCTTGTCGTTATTCATTTGAGAAGATTGCGACTTATCAGCTTTACCGCCTTGTTTTTCTGTCTGTTGAGAAGACGGTTGTTGTTGATTGTTCTGGCTTTTATTAGCATCTTGCTGATTCTGCTGATTCTGCTGATTCTGCTGATTCTGCTGATTCGATTGGTTATTTTTTTGTTGCTGTTGCTGTTGCTGTTGCTGTTGCTGTTGCTGTTTTGCTTGCTGAACAATCGAACGGTTTTTTTGTGCTTGGGCAAAGTCAGGCTGCTGTTTTAGGGCTTGATCATATGCCTTGAGTGCTTCTTCATACTGCCCATTTTTCGCGTAAGCATTGCCCAAGTTATAGCGGGAATTTGCATCATCTAGTGATGACAGTGTTTCGATAGCCGCGGGGAAGTCGCCATTTTTATACTGGCTGACACCTTGCCACGCTGGATCGGTAAAGTGCTCTGCCGCCGCGTTATAATCTTGCTGTTGATACAAGGAGAGGCCTTCTTGATCTCTTGTTTGCCAAGGGTTTGCCTTTGCATCGTGCACAGGCAGTAATACCAAGGGGATCGCAACCAATAAACCGCGGCGAAATCCAAATAGTGCGAGTAAGCAAATAGGAAAAAGGAGCCAAAAGCCATTATTGATACGCTCATCGAGTGTTTTATCTTTACTCTGATTTGCTTGCTGCTGAGGTTTGGCTGTCAGCGCAATTAAGGCTTCGACATCACGGTTATCATTCTGTGAGAGCTGTAATGTACCGCCTGTTTGACGAACGAGTGGTAACAAGGTGTCGAGATCCACTTTATCAATAACTGGCTGTCCTCGTTGATCATTAAGAATACGCCCATCAGCAAGTTGAATAGGTGCACCTTGCTGAGTGCCTACTGCTAATATAGACAAACGAAACTTGTGCTTATTGAGCAGCGTAAGGCTTTGTTCCGACTCTTTCTGGCTTAACCCATCTGTGACTAATACGATATCGCCAACGGCATGGCCGGCTTGTTTGAGTAAGGTAATCGCTTCTTCAATACCTGCCGCTGCGTTGCTGCCCTGAATAGGCAAAAGTTCAGGAGAGAGGTACGGAATTAAACTTGCCAGCGTTGTGCTGTCTTGCGTTAATGGACTGACAACGTAACCATCGGCGGCATAGGTAACTAACCCCGTGCTGCCTTCTTGCCAACCGGGTAATAAATCGAGTGCTTTAAAACGCGCTTGTGTGAGGCGATTTGGCGTTACATCAGTGGCATACATAGATCGAGACATATCCATCACGAGCACGCGGGCGCCAGAGAGCGAATAGGCAGGTACTGGTGATTTCTGCCAACTTGGCCCTGATAACGCTATGATACTGATCAGCCAAACGATGGCTAAGCCGTAAGTAAAACGGGTGTTATTTTGTGGTGTAATGCCAAAGTGCTTGGCAAGATGTGGAGCAATTAAGCTGGTTTTCTGGCGTGCTGAATATAGCCATGGTAGCAAGATGACCAGCGGAATAAGTGCTAACAACCACAGTGGATGAAGAAGGGTAAAATTAGCCACGAGCCCTCCTAAAAATAACGAGTAAACAGGATAGAGCGAATGCAAAAGCGAGTGGGAAGCGGAAAAGTTCGTCCCGTGGTCGCCATGTTTGCTGCGCAGTATTAATGGGTTCCATTTGATCAATTAATTGATAAATATTGCTGAGTTCTTGTGGGTTACGTGCACGGAAATATTGCCCACCAGTCATCTCGGCAATGCGCGTTAGCATACTTTCATCTAGATCTTGTGATGGGTTGACTACCCGATTGCTGAATAATCCTTGTTGGATCATTTCTTCTGCACCTACCCCAACGGTATAGATAGTGACATTACTTTCGGCTGCGAGTTTTGCAGCTTCCAATGGCTCTATGACACCTGCGGTGTTGGCCCCGTCACTGAGTAAAACAATCACTCGCTGTGGGGCTTCACTATTAATGAAGGTTTTGGTCGCTACGCCTAAACCTTCGCCAATGGCCGTTGCTTGACCGATTAATCCAAGTACAGTGCGATCGAGTTGCTGCTCAACGGTTTTGCGGTCAAACGTTAGTGGTGTTTGTAAATAGGCATGGTTAGCAAATAGCACTAAGCCCAGTCGGTCGCCTTTACGTGCTTTAATAAAATCAGTGAGGACGTTTTTAACGGCGGTTAAACGATCTATGCTCTCGCCAGATGGTGTCACCATATCTTGGATCGACATGGATCCAGACAGATCGACGGCCAGAAGCATGTCACGGTGATCGGGGTTGATCTCGATAGGATCACCATACCAAACAGGTCGTGCAAGGGCGGTGAGGAGTGCAATCCAGATCAGTGACATAGTTATTAAGCCGATTTGGCTACGTTTCTGGTGTTGGCCAATACCGTCGGGCAATTGGGGTAGGGTAACTGCCGCTTGTTGGTGGACAGGTTTAGCAAACCGATAGACAAGGTAGGGCAGTGGTAATAGCAGGCCAGCCCAGAACCAGGTGAATTCAAACACGGTTACTCTCCGTTTTCTTTTTACGACTGCTGATGCCAGCGTATGGCTTATTCAGTGAGGGCGGTAGTGCATGTTTTAACCATGTTTCTGCTAAGCGGTAACATTGCTGATATTCTTCTGGTGTGAGTTTGTTCATGGCGAATAGCCCGCGTAACCAAATGGCTTCATTGTTAATAAACCCAGCTTTAGTAGGCGTTGTATATTGCTGATCTAAAAAAGCTAACCAAGCATGACCTGTTAGTGAAGCAACACGCTCACGTGGGAAATAGCTCAAGGCTGCTTGGCGAAGTACAGTGTTAATGTCACTTAATGTGCCATCAGTACGGTATTGCGACAGTAAAGCGAGTGCGGCTTTTTGAGCTTTATGCTTTAGTCTGTAGTGACGCACACGCCATACTAAGATCCCTATAACAAGCAGTAATAGGATAGCGAGCATCCACCAACCCCAAGCAAAGAGCCATTGGCTAGGTGGTGGTGGTAAGACAATGTCAGCAAGTGGCAATGTCGGTGTTGATTGTACTGACATAAGTTATGATTGCCCTTTTTGTTGTCCAAGCTGCTGAAGTAAAGGTAAAGCGGCATTAAGGCTATACAAGGGAATGGCCAATGAGTTCGCGAGCGTTTTGATTAACGCTTGCTGATGCTGAAATTGGTTCCCTAATTGCTCTCGGGTCGTCGCAGCGGCAAAGTTAAGCCAAACAGATTGAGTTTGATCTGCCACTTGCTCTGTCCCACGAAATGCCGTGATGCCTTGCTCTAAGGGATCATGGATCTGCACAAATTGAATACGATTATGGTGACGCAATCGGCTCAGAGACTGTTTGTCATCTGCTTTTAGTGAATGAAAATCACTGACAATTATGATTTCACTGCCTTTGGGACATAAATGGCTGAGATGACGGAGTGCCTCAGAAAAGAGGATATTGGGTTGAGTATCCGCTTCGTTGACTTCATGAGTATGCGTATTGATGTGTGCTTGGCTAGCAATCAATTGATTAATTACACGCAAAGCACCTTGTTGACGGCCTGTTGGCTTTATTTCATGCAGCGTTTTACCGTTATAAACAATCGCCCCTATGCGATCTTGTTCTTTGATAGTGAGCCAGCAAAGCAGGCTGGCAAAATGCGCAGCCTGAACCGATTTCAACATAAGCTGCGAGCCAAACTGCATACTGCTACTGAGATCTATCAATAACATAACAGGTTGCTCACGTTCTTCCGTGAATAGCTTGGTATGTGTTTTCCCCGTACGTGCAGTGACACGCCAATCTATAGCGCGAATATCATCGCCAGCCTGATAGGGGCGCACTTCTGAGAAATTCATCCCACGCCCCTTTTGGCGGCTGGTATGTTTACCGTTTAAGTGCGACCAAATACTTTGCGCAGGCGGTAACCAACGTACAGCTTGATCTTTGTATTGCAAAAGTTCAGCAAGGCAGAGGCGGATGCCGTCACTGTGTGGCGGTAACGTGGTGTGCGGTGTTGCTAACGTCATACGCTGGCAACCTGTTCAATTAAGGTTGCAATAATAGTGTCTGGTTTAACGCTTTCAGCTTGAGCTTCATAACTGAGCAATAAGCGATGGCGCAAAACAGGGTAGGCCATGAGTTGAACGTCTTCAGGTGTAACAAAATCACGGCCACTTAACCAAGCATGAGCACGGGCGCAGCGATCTAAAGCGAGCGTTGCACGCGGGCTAACGCCCATTTGAAGCCAGTTATTGAGTTGCTCGCTATAACGTTCTGGCTGACGTGTCGCCATGATTAAGCGAATAATATAGTGCTCAATGTCTTCGGCCATGTACGTGTTCAGCACGGCTTGTCGAGCTTCAAAGATGGTGTCTTTTGTGACATGAACCGCTTCAGGTTTTTCAAGTCCTTGGGCTTCACCACGGTTAAGACGAAGAATATCAAGTTCGCTGGCTTCACTAGGGTAGTCAACGTTTAATTGCAGTAAGAAGCGATCAAGTTGTGCTTCGGGTAATGGGTACGTACCTTCTTGCTCAATGGGGTTTTGCGTTGCCATTACTAAAAAAAGATCGGGCAGTGGGTAGGTGTTACGGCCTGCTGTGATTTGCTTTTCTGCCATGGCTTCTAGCATTGCAGCTTGTACTTTTGCTGGTGCGCGGTTTATTTCATCGGCAAGGACGAGCGCATTAAAAATAGGACCCGGTTGAAACGTAAATTCCCCTGTTTCTGGGCGGAAAATATCAGTGCCTGTTAAATCGGCAGGCAGAAGATCGGGTGTAAATTGAATTCGATGAAAATCACCCTCAATGCAGTCTGACAATACTTTTACTGCACGTGTTTTTGCTAGTCCTGGAGGGCCTTCAACCAAAATATGTCCATCAGCTAGTAGGGCGATAAGTAGCTGTTTCACTAAGGCGGGTTGACCGATTACTTGGCTTTCTAAGTATGTATTAAGGCGTTGAAATGTATCTGCTAGCATGGAGTAGATTGTCCTTGTTGATAGACAAAATAGGTTTAATACCTGATATGACTAAATAAAACGAAATTAGTTCGAGATAAATAAACAGAATTAAACACTTTAAATCTTCTTTCTATGCTTTGTCTAACGCTTCATTTTTCTTTCAGATCATGTTTCATCACTATCAAGCATCCCTCCAACTTAACCTTTACGACAAGCCTGTTAGAAAGAACAGATATTTATTGTTTCAAGCTCGGGAACATGATCACTACCCCTGTATATCGTAGGCTTTTAGTTATGTAACAGCCGTTAGAAATCAATCTAAAAAATATGATTTATAGAGATGCCTCCCTTGAATTAAGTGATTTTGGTTTGATGGTTAATCTTTTTTGGGTGCTGGGTTTCTCGTGAGCTGTTTTAAGTTGTTGGGGATCATCCTATATGCATGATTATTTTTAGCGTAGATAGCAGCCCCGTTTTTCACAGTATAAAGAATAGCTTAACTATCATTCAGAACGCACTTTGCCTAAATATACCTGATAAGAAAACGACATATTAAAAATCACGTAACATTACTGTTGTTATTGATAGATATAATAAGTGTGATTCTATTCAGGTATATTGGTACGACCATTCATGCTGTGTGTTGATAACTATATGACTCTGTGTTCTTATAATAAATATGCAATAAATTTATCACGGAAGTGTATTTAAACAACTCTAGGATATTGGCAAGTTCAGATAAAACGTAAACACCATTTTGGTTGGCAGAAATACACCTAATATTGGCGTGCGAGTTTTATTTTACTTGTATATCAGTAGTGTGTGTTCTCATTAAGGGAAGAAAGGAGTCTGTGTTCATGGCAAAGAAAGCATTAGTTACAGGTGCTAAAGGTGGTATTGGTTCATCTATTACGGATGGTTTGGTTGCGGCTGGTTTTCGTGTGATTGCGACATACTTCCCTACAAATGAAGCGTGTGCAAAGGAATGGTTCAAAGCGAATAATTATTCCGATGAGCAAGTTCGTTTACTTCCGTTGGATGTTACAGATGCTGCATATTGTGAAGAGGCGCTTGCAACATTATTGCAGGAAGAAGGCAACATAGATGTCTTGGTAAACAATGCAGGTATTACACGAGATACGACGTTTAAACGTATGACTGCACAGCAGTGGAATGATGTCATTAATACGAACTTAAATAGCCTGTTTAATGTAACACAACCATTGTTTGCATCTATGTGTGAACACGGGAATGCGCGCATTATTAACATTACATCAGTGAATGGTCTCAAAGGTCAATTTGGGCAAGCAAACTACTCTGCTGCAAAAGCCGGCATGATTGGATTTACCAAAGCTCTTGCTGCCGAAGGTGCGCGTTCAGGTGTGACGGTAAATGCAATTGCACCCGGCTATACAGGGACACCTATGGTTGAAGCTATTCGAGAAGAAGTGCTTGATGGAATTAAAGCTGAAATTCCAATGAAGCGCTTAGCAAAGCCCGAAGAAATTGCCTCTGCTGTTACTTTCTTAGCCAGTGAGCAAGCTGCATATATTACAGGTGAAACCCTGAATGTTAACGGTGGCTTGTACATGCACTAATTGTGCATTCTTTTAATGGAATAAAGGAAATTGGAAATGGCAAAAGTATTTATTGTTGCAGCAAAGCGTACCCCAATTGGTAGCTTTAATGGCGCACTGAAATCTGTTTCTCCTGCACAATTAGGGGCTATAGCAATTAAAGCTGCAATCGAGCAAGCCAATGTTCAACCGGCGAATCTGGATGAAGTGATTGTTGGTAACGTTGTTGGCGCAGGTCAAGGCATGGGGCCTGGTCGTCAAGCGGCACTCTATGCAGGTGTACCGAACGAAGTGCCAGCATATAGCTTAAACATGGTGTGCGGTAGTGGTATGAAAACCGTTATGGATGCAGCTGCTCATATTAAAGCAGGGGATGCGGACCTTGTGGTTGCTGCTGGCGCTGAGAGCATGTCTCAAATTCCGTTTTGTGTGTCGTCGAAAGTTCGCGATGGGCAGAAAATGGGTAATTTGGAAATGACCGACTTACTTATTGCTGATGGACTAACCGACGTTTTTAATAATTATCATATGGGTGTTACTGCTGAAAACGTAGTTGCGAAAGTCGGGCTGACACGAGAGCAGCAAGATAACTTTGCTTTAGCTAGCCAACAACGTGCGGTAGCTGCAATTGAGCAAGGGACGTTTAAAGATGAAATTGCACCTGTTGAAGTGACGGTACGTCGTAAGACGTCGGTTGTTGATACAGATGAATACCCAAAAGCCGATGCGAGTATTGAAGGGTTAGCTAAGCTGCGTCCTGCTTTTAATAAAGAAGGCTCTGTTACTGCGGGTAATGCTTCTGGCATCAATGATGGTGGCAGTGCGGTTATTGTTGCTTCTGAAGCGGCAGTAAAAAAATACGGTCTTACCCCGCTTGCTGAGATTCAAAGTTATGCGCAAGCAGGTGTTGCCCCTGAAGTAATGGGCTTAGGCCCTGTTCCTGCAGTAATGAAGGCGCTCGAGAAAGCTAACTTGTCGGTTGATCAGGTTGGATTGTTTGAGTTCAATGAAGCGTTTGCTGGCCAAGCGCTAGGGGTATTGCATGAGTTAGCGGATGAATTGAATGTGCAAGTAGAAGACATTGCTGAGCGTTCAAATGTCAATGGTGGTGCGATAGCACTGGGCCACCCATTGGGAGCATCAGGTAACCGAATTATTGTTAGCCTGCTTCATGAAATGCGTCGTCGTAACACAGAATATGGTCTTGCAACCTTGTGTGTCGGTGGTGGTATGGGTACTGCCATTGTATTGAAAAGTGTTTAACCAATGATACGTACGGGTGGATAGCGACATGGCATAGTGATGCTTGAAGCCGGCTTATTACTTAATGATTAAGGATACAAAACATGTATACGGAAATGTTCAAATCGTTCTCAGAGCAAACAGAGAAAACACTGGCACCATACGTGAAATTCAACAAGCTTTTTACTAAGAATGTTGAAGATATTACGGAACTACAATTAGCCGCTGTTCGTGCATACAGCGATCTAGGGTTATCTCAACTTAAAGCCGTTGGTGAAGTAAAAGATGTTCAATCTTTGACTGCTTTCAATAGTCAGCAACTAGAAACATTGACTAAACTGTCTCAACAGTTGATGGACGATAGCAATAAGTTTCAGTCTATTGCTCAAGAATTTAAAACAGATGTTGAAGAGCTTGTCGCTGAAAATGTAAAACAAGCAACACCAACAGCATAAGTGAATGACCGTAATGCCGCCTTTTTTAGGCGGCATTTTTAGTCCATAAACGAGGTCATTAACATGGATCAAAACTTCTTTTCGGACTACTTTGCCAAGCTCCAAGAAATGAATCAGCTGTGGTGGAAAGAATTGGATTCTGGCAAGGCAGCCATTAACACCCCCCTCAATAAAGCTCTCAATGAAGTTAATCTAGATGATGCGACGCAATTGATTGAGAAAGCTGCTGCACAACCTGCCGCGCTTGCAAAAGTGCAGATGAATTGGTGGGAAAATCAAATGAAAATTTGGCAGAACATTACCATGACACCCGGTAGTGAAGATGCCGCCGTTAAACCTGCAAAAGATGACAAGCGTTTTAGCGACCCAGCATGGGAAAATGAAGCGTTCTATAACTATATTAAGCAATCGTATTTGCTATATAGCAACACGATGCAAGAAAGTATTGATGCCATTGAAGGCTTAGATGACAAAACCAAGGAGCGATTAAGCTTCTTTTCTCGTCAGGCTATCAATGCGCTTTCGCCTACAAATTTTGTAACGACTAACCCTGAGTTGGTGAAGTTAACCGTTGAAAGTAATGGTGAAAACTTAGTAAAAGGGATGGAGTTATTACAAGAAGATATTCAAGCTAGTGCTGACGTGCTCAAGATTCGTATGACGAATGACAGTGCCTTTGAACTAGGGACGAATGTTGCAAACACAGCAGGGGATGTTGTGTTCAAGAATGAGCTGTTTGAGCTGATTCAATATAAGCCCCTGACTGAACAAGTTAATGCTACGCCATTGCTGATTGTGCCGCCATTTATTAATAAGTACTACATTCTTGACCTGCGTGAAAAGAACTCGATGGTACGCTGGCTGGTGGAACAAGGGCATACAGTATTTATGATGTCTTGGCGTAACCCTGATGCATCTATGGTGGATGTCGACTTTGAGCACTATGTTTTAGATGGTACGGTGAAAGCGATCGATGCGGTATCTGAAATTACGGGGCAGAAGCAAATAAATACGGCTGGTTATTGCATTGGTGGTAGCTTATTGGCCTCTACGTTAGCGTATTACTCTGCAAAGCGTATGCGTAACCGCGTGAAGTCCGCTACTTTCTTTACGACGCTACTCGATTTTTCTCAGCCAGGTGAAATTGGCGCTTACATTAATGATCCTATCATCTCTGCTATTGAGGCGGAGAACCTAGTAAAAGGGTATATGGATGGGCGTTCATTGAGCGTAACTTTCAGTCTGCTGCGTGAAAATAGCTTGTATTGGAATTATTACATCAATAATTACCTTAAAGGTAATAGTCCAATCGATTTCGACTTATTGTACTGGAATGGCGATAGTACCAATGTTGCCGCTTCTTGCCATAATACTTTGCTGCGTAAGTTCTATTTAGAGAATAAATTGGTAGAGCCGAAAGGTGTGCAAATTGGTGGCGTTGATATTGATTTGAGCAAGATTAAAGTGCCTACCTACTTTATCTCGACCATAGAAGATCATATCGCCCTGTGGCAGGGGACTTATCGAGGTTCACGCCATTTAAGTGGTAAGTCAACATTTGTTCTAGGTGAATCAGGCCATATTGCAGGTATTGTTAATCACCCTGCAAAGAATAAGTATGGTTATTGGGTGAATGATGAGCTAGGCGACGACCCTGAAGCTTGGTTGAAAGGCGCTGATCGCCAAGATGGTTCATGGTGGACACACTGGGATAAGTGGTTAGATAGTTTTACTGATGCTGAACCTGTCGATGCTCGATCTGTTGGCAGTGATAGCTACCCAGTATTGATGCCAGCGCCTGGGGTTTATGTAAAGCAAACTTTGCCTGTTGAGCTTGATAACTTAACTGAGCAAACGAAAGAAGCTGAAGCACAATAAGTATTAAGCTTAGTTAAAAGGTTTAATATAAAGTAATAGTGTTTCGAGCTTGAAAAGTAAAAAGCCAGTTGAGCGATCAACTGGCTTTCTTATTTTTATTATTGTCCCGTCCTGAAATGTGTTTACACATTGAGGACTAATGATGACCATTCCAAATAAACACTACGTTAAGCGCACTCAGCGTGATTACACACTAGGCTTTAAATTACAGGTTGTAGACGCCATCGAAAAAGGCGACATGACCTATAAACAAGCCCAATCAATTTACGGCATACAAGGTCGTTCGACCGTTCTTACTTGGTTAAGAAAGCATGGAAAATTGGATTGGACTACCTGTCCAAGGAAGAACACGATGCCAAAATCACCAAGAGCAAATGAAACGCCGGCCCAGAAAATAAAACGACTTGAACAAGAGCTCGAAGATGAACGCCTTAGATGTCTTCTTCTCAACAGAGTTGTCGATATTCTTGACGCTGAGCATGGGATGTCGCTAAGAAAAAAGTATATAGCGAAGGAGCAAGAAGCCTTCAAAAAGAGAGGAAAGTAAGCTTAAGTAAAGCTTGCTCATTGCTCGATATATCTCGTCAATGTGTCTATCAGAGAGAAAAGCGTGAGGCAACTCGTCAGGCTGAGCTTGCTCCTGTGAGAGGAATGGTACTGGAACTAAGACGCTTCATGCCTCGACTAGGAACTCGTAAGCTCTATTTCTTACTGAAACCTAAGCTGATAGCCAAGGGAATAAAACTTGGTCGTGATGCTTTGTTTAATTACCTCAGAGAAGAACGCTTACTCGTTAAGCCGAAACGGAGTTACACCAAAACAACGAACAGCAGGCACTGGATGAAAAAACATCCGAACTTGCTAAAAGAAGTCGTTCCGTCAAAACCAGAAGAGGTTCTGGTGAGCGACATCACTTATGTTCAGTCGAGCGAGGGCGTTCACTACTTATCATTAGTTACCGATGCCTTCAGTCGTAAAATTATGGGGTATGAAGTCAGTAATGAAATGAAAGCGAGTGATGTTGTGAAGGCTTTAGATATGACGCTAAAGACTCGATGTTATCGTCATGCGACAATCCATCATTCAGATAGAGGACTTCAGTATTGCTCTAGCCTTTATCAAGAGAAGCTTAAAAAGCATGGCATAATACCATCAATGACGGATGGATATGACTGTTACCAAAACGCGTTAGCTGAGCGGGTCAATGGTATCCTCAAGCAAGAGTTCTTGCTTACTCAGTGCAAAGGTCTTAACGAGTTAAAAACGCTTGTTGAAGAGTCTATATATACGTATAACGAAATGAGGCCGCATCTTAGCCTTGGCATGGATACGCCAAATAAAATGCATGAAAAAAGCCAGCAACTTGCGTTACTGGCTTACTAAAATCGTCAACGTATTTTAGGACGAGACATATGTATGAACTCTCTAAAGCATATCGCTCTTGGGAATGCTTTGTTAAAGGCAGCATTCGGGTTAGCTAGGCGAGTTGTTCTTTAATGATACAGTTACGGCCTTGAGATTTTGCTTTGTATAGGCAGTTATCAGCTCGTCGAAGCAAGTCATGAATATTACCTTCAGCGGCGACGACACCCGTACTCACTGTATATTGAATTTTATTACTAAGAATGGTGAGTTCAGAGTCCGCAATTTCATTTTTCATTGCTTCTAGACGCTGTTCGAAAATATGCGGTGAGTTACCATAAAGAATACAGAACTCTTCACCGCCAAAGCGCGAGACTAACGCATCGGGAAAGTAATTTTTTAAAATGGTCGCCAGCTCAATCAGGATCATGTCACCGATATGGTGACCAAAGTTATCGTTGACAGCTTTAAAGTTATCGATATCAATCAGGGCTAAACAGCGTGGTGACTGATGGTTTTTACTCATTGGATGGTCAAAGAAATAGCGGCGATTCCAGGTTTGCGTTAGGTAATCTTGATTCGCAAGATGGTACAAACGACGCTCTGAATCCAGAATGTTCAGCGTGCTATGTAAGCGGCAGTAAAACTCTTCTTGATTGAAAGGCTTAGTCAAAAAATCATTAGCACCGGCTTTCAAAAATTTTGCGGTTAGTGATGCTTCATCACTACCAGATAGACCAATAACAGCCAATTTATCTAAGCTGTATGTTTTTCGCAGCTCTTTGACTAAACTTACGCCATCGCGTTCCGGCATCGCATAATCAGTTATAACAAGACTGATATCCTTGTCTTGCTGCATAACCTCTAACGCGTGATCGCCATTTTTGGCTTCAATGACATTGAGATACTGACGTTCTAGTAAACTACGTGTGTATTTACGTGCTGTAATAGAGTCATCAACGAGCAATACTTTATGAGAACTGTTTTTCGCTAAACGGTGAAGAATTGGAATGATCGCAGAAATACAGCTTGGGCTGTCTTTAGGAATGTAGTCAATGACGGTCTTAGCGAGCACTTTTTCACGTGTCATTTCATCCATCATTGCGGTTAATACAATAACCTTGATATCGACAGATAAGCATACATCGATAATTTCACCATCTTGACCATCGGGCAGACAGTAATCAAGAACGGCACAGAGGAAGTTGGTATCTTGGTCGAGTACTTGCTCGGCTTCGGCAATGGTTTCAGCAAAAACAGGTAAGAAACCAGCTTGCCTTAATTCAGACTCAATGGCCCTACGAAAAGGTCGACTATCTTCCACGACTAATATTTTTTGTTCCATTTACCACAACCTACTCTGGCTTAACCGTTTGTTGGCTAATTTAGGCGCAATATTATGAGTGAAAATGAATACATATACAAATAGAGATAATGTCCAATACGTATATTTATTGAGTGTTTGAAGTATAAATTAGAACGTAATGTCTAATTTTTTGTACTTGATTCCATAAATCACGGTTTATTGTTAAAGCTGAGAGTAAATTTGTAAGCAACAGTGCCTCAAGTTTCACATAACGTGTGTTTAGGTTGTTAATTTGTGTCATAATTCATATAAATATGGTTTGACATCAACCCAAAACAACGTAAAGTACAGCATCAAACGATGGTCATTAAAACGATGTTCGATTGATGATCGTAAAACAAAATAGCATAGGATTTTTACTCATGAAGAAAACACTATTATTCGTTTTATTGGCAACCGTTGGACTTACTGCGTGTTCAGAAGCTGAAAAGCCGCAAGAAAACATGCCATCAATGGCGAACCCAGCCTCTGAGTTTTGTGTTGAGCAGGGTGGAGAAGTCGTAATGAAGAATGAAGACGGTGGCCAAGTTGGCTATTGTAAGTTGAGTGACGGTCGTTTGATTGAAGAGTGGACATTCATGAACGAACACAATGGCGATAAGGTTGAACAGCCAATCGGTATGGCTAATCCTTCAGCTGTCTTCTGTGAAGAACAGGGCGGCACCTATATCAATAAAGATGGCGAAAACGGTCAAGTTGGTTTTTGTAAGCTAACTGATGGTACTGAGGTGGAAGCTTGGGAATATTTCTGTGCCAATAGTGAAGGCAGTCAAGCTGTTAGTAGAGAAGTGTTGATTGGCATGGCAAATCCAGCTTCTGTATTTTGTGAAGAGCAAGGCGGTGTTTCTATTATCAAAGACGAAGCTGATGGCCAGGTGGGTTATTGCCAGCTAGCAGACGGTACTGAAGTTGAAGAATGGGAATTTTTCAATAAGCATCATGTAGACGCAGAGCAACCAATGCGAGGCATGGCTGATCCTTCTGCTGTCTTCTGTGAAGAGCAAGGCGGTGAGTATCTTATTGGTGAAAATGCTGACGGTCAATTTGGTCAATGTAAACTACTAGACGGTACGCTGGTTGACTCATGGGAGTATTACCGTGCAGAGCATAAAGATGACACCAAAAAATAGAAGCTAAGCGATTCGATCTTTGTGCCTATGGGTGAATCGCGACTTTAAAGCTAACAAGCCGCTAACTTATCAGTAAGTAGCGGCTTTTGTGTTAGTGGAGACTAGTATTGAGGTGGTGAAGCTAATCTTTGGCGAATACTTTGTATGGTATTAGTACCCGAAGTTGTATTTGATATGACCGATTAAGTGAAATGCGGTATCGGGTGCATCTATGCTGCCATTATTGATGTCTATATCTGCCTGCGAGTAACTTAATTTGCCCTCTAATGACAACAACCAATGTGACGTGAGTGCAAATTCTTTCTCTATAGCCACTTGCCCTGTTAATCCTGAAAACTGGTAGCCTCCAAGGGTTCGCTCTCCTGCAATGATGATATCTGGATGCGCGATTACGCTACCAATGCCCGCACGGAAGATAAGACTCTCTTGCCAAGCATAAGCGTAATTTAGGTACAGTAAGTTATAACCATCTGTAATCTCGAACTTCTCTAAAGGAGGGGGAAGGTTATCTTCTACATAGATTTTATGATGAATCCCTTCGAGCTCTATCGCTTGATCTTCCCACCAAAAACCGACACGTAACGCATAATAGAAAGGGGCAGAGAAAGGCTTGCTTTCGCGCTGACCATCAACAAGTAGATCGGGCTGGTTATTTTGTTTCACCGTAATGGTTTGATCCAAACTGTATGACATGCCGAGTGCCGCGCTGAGCTCCCATCCTTCTTTTGCGCTAATGTTTATAGTTGTACAGCTAAGTAATGCTGTGAGCGTATAACGGTAGACTAAAGCCATAGAATGCCCTTAGTTAATCAAGCTAGCTTTAAGTGTACGTGTTTTCATTGAGTAGGATTTATTGGGTTTGAGACGAAAAAGCCCAAACCTATGCGGCTTGGGCTGAGAGTGAATATTGTCGTGCCTTGTCAACGTGAGTAAGACGTTACTCGACTGATGTGTATTTAAATGTCGCTACTGTTGGCCTTGCCAAATAAGCTCACAGGTCTTGCTGCCATCGCGCTCTAATGGTTTTTCAATTAACCAGCGAATTGGTGAAATAACAGGGCTGGTGGTAAAACGCACTGATGTTTCGAAAATGGCAGACAGCGGTACATTCAAGTTGAAGTCGTCAAATTGTCCATGTACTTCGATTGGCGTTTGTAAGCTGAAAATTTGGGCTTTCTTCGATTGCGGGCGTAGGTAGAGATCAAAACTACGATCTTGATATGATGCATCAAATTTACCATTGACTTGAATACGCGTGGTATCAAGCAGCATATTGCGTTGCTTGATGTTACCGTCACGGATATCAACCCCTGCCGCGACACAGTTCAGCACTGAGTTATTCTCATCGGTAAAGCTTGGTAATATGGCATCGGTTAGGTTGACAGCCCACAGATCAATCAGGTCGGCTTCAAACGCTTCAGGCCAAGCGGCAAAGCCGATAAAGCCGTTGGCATTTCTCATTAAAGTATCGGGTGAATTGGCAAGGCTAGTTAGTGAGAATTTCGTACTGATTTTGCCTGACATATCTGTGTCGTTTTGGATGCGGCGCGCTAGAACACCATAGTCGAAGTTGTCCACTTTACCTTGCAAATCAATGTCGAACATATCGCCACGTGCTTTGATTTTTGCATTAATAGCGACATCGCCTCCTGGCAGTTTCACATGCAAGGGTTCCAGCACTAAATGCCCATTCTTGAGGTTTAGGTGAAGTGAACCCGCACCTAACCAATCTTTACCTGAACGTACTTCATTGACCGCGACCCTGAGATCACCATTGAGCCAGTTTAAGCCTTCAGGGCTGATCACTGGGGATGGTTGGCTTTTAGCTTGTTGTGGAGCTTGCGTACTTGTTTCTTCTGGCGCATGATTTTCGTCAAGCCATGCTTGCCAATGACCAACCTGGAAGTCATCTAATTGGATAAAAGGTGCGGTTAACGCAACACGTACATCTGGCTTGTTATATTTCCCTTGTGGCTGCAGATCGCCATGCCCAGTTAATTGGCTCTTATTGACTTTGATTAATAAGTCACGGAAGCGGTAGCCACTTTCATCTGAAGCTAATTGGGCTTTTAAGGTAATCGGCCCGTAGGGAGGTAGTGCCACACCAGTGAAGTGGTTGAGACGCTCAAGGTTAGGTATTTCAGCATGCAGGTTTAGTGCTAATTTTTTGAAGTCTAGCGGCAGCGCCAATTCAGAGTTGGCGTTAAAATGCATATCACCTATGGATAAGGCCATAGAAGCGGGGAGTGTTTTACGACCATCGTTGGCTTGTTTTAGCGAAACTGAAGACAGCAAAAGCTTAACTGGGCGTTTGGCCACCTCACCTTGTAAGGATAGGGTGGTGTCCGTTGTTGGCCCTGTTGCAAACTGTCCTTTTGCTAAGTACACATCTAAGGCTTTACCTGTGTATATATCTGAAAGTAGTAATTGTCCGCCGGTTAGCTGCGCATTAATTTTTGCCATTTCCATTAACTCAAGCACAGTGCGGCCTGATAGACGGATTGCTAATTTGGCTTGATCTAATGTCATACCAAGATCGTTAGTAATGCTGAGGTTTCGGGCTATTTGACCTATGTCTGGTTTATTAACGATAAGGTTGAGCTGCGAGTTAATGGTTGCAGCATTAATATCCAGTGAAATATCACCGTTATAGCTGCTGCCCGCATAACGCATTTTAAACGGCGACGAGGGCATGTTGCCGTTACGCATTTTTCCATTGAAGGCAATATCTGATAGTTGCTGATCGGCCCATACAAGTGTATCGATAGCAATATCTACATCTGCATCAATAATAACGATATCGTCGCTAAGTAATGGAATTGTAAGGTTTGCACCTTGTGTAGGAATGGTCTGTTCAACCTCAGGAAGCTCATCATCATTGATGAATTGGCCAAACTGTGTGAAATCTAATCGAGAAAATTGACCGCTGATTGCTGCCCATTGATTATCGGGTTCAGGACGCCATTTTACCGCGATCTGACCATGGCTATTCATGAGAGTGAGATCATTCATCAGTAGTGTAATTAGCCCATCTTGGTAATCGAGTTTACCTTCAATAGCAATAGGGCCTGATACCTGAGTTTGTGTTCCTAACCATGGGCTTAATGCACTTGCATCATTGCCTTGGATTGATAACGAAAAGTGGCTGCCTTCTTGCCAGTTAGTTTGTACTAACATACCTTCGGCGTGAGCTGTTAATACAGGGCTTTCAAAATCTAATTGAGTTGGCCAGTCACGGCGTTCGATAATATCGGCGAGCGTACCTGCCTGCGCCGAAATATGTGCAGGGATCCCCATCAATTCACCTTTGATCGATGATTTAAACGGTAGATGCATACCAGCATTAAGGCGTGCTTTGTCAATGCTGAAGGTTGCAGCTTTAGCCCAATTCACGTTGGCTTGATCAATGGAAAGTGCGATTTCGCTGTTATCCAGCCATTCACTTAATTTCGTCCCTGACGTTTTAACCTGTAGTTTAGCATCTTCAAGGTGACCTTTGGCCGCGTAAATCCCTGTTAACCAACGCGCCATTTCACCGAGTGGTGAATTAGTTGCACCTAGCTGGATGTCTACATTAGATGTCCATTCAGTCGCATCAATCGTGGCATTACCCCGGAAAGGCACTTGTGCAATATCTGCTGTCATAGGCGCTGATAATTTACCTGCTTCACCTTCAACGTTCAGTGATAGGTTTTCAATACTTGTTCCTAAGCCTTTGATCTCACCGATTTGAATACCTAGCTTTGTTGTGGTTTCAATTAACCATTTATCAAGTGCCTGTTGCAGTGGTGACTTCTGTGGGGGAGCACTAGAGTATGCCATCATCATTTGTGGTTCAGGTTCTGGCTGTAACCAAGGGCGCAGATCAATCACAGGGATGTCTAGCTGACCATCAATGAAGTTATGCTTACCTAACTCAATGGCAAAGTGGCCATCTGCTGAAGTTATTGGACTACGTAGCTTTACATCATTCACAAATAAGTGATTCACAGATGCAGAAATATTCGTGCTGACAGAAAGCGGGGCGACGTGTTTAACATCTAAACCCAGTAAGTCTTCAATAGGTTGAGTGTTTTGCCAATCAAGTTTAACACTCGCGGTTGATTCTCCCGATTGTGGCGGTTGTAGGCTCGCATCTATCGCGAGTTTTGCCCCTGCAAATGCGCCTTGAATAGAAACGTTACCGGTTT
Organism: Photobacterium swingsii; assembly: GCF_024346715.1. Lineage (NCBI taxonomy): Bacteria > Pseudomonadati > Pseudomonadota > Gammaproteobacteria > Vibrionales > Vibrionaceae > Photobacterium > Photobacterium swingsii. Next base: position 1,576,331 of record NZ_AP024853.1, read on the forward strand.
GCTGATTGATAATGTCTTCTAAATCACCATCAAGAGACAAGTTGTACTCTTGCCCAAGTGCATAGCCTTGCGTTGTTAGATGCCATTGTTCGTCGCGTTGTTGCAAGTCCAGCTTATTGAGTTGCCAATCAAAATAGCTGCCTTGTAGCTGGTCATCGTAAACAAGGTTGATATTTTCAGCAGTGATGCGATCGCCAATCTTAAGGTGAAAACTTAACGGGTCCTTGTTAGTGCTTACTTGCGCGTTATCACTTGGTGGAGTGGTGTCGAATTGCCAGTTTGCCTTGCCTTCATAATCTTTAAAAAGCAGCACACTGATATCGTTAAGTGCCAAATAGTCGATAGAGAGCGTATTTTGTAATAGTGGGAGTACGTTAATTTTGGCTGAAATATGCCCCGAGGTCAGCATAGGTTGCCAAGGCATACTCTCTATATTTGCGATTTCAATTTGGTTGATCTTGATCTCAGGACTGAAGCCGATAAGTAACTCAATATCACCCGAAATATGCGCATCGCGATGAAGGTTATCGGTAATCATTTGGGCTATACGATCACGGTAGGGGGTAAGATCGATTTTTATACCAACAGTGAGCGCAATAATAAGCGCAAGAAAGATAATGCTGAAGGTACCGACTAGCCAAGTACATAGGCGGCGAAACCATGATTTTTTTTCAGGTTTGCTACTGGTAGGCGTTGAGTTTTTATCTGGCGAATGATTGGCTGAAGTCATGGCTAGGCTTGGCCTTTAAAGAGAATTATGTATGTTGTTTTATTGAGGTGAAAGATAACATGTTTACAGCAATTTCGGTAGGGTATACCTAGGGTTATACAGGCTTGCTTACACTTATTTGGAGGCGCTGAACAAAGCGAGTGCGATTGCAAATGTATTTCTATTTCCAGGGCCTCTCTTATGCTCAATGTCATATGCGCTAAATGTGGATGTTATCTCGCCATTGCATTAAATTCAAATTGATTTGTCGTTAAATCTTCTGTGTGTTTTTGATAGTATCGTCAAAGGGAAGTGCTAAGCCTCTTACCAGATGTTAAATGAGAGCAATTCTAAACAAGTAGCCATGCCTTTATTTGTTATGTTATATTATAACGATATTGAGCTTGATGCTGTAAGTGCGTTTGTGATGCTTATATCAAATAGCGATTGGAAATTAGTGAGCCATGAAACAAAGTAAATCCCCTCTCAATGTCGATGTTGATTGTGATGATATAACATTGCAATCATGCGGCATGTCACTTTTGCTAACAAGCGTACCTGTTCGTCTGGTTGCTGCTTTAAGTGGTGTAGCCATCTTATGGCTTATGCTCTCACATCTGGTTGAATGGTTTTAATTAAATGATATCAATAGAAAATATATCAGTTCGCTATCGAGATGAACTGGCGTTGGCTAATGTGTCGACCACAATCAAAGAAGGGGAACTTCTGGCTATTGTTGGTCCAAATGGCGCAGGGAAATCAACGTTACTAAAAACCATCATGGGCCAGATTAAGCCAAGTGAAGGAAATATATCATTAGGGAAATACAGTTTAAAAGATGTGGCCTATCTACCACAGAGCAGCCAAATAGATAAGCAGTTTCCTATCACAGTGCGTGAGTTTGTGGCTGCGGGTGCATGGCGACGCCTTAGTTTTTGGCGAGCATTTAATCGTCAAGAGAGTGCACGGATTTTCAAAGCGCTAGAAACGGTAGGCTTGTTAGGGATGGAGGAACGTCAAATCAGTGAGCTATCTGGTGGGCAGTTTCAACGCATGTTGTTTGCTCGAATGTTAGTACAAGATGCAGATGTTTTACTTCTTGATGAACCTTTTAATGCGATTGATGCGCAAACCATCGAAGATTTGATTGCGGTTATCCGTAGCTGCCAGCAAGTAGGCAAAACGGTTATTGCCGTTATTCATGACCTTAGTTTAGTGCAGCGATATTTTCCGCAAGTGATGTTAGTAGCAACCAAAATGATAGCTAAAGGTGAGGCGCATATCGCTCTGTCATCAACGAATTTGATTGCTGCGGGGTACCAACATTTAGCGCAATCACCTATTGAACCATTTTCCAATAAAAGCCAAGTCGCATGAGCCCTGATTTTTACTCTTTATTTATCGAACCCTTTTCTGACTTCTCTTTCATGCAGCGTGCATTATGGGGGTGTGTCGTTTTGAGTTTAAGTGCGACCCCAATAGGCGTGTTTCTGACTTTGCGCAGAATGAGCTTGACGGGTGATGCGATGGCACACGCGATTTTACCGGGGGCGGCGATTGGTTTTTTGATTTCAGGTCTGTCGGTTTCCGCTATGACAATCGGTGGTGTTGTTGCTGGGTGTATCGTTGCGGTTTTAGCGGGCATTGTTGCACGGCACTCCCATGCGGAAGAAGACTCGAGCATGGCGGCGTTCTACTTGCTTTCATTAGCAACGGGCGTGCTGATTATTTCTTCAAAAGGCAGCAATGTTGATTTGTTGCATGTCCTGTTTGGTTCCACATTAGCACTGAACGATGATGCGCTGATTTTGCTCACTTCGATCGCAACTATCTCGGTGCTTATGCTGGCCATTTTATACCGCCCAATTGTCATGGAATGTGTGGATCCCGCCTTTTTCCGCACTGTGAGTAAGTTAAGTTCAGTTGCACATTACAGCTTTTTACTCTTGGTTGTGTTGAACCTAGTGGCAGGCTTCCATGCTTTAGGCACCCTAATGGCAGTTGGGTTAATGATACTACCTGCCGCGATTGCACGTTTTTGGACGGCCCGCTTAGGCGTCATGCTGGTTATAGCCTTTGTTGCCTCTGTTGTGAGCTGTTATTTCGGTCTGTTTTTATCGTATCACGCTAGCTTGGCAACCAGCCCAGCTATTGTGTTGGTGCTAGGTGGAATGTATATCGTGTCGCTATTGATAGGGCGACATGGCGGCTTATTGCTGAAGCAATTTGCAAATTAATCTAAAGGAGAAGTAAATGTCTAAAGCAACTTTCGCAGTTTCAATGATTGCGCTTGGGCTTGGTTGTAGTTCAGCAGTAATGGCCAATACAAAAGTTCCTGTTGTTACCAGTTTTTCTGTGTTGGGTGACCTTGTTCAGCAAGTGGGTGGTGATCATGTTGCTATTACTAACTTAGTAAAAGCAAATGGTGATGCACATGTCTATAACCCAGCGCCGATGGATGCTAAGGCTATAGCATCAGCACAGTTAGTTGTGATGAATGGGCTTGAATTTGAAGGTTGGATGCCTCGCCTATTGGAATCATCGAACTTTAAAGGCAATAAAGTTTTAGCGGCTGACGGTATTGAAGTAATAAAAGGACATAGTTGTTCTTGTGGCGGACACGGCCACCATGATGACCATGACCATGACCATGACCATGACCATGACCATGACCATGACCATGACCATGACCATGACCATGACCATGACCATGACCATGACCATGACCATGACCATGACCATGACCATGACCATGACCATGACCATGACCATGACCATGACCATGACCATGACCATAAACACGATCACGGCCATGCCCATGGTGAGTTTGATCCGCATTCATGGCATAGCATCAAAAATGTGAAAGTGTACGTGAAAAATATTGAGCAGGGTCTAACGAAGGTGGATCCAAATAACGCTGAAGATTACCAGCGTAATGCTGCTAACTATATTCAGCAGCTTGATAAACTGGATATTGAATTACATAAGAAAGTTGCATTAATTCCTGAAGATAAACGTAGTGTGATTACTCCGCATGCTGCATTTGCATATATGGCACGAGATTATAATATTGATTTTCATGCGCCTCAGGGAACAAGTACTGAATCCGAAGCAAGTGCTGGTGATGTCGCTAACATTATTAAGCAAATTCGTAGCGAAGGTATTAAAGCTGTTTTTGTAGAGAATATTTCTGATAATCGCCTGATCGAACAAATCAGCCGTGAAACAGATGCGAAAATCGGTGGACAGCTATATTCAGATGCACTTTCAGAGCCAACAGGCCCTGCACCAACGTATTTGAAAATGATGGAATACAACATCGATACGATTGTGAACGCGCTGAAATAAGCATTATCAGTTTGAATTGAGCATACTTTATGCTCACTCAGTGAAAGCCAACTTGTCATTCAGGTTGGCTTTTTTGTTTATTGGTGGGTGTGTTACCCATATTGTGGGGTTATGTGAAACCAATGCGTTGGCTTTTTGTTGGCTTGCTGTTTGTTTGGATGATGGTATCTGTGAGGTTAGCAATGTTTTTCGCTATGCTTTAAAGGAAAAGTGATTCGTTGGTTACTGTTTTATCTTATTGATTTTATATGTTTTTTGATTTTTAGTTGTTGCAGTGGTTGCGCTAGGTTACTTCTTTTTTATGACAGAGTATTTTAAGTCATGTATATTAGCTCAAAAATTAAGTTCGACGCTGCACTATTTGTGTGGCTGTCGGCAGCATAAATAAATTAACGTATTAGGTTTCTAATGAAAATTCGTAGTAAGTTAACCCTTTTAAGCACAGGGCCTGCATGTCTGGTATTGTTTCTTTTTGGGCTGTCTATTTTTTCAGTTTTTCGTGTACTCGATATGACCACACAAATCAGCGTCGCGAAAGAACTTGAAATATCTCTTTTGAATTTACGTCGTTATGAAAAAGACTTTATGATCCGTCGTGATCAAATCTCTATTGATAAATTCAATCAGCAAGCTAATCATTTCCGCGAATTAAACGACACATTAAAAGGGGCTGCTGACTCAATAGGTTTTGATATAGCGCCTGTGGTCGAAATGGATCGTGAAGTTGAGCAATATGTAGCGGCTTTCTTGAAAATGTCAGACATGTACAATCAATTAGGCCATGAAGAATCTGCAATGGGATTAGTGCCTAAAATTATTGATACAACAGAGCATTTATCAGTACACCTTCATCAAGAAGAATCGCTTGTTGCTTATATTGAACTGACTAATTTAGTGCGTGATGTTGCTAATAAGTTCTCATCAGAAAAATTGGCTCGTGTTAAAAAAATAAGCGCCGTCATTATGGCGGAATTGAAAGAAAACTCAGACATTGATGGCCAGCAAGATTTAGCCTCTTTGTTGGAGCAATTAGTTCAGGCTGAAAGGCTTTCTAATCGTATAGGCCTGACATCTAAGGATGGCTTGCGTGGCCAAACGCGTAGTGCTGCACACAGTATTGAATCGAAATTTGATGGCATTGCTCACGATATCTTTGATGAAGTTGATTCGGACCTTGATACACTGCTTTATTTCGCAAGCATTTTTGCCTTCATAGCAATCGCAGGCTTATTGATTATCAGTGAGTTAACTAAACGTAATGTCATTCGCCGTATCGAAGGATTACAGCAAATGATGGAAAATGTTGATCATCGCAATGATCTAACGCTACGTGCGTCAATTGAGAGCGATGATGAAATTGGTAGCATGTCGAAAAGTATTAACACGACTTTAGATAAGCTACACAACTTCATGCGTGAAGTGCAGCAGGTGAGCCATACCGTTAATGATGAAGCGATAAGTATCCGTGATCGTAGCTCTCAAGCTGAAAATGACCTTAATACACAGCAAGCTGAAACTGAAATGGTTGTAACGGCGGTAACAGAAATGTCGGCAACCATCAATGAAATTGCTGAAACAACAGGTAACGCGGCACGTAATGCTGAAACCGCGCAAGGCACAGCACGAAGTGGTTTGGATGAAGTTGTTAATACTCGTAATGTGATTAATATGCTGTCATCTTCACTTTCTTCAACGAACCAACTTGTTGATGAGCTATCGACAGCTTCAAACAATATTGGAGCCGTGATGAATGTGATCGGTGATATCGCAGAACAGACCAACTTATTAGCACTGAACGCAGCGATTGAAGCTGCTCGTGCAGGCGATCAGGGGCGTGGCTTTGCTGTTGTAGCAGATGAAGTACGAACGTTGGCGCAACGTACGCAGCATTCAACGGCTGAAATCAGCCAAATCATTGAAACGTTACAGTCGAAAACGAATCAGGTTGTAACCAATATTTCTGATTGCCAAGGGCACAGTAGTGATAGCGTATCGCAAGCTGAATCTGCGGAAGAAAGGCTCACTCAAATAATGGCCGACATTGAGTTGATTCTTGATTCAAGCACACAGATTGCGGCTGCCGTTGAAGAACAAAGCCAAGTCACGAGTGAAGTATCACAGAACTTAAATAATATAAGCGAAGTGGTACACAAAAGTGTTGGTTCTGCGCAGGAAAATACGACAACCAGCATGCAATTAAGCGCAAGCTCAGAGCAATTGAAAACAGCAGTTGACCGCTTTGTTGTTTAAGGCGGCTGCCAAGTTTAGTGATGACAGTATGCGTAAAGCATAAAGAAAAAGGCGTAACCAGCTTCTAGGGAATTAGAAGTGCGGTTACGCCTTTTGCGTTCTAGTGATTCGTTAAGAGGTTACATTGAGAGGTTATTCTTCCCACTGTACCAGCTGGCCTTTAGGCCATTCATTGCCAATCTCTTGATAACGTTTTTCTAGGATATGGCGTTTAATTTTAAGCGTAGGAGTAAGCACGCCGTTTTCGATACTCCAAGGTTCTTTGATCATCAACACGCCTTTTATCTTCGCGTGAGATTCCAGCTCTTGGTTGATGACATCAATCACGTGATGCACTTTCTTTTCGTAGCGCTTGCGATCAAAGTTCGGGAATTCGTGTGGAATGGCTAATAAGACAGGTGCAGGCATGCCCGAACCGATTAAGCACATCATTTCGACGTTACTTAACTCGAATAGGCGTTTTTCAATAGGTACTGGCGAAACAAATTTACCTTTCGCTGTTTTAAAGGTGTCTTTTTTACGGCCTTCAATAGTGATATAGCCTTCGTCATCGACCGAGCCAATATCACCAGTGTGAAGCCATCCATCCTGATCGAAACATTCTTTACTGGCTTCTTCATTTTTGTAGTAGCCAGAGAATAACCCCTCACTGCGCACTAAAATTTCTTCATCGCTGGCAATCTTAATTTCAATGCCAGGGCCTGGGTTACCGACCGAGCCAATTTTATCACTTCGGAAAGGGTGGTTGAGTGTGCTGTAAGCAAAGGATTCAGTCATTCCCCATGCTTCTGTAATATTCAGCCCAATGCGTTCGTACCAACGTAACAATGCCGGTGAAACGGGGGCAGAACCACACCCTAATACGCGCGCTTTATCTAGGCCGAGACCATCTGCTAGTTTGCGTTTAATCACACCAGAAATGAATGGGATTTTTAGTAGAAGATCGAGCTTACGCTGCGGTAATTTGTCTTGAATACGTTGCTGGAATAGAGTCCATAAACGCGGTACAGAGATAAATAAGGTTGGTCGGTGCATCTTTACATCATCGATAAAGGTATCGAGTGACTCAGGGAACGCAACCTGCATACCGGCCATTACGGAAGACCCGAAAATATACACTCGCTCAGTGATATGCGCTAGTGGTAAGTAGGAAAACAAACGCTCACCGTCTTGCATACCAATATGGTCGATTAGTCGCTGTGACGACCACGCAAATGCACCATAGCTGAGCATCGCGCCTTTTGGTAACCCTGAAGTACCAGAGGTATAAACAATAGACATGAGATCGTCATTTTCATAAGTCGGGCGATCAGTTGATGGTTCATGCTGTTCTACTAACGTATTAAATTGGTACTGACAACTTGGTGTACTGTCATAGTTAAAGCCGATGGTGATCAGATCTGGGAGATCGCGACAAACAGATTCAATGGCTTTGCTGTCGTCGAGTTTACCAATAAGCAAGACTTTAGATTCACTGTGAGTGACGCAGTGTTCAATTGTCTCAGCACCTGCTGTTGGGAAAACAGGCACACTGATATAACTCCCTAGCATCATTGCTAAGTCACAGATAAACCATTCGGCACAGTTTTTTGAAGCAAGAGCAACGCGATCACCGGGTTGAATACCTAAGCCTCGTAGCGCACTTACAAGTCTTAGTGCTTTGTCCGCAACATCAGCGTAAGAATAATCAACAAATTTCCGATTGATAATTTGACGAAGGTAAATTTCATCAGCACGCTCTTCTGCCCACTTCAAAATCATTTCATGGGGTAGAGGTTGAAGCATAGTGGTTTCCTTTAAACGATCCGCAGAAAGAGGTAAGGTCATACAAATTCATCCTTGTTTGTTACGCATTTGTTAAATCTAATCTAATTAAAACTGGTCGGTCAAGTTAATTATAGGAGGCAGTTGCCAGAAAACTGTAAAAAAAATGTTTAATTTTATAATAAATTGCTATTTTGAGAATTAGCTAATAAAAGTCAGTTTTCTTTTTAAGGTGAGCTATTTTTTACCTCATTTTGTGCCTTATTAGGTGGTATTTTCTAATTGTTAGCCTTTTATTTAAACTTGTGACGTTTTTTGTATGTGAGGCATTATCTTGGGTGAGCTCAACCGCTAAAAACGTGCTACTAACCCTGTGGCATTATGCTTTAGTCGTGTTAGTTTACGTTGATTTTTAACTGTTCCTGAGTGTTAGCTTGCCTAACACGACAAACGGAAGGAACCGATACTAAAATGGTGTTAAATCGATTTTTAATTGGGATTCTCTTTGCTTGTACGTCTTGGGTATGCATCGCAAATTATTCCTCCTCCATATATCAAGACTATCCTCCTCATGGTCAGCGTACGGTTGCTGATGTGAGAGAACGTTATTCACCCATTATTGTTCCTCGGTTAACGCGTTTATTTGCTGCATCGGGTGTGACTTATCCTCCTGATAAATTAGGGCTATTTGCTATTAAGGAAGACGCTGCTTTAGAGTTGTGGGCTAAGCAAGATGGAAACTGGGCTTATATCAAGCGTTATCCGGTTAAAAAGCAAAGCGGTGAGCTAGGTCCTAAGTTACGCGAAGGTGATAAACAAGTGCCGGAAGGCGTGTATCGTGTTGTGGGACTGAACCCAAATAGCCGTTTTCATTTATCAATGAAATTGAACTATCCTAACCGTTTCGATCTCCAACATGCACAGAATGAAAAACGTCATAAACCGGGTTCGAATATTTTTATTCACGGACGTGCATCATCGGTAGGATGTCTCGCAATGGGAGATGTGGCGATTGAAGAGCTATTTATTGCGGTGGAAAGCGTTGGTATTGAGAATGTTGATGTTGTCATTTCCCCCACAGATCCACGAAAAGGTCCTTTAATTGCAGCAAGCGATCTGCCATATTGGACTACAAATCTTTACCGTAATATAGAAGAAGCTGCTGAAAAGTTTGGTAGATAATAGCGATATGCCAAAATATTAAGATTTTGGTTTGTGATGAAACTCTTATTTTTGTTTTTGCATTTTTAGTTTTCGTCAATGTTATTTGAATCAAAGTAAAAAAAACAGGCAGAATACTGGTTAACGGAATAGCATTTTGTAATACTAAACAGATAACAGCGAAATAAATATCAACTAATCAGCCGATTGCATGATTAGGCAAATACATTTTTAGAGTCATTCAATATGCCAAAGCGTAGTAAAGAAGATACCGAAATCACAATTCAAACCATTATGGATGCGGTTGTTGATCAACTGCTGACGTTAGGTTACGACAAAATGTCTTACACCACGTTAAGTAAGCAAACTGGCATTTCCCGCACAGGTATTAGCCACCATTTTCCAAAAAAATCTGATTTCGCCAATGCAATGGATGGACGGATTTTTAAATTATTTGTTGAAAAGCTTGAACTAGAATCAGACCTTGAAGCGTTTGTTGCAAGTTGGGTTGCAGCGTTAGAAGATGAAAAGTTCTTAGCTATCCTACGCCTACTTTTCCACCATATTGTGACAGCAGAAAGCTCAAATGAATTTGCTATGCGTGGTATTGAGCGTTTATACCAGCTTTGCCGTGATCGTTTCGGTGAAGCTAGCATTAAAGAACTCGAGTGGCTATTTGGTAAGTCATTAATTTCGATGGCTAAATAGACCAATAAGATAACGAAGAATAACGGTTCACTGAGGTGGACCGTTTTTTTATCCCTCGATTTTATTAGGTGATCTGGATCACACAATATAAACAGTCATCTATTCTGTAATTATATGGAATGCTATTCTCTATCCCGTAATGGTTCTTTGCAATAGGGATATTGCTGATTAGGCTTAAATGACGTTCGGCGGGTAGATACCCGCCTTTTTTTCACCTGCTATTTACTCATATCAACCATAAAACAGCCCAGCCTACTTGCTGTTAACTATATCAATTTTCCCTTTTCGTACACCTCTGAATACATTGCGGTTAAATGCTCTGTGATCATACCTTGTCGATCTATTTATCCGTGTTTTAAGCTACTGAGGAGCCAGATTCATCGCTTGTTCGTCAATAGGTAACATGTTGCATTTAAATGGCCAGCGTTCTAATACCACCAAAAAAGCATTGTTCAGTTACTGGTTTTAGGGGGTGTTCCTATTTGTTAGAAGCGTTATGATGTTAGCTTATCAATAAGCATTTTGTTTAATATTGAATATTTTAGCTGCAATTTATAAATTCAAGATTGAACTTTATAGAGTAAATGCTCTAAAATGGCTTTAAGTTGTTCAAAAGACAAAGACCTATAAGGGTTAATAATGAAAATGAAGCCTATTGTCGCATTGGTCAGCATCTTGCTTAGTGTGACGAACGCGCACGCAGCACCGGTTAGTTTTAATGATGCATGGCGTACAGTTGTTGAAAGTAGCGATGCATTAGCAGCTGAACGTGCAAATATTGACCGCACCCAGTATATGCAAGATGCGGCAAGTGATTTAAGCCTGCCTAAAATTACCATGTCTGCCAACTACACGCGCTTAGATAAGCCCGTAGAAATTAAGCCTTCTGATCTTGCTGCGAGTACGCCAATAGGAAGCCAAGGTGGCATGATTTCCGATCTTGCCGATAGTTTGTTCACTTCACAGTTAACGAAGCGCGATGTGTTTACCAGTTCAATTCGTGCAATTTGGCCTATTTTCACTGGTGGGCGAATCAATGCTGCGCAAGATATAGCGAAAAGCCAAAAAGATGAAGCTAAATACATGCTGGCCATGAAGCAGCAGGCTAAATTTGAAGATTTATCCAAGTTTTACTTTGGTGTCGTGCTGACAAAACACGTATTGCAAACGCGTATTGAAGTGGAGCAGGGGCTGAAAAAGCATTTACACCATGCTAAGAAATTAGAGCAGCAAGGCCAAATTGCAAAAGTAGAGCGATTGCAGGCTGAAGCTTCTTACGATAAAGCACGTGTTGAGCGTCAAAAAGCAGCGCGTGATTATGAAATCTCACAAGTTGCTCTGACTAAACTACTAAAGCTCTCAAGCCCAGCGGATTTATCGACAGGTTTATTTACCAATGAATCGCTACCACCTATGAGTGCATTTCTTGAAAAAACGCTTGCCGAGTACCCAGGCTTACACATTCTTGACTCTAAGAAAAAACAAGCAAGTGGTGTGATTGACATCGAAAAAGGTAAGTATTACCCAGAGGTATACCTATACGGTAATTACAGCTTGCATGAAGACGATACCTTAGCCGCAAAGACAGCGCCTGATTGGGCGGTTGGTGTTGGGGTGAATATTGCGTTATTCGATAACTCTGGCCGTTCTGGCAAAGTGAAAGCCGCTCGAAGTACAGTGGATCAAGTCGGTTACCTGCGCCGCCAAGCTGAGCAAGATTTGTCGGTACTGGTTGAGAAAACCTACCGAGAAGCACAACAAGCATTGGAAGAATTCAATAGCTTGAAATCAAGCATTGCATTAGCACAAGAAAATGTTCGTTTACGTGATAAGGCATTTAGCCAAGGTTTATCAACATCACTGGAAGTGGTGGATGCTGAAATGTATTTGGCTGGTGTGAAAACACAACGCCTCGCAGCAGCATACCAATATGTTATTTCACTCTCTCGACTACTGGCGGTGAGTGGTGAAATGAATAGCTTTAATCAGTACCAACAATATAAAGGTTTAGAGGTTTAATCATGAGTAAGTATAAGTCTTTTGCTGCAATCATTCCGGCAGCTGCGTTAGTAGGGTGGCTTGGCTACACCTTCTGGCAAGCTTACCAGCCTCAACCCGAACGTCTTCAAGGTCAAATTGAAGCGCAGCAGTACAATATCTCATCGAAAGTTCCGGGGCGTGTTGACCAGGTTTTGGTTAAAAAAGGTGAGGAAGTTGAACGTGGTCAGCTTATTTTCACGCTATTAAGCCCTGAACTAGATGCCAAGCTAGAGCAAGCGCGTGCTGGACAAGAAGCTGCGGGGGCTATGGCAGAGCAAGCAGAAAAAGGCGCACGTAGCCAAGAAATTGCCGCTGCCTATGATCAATGGCAGAAAGCCAAAGCCGCATCAAGCTTGATGGAGAAAACCTATAAGCGCGTTGATAACCTTTACCGTGACGGTGTGATCGCCGAACAAAAACGCGATGAAGCCTACACGCAATGGCAAGCCGCTCGATACACAGAGCGTGCAGCCTTTCAGATGGCAGAGATGGCCAAAGAAGGTGCTCGCGTTGAAACCAAACGTGCTGCTGTTGAACAAGCGCGTATGGCCGCTGGTGCTGTTGCTGAAGTCGAAGCCTATGCTGCTGATACGCGTGTAGAAAGCTGGCACCATGGCGAAGTAAGCCAAATTCTTCTTCGCTCAGGCGAGCTAGCGCCACAAGGTTTCCCTGTGGTGAGCATTGTTGATATGGATGATGCGTGGGCTGTTTTCAATGTACGTGAAGATCGCCTGAAAGACTACCGTGAAGGGCAAACATTCAATGCTGTGATCCCTGCTCTGGGTGATGAGAGCCACGCGTTTATGGTAAGCCATGTTTCGGTGATGGGGGATTTCGCGACTTGGCGTGCAACCGATACAGCAAAAGGTTTTGATATGCGTACTTTTGAAGTAGAAGCTCGCCCTGTACAGCCTATTGAAGGCTTACGGGTAGGCATGAGTATCCTAGTCGAGCAGGAGTAACATGATCTTGCGTTCACAGCTAATACGAGAGTGGCACATTTGGCGTTCAGAGGCATGGTTAAAAGCCATGACACTCTGGATCCCTGCCGTGCTGTTTATCGTCGTGTGGGCGATTTTCTCTGGGGGAATTGCCCGCGATCTTTCTATTGGTGTGGTCGATCTCGATCATAGCCGTATATCACGCCAACTCACGCGTACCTATGATGCTAGCCCTGCTTTGGCAGTGACGGCACAGTTCACTACGGTCGAACAAGGCAGTGCCGCGCTTCGAAGCGGAGAGATATATGCATTGGTTGTGTTGCCTTCAAAATTAGAAGAAAACACTATGCTTGGCCGCTCACCTCAAGTAACGGCATTTTATAACAGCCAATTTATTTTGGTGGGAAAACTGGTTAATTCAGCATTGCTTCAAGCGCAAGGCACCTTTACCGCGGGTGTTGATACGTTAAAAAACATGGTGGGGGGCAGCCCTGTGCCGCTACAAGCTCTGGGGCAAGCTGTACCGATTAGAAGCCAAATTACACCCCTGTATAACACCAGCAGTGACTATGGCCAGTTTTTGGTGTCAGCCGCGATTCCTGCCATGTGGCAAATAATCATGGTTGCGACCACGGTACTGGCAATGGCTGCTGAGCTACGTCAACAGGGGGTACAAGCATGGTTAGCCAAAGCACCGTTACCTAACCTTATGGCCAAGCTACTGCCTTATACTGGCCTGTTTTGGCTACAAGGTGCTGTCTTTATGATTGGTATGTACTTGTGGCAAGCGTGGCCAATGCATGGCAGCTGGGGAATCGTACTCTTTGCACAACTACTGACGGTTGTGGCTTGCCAAGCCATCGGGGCTTTGCTGTTTTTAGTCACGTTAGACCCAACGCGCGCAATGAGTATGGTCGCGGGGTTTACAGCGCCAGCATTTGCTTTTATGGGGATCACTTTCCCCGCAACTGATATGCCGTTGTTAGCGCAAATTTGGCGTTCGCTCTTGCCTATCAGTCACTACATTGAGGTGCAGGTGATGCAAGTGAGTTACGGCGCGACAATGGTGGCATGCTTACCTAAATTAGCGGGTATACTCGCTTTTTGGGTGGTACTGATCTTGGCGGGATTAAAAGCGCGAGCGATAGCCAGTAGCCAGCAAGTAAGTGAGGTGACCCCATGAGTTGGCGTACGCTAATAAAATTTGAGTTGCACGCTATTTTCACTAATCCTGCATTATTGTTTACCGTGTTTGGTGGGGTGTTGATTTACTCATTCTTATATCCTTTACCATACTCGCAACAGTTGCCGCGGGAGCAGCTTGTGACTGTAGTTAACCAAGATCACAGTCAGATCAGCCGCGAACTGATCCGCATGATAGATGCAACACCTCAAGTTAAAGTTCAGCAATACGCACGTTCGATTGATGAAGCTAAGACGCAACTTGAAACTGGTGAAGTTCATGGCTTGTTGGTGATTCCAGCGCATTTTAACCGTGACTTATTACTTGGTAAAAGCCCGACGCTTGCTTATGCGGGCGATGCTTCTTACTTTCTTGTGTACGGTACTATAGTTGAAGGCATCGCAACAGCTAGCGGTACACTGGGGGCGAAGTTGAAAGTGGCGCGTATGGTGATGTCGGGCGACAATATCGCCTTGGCGGCTGATCAGTTTTCTGCGATAAAACTCAATACTAAGCCAGTGTTTAATCCATCAATGGGTTACATCAATTACGTTGTACCAGCTGTATTCGTGCTGATTTTGCACCAAACATTGCTCATTGCTGTTGCTATGTTAGGTGGTGGTCAAAACGAATATCGTTTGCAAGGGGGCACGGGTTATTGGCTACGATATCCAGCGTGGAAAATCATTATAGTGCGTGGTTTGTTAATGATGACGATTTACCTGCCATTAACAGCCTACTATTTTGGTTATAGCTTTGAATCCTTAGGTATTAGTCGTCTGGCTTCTATTGGGGATTTACTGGCAATGACGGTGCCTTTCTTATTGGCCGTTATTTTTGCTGGTATGGTAATTGGGCAGTTGATCCCACGTAGGGAGTTAGCAACCGTCATCGTGCTAATAAGCTCTATCCCTCTTATTTTTACTGCTGGCTTTATTTGGCCTCCTTCGGCTATTCCAGAAGTGCTTAACCAGCTGGCACAGATTGCGCCTGCAACGCCGGCTATTAATGGGTTTGTCCGTTTGAATCAAATGGGTGCAACCTTTGAGCAAGTCATTGGCTGGTGGGGGCAACTGTGGGGGCAAGTGATCGTGTTTGGTTGTATTGCATCATGGCTTATGACGCGTGCACAGAAGGCTTCTGCAAGCAAAGTGTCTGTAGAAAAAACGGCTGAATCCCAATAAGTTATGTCTAAAGTGATAGCAGACAGCCACAAATAGCGCTTAATTCTTAATCGTTAGTGAAAAAGGCCGCAACCTTGATTAGGATGCGGCCTTTTTATTGATACTGATTTTATGCGTAATTATGACGCAGGGGTCGCAGGTTGAATATAAGCCTTAGTGCCCCACAGTGGTACGGTTGATAGGCTATGCTTGAAGCTTCCTTCTGTCTCTTTGGTTGTGTAAGACAAGTAGAGTAGCGTTTGGTTTTCGGCATCGTAAATACGTCTAACTTTCATGGACTTGAAGAAGATGCTTTTCGATTGCTTGAATACCACTTCACCCGATTTGCTTTTATCAATGCGAGCGAGCATTTCAGGTGTGATGTCACCGGTCTGACGACAAGAAATAGAACTATCACTTGGATCGGAAAGGCTTAAATTAGCTTCAACAGAGGCAATATGGCAGGTCACTCCAGGGATTTTTTCATCATCCAAGTTTGAGATCTTGATGTCTTTCATGGTGAACATCCCTAAGCTCACGTCACCGACTTCATTTTTATCACAGCCGCTTAGTAATGTTACGAGTGCTGCTGCAATTAAAACCTTCTTCATAGAGTGATCCTCATAGCTATTTTGAGCAAGTAGTTATACCCATCATACTCGAAGTTTTCTGCGAGACTAAACCATGGGGCTAAATATTTCAGTTATTTAGTGTGATTAAGCGTCAACATTCTATTTGTTTTCTGCTTTTGTTCCTAGCCGCCAGAGTTTTTCCGCATGACTACCAATAAACCAAAAGCTCAATGCTAGGATCGCAAAAAAGATGGTTTTATGGGCGGTATCCCAAAAATACTCGAAAAAGCGCGTATAGAGGTTAATCAACAGGAATGTAATACCAAAACTACGGCACAGGCTATCAGCATAATGGAGGCCAATGTAAAGAACGGCAGCGCATACACTGATAGAGAATATTGCCCAGTGAAGAAGCTCGATTTGTTTGACACCTGACCACACACTGACATCACCATAGTTACCAAAAATAGATAAGAGCCAAAAGCCGAATAAGAGAAAGAGTAGGCCAATAAACTGGGTAGAGTCTTTTAGAGGTTGAGTGCGTTTAAAGCGGTGGCATTTCAAGCTCATGAAGGCGATAAGTGCCCCGGTCAGCGTAAAGCGCATCGGGTGGTTCATGCCTAAAAAGTAATCGGAAAAACCTGAGAGTTCAGTCGTTTCTAGTTGAACCCAAGCAACAAAGCCCAATAGGGCAAAAATCCAAATGAGCACAGAAGAAAGGCGGATCCCAAGCACAGCATAAATGGCAGTGAGTAACAGCAGCAAACTGGCATCATCGACATTCGAAAACATTGCTGTTTGGCCCAAAATGCCAACTGAAACAGCACTCATTAATACCCCGAAAAAGAAAATAGCTTCATTGCTGATGGTTTTTGAAGGGTGAGAGTGGCGGCGCCTAACTCCAGCGTAGTAGCAAATGGCGGCTATAACGGCAGTGGTGACACACATGACACTAGCTGGGGCATCAAAAATGTTAGCAAGCAGTGCCAGTAGATAGTCATCTGCGAGTAATACCCCCACAGAGATAATGAAACAGCTAATGGCTATCCAGAATGAGTACACAGCTAATAAACGCCAGTCAAAGCCTGCGACTTCAATCGACTGTGTGAGTTTAGTGGCTTGCTCGGGGGATATTTGATCCTCGCGCTTCCATTCGTCGATAGCAGAAAAGAGGACTTTAGCTTTACGTTTATTAAGTTTCATAGGTACCTATCAAAACATCAGATGATAAATTGGTCGTTATCATCTTATTGTCAGTGTTGTGACCAATGATGCCGTGAGGAACTAGGTAATGCAATAAATAAACAACGCTGTTTTTTATTTTGGAGTGTCCTCGGGAATTTCTTCTGGCATAAATGTTAGGATATGTTGCTCTGACGTGAGGGTTAACATATTGTTTTCTAGTGAAACGGTATTAGATTTTTGTAATGAGGTGGTTATGAGTGCTTCAAGAGTTGCCTGATCATCTTGAATACATGCCATTTTCGTTGACCCCATAGCGGTCACTTTCAGATTATTATCTGTGAGTTCTATTTGACCAAAAAAGCGGTTGCAACCACTAAAACCTGCGACTTTTAAATCTGAATCAATGGCGATATTTGGAGTAATGCGTGGTTCTGTGGTTTGTAGATCTTTACCATCGACTTTAGTCAGTACCCAACTTTGTTTGAGGTCATCTTGGGTGAAGCCGACTTGCGCTTTTTTCTCACAGCCAGCTAACCCAATAATAGCGATAATTATTGGTAAGATAGCTTTACTTAAGCGCGGAAATCTAGCCTTGGATCCTAAGGTTTTCACTCGACTAAACATTGTACGTACCTTCTATTTTTAACCCTAGTTGAAGCATAGACCAAACCAGATTAAATAAGTGTAAGTACTTGATGTAATAGAGCTGCTTTTAACTGACACCACGTCCAAAAAAGTTAATCTCGCCTTGGCGTGAACGAAACCCTGCCTCTTTGTCTGATCGGTACTGATGCATTGCCGATTCAGCTTCACAATAGCTTTGGTTGTTATTAAACACTTCTCTTGCTGCATCAATGACCCGCTCTGCGTCGCGGCGAGCGTCTGGCTCTGCAGAGCTATCACTAAACACCATCTGCTTACTCACAATCAATTTTTCTAGCGCTTTCATGCAAATAAGCTCATTTTCTGGTAGCGCTTTCACTGGCGAGGCAGCAAAAGCTGAACTTGAGGTGCTTAGCAGTAAAAGAAAGAAAATCGGACGGTGAAAAGGCATAATGAACACTGTTTTAGTAAAAGAGCGAGCATTATAGAGGATGCATTATTCTAAGCCAAACAACTTTGTTAGCTTTCAAATGAAAAATGTTCAGATAGGTTGTTTTATCTACTGGAAATATAGGCTTAGCCAACTTTAATTGGAAGCTTTGATAAGCAACTTCTACAAAGGCAATCAGCACCTTGGATGCTACTAGTATCTCTATTATTGATTTCGAAGCACCAACAGTGATTTTTACCTGCTGAAATCTCGCAATAGGCTGGCTGGCCACATTGTTGGCAAGCATGTGTTGAAGCGACTCGCTGGATTTGATCCATTTTGGTATCACGCTGTTCATCAGTGAAATGACGCCACTCTTGGATCTCTGGCATGGTTCGGTGGCACCCCATACAGATACCTTCATTATTTTTACATATCCCAATACATGGCGTTTTCATAATACAGCTCTTAATACAACGATTATGGCGCTAGATAGTAGCGAGATTGTTTGCGGAGTCAATCACGGGCTAATTTCTCCTGCCATACTTAGTGGGCAGATGATCCAAATAGCTATATTTATCGTGGTAAGTCAACGGAAAGGTTAGAGGGAAAGAAGGGAGAAGTGATGGCAATAAGGTGGCAAATACCTACATGGTCTGTAGTTGCAATTGGCTTATTGATGAATATTGTATCGGCATTAATGACCAATTTTTACATTGAAGATGAAGTACAAGCCGCTAACGTATTGACTCAACAACAGATAAGTAATGATAAGTTGATTGCGTTAACCTGGCAGCAGGTTGAAGCTATTGATAGAAAACGTGAGTATCTACTCACATTGATGGTTATTAGTGAGGCAAGCAATCACCATATATCGTCTTACTTATCCCAATTTGTCGTTAATGATATTCAATCATGGCTTGGTGAGTCGGTAGTCGAAATAACAAAACCAGCATTGCCTGAAATCATGGATAAACTGGTTAACCTTCAATCATCACAACGCGATAAAATTAACCAGCTTTATATTGAAAACTTATCACTAATAGAATCCCAGAGCGATAAATCAAAAAATATATCTATGTTGAAAAGCTTAGCGCTGTTTTTGCAAATAATAGGTTTAGGGTTAGTGCTAGCGAGAGATTTAAGTTGGCGAGATTATAATAAATAAGCCCCTGATTAGTGTTGTAATCAGGGGCTAAAATATTACTTGTTGGTAGAGTGGAAAGCGAAGCGAGATGATTTTTTACCGCTTTCTGTTGTGGCATGATATTTAATTGAACGTGAGCTTTCTAATGTTAGCGGGATGAAAACACGGCCACGTTCATCTGTAGTATATGACTCTTTCTGTTGTGGTACGTTAGCGACAGAAACCTTAGCATTAGCGGCAGGTTGGCCGTTTTCAGTGATGGTCACCCAAGCACCATTGTGGGTATCTGCAACTCTAATATCAGCGAAAGCAGATGAAGACATCAATAGTACAGCAGTTGCAGTGATTACTTTTAAGCTAGACATAAATTTACCTCATCCATTGTTGGTGTTTTATTGTTGTTTTGTCGAACATCACAATCAACATATAAGACCGACACCTTTTATGATTTATTACAAATTTCTATATTTATTTGCCATAACCTGTTTTTTCAGTGGCTTATCATCATTAGCAAATAAATAAAAAACGAGATGTACAACAAGTTAGAGCTTTGTGTTGAATAAACTGTTCAGTCATTGTTCTTTATTTGACTGCCACTGAGTATTAACGAGTTAATACCTTGTTATGGATCATAAGATAAGCTAATTAACAAGAGTATAGGTGAGTGGAGGGTACGGGTTATAACTCTTTGTTTGATATTTATTCTTGTTAATAATAAAAATATTAATAATGAGTCTGGATGTCTTTGGTAAAGCGGCTAGATGTTTGATAGCGAAACGAGGCAACGCTAATGCAATTTGATTCGTTTTAACATTAACTTGTTATTATTTAATGGATTACAGTTGATCTTCTTTGCTTTTGTTGTCATCTTCGAACGACCCTAGCCACTAAAAAGGTGCTAGTGGTGATGATATAGAGTGAGAACGACAAGGAAGTGAAGTAATGATTGAAGTGAGACCGACAGAACAGGCCGATATTGAACAAATCCGAAATTTGTATGCCGGTACGAAAGCGCAAGCGGGCACCTTACAACTCCCTCTACCTTCGTTGGCCATGTGGCAAAAACGTCTTACGAACATACCGAGTAATGTGCATAGTCTAGTTGCTGATCTAGATGGCCGTATTGTTGGTCAGTTGGGCCTAGTGATAGAGGAGAATCCGCGTCGTAAGCATGTGGCTAGTATAGGTATGGCTGTGCATGATGATTTCCAAGGACAAGGGGTGGGCTCGGTAATTCTTGCTGCTGCAATAGATCTAGCGGAAAACTGGCTGAATATCAGTAGGATTGAACTGACGGTTTATACAGATAACGAAGCCGGTATTGCACTCTACAAGAAATTGGGCTTTGTTGAAGAGGGGATTGCTCACCAATTCGCGTTTAGAAATGGCGAATTAGTTGATGCGCTTTATATGGCAAAGGTTAGGCACATGTAGTGTTATACCCATTATCGCTTGGTGTGGTGCGATATGTTCGCGCCACCCTAAGCTAGTTTAGGCTGGCTTGTACTCTACGTCGTCTTCGGTTTTCATTTCGTAATAATCAAGATCTTCGGTTAATCGATTGACTCTGAGTGCGCCATTTTTTCTCATCACATGCTTCATCCCTATTTTTTTCATAACTTTACCCGGTGCAGCCTCACGGCTCAGATGGCGTGAGTATATTTTCTCTAGTTCTAGCTTCTTAAAGGCAAAATCAACTATACGCTGAGCTGATTCAGTGCAATAGCCTTTTCCCCAAAAAGGCACACCAATCCAGTATCCGAGTTGTGCGGTGTGGTTACTGATATTGTGTAACCCCACACACCCTATGAGCTGGTGGTTTGATTTTAAGGTGATGGCGTAAATAGCGGATTGTTGACTGTGCCAGCCCGCGACATGTTTGCCTATCCATTGTCCTGCCATGCCGTCTGCATAAGGGTGAGGAACATTGATTGTCCCGTTAGCGATAAGGGGATCACCTGCGAGCTTTTGTACGGTTAAAGCATCTGATAACTGAAAAGGGCGTAAAATCAGGCGCTCAGTGGTCAACAATGGTTGTTGCTTCATTAAATATGTCCCTTTACTAGCGAAAGTCAGTCCAAAGTGTATAAGCGAGAGTGCTTATTAGTTTTAGCGGCAAATCGTATCTAGTCACACAGCAGGCATATATTATGCAACAGCATGTGTTTGTGAGTACAACTTGATTAAATATTGTTCTCAAGGTGATTCACACCGACTAGATCAAAAATATGACTAATAGACTAAGACGCATGGACGCAATACGGCTGATCTGGATCGCTCAGGCTCCAGTTGATGAACCTGTGAAAATGATCCGTGGCTTAGAGTTAATAACTTAAAACCTTAGATCGGAGCCATGACAAGGCGATGACACGCTGGTTGAAGCAGAAAGCCCTAAATCTACGCGGGGAAGAGCGGGATAAACCGCTAACGATACGGGTGGGTAAAGTGAAACAGTCTTACACTTGCCATTTGGCTTCGCCATGTTTAGCGAGTGTGTGCAGCGCTTTTTTTAGTTGCTGTTCAAGCACGAATTTAATGAGCCAGCCTGTGCCTTCAACTTTGGGCGTAAACATGATCCGATAGTGAATCAAACTTTGTTTCGCATTCACGCTCTGGAATTGAACCCAGCTACCATATTCTTTAACAGGTCCTCCGTTGATTACTTTGAAGTGTAGGTGCTCATTTTCTTTGTAATCTAAGATTTGTTCTTGATAAGTAAAAGGACCAGTTGATACTTCACGTACAGCGCCTATGCCATTTGAAGTCGGATTGCCCTTTTTTATAAGAGAGAAATTGGCACGAAAGAATCGATCGAGGTTTTCATGATCAGCGAGTAAGTCGAATAGGACTTTACGTGGGACTTTAGCCTTCTGTTCCAAAGTGATCTGATGAACACTCATAACTCACTCCTGTAAATTAGCATTCTATCGAAATAGCTATTGCTCAGAAGAAAGTGAATGGATAGGAAAATCCCTCTGTAATCTAGCTCTCCTAGAGCGTTGTAGCATCTAAATGTCCATAATAAGTGTTGTCGTGAAACTTTATACTGTCAAGGTTTAGAAAAGGTCTTTCATGTAGGGTTTTGCTAAGTTTAGTGATAAATAGAAAGAAGGCTTGTTTGCTTTTTGAACAAAATATAGATTTTCATGCTGTGTGAGTATGATGATTTTACGCAAACGTTTAAACAATATACAACAAACACTTACAAGGATTATTTGAACGTTATTTGTTTCTGTTAGATAAAAAAGATTGCTGTTCATCACATAAATTATTGCTAGATAAGGTTGCAACATGATAAAAAGCACCTTATATTAAATCGCATAAGTGTTAAAAACTGAGGTTGAAAAGTAAGTCGTAGGCGATATCCATTCATATTAATACCTTCGAAATTCCTCCGTTACATTTATCGTTCTTTAACCCTCAGTATTGAAAAAGCAAAGCACTCAGTAGTGATTAACTAGCTGGTTGTTCTTATTGCTTAGTATGTTTTCAATACCTCAAGGGAAAGCAAGTGACGTTGTATTTACCCCAGATGTAATATGTTCGTAATATTTACCTGCGTATAGTACAGCGAGTTAAATGAGTAATCGGTATAAAGTTGTAATACCACCTACTCATATTATTTATGAAGAGAGGTGTAAGATGAGAAATAGAAACCGCAGACAATGGTTCTACCATCAATCACAAACAACAAACGCAAAAAACAGCGTTAAGTAAGACAAAATCTGGCAATTTATCAACCACATAGGTTTCCTCATGCCAGATTCACTATTTAGCCAGAAACAGTAATTATATGTTTCTGGCTAATAAAAAACCTTAACTCCAACCGCGCTTAATATTCTTTAGTTATTTATCTTTTATTTTTCTGTTTCAGGTGAACGGTTGCTTAACTTTATTGATAAATATTACCACCAATGTTGATGGTCTCTGCCATTTTTTGTATTTTTATTCCCCCCAAATAAATATTACCTTTTACTGTCAAATATTCAGGTAGTTCGGTTATTTTGGTATGAGCCAAATACAAGTTGCCACCAACGTATAGATAAGGTGGAAGCTGTTTTATCGCGGTTCCCATCAAACTTAGATCCCCGACAACTTGTAATCCATTATTTAGTTGCTGAATTTTAGAATGAGCTAAATTTATATAGCCTTTGACTTTTAGCTTGCGGGGTAGTTGCATAATTTGGCTGTAAGCAAGATTAAGATTACCACCGACAGTCAAGGAACGTGGTAGCCGTGTTAGCTGGCTTTTCTCCAAGTTTAAATTGCCCTTAACGTTAAGTGGATCGGGGAGATCGAGTTGAACACTACTTGGAATTCGAAGGTTACCGTACGAATCGCTGTAGTTAAGTAGCTTAACATCCAATACAAACTGATTAGCACATACGTTAGTGGAGATGAGTAGCGCGGAGGCAAATGCTATTGTCGCTATTGGTTTTACACATTGTGTCAAATTTTGTAGCGGCATAGGCATAATGTGTCGGTAACGAGTGTTGTAGTGCATTATGCCAGAAATACAGGGGAACGCGAAGTTGGTTAGCAGCCGCTTGTTACCAGATGAAAGAGTAGTATGCCTGTTTTCTTTTGGTTGAGTACTCGCATATAGCACATGCTATCTTCAATCTGCACTTGCTCTAGTGCCTGTTCACTTTGATAAGCGTAGATCCCTTCACCGTAATAATCCGCAGTATCACCAATTTCAATGTCGGTGATTTGTAAGTCTGTCTTCATTGCTAGCGTTAGGTTCTCTTTATTTTGGGCTGGATGGCCGTATTTGAGTTCTATCGATGTTGCCGTCGCGCCACCAGATAATACTTGGGTTCCATCTAAGTTGATCTTTTCTTGCTTCTCCAGTCCTTGGACAATTGCTTTGCCAAAAACAATGCCATCTGTACCTTGTAATGCGCCTTGAAAACCTTGCAATGTGGCGATACGGGCATCACTTTGGATATTTAAAAAACGTGGGGCGGCAAAAACAGCCAAAATACCAAGTATGACGATAATGATCACAAGTTCAATTAATGTAAATCCTTTCTGCATGCTACACACCGTATAGATGGACAAGAGGCCGTTTACTTAAACCTAGGATGGGTAATGTAAATTTACAAATGAAACTTATTGCATTTCTGTGGTTATCGACTAGCAGTTGCTACATTGTTATTCTTCCTGATTCGGGCAAACGTTTTCGTTTGTTGTCTAGGCTAAATTTTGCACAATCAGCGTCAGATCACGAAAAATTATGCTACTAAAATTGTTATTGTGATTTTGATCTCTATATACTCCGCCCTCGGCCAGAACCATCGAGTTCAGCCACCTTATTACAAGCTGTCACCATGGAATGTGAACGACCCACGGAGTTGGACCGGCAGAGTATTAGCTTGTTATCAAGGTGACTTGTATGTTGTTTAGTTGGACGGACATCTCTTTATTTTCTGAAGGTTATTCTTCAGAACCCTCCTATTGTGCTTTTTCCCCGAAAGCAGTTGTTCCGCTATGGCAGCAGGCAGTAACACCTTCATTTTTCGCAATCCATTTTAAAAGAAGTAGCAGGACGAAATAATGCAGTTGTTAATTAGTATTGCCGGTATTTTTGTACTGGTGGCATGTGCGTGCGTATTATCTGAAAATCGAAAAGCAATCAACTGGCGAACAGTTGGTGGAGCCTTATTATTACAGGCTGGCTTTGCCGCTTTGGTATTGTATATACCTATTGGGCAAAAAATGCTGGGAGCCATGAGTAGTGGCGTAGCAAGCATTCTTGGTTTCGCCGATGAAGGGATCAAGTTTCTATTTGGTGATTTAGCAACAACTGGTTTTATCTTCGCTATTCGCGTCCTTCCTCTCGTTATTTTCATTAGTGCTTTAATCTCTTTGCTTTACCACCTTGGCGTGATGCAGTGGATCATCCGTGTTATTGGTGGTGGTATTCAGCGTCTTCTTGGTACTAGCCGTGCAGAATCTTTAGTTGCTACTGGTAATATCTTCCTTTCTCAAGGTGAATCCCCTCTTCTTGTTAAGCCTTTCCTTCCTCAAATGACACGTTCAGAGCTGTTCGCAGTAATGACAGGTGGTATGGCGTCTGTTGCTGGTAGTGTTCTAGGTGGTTATGCGGGTTTAGGTGTGGATCTTAAATACCTTATCGCGGCAAGCTTTATGGCTGCTCCAGGTAGCCTGCTGATGGCGAAGATTTTAGTGCCAGAGCAAAGTGTTGCTGTAGAGCAAACTGATATTGAGATGGCGAAAAGCGATCACAGCAATATGATTGACGCACTGGCAGCTGGTGCGATGAATGGTATGAAGGTTGCTGTTGCAATCGGTACTATGCTTATTGCTTTTGTGAGTGTGATTGCGATGGCGAATGCTGGCCTTGAAATGGTTGGCGGTTGGGCTGGTTTTGAAGGTCTGACACTGCAAAGCATTCTTGGTTACGTATTCTCACCACTTGCATTCATCATCGGTGTTCCTGCTACGGAAATGCTGCAAGCGGGTGCGTTCATTGGTCAGAAGATGATTTTGAACGAATTTGTTGCCTTCCTTGATTTCGTTAGCGTGAAAGAAACGCTATCGGCACAAAGCCAAGTGATCATCACTTTTGCACTGTGTGGTTTTGCTAACATTGGTTCTATTGCGATTCAGATTGGTTCGATTGGTGTAATGGCGCCTGAACGCCGTAGTGATGTTGCAAGCCTTGGCTTTAAAGCAGTATTGGCTGCGACATTGGCTAACCTAATGAGTGCTGCACTTGCGGGTATCTTCATTGGTCTATAAGACAATATCGATTTAGCGTAAATAAGGAAGCCGTTGCAGAGATGCAGCGGCTTTTTTGTTTTTTCACAGAGGGCTAACCTAATTCTTACGATCTCCATTGCCAGAAGGGAAGCAATGGAAGAAAGGTGATGAAAGGAGTAGAGGGATCACGATTATTCGAATTGCTTGAGACACAATAATAGACAGTGATTACACTGGAAAAAAACAAAGTAAGGGATGACAAATGAATAAGCATGAAGCTATTAACTATTTAGAATTACCTGCCAAAGATATTTCTGCGACTAAAGCCTTTTTTACAACGGTGTTTAAGTGGACGTTTGTCGATTATGGTCCTGAGTATTCTGCTTTCAGTGACCCTTGTATAGAAGGTGGGTTTTATCAATCTGATTTAATGAGCACCACATCGCAAGGTGCGGCTTTGGTTGTGTTTTATAGTGAGAAACTTGAACAAACTCAAGCTAAAGTTGAGCAAGCGGGTGGGGCGATCATCAGGCCTATTTTCACTTTTCCTGGCGGTAGACGTTTTCACTTTATTGAACCAAGTGGCAATGAATTTGCTGTATGGTCAGATAAAGAATAACGCGAAGTGCTAGCCATACAGAATATGATTATATAGAGGGCAATAATCATGCTATTGCCCTCCTTACTTAGCGACAGCCTTTAATTAACGCGCTTCGTCATCAAACTGTTTGATCAATACTGATGTATCTGCACGGCTGTAACCACGTTGCTGTAATGAGGCATAGCGTTCATCGACTTGTTTCGCCAGAGGAAGGTCAACACCGAGTTTGTCTGCTGCATCAAAACAGATGCTTAAGTCTTTACGCATCCAATCAATGGCAAAACCAAAATCGAAATCGTTATTGGCCATGGTCGCTGCACGATTTTCTAATTGCCAAGATCCTGCAGCGCCATGCTTTAGCACTTCCGTCATTTGTGCTATATCGAGCCCTGCGGATTTTGCGAGGGTAATCGCTTCAGAAAGGCCTTGTAAAACACCCGCAATACAAAGTTGGTTAGCCATTTTGGTTATTTGACCGTAGCCAACATCCCCCATCAGGGTTGTGGCTTTTGCAAAACAATCCATTACAGGTTGTGCTTTTTCAAATGTCTTAGCATTACCGCCAACCATGACGGTTAGGCAACCATTGACTGCGCCAGCTTCACCACCAGAAACTGGAGCATCTAAAAATTGTGTATTGGCAGTTAAAGCGGCAGCGGCGACTTCACGAGCAACTTCTGCTGATGCTGTTGTATTATCGATCAGGATTGCATCAGCCTGCGCCGTGGTTAGAATACCAGTTTCCCCCATGTAAACTTGGCGTACGTCGTCGTCGTTGCCAACACAAGTGAAGATAAATTCAGCATCTTGTGCAGCTTCTGCAGGCGAAAGTGCATGTGAACCTTTGTATTGTGTTAGCCAGCGTTCAGCGGTTGCTGTAGTTCGGTTATATACGGTTACATCATGCCCAGCATTGGCTAAATGTCCTGCCATTGGAAAGCCCATAGTTCCTAGACCAATGAAGGCGATTTTATGTGTTGCCATAGCGCAAACTTCCCTTATTTTGATTTTTGTTAAGGCAATATAGCGAGCGTAGAGATGGGATTCAAACATTATCCGTGCATGGCGACCTTATGTTGAATTGCCATGATAAGGAGAACTCGCATGGATATAAACCTAATCACTTGATGCCAAAAAGAGGTGGTTATTGTTAGATTGGAAGCTTCTATGCTTGGTTTACGTGCTGTATTAATTAAGAGGGTAAAAAGGAGATATCGTGTCTTTTTTGAATAGATAGGTCAGCGTGGGAGTGTGTCGTGAGTACATATTGCATCCTAATTGACGCAACGACCGATCTTGTTCAAATAATTGCTTGTAACAAAGAGTGTCGAACTCTATGATGCTGTGACTCTAAATAATAATGCAAAGACTATGCTGACTACGTTTTTACGTGTATTGATGGTGGTGTTTTGTCTGGGTGCGGGATCATTCGCACATGCAGACGATATGCGTACGCCTCAAATACCTGCAGCAACCTCATTGCATTATTCACAGCAGGTGCACGATTCACTTTCTGCGCAGCATTCAATGCAAGCACTCGATACGGCAGCCCACTTTCCCCAGTTGCAATGTCTGTTTAAACGAACGTTAAAAGTGAATCATCAGCAACCTGAAAAAGGGTCGCATACCGATGATATTCATCGTTTCCACCTTGGCATGATGTATACCTCACGCTATAGCAGTATGCTGCGTGATGATCCTGAAAATATTCAACCAAGCTATCAATTGGCTCATGAATTGCCGATTGCGCCTTCACAATTCTTTGTGATTGGTTATCAAGCTGAAATCAGCCCTTCTGTGGATTGGATGCTGACTCACGTTTCATCGTCTTCACGGCTTTCTGGCTGGAAAGAATCTAACCTTACCTATACCCAATATCAGCATCGCCTGATAGCCGCCTAAGTTTCTTCTTCGGCATTACTGGATCAACAAAGACAGTGTGAGCGGTGTACTTACACATCACCTGCTTATTCTTGTTGTCTTTTATGCCACTAAAACTCTGATCACTTGCTTGTTATGAAGTTATCTCTGTGTTTTTAACACTCAGATTGCGTGTAGTTGTGCCTTTTGGGCGTAATGAGGCATCTGCCGTGTGAGACTTGGCGTTTATAAAATGAATCAAAGAACTAACCCAAAATCTAGTCTAAGAACTGGTCAAAGAAACAAGCCGCGCATACTGAACCATTACTCTGCATGGAAGTATGTTGTATTAATTGCCACCCTATGTGTGATGGCATTGAGTGCGATTCCAACGTGGTACGGTGAGAATGCCGCCGTTCAAATCGGAGCGAAAGCAGGGCTGACTTCGACACCACTCGCGCTACAGCAGGCACTTGCTGAGCAAGGTATTACCACTAAGCGTATTGACCAAAGCAGTCACAAAACCATAGTGGTGCTAAATGATGAAACTCAACAAGCACATGCGAAAGCCGTGCTATCGACTATGGTGAAAGACGGCTCTCAAGTTGCGTTGGCTCTAGAACCAGCGGCCCCTATGTGGTTGCAGTCAATGGGCTTTGCACCAATTAAATTGGGGCTGGACTTACGTGGTGGGGTGCAATTCTTGCTCGATGTTGATATAGACCAAGTATTCAGCGCACAAACTGAGCAACTCGCTGATGAGCTTCGTCTTCAATTGCGCAAAGAAGGCATTCGTTCTACCTCTATGACGCAAACGCAGAGTGATATGTTAGCTGTAAGTCTCCCGAATTCAGATGCGAATAGCGCTGTTCGTAAGTTCATCAGTAAACAATATCCACAATGGCAAGTGCGAAGCAGTAAAGGTGATGGTCTTTACATCACAATGAAAGAAAGCGAACAAACACAGCTTCGTAATTTAACTGTGCAACAAAACCTGCAAACAATGCGCAGTCGTATTGAAGAGTTAGGTATTACTGAAGCCTTAGTACAGCGTCAGGGTGAACACCGTATTCGTATTGAACTTCCAGGTGTCCAAGATCCTGCTGCCGCTAAAAATGTTATTGGCGCGACGGCTAGCCTTGCTTTCTATGAAGTAAAAGAAGCGGGTACAGGCAGCACCATGGTGGTTAACGATAAAGATGGCCGTCCAGTGCGTGTTGCACGTAAACCTGTGCTAGGTGGCGATCACATTGTTGATGCCCGCGGTAGCCTAGGTGAAATGGGCATGCCTGAAGTTAACATTACGTTAGATAGCACTGGTGGCAAAATCATGTCTGAGTTTTCACGAACTCACATTGGTAAGCCAATGGCAACGTCTTACAGTGAATACAGCCGTGATGAAAATGGTAAGGCAAGCCAAAGTAATGAAATTATCAGTGTTGCAACTATCCAGTCTCAGTTGGGTAATCGCTTCCGCATAACCGGTGCTGGTTCTCTTCAAGATGCGCAAGAGCTTGCATTATTACTTCGTGCAGGTTCATTAACTGCACCTGTGACCATTGTTGAAGAACGCACCATTGGTCCTACATTGGGTGCTGAAAATATTGAAAATGGTTTTGCTGCACTAGGGCTTGGCTTAGGGATTACACTGCTATTTATGGCGTGTTGGTACCGTCGTTTGGGTTGGGTTGCCAATATCGCACTTGTTTCTAACATGATTATGCTATTTGGTCTGTTGGCACTGATCCCTGGTGCGGTACTGACGCTGCCTGGTATTGCTGGTTTAGTACTGACTGTGGGTATGGCGGTAGATACCAACGTGCTGATATTCGAGCGTATTAAAGATAAGTTGCGAGAAGGGCGTAGCATGGCTCAAGCCATAGATCGCGGTTTTGATAGTGCTTTTGGTACGATTTTCGATGCGAACTTCACCACAATGATCACTGCGGTTGTGCTTTATTCTGTGGGTAATGGGCCTATCCAAGGCTTTGCTCTAACACTAGGCCTTGGCCTACTCACCAGTATGTTTACAGGTATTTTTGCCTCACGCGCCATGATTAATCTGGTGTGGGGCCGTGACTCTCGCCGCGAAGTAAGGATTTAACACTATGTTTATTAATATGAAAAATGCAACCAAGTGGCGTTACCGTACCAGTATGGTGTCAGTGTTACTCATGGTGCTGTCGATCTCTATGATTGCAGTGAAAGGACTAAACTGGGGGCTAGACTTTACGGGAGGTGTGGTTACTGAAATCCAGATTAAACCAGAGATTACCAGCAGTGAAATCGCACCTTTGATGAATGCGGCAATGAAGCAAGATGTGGCTGTGATTTCTGCCAGTGAGCCTGGCCGTTGGGTACTGCGCTATGCTGCACCAGAAGCAGGGCAAGCGCTGCAAGATGTCAGCACCATCCTTGCACCATTGCATAGCCAAGTTCAAGTGCTGAATACCTCTATCGTCGGTCCACAAGTAGGGGCTGAATTGGCTAACCAAGGCGGCATGGCTATTTTGGTTGCCATGCTGTGTATCCTAGGCTACCTAAGCTACCGTTTTGAATGGCGCTTGGCTGCGGGTTCATTATTTGCGTTATTACACGATGTTGTCTTCGTATTGGGCTTTTTCGCTGCAACACAAATGGAATTTAACTTAACAGTATTGGCTGCGGTACTGGCGATTTTAGGTTACTCCTTAAATGACTCAATCATTATTGCTGATCGGATCCGTGAGTTATTGATTTCTAAACCAAATCAAGATACAGAAACCACAAATAATCAGGCTATTGCAGCAACGATCTCTCGTACTATGGTAACGTCAGGTACCACGTTGATTACGGTAAGTGCTCTATGGCTACTAGGTGGTGGGCCACTACAAGGTTTCTCGATTGCCATGTTCATTGGTATCGTAACGGGTACTTGGTCGTCTATTTCAGTGGGTACTACGTTACCTGAGTATCTAGGCTTAAAACCTGAACACTATATGCCAAAACCTATTAGTGAAGAGCCTTAATCGGTCGTCATAATTACAAGCGGGTCACAGGATGTGGCCCGTTTTTGTTTGTTGTTAAATCATATTGTTTCTTTTTAAAAGGAAGGCTGTGGCGTTTATTGTAATAACGTTTTAGGTAATAAATCTCGTATTTGGGGTGATCCTGACCCATTTGTAGGTGTTATCTTTTGGGTTAACCTCTTATTTTATAAAAATACCACTTGTTGCTTAACAACTGGTTAGGTATTGACGCTTATGAGTTTCATGGGGGTATTTTACAGATGCAAGAGAAGAACCATTACCTGATTTGATGACGAAGAGACTAAAGGGTTGATGTTTAGCCTTTTTCTTAACGAGATAAAATCAGCATATAAAACCTCACCAACATGAAAGCATAATTCATGACGAGGTATTTCTTTTTAAGCCTGCTAGTAAATACTTATATGTATATAAATAAGGTCTTTCGAGTGCTTACTTTTCGCAATTTATCCATTGGTAAAAAAATTGCCAGTGTCTTTTCAGCCATCGTTTTAGTTTTAATCGGTTTCGGCTTATTTATTAATAGTGAGCTAAATACGGTTCGCAATGGTGTGGTTAACTTTACCGATTCAACATTGCCAAGTGTGCTGAGCGTTGAAGACATGCTGTTTGAGCTGTCGTATGCACGCCGTACTCAATATGCCATTTTAACTTACACAGACCTAAGTGATATCCGCTCGCGTATAGCGAAAGCAGACCAACAACACGAAGCTGTAGCAAAAAAGTTTGCTGATTATGGTGCAACGGTCGCTTCTGCAGATGAACAGCGCGTTTTTGATCGTGTTATGTCGACATGGCGGAGTTACCAATATTCATTAAATGGTTTTAATGAAGCGGCTGGTCGAGGTGATATCAGTGCAGCACAACCCATTTTAGCGGGTACATTTGAAGAGTTTACTGCGCTCGAAGCTGCAATGGATGAGCTACTAGAGATGAACCTTAGCTTCGTTGCGACTAACCGAACCTCAATGCTTGCGAGCATTGCAAGTGTGGTGAACATGACTATCGCAAGCATCCTAGGCTTGGTTGCTTTCATGATTGGTAGCAATATCTTTTTATCTCGCCAAATTTGCAGACCGCTAAACTTTGTTATGGCGCAAGCACAGGCAATTGCTAGCGGTAATTTAACGCATAATATCCAACGTGATGAGATGGGTGATGATGAGCTGGGTAAGCTAGCAGATACCACTATTACTATGCAGCATAACTTACGCAGCTTAATTGAAGAAATTGTTGCTGCGGTTACTCAGCTTAGTTCTGCGGTAGAAGAAGTGAGTGCGGTTGCCGCTCAATCTTCTGCGGGAATGAATGTTCAGCAAAATGAAATTACCATGGTTGCTACCGCTATGGAGCAAATGAAGGCTACTGTTGCAGAAGTGGCAAGTAATACGGAAGTTGCATCATCATCGGCTTCTGAAGCCAATATTGAAGCCTCTGAAGGTGCGGCTGAAGTGACAGAAACCATTCAACATATCCAAAGTGCATCGGCAGAAATTGAAAATGCGGGTGCATTAGTTGGGCAGTTGGTGAAAGAGTCTGAAAATATCAGCATGGTTGTTGATGTGATCCGCGATATTGCAGAGCAAACTAACTTACTTGCATTAAATGCAGCCATTGAAGCGGCGCGTGCTGGCGATCAAGGTCGAGGTTTTGCCGTTGTTGCGGATGAAGTCAGAACGCTTGCGGGTCGTACACAGCACTCAACGGGTGAAATTATAACGATTATTGAAAAACTGCAAAAAAGTGCCAATGAAGCGCGTGAAGCAACCAATGAGAGTTGTTCGTTGATCCATTCCTGTGTGGAGCAAAGCCAAAATACCGGTGAAAAAATTCAGTCTATTGAGGCGACAGTAGGTCGAATTGCTGACATGAGCGTACAAATTGCAAGTGCTTGTAGTGAACAAGATTCTGTTACTGAAGAGCTTGGCCGTAGTGTTACTAAAATTAATGAATCTTCTGCAGAAGTAGTGGAAGGCTCTGGCCATACTACACAGGCATGTCATGAATTAAGTCAGTTAGCGGTTAACTTGCAGCAAGCGATGAGTCGTTTTCGTGTTGTCTAATCAATACTGATTGACTTAACGATTCACAAAAGAGTGGTATAGAAATAGCGCCTGATGTTTTGCATCAGGCGCTTTTTTATTTATGAGTGAATTGCATTAAAAGTTATTGGTTCTTTTTGCGTTATTGAACCTGTTGATAAGAGGAGGGGAGGTGTGTATCATACAAATAAAGGATGAGGTCCTCTATTTGTGGTTTGGGTCTTCGTTCTATTTTTTTATCTTCATAAAGGATGCTGTCCTTTATGTTAGGGCTGCCTGTGAAAGCTTCAATGTTTCGGGCTATGTACACAGAGAGTAGCCGGTGACCGACCGTTTGTTTGTGATTTGCAGCGGTAAGGAATGGTACGCCCTGCCATGGTCGTAAAGGGCAAACTAAAGCGCGATGAGTGTTCTGTGATAGTGCTTGATAAGTAAGTTTTTGATTCACGCACAGGTGTTTTATAAAGCAGATCGCGAGGGGCTATTCAATGAATGTAAATAGTTTAGTCACAACTCAACTGAATTTGGTTGGTCATGCTTAACCAATTATTCCTGACAGTTAATTAGTCACATGGCCAACCATCCTGAATAAGTAAAGCAATAATGAATGATAGAACCGTTAAACAGCAAACACATGCGCCAACACCTGAGCAATACCCATTGGCGCTTGCCATTAGTAAAGAGATTGAAAGCCTTGAGTGTTTAGGCTGTGTCAGTGTGGATATTTCAGAAGACTACAGCCAAATCATGATTAACCATGATGATGCTAAGCAAGGCCTTACTCTTCAGTGGAGTCGAGATTGCTACATAACCGAGTGTGATGGCCGTACTGATATCTCTGGGGTTGCCATTCGAAGTGCCAGCTGTGCGGGTATATTTGCTTTTGCTTATGATATTTCTCTTAGCCTTTGCGCCTCTAAGGCTAAGTAACTCGATATAGCTAGTCGTGCCTTTTTGTTGACTTGGCAGTTAGGGGAAAGGGTGCGACTGGCTTTTTTCTTTCCTCCTTTGATAGTGAGAGATAATAATGGAATGCAAGCATTGCGGTGCAATACACTTTACCCGTGTTAATCGTCGCTCTACAGATTTCGAGATAACAGGTGCTGCCGTTTACCTGTGTACTGAATGTGGCAGAGAGCGTGTTATTTATCGATTTTCTGATCTATTGGCGAAGCGTTAAATTGAGCCGCAAATTTGCAATAAGAGTCGCAAATTAAGACAGATAAAAAAATCATGTGCATCTTGCAGCGTAAATGCCCGTAAAAATAGCAAGAGAGGTAATAAAAAGTAGGCATCACAATTGCTTTACCTAAGTGATACGCCTTTAAGGTGTTTATAGCTTAATAGTTAACACTCATGGTAGAGGACGGCACTATGTATCAATCAGACATGAAGTTAAATCACCAAATTACTCAGTATGTAGAAATGCAGGTGCAGCGATTGAAGTCGTCCGCTGTCGAGTCTGGTGTAGAGATGGTGCTGCCACATCATCAAGGGCGCGAAGTGATGCGCGATATCTTGCAGCAATACCTGTCTGGGTTAAAAGCGATAAGCTGCCTTCTAGAGCATGGTTATGTGGCGCAAACACGAGGTATTTTTCAAACCTTGGGCGATGACTATGAAGACATTATATTTTTAAGTTTACCTAGCCTAGATGGTGAGTTAACAAGCTTGCATAAAGCGTATTTGAAAGGCGTTAGCAGTGAGCATTGCGAGGCATGCTATAGTCCGATCACACGTTGTGAAATTCGCTCTACTATCAAACAAGCAAAAACCATTAATCACAACGTATTTCAAATTTACCCTAAAAAACAGGCGCTTCAAGTGCTACGCCCACAAGGTGATAAACCTTGCTCTTCAACATTAGCTATTACTCTTCATCGCCATTACGCCCATAAAGCATTATTACTCACCATGTTAACGGCCAAAGTGAGCGGCGAAGATGAAGTGATGCGTGCTTGCTTGAACTATCGTGCTCATTTAGAAATTAGTGATGAACTCGTGTGGCAACGTGATATCGAAGAACATCAAGTCGCGCCTGCTACCATGAATAATCCGCAGGATGAGCCTGAAAAATATGCAACGGCACTGTGATCATTGGTGGATGAAACCCCATGAAATCTTCCCTTTCATATTCTAATGGGTATGGTAACGTTAAACGTAAGTTTAATTGTGCCTTTGCATGAATAGGGAAGTGAATTATCCATGGAAAAGAAAGCGTTAGATACAAGTATTGTAACGGCTGGTCGTTCAAAAAAGTGGACGCAAAAATTAGTTAATCCACCTGTGAGTCGCGCATCGACGATAGTGTTTGATAGCGTGGCTGATATGAAAGAATCTGCGTCTAAGCGCATGGATAAGTCATTGTTTTATGGGCGCCGCGGCACGAATACGCATTTTGCTTTTCAAGATGCTATGGTGGAGCTAGAAGGTGGCGTGGGTTGTGCTTTATACCCTTGTGGGACAGCGGCAATCAGCAACGCGATTTTATCGTTTGTAAAAACAGGCGATCATATTTTAATGGTTGATGGCGCTTATGAGCCAACCCGCGATTTTTGTGACAAGATCCTGAAGAATATGGGGGTCGAAACAACCTACTACGATCCTATGATAGGCGAAGGACTTCGTGATTTAATTCAGCCCAATACCAGCGTACTTTTCCTCGAATCGCCGTGCTCTATCACTATGGAAGTACAAGACGTGCCGACCCTTGCGCGTATAGCTCACGAACAAGATATTGTCGTGATGTTAGATAACACTTGGGCATCGCCAATTAATTTTCAGCCTTTTGAGCATGGTGTCGATATTTCGGTTCAGGCGGCAACAAAATATGTAGTGGGTCATTCTGATGTGATGTTGGGAACGGCGACAGCGAATGCCCGCTGCTGGGATCAGCTCCGTGAAAATAGCTATTTGATGGGGCAATGCACATCGCCAGATGATGTTTATTTAGCTATGCGTGGTTTGCGAACCTTAGGTGTTCGCTTAAAACAGCATGAAAAAAATGCTCTTCGTGTCGCGCATTGGTTAGCTGAGCGTGATGAAGTCGATCATGTTCGCCACCCTGCATTACCGTCTTGTGAAGGACATGAGTTTTTTAAACGTGACTTTAAAGGCTCCAATGGTTTGTTTTCTTTGGTGCTTAACCGGGGAAATACCGAGGCACTGACCGCGCTACTCGATGGGATGGAGCATTTCAGTATGGGGTATTCGTGGGGAGGCTTTGAAAGCCTTATTTTGGCGAATGAAAATATTAATAACCTGAGAACAGCGAAGAAGAAAGACTTTGCAGGCCCAATGTTACGTTTGCATATAGGGCTAGAAGATCCTGAAGATTTAATTCGTGATTTAGAGCTAGGTTTTGAGCGCTTTAATGCCGTTCTTAACCGGGATGAACGTTAGTCTCCTTCATTTATTGAGAAAAGCCACCTTCGGGTGGTTTTTTGCTTTTGAATCCTTTTTCTGCCTTTCTCATTTAATTCTAGCTATTCGATAAAGTGTACTGGCTTGCTGATATTGAGATTAAATAGTGAAAATTCCTTCTTGGTATAAAATTAAAGGACATATTGAAATGGTAAGGGCTTGTCATGCAACAATCGAAGTTAATGTGGTTCGCTTCAGGGATGATGGTTATGTCGCTAGTCGGTTGTACTAATAGTAGTGTTAATAATATTGATACGGGGTTAGATAACTATCAATTCTTACCCGATGAGTATGATGTCGAAACTGAATACAACAGTATATATTTTTATGGTTTTAATCAGGGATGCCGTTCAAAGACGTATGATTCCCAAAGTGGACGTTTACCTGTTGAGATTGATAATACATTAGCCCAAAGAAGCCAAAAATATAATGACGGGATCGAAGCAGGAAGAAAAGCGTGTGAAGATGGAACCCCAAGAACGGTTTCGAATTACATTGAAAACAAATAAAAATAATAACGTTATGAAATTTAAGATAAAAGTAATGTAATCTGTTATCTGGTTTTATCTTTTATAAAAAAGTAATAACGAAATGAAAAAGGGAGTAGTAATAGTTACTACTCCCTTTACTTATAATGCGGTTGGGTTGCTTGAATACTATGCAATAGGTTGTCTAGTTTTTAGGCTGCATTTAAATCAGTGAATGATGAAACCTTGCCATTTATGAACTGAACAGGAACAACCATAGATATTTCAGGCAGAAGTAAATGGGCATCAAGCGAAGTTGATTCAATAGGCTTCACAACAATGTGTAAATGATGGTCTAAAGTACTTCGGAGCTTGCTAATGCTGAGAATGCCGCCTCCGTCGATTTCAGTATAGCTATCGTTTTCAGAGTACACCCAACAAGCGACAGAGCGGTGCTGTTTCTCAATTTGATCGAGGAAGGCGGTAATGTTTTTCATAAAAATCCTTTTTCTTACATCAATAATATTAGTATTGATTCCTAGACATTATGGAACGACCAGCAAATTTAGCAAATGAAAATATGGTTTATTATGCAATATGTGAAGGCAACGGGAGTTTTTTGTCGTTTATTATAAGCTGTTATTTACTCATGTTGTAAATAACGATGTAAATAGTTGCTTTATAGTATGAAAATATTGACAAGCTATATTGGTTCGTCAAAAAAATGGCACTAACAAATGATTTATCTATATTCAAAAATTATATAAATTAAAAAAGCATTAATTTAAGGATAATATAATGGAAGTAAATAGTTGTGGCTGGGCGCAGCATCATCCGCTAGAAAAACATTACCATGATACAGAATGGGGAATACCCATAGTCAATGATACTCAATTATTTGAATTTATTACGCTTGAGGGGGCTCAAGCAGGACTAAGCTGGTTAACGGTATTGAAAAAACGAGATGGTTATAAAAGTGCTTTTTTAGATTATGATTTGGCACGACTCGCAGCGTTGGATGAAAAACATGTTGATGCCATTATTGCGCAATATGATGTGATCAAACATCGTGGGAAGATTGCCTCTGTATTTACAAATGCAGCAGCGGCAATCGCCTTGCAAAAAGAATATGGCTCGCTGGCTGCTGCACTTTGGCAATTTACCGATGGTTTACCTATTAATAATACGTGGCGTTCGATGTCTGATGTACCTGTATCGACCGACGCGTCGAAAGCGATGAGCAAGTTTTTGAAGAAGAAGGGATTCAAGTTTGTAGGTGAAACCATTTGTTATGCCTTTATGCAAGCAACGGGAATGGTGAATGATCACGCTATACATTGTGAGTGTTATCAAAAAGTGATAGCGAAACAGAAGCTAGTGTTTCGTTAAGCTCCTCGTTATCATATTGGTTGATTGAGGTAATTGAGAATCCACATGTCAGAGCAGCCAGTAAAAATAATTCAGAAAGCCACTTGGGTTGGTTCAATAGCTAACGTTGCATTAGCTATCCTTAAAATAACTGTGGGAAAAATCACAGGTAGCCAAGCGTTGGTTGCCGATGGTGTCCACAGTTTTTCGGATCTTGTTACTGATACCGCTATTTTGATTGGTTCTCGTTATTGGACTGCTCCTGCTGATAAAGAACATCCTTACGGTCATGGTCGATTTGAAACGCTAACAAATATTTTTATAGGCGTTATCTTAGCTATCGTCGGGCTGGGCATTGGCTGGGATTCAATCAGTAGTATTGGGCATGAGCCTACAACAACACCGGGAATGTTGGCCTTTGGTGCTGCGATTGCCTCTATATTAGTTAAAGAAGTGCTCTATCGTTGGACAATTATCCAAGCGAAAAAGATCAACAGCCGTGCATTACACGCCAATGCTTGGCATCACCGCTCAGATGCGCTTAGTTCGTTGCCTGTTGCTATTGCGGTCATTGCGAATTATGTTCTGCCTGATCTGCACTATCTTGACCAAGTCGCAGCATTACTTGTAACCGCGATGATTCTAAAAGCAGCCTTTGAAATATTATGGCCTGCGATCTGGGAGTTGACGGAAGCTGAAGCCGATAGCGAACTTGAACAAAAAATCCAGCGCTATGCCGCCGGTGATAAAGACATTGGTGAAGTGCATGCGATTCGAAGCCGTCGAACAGGAAGCAATATTTTATTGGACTTTCATTTGCTGGTGGATCCTGAGATGTCGGTGGATAATGCTCATACGATCGCAGAGAATTTCAAAAGCCATATTTTAAAAGAAATAGACGAAGTCGTGGATGTCATTATTCACATAGAGCCTTACAATTGCGCAGAGCGAGTGAATAACCCTTGTTGTGGCGATGATAAATGTAAAGAGACAGACTAGATCAAGATCGTGTGAGCAAATAAACACTTATCGTTTCAATAAAACGTCAGCGCAGGCTGGCGTTTTTTGTTTGTCTCATAGATAAGATAGGGCGTTTATTTGTTGTTTAGCTAAGATTTATTACAGGTAGTCGATTACTGCTTAGTTTTAATCGGCAGGGGAGCCTATTAGGGAGCGAAGATATGCCATTAATAAGAATTAAATCTTTACCTTTTTCGCAACAAGAAGTGCCGATTCCACAGGTATTGAATAGCCTTTCTAGAGCAGTTTCAGCAGCAACAGACATAGATCCTCACCATATTATGCTCACGTGGGATTACATACCCGCGGGACACTACGTGCACGGAGGAAAAGCCGTTCATCAGCAACCCATTAACACTCACCCGATTTTGATTGACCTTATAGCCCCCAACTTTAATACGGAACAACAAATCGCCTCGATGCTGGAGTTGATAGCTTCGACCTTAATCGAACAAGTACCTGTAGCCAAAAACAATATATTTATTAATTTTACACCAGCCTATAGCGATGGCGTTTATGACAGCGGTCAGGTTGTTGAATGGGATGAATAAATACTTCTTCGTCCTACTATCAAGGTGAGTGATACAAAGACCTTGTTGAAAACGTCGAGATAACCATAAAAAAGCCTTATTGCGATCTAAAGAACATTTAATGATGATTGTTATTTATTTTTCGTAATAATCACGTAGTATTCTTGGTTTGTCATTAAACCATATTTGTAGGTTATGTTCTCAATACTCACTTCTTTACCGCCAATAGTCCCACTCTCTATCGCGATTGTGTGTGAAGTTATCGCGACTAGCTTCCTACCTAAAACAGAGCAATTTACTAAGCCAGGTTTGACGCTGTTAGTCTTAGTTGGTTATGGCATCGCATTTTTTATGTTATCCCTTACTGTTAAGACGATGCCCGTTGGAGTCGCGTATGCGATTTGGTGTGGTGCTGGTATTGTATTGGTGGCTATGCTGAGTTGGCTTTTTGCTGGTCAGCATTTAGATAAGTTTGCCATCTTGGGGATTAGTTTGATCATGGCTGGCACTATCATTATCAATGTGTTTTCGAAGTCGGTATCGCATTAATATATAAATAGCCTTTTTACCGTCCGGCACTTGTCTATGTAAGCCCATAAACAGCTCTTGATTTATGGGCTTTTTTATTTACACATTTTCATGCTGTATACCGCTTCTTTTTGATTATGGTCGCACTTAGTTGATGTTTTTATACTTGCGATGGAGTCTGTAAGGCGTGGTGAGGGAGTGAGTTTTCCTCTCGTTTATTTATTCCTTAACAGCGGTTGGGATGAATAGCTTGCATGCGTGTAAGAGATCTCTTACAAACAAGTGAGACTATATCAGAAAATGCTGCATGTTATTTCTTTCGATAATAGAACTTCCCTTTATAAACAGTGCCTTATGGTGTTGTTGTTAAAATAAGTGAATGGGAAAAGAAAAAATGTGATCTAAGAGCATTGCTTCAAATCCTAGATCGCGTAATCTTTATCTCGTCGGAAGGAACTGACGGAACGGAACAGGAACTAGGCCAAGGATTTGGTAGCCTCAGGAAGAGGACGGTAGATTAGGATGATTTATCGGACAAGGACTGTGAAGGGACAATCGAATGGAATCGATATAGTAAATAGGATATTTACTAGTCAGGATGACAAATGGAACACTTCAGGATGAAGTAGGGACACCTCCAGGACGGAGAAGAGAGTCGAAACAGGAAGAATCGACGGGTCAAGGATTGATCAGTAGGACATCTCTAGGATAGAGACATAAAGGACTAAGCTGAAGGAATCAGCGTAATCATGGAATGATGCAGGGAGCACCATAGTAGCCGGATTGCTGCAAGTAAGACCCAAGGGCGCGACGAAAGTCGCGCCCGTTCTTTTTTTGGGAGCTTGTCATGCCAGCCCTATCAATGATCAAATCATTTTTAGCTCGCCAATACTTCTGGTTTGCGTTTTGCACTCGCAATAAGCATATAAATCGCTGTTGCCAGTAAAATCACAAAGAAGAAAGCGGTTAACCCATCTTCCGTCTTCATGAATTTATCCGCCACAATTGGTCCTAATGCAGAGCCTAAGCTGTAGCTAAATAGCATGACTTGTGTTGCCGCAACAATGAAAGCACTATCGAGTTCATCGCATGCAAGCGTAATTGCAATTGGGTAAAGCGCAAACGCCGACATACCCAGTAGAGCAAGCATTGTCATCATCATTGCAAAGCTGGTTTCAAAGTGAATGATACCCATCGCAAAGACCCCCACCAAACAAGCTAGTGCCATCAATAATGATTTACTCATGCGGATTGATAGCCAGCTAACAATCGGCTGAATAAACATACCGCCTAAGATGATCGCTGCCATCAGTACGCTGATTTGCTCGTTAGCAATGCCTTCTTGCTGTAAAGACAGTGGCATTAGACCGTAAATCGAGCCCATTAAAATGCCTGATACAAGGCAGCCAATCAACGCTGGTTTACGCAGTTGCATGATTTGCTGCAACGATAAACTTTGCGGGTGCTCAAGTGTTGGCTGGCCTTGTTTGCACAGTAGTGGAGGCAGCATTGCTACACACAATAGTGCCAGAATCATGATAAAAGGTTCGAAACCTTGAGTCCCAATAACTGTAATTCCAAACTGCCCCAGTGTTGTACCGCCATACAATGATGTCATGTAAAAGCCTAGGCGTTTAGCACGCTCTTTCTTATCACCGATCAGCAACCATGATTCAATAACAACAAACACACCAGCAACGGCGATACCCGCGATGAAACGCGCAAGTAGCCATACTTGCTGCGATGGCACCAAAGGCATCATGATCACGGTTGCTGCAAGTAAGCTCAAAAAAGCAACGAATGAAACACGGTGCCCTAAGCGAACCACAATAGGCTCTACAATAATAGAACCTAGGAGTAGGCCACAGTAATAACTACTTGCTAACCAACTTACTAGATCCTGACTCATCTTAAATTCATTCGTAATTAACGGAATAAGACTCATCAAGTAGCCAGAAGCGATAGCAAAAATA
This sequence comes from Photobacterium swingsii, assembly GCF_024346715.1. Classification (NCBI taxonomy): domain Bacteria; kingdom Pseudomonadati; phylum Pseudomonadota; class Gammaproteobacteria; order Vibrionales; family Vibrionaceae; genus Photobacterium; species Photobacterium swingsii. The sequence goes on from NZ_AP024853.1 coordinate 1,619,102, forward strand.
GTTAAGCCCGCAACAGGCACGAAAGTGCTGCTTCGACGAGCTAGAGTAGTGGTAGTTGTCACTACTGTGATCTCCAGTAAAAGTGTCAGTAATAAAACAGCTAAGAAAGGGCTGTTTGCTTCAGTATGTGTATAGATATTTGCAAGGAGAGTTGTTCGCGTACAACGGCAGAAAGGCTGTTGAGGTCGCTGGAATTTCGAGCAAATAATCTTAGATGGCGGGACTATATCTTAAAAAAAGAAAACGTAAAATGAGAAAAAATAATCTGAATTAACAGTAATATTAATGGTGATAATAAGAGATTTTGAATGTTTAGAGTAGGATGTTGTTTGAAGTGGTTATAAATAGCATGTTTGTTTTATATGGTTGATTTTTAATGATTTAAAAATCATCTTGATGGTTTTTAATCTTGGTTAATATAATAAATGTTTAGTGTATTAATGTTTTTATTTTAGGTATGGCAAGCCCATGTTTCTAGTTTGTTATTATTAACACTAAAAAATTATGGGCTTGAGCATGAATTTAAAACTCTTGGTTCATTATTTGTAGGCACTTAAGCATGTGTAAGCGGTCGGTATCGCTGAGCTTTGCTGTAATGTCTTGCGTTAGATTCAAATGCAATTGGTCATGTTCTTGGTACAGCACTTCGCCAGACTCAGTTAGCTCTACAAGGATAGAACGACGATCGGATTCATGAGGACGTCGGCAGATTAAATCAGCATTGACCATTTTATCGACTTGGACAGTCAGCGTGCCTGTTGTAACGCCAATTTTGTCTGCGAGTTCTTTCATTCGCATTGCGCCATGTGCGCCAAGTATTTCCACAATATGAACTTGCGGTAAGGAAAAACCCTTATCACGGACAACAGATTGCTCCCACGACGATAGCTTTTCGTAAAATTCAATAATGGTGTGGTTTAACTGCTCGATGTCTTTCATTTTTATTCCGAGGCCACCTCATTATGATGGCATTGCTGAACTTCAATCGTTAAGTGGTTGAGTTTATCGAAATTTCGAAGTAATTGCTTGTAGTGTGTTACTTCTGCTGGGGTTGATGTAACCACAGCAATAGCCGCAGCGTAGTGATCGGCACTGACTTTCCAAATATGAATATCACTGACCTTGGTGTCTTTGTCTTGTTCTAGTGTCTCAATAATTTGTCGTTGGTACTGATTGTCTATACCAGCATCGAGCAGAATTGGACTGGTTTGTAGCATCAATCCGTATGCCCAGCGGGTGATGATAACTGCCCCCACAACTCCCATAGCAGCGTCCATCCAATTGAATCCAAAATACTTACCGCAGAATAAAGCGATAATCGCAAGAAGTGAGGTGAGTGCATCGGCCAATACATGGAAGTAAGCAGCCTTTAAATTGTGATCATCATGGTGCGTGTGCCCTTTATGCTGAGTATGTTCATTCGCATCATGGTGGTTATGGCTATGGCTATGGCTATGGTGATCGTGGTGATGATCATCTTTCAGTAGGAATACACTGGCTAGGTTAACAATCAGGCCGATCACAGCGACAAAGATAGCTTCATTAAATTGGATTTGCTGTGGCGAAAATAAACGGTGTACCGATTCAACTAACATGATTAGTGCTACTAACCCTAGCGCTATTGCGCTGGTAAAGCCCCCCAACACGCTTACTTTTCCTGCGCCAAAGGCAAATTTATCTGTGTTGGCATGCTTACGTGCATAGCGGTAGGCAAAAAGGGTGATCATGAAAGCAGCGGCATGTGTACCCATGTGCCAACCATCGGCCAGCAGCGCCATTGATCCATAAAGTGTACCTGCAATGATTTCAGCCAGCATAGTGACTATGGTCAATAATAAAACATAGTAAGTACGACGCTCACCTTTGTGATTGTGATTTACAAAGTCATGGCTATGTTGCCAAGGTGCAAGTGAATGTGGCTGGTGCTGCATATTGAACCCTTATGTTGTTTGTTTTTTGATTTACTTGATAGCCAAGTGTTTTGACTGTTAAGTATTTTGATAATCAAACTATATTCGCAGCATTTAGTTTGATTATCAAGATAAATGGCCGTTAATGAATAATGAGCTCGCTTTGAAAAGATAGTTGATAAACGACATTTCTTTCTGAGAGAGGCTTGACCTTCCTCTAAGGGGAAGGTTTACACTTTTACGGTTTCTTATTGTTATTAATGAAGTTTGATGCCGATATTACTGCGTTTGTTTTCTTTGCCTGCAACAACATTGGTTGTGATCATCAGTTTGATCATCCAACCTGTGCTGGCACAGCAACAAATGTCGGGTATGGTAGGTAATCATCTACAGGGTAGTGCTCTGATTGATGTTAAGTCAGATCCAATGACAGAGAGTAAGCAGGTGCCTGAGTGCATGCAGCATGGCTCTCACTCACATCATGCAAGCCAAGCCTCTTTAACTTCTTCATGTACGACGGCAAGCCATGCGTCTGGTATGAGTCAACAGGCTGATGTTTCGTGTTGCAGTGCCATGGATATGCCGGATAGCTGCTGCAATATAACGCATTGTCAAAGCCACCCTTATATCACAGCTTCTCTGCCTGCGATTTCACATGCGCAAACGTCGCATGCCCCTATTATTCGCACCTTTAGTTCTCCAATTAAACATACCGATAACCTCTTTCGCCCTCCGATAGCATAGCGCCTTTCAATAACCTATTGGTTGCAATAGCACGGTGATCGCTTTTGTTGATGCTGTGTCGTTGTTAACCCGCTTATGTGCTTTTTAATTAATCTGTCGATGTTTATCGATTGTTTTATACGTCAAACACAAGCATCCATTTGAATAAGTAAATGTATGTTTTTTTGTTTGATAAAACAATTGGTTAACTGGCCGGTTGGATATAAAGAGCAGCGTTAAAGTACCCTCCTTATTGAAGGATGTGATTATGCACAAACGTGTATTTGCAGGTGTTATTAGCATCTCGTTATTACAGGCAATTGCATTTCCAGCCATGGCCAGTAGCGATTTATCGCATTGGATAACATGGGCCGTAGAACATGATGTCGCAAAACAACAAATTCAATCGCAAGCCGATGCGATGACAGACGCTGGTGTGGCTAGCAGTCAGTGGATGGATCCAAAATTAAAACTCGGTGTGGGTGGATTACCTATCGATTCGTTTGCCTTGGATAAAGATCCCATGACTAATCTCTCGGTTGGTCTGATGCAGCAATTTGGGCGAGGTGACACGCTAACGTTAAAGCAACAACAAACCCGTGAACAAGCTGATAGTATTCGAAAGAAATTGGGTGTACGCGCATTAGATGTGCGCTTTGCTATGACCAACTTATGGATTGAAGCTGTATATCAACGCAATGCTCGTCAACTGTTACAGCAAAATAAGGCGCTGTTTAAAGAGCTAGAGCAATACCTGAGTATGAATTACGGTGTTGGCGTTAACCAAGCGCAAGATGTGATTCAAGCTCAACTTCAAATTGCGCGAGTCGATGACAAACTCGATGCCAACGCGCAAGTTCAGCAACGCATAAAAGCACAGTTGAGTGAGTGGTTAGGTGAGCAGGCACAGTCAGTAGTTCCCAAACACTATCCGAAATGGTCGGCACTTCAGGCCTACCTTGATACACAAACTTCATCGCCTAATTATTACTCGGCATTAGCACAGCATCCTTCGGTGGCTGTGGTCGATGCGCTGATTAAGAGCAATGAAACCAGTATTGATATTGCGAATGAAGCTTACCAACCTCAGTTTGGTGTCGAGGTGATGTACGGTAATCGACAAGCCACAGGTATGAATGGCCAACCCGCTTCAGATTTACTGAGTGTGTATTTGACCATGGATATTCCGTTGTTTACTGAAAACCGCCAAGACAAACAGGTTTCTTCTGCTCAGCACCAACTTGGTGCTACTAAGGCACAGCGTGACTTACTTCTCCAGCAAATGAATGCGCAAGTGGAGGCTGTACGTCATGACCGCATGAATCTTCAACAGCGCTTAGATCGCTATCAAAATGGCTTGCTGCGCTATGCCAAAGAGAAAACTCAAGCCATAGAACGAGGCTATCAAAACAATACCAGTCAGTTGGATGAGTACATTCGAGCAGCAAGTGATGCCTTGAGTGTGGAATTGGAACAAGCTCGATTACAGGCTGATCTTGCGCTAGCGAACGCCAAGCTTTCTTACTTATTAAATAAATTCTGAGAGGCAACATGAAAAAAACATTAACAGTTGCAGTGTTGTCACTGGCAGTAGGAAGTGCAGTCGGTTATTACGCGAGTCACCATGGTGTCTTTGGTGCGGGGGCGCAGGAGAGTCAAGGTCATAATGCGATGGCAACGGGTTTGAGTGCAAATGAGCCTTTGTATTGGGTTGCGCCCATGGATCCGAAATACAAGCGCGATAAACCGGGTAAATCACCAATGGGCATGGACTTGATCCCCGTTTATGCGGATGAAAGCAAAACAGAAAAAGTGGCTGGTACAGTCGAAATATCACCCGCTATTGAAAATAATTTAGGGGTAAAAACCGCACAAGTCGAACAGCAAAAGTTAGTCCCACGTATTGATACTGTGGGGTATGTTGCTTTTGACGAAAGCCAAATGTGGCAGATCAATAGCCGCGTGAGTGGCTGGGTTCAAACTTTAAACGTCGCAGCAATTGGCGATAAGGTTGTAAAAGGACAAGTCTTGTTTGAGCTCTATTCACCTGAGTTAGTGAAAGCACAAGAAGAGCTGTTAAATGCCAAAAGATTAGGGCGAGCAGCTTTAGTGCAAGGGGCGAAAGAGCGTTTGTTGGTATTAGGGGTGGATAGCGAGCAAATTCAGCGAGTATTGCAACGTGGTAAAGCCATGCAGCAGATAGAGGTCAAAGCCCCTGCAGATGGCGTTGTTGCGAGCTTGAACATTCGTCAAGGGGCGTATCTTTCTCCGCAACAAACTGTGATCAGCGGTGGTGATTTAACCAGTATTTGGGTTGATGCAGAAGTGTTCGAGCGTCAAGCACACTGGATCAAATCTGGTGCGCAAGCCGAGATGAGTGTGGATGCACTGCCGAGCCAAAACTGGCAAGGCATGGTTGATTATATTTATCCAGTGCTGGACGAAAAAACACGAACAGTGAAAGTACGACTAAAATTCCCCAACCCTAATGGTGAGTTAAAGCCGAACATGTTTGCCAATATTACGCTTAAGCCACAAAGTGAAGGTTCAGTGTTGACGGTGCCAGATAATGCCATTATTCGTACAGGTAACATGGCGCGGGTGGTATTAGCGTTAGGCGAGGGACAATACCGTTCGACGCGAGTTGAGATCGGGCGTCAGGCTGGTGGTGTGACAGAAGTCTTACAGGGGCTGAATGCGAGCGATAGAGTGGTGACATCGGCGCAATTTTTATTGGATTCAGAGTCGAGTCAGTCTGCTGATCTATCTCGGATTTCCACAATGAAAGCCACAAAAGTGGCAACCAAAGCATCAACAACATCGGCGTGGACACAGCCTGCTATTGCGGCTCATGGGGTTATCAAATCCATGATGCGTGATCATAAAATGTTGACGGTTGATCATGCGCCAATTGCGCAGTGGGATTGGCCAGCCATGGTCATGAATTTCACGGTAAAAGATAACAGTGATCTTTCCGTACTGGCAAACGGTGATGCGATTGAATTTTTGATCGAGAAAAATGCGCAGGGTCAGTATGTATTAAGCGATATCAAAAAAGCGGATACGACCCAGTCTGAGGTTGACCACACATTGATGAACCATTCGACAATGGATCATAAGAATATGGATCACTCGGCGATGGACCACTCGAAGATGGATCATTCAGCAATGGGTCATGGTGATATGGTACAAGGGGGTGAGCAATGATCCCCTCTATTATTCGTTGGTCGATTGCGAATCGATTTTTGGTCTTGGTTGCAACCGTCTTTCTGGTTGTTGCGGGTATCTTTAGTGTAAAACAAACCCCCATTGATGCTATTCCTGATTTATCTGATGTTCAGGTGATCATCAAAACCAGCTATCCCGGTCAGGCGCCTCAGGTGGTTGAAGATCAGGTGACCTACCCGTTAACCACAGCTATGCTCGCGGTGCCAGGCGCCGAGACGGTGCGTGGCTATTCTTTCTTTGGCGACTCTTATGTGTATATCATTTTTAATGATGATACTGACATGTATTGGGCGCGTTCGCGTGTTTTAGAGTATTTAAGTCAAGTTGCTCCTAAACTGCCCGCTAACGCTAAACCAACCTTAGGCCCAGATGCGACGGGGGTGGGCTGGGTCTTTAGCTATGTGTTAACCGATAAATCGGGTCAGCATGATTTAAGTGAGTTGCGTAGCTTGCAAGATTGGTTCTTGAAATACGAGTTACAGACAGTCGATGGCGTATCTGAAATCGCGACAGTTGGCGGCATGGTGAAACAGTACCAAGTACAGATCGACCCTGCAAAATTACGTGCTTATGATTTGACTTTGCAACAGGTGAATAAAGCGATTCAAGCGGGCAACCAAGAAGCGGGCGCCTCGGTGGTTGAAGTTGCAGAAGCTGAGCACATGGTGCGCGCCACTGGTTATATTTCAGATGTTGATGACTTGAAAAATATTCCGTTGAAGGTAACTGAGCGTGGTACGCCGCTGTTGCTGGGTGAGGTTGCTGATATTCAAGTTGGTCCTCAGATGCGCCGTGGTATTTCAGAACTCAACGGTGAGGGGGAAGCCGTTGGTGGCATCATCGTGATGCGCTTTGGTGAAAATGCCCGTGAAGTGATCGCAAATGTGAAAGCGAAGTTGGCAGAATTACAGCGCAGCCTTCCTGATGGGGTCGAGATAGTACCGACTTATGATCGCTCAGAGCTGATCGAAAGTGCTGTTGATAACCTCTATGAAAAATTGCTGGAAGAATTCATTGTTGTTGCCTTGGTGTGCGCGTTGTTTTTGTTCCATATACGCTCGTCTTTGGTGGTTGCGATCAGCTTACCTATCGGCATCCTCAGTGCGTTTATTATCATGCATTGGCAGGGAATTAATGCCAACATCATGTCGCTAGGGGGCATCGCAATTGCTATTGGCGCCATGGTGGATGGTGCCATTGTGATGATTGAGAATGTTCATAAGCATATCGAGCGCACACCATTAACTGATAAGAACCGTTGGCAAGTGATTGGAAAAGCGGCTGAAGAAGTGGGTACACCGTTATTTTTCTCCTTGATTATCATAACGCTAAGTTTTGTACCTGTTTTTGCTTTAGAAGGGCAAGAAGGCAAAATGTTTGCGCCGTTGGCCTTCACAAAAACATTTGCGATGGCGGCATCGGCGGGGCTCGCGATCACGTTAGTGCCTGTCTTAATGGGCTATTTTATTCGAGGAAAGGTGCTGCCAGAGCATAAGAACCCCGTTAACCGTGCGGTAGTTGCTTTGTATCGTCCGCTCTTGAACCTGGGGTTACGGTTTCCTAAAACCGTGATTGTGGTGGCTTTTGCCCTAATGGTGTCAGCGTATTACCCCGTCAGCAAAATGGGGAGTGAGTTTATTCCACCACTGGATGAAGGCGATCTCATGTACATGCCAACCACGTATCCGGGGATATCTATTGGTAAAGCGCGAGAACTACTGCAACAAACTGATCGACTGATCAAAACCGTGCCTGAGGTTAAAACGGTATGGGGAAAAATCGGACGGGCTGAAACCGCGACCGATCCCGCGCCTTTAACCATGATCGAAACGATCATTCAGTTTAAGCCGCGCAGCGAGTGGCGTGACGGTGTAACTCCAGAAAGCCTGCGTCGTGAGTTAGATAGTTTGATTCAGTATCCCGGTGTCACCAATGCTTGGGTAATGCCGATCAAAACGCGAATTGATATGTTAGCGACGGGGATCAAGACACCGATAGGCGTTAAAATTGCGGGGCCTGATCTCAAAACGATCGAGCAAATAGGAACGCAGTTAGAAAATGCCTTGCGCGATCTTGAAGGTACGGCTTCTGTTTATGCTGAGCGTGTCGCTGGTGGGCGTTATATCACGATGGATATTAAACGCCGAGCTGCTGCACGGTATGGATTGAGTATTCAAGATATCCAGCAAGTGATAAGCACTGCCGTGGGGGGAATGAATGTGGGCGAGACCATTGAAGGGTTAGAGCGTTATCCCATCAATGTGCGTTACCCACAGCATTACCGTGATTCATTAGTGAAGCTACAAAACCTGCCACTAGTGACTGCGAGTGGTGCGCGTATTGCCTTAGCTGATGTCGCGGATATTCGGTTTGAAGATGGCCCACCGATGATCAAAACAGAAAATGCGCGTCCTAACGGCTGGGTCTTTATTGATATAGAAGGGCGCGATTTAGGTTCGTATGTGGAAGCGGCACAACAGAAAGTCGCTGAAAGTGTCGTACTACCAGCAGGCTACTCGTTAACTTGGTCTGGGCAGTACGAGTATATGGAACGAGCGAAAGCACGTTTGAGCGTGGTGGTGCCTGCGACGATTGCTATCATCATGCTGTTACTTTACTTGAGCTTCCGTCGTGTTGGTGAAGTATTGATCATTATGGCGACCTTGCCTTTGGCTATGGTCGGCGGTGTATGGTTAATGGATGTGTTGGGGTATAACTTCTCAATAGCGGTAGGCGTTGGCTTTATCGCGCTTGCAGGGGTGGCGGTTGAAATCGGCGTGATTATGTTGGTTTACCTTAATCAAGCATGGCAAGCTAAGCAAGAAGCGGTTCGCGGCAGTCAGTCTACACTCACTCAAGCTGACTTAGTTATGGCGATCCAGCAAGGTGCTGGGCTTAGGGTTCGGCCTGTTATGATGACGGTGGCCACTGTGATTATTGGTTTGATCCCAATTATGTACGGTGACGGAACGGGGTCGAGTGTCATGCAGCGTATTGCTGCGCCAATGATAGGTGGCATGGCATCGGCGCTGATATTAACCTTGGTTGTTCTACCTGCCGCGTTTAAGCTGTGGAAAATACATAGCCACAAACTCTCGTAGCACGTCTACTTGATAATGGTGTATTTAAGGGCTTCATGTTGATGGAGCCCTTTTTTCATGCCGCCTTCTTATTCTTAAGCCTTGTTTATGCATGCGAATTCCTTAGCATTGCCAGCGCTTAAGAAGTTATTTGACGCGAATAAAGCGAGAAAGGTAACGGCCATCGCGTGAGAAAAATACAATCTCTTGGCTGGCGTTATTAGTATTTCGATTTACACGTATCTTATTGTCGATCCCTGCGGCATATAGGCTGTTGCTGTTTTTTACAACCAAGGGAATATTCGCCTGATTGACCTTGGCGGTGAGTGCCCCTTCTTCATAAACGATCTGCAACGGCACCCCTAAATGATCTTGGTAATTACCCACAATGTCGCGGTTACTCTGCCAATTTACCGCTTGATTTTTCGGGGCGCTGACCAAATGCAAAGCCGATTTTCCTTGACTGATCTGCAATAGATCGGCGGTTAATAGGGTGAGATTGGTATTTTGGTAGTTACTCAGTGCTACCATGATGGCCTGGGTATCAGGTTGGTAGATCATGACAGTTTTAAAGCCATCAATATTACCTTGCTGGCTGTAATAGGTTTGATTGTTATGCAGGCTTTTGACCATACCAATTTGTTCGTCATACATCTTTTGTAACGATGCGTCAGATACCACACTGCCATTATGTAAAGCCTGATTCCAAAGGTACAAATCATGCACTGTGGTGATCAGCCCGCCAGCAGACCATGCGCAATCTGTCGGGGTGATATGGGCATTAATTAGACCGGATATTTCATAAGATTTAGCCAGTTGAAAAGAAAGCGTTAGCTTCATACTACTGTCTTTCATTCCTAACGGTCGTAAGAACTCTTGGTCGATATAGCTGTTGTAATCGACGCCAGAGACCTGTTCGACAATACCGCCGAGTAAGAGATAGTGTGCATGACTGAAATTGTATTGGAGTGCGGGTGGGTACTGGCGGCTGTCTTTAATTATCTGCTTGATTAGGCTCTGGCTATCGCAAGATTGAGGGCTATCACGCCAAGATACATCGCGGTTTATACCTGCGGTGTGATCAAGTAAATCGTTAATCGTGACTTTGTTACTCAATGCCAGTTTTGGAAAGTAGTGCTCGACAGAATCGTTAAGGTTTAGCTTCTTCTGTTCAGATAGTCGAAGAATCGCAGCGGCAGTTAATTGCTTGGTTAATGAACCCACTTTAAACAGGTTATCAGGATTGATAGGACGCTTACTCTGTACATCTGCAAGCCCTAGTGATTGCTCAAAAATAATCTTGTTATCTTTTGCGATAAGAAGATTACCACTGAATTGCCCATGATTATTTTGATGCACTAAATACTGGCTGAGTGCGTTTTTATCTAAAGCCCATGCATCAGCTACCGTTGCTGTGTCAGGCGCTTTTTGTCTCGCATGGGATACGATGGTTTGCGAATGTTCTTGGGAGGCTGCAAGCGCTATGTTTGAAAAAATGAATGGATAGGTGACAAAGGCGATGATAGGCAGATACTGTAAGTGCATGTTTTCCTCTGATTTAGCAGTGGCACTTAATCAATATATCACCGCAAAACTATGCGAAGCGGGTCTTGATGTATAAGGAAATAGCTAAGTCATCGCTTTGTGAGTGAGGCAAAAAGAGTATGAATAATGAGAAGTGATAATTACATCTTTATTTCGAGTGTCTTCCAAAAGGGTTAATTACTCATAACAGAGAAATCACGCTCTAAAGCTTATTACAGGGCCGATATCGGCTCGCTAATCGTGGCATGTTGTGCTTAACTGCAACAGATAAGCACGTTAACGTGTTGAAAGCATTACAGTGATGTATTTTTATCAAAGAGGACTTATGCAGTATTTCCCTATTTTTGTCGATTTGGTTAATAAGCCTGTATTAGTCATTGGTGGCGGTGAAGTTGCCAGCCGTAAAGTTGCAATGTTATGTGAAGCGCAAGCAGATGTACTGGTTGTATCACCGACCTTAAGTGATGAGCTTGCGGTGAAATTAGCGTCGGGTGAGATTCGGTATCAGCAAGCGGAATATCAGGCGTCAGATATCCTTGGTATGTGGCAGGTTTGGGCTACAACGAATAATAGTGAGCTCAACCAGCGTATTCATCAAGATGCTACGGCAGCAAACGTATTGTGTAATGTGGTTGATAGCCCTGAGCATTGCGATTTCATTACGCCCTCTATTATCGACCGTGGCTTGTTACAAGTCGCTATTTCGAGTGGAGGAGCAGCACCTGTTTTGGTACGTTTTTTACGTGAACTATTGGAAACTCAACTTGCTGCCAATCTTCCGCTCATTGCTCAATTTTCTCAGCAATCTCGACCGTATATAAAGCAATGCTTTGATACGGTCGATGAACGCCGCTATTTTTGGGAACGATTTTTCCGTCACCCACTAGTGGTGAATGCACAATCATTAGTTCAATTACAGACTGTTTTTGAAGAACTACTGAATACTGACCATAATCCTATTGTGCCACCTGTGGTGGTGTTTTATCCGCAAGACCCTGAGCTACTTACGTTAAAAGCACTAAGATTAATGCAGCAAGCTGAACGTGTGATTGCAACCAAGCATTGCCCTAAAGTCATTAGTGATTTATGCCGTCGTGATGCGAATCGTTCACCGATAGAAAATACAGATGAGTGGCTAGCTGTTATTGAGCAACACCCAACAGACCGCATTGTGATTTTGGCAACCAATGACGAACCATGTAATCTTTCTGTATTGCCTGCGAACACGCAGATTTTGCGTTGTAATGGCGAATCTTTTACTTTGTAAATTAGACAGCAACACCCAGCCTAAAACACGAGATAGAAAAAGCCCCATGTTGCGATAAACAACATGGGGCTTTTATCATGTAAAGAAAATAAAACGAGTGTTACTAGCGCTTGTTACGTAAGTAACGTTTACGTCGCTCTTCTTTCTTCTTAATTTGTTGTTCTTTCTTTAGTTCCGCTTCAATAGCAACGTTTACTAACTCTTCGGTGATCATCTCTGGACGCTCCATCGTGATCTGGCCTAGGGTTCCGTTACGTAGCTCATTGATTAGGATCTCTGATGCTTTGTGAAGATCAATACGGCCACCCGAACGTAAACAACCGCGCTTACGACCAATCGCTTCCATTAGCTCGATGTCTGTTTCTGGCATTTCTTCATCAAGATCGTAGCGTGCGATTAAGCGATCGGCATAGGCTTCTTTTAGGTATTCAACAGTAAAGAAAGCCACATCCATATAATCCATTGCCGTATCTTTGACGGCGCCGGTTGCTGCTAAGCGGAAACCACTGTGTGGGTTTTCTACTTTTGGCCACAAAATTCCAGGGGTATCAGAAAGGATGATGCCATTTTGTAGGTTGATACGTTGTTGTTGGCGGGTAACAGCAGGTTGGTTGCCTGTCACAGCAACAGCACGGCCAGCGAGTGTGTTGATGATGGTGGATTTGCCGACATTCGGGATGCCCATGATCATGGTGCGAATGTTTTTACCCATCTCTTCACGGTTAGGCGCAAGCTTGCGACAAAGATCTGTGATTTTTTGTACTTCAGAGATGTTTTCAGTCGTAATGGCAATCGCTTTCACGCCTTGCTCTTTTTCTAGGTGAGCAATCCAAAGTTCCGTCATTTCAGGATCGGCTAAGTCGCGTTTGTTAAGCACCTTAACAACGGGCTTTTCACCACGAAAAGAAGAGATGAGCGGGTTTTCACTACTGAAAGGAATACGTGCATCAAGCACTTCAATAATCACATCAACTTTAGGGATCGCTTCTTCAATTTCTTTGCGAGCCTTGTGCATGTGACCCGGAAACCATTGGATTGTGTTAGACATTTTTGAAAACCTTAAAGTAATTCGTTTATTTTAAGTCATGGGGTACAACATGGGGTACATAAAAATGACCATGTATGGAAAGCGTTGGCGTTTGCTTTCTTTACACGCACCCTCGTAACTTGAATTTTCTATTGTGATGATCTTAACACTTTATTGTATGTGCTGAAATTAATAGTCAGGTAGTCTTCGATTAAAGTGCTGGGTATCTTCGTCGTTATTCAGTCATTTCTAGTAATTTTTAGGTTAACTAAAGAGTAAGCAAATATCCGAAGATCAAGTTACTAAAAGTTAAGAAGTTCTCTTTCTGTCTCAGAAGCTGCGAAACATTTTGTTATTTCAGATCTTTGCTCTTCAGTACAAGTTGTTAGGCAGTAACTGGTTGAAACCACCGTTGGCTAAAATATTAGATATGGCTTCAGTTCCTCAAAATTCCCTACAATAATTTGCTGCCCCTTCGGATTTGAATCCAATACATTGATATCGATATTGTACGCGTCCATAACATATCGGACTAAAGCTGCGTTGGTATCTATGTGTAGAATGTTACTTTCCATACCGTAGTCATGGGCAACGACAGCTGCCTGAGCTTCTGTCAGTCTCGGGTCCGGCATCAACTCAATAGCGAGGGGAGTATTCCAACGGTCATCGTTGGACTTCCCCATTACATTTTTAGCCTCAAGGCATGGAATGCCTCTTATGCGGCTGAGCACAAAATCACGATATCCTCTGGCATGCTCGCAATAGGCTCGGACGTGCCAACGTAGAGGTGTGCAAACGAGGGTATGAGGAGAGATAATTCGCTCAACTTCAACGCCGTCTTTTAGTGATGTGTAGCTTATGTCGACACGTTTCTTTTCTCTGATAGCTTGAACTAAAGGACGCAAGACTTGTGGTGATATATTACGAGTAATAGGGCGAATCATCGAGACACTCTCAAACCCCATATCGAGTTCTTTAAATGTGATGGTCATATCTTCACTTCTCGAAAGAATGTGTAAATATTCATCAGCATGACCCTTTGTTACTTGTGGGCTAAAGCTATCACTGGGCTTGTAGCCTTTCAACTGTTTATCATAAACAAGGTTTCCTGGCGCGATATCGGTTAGATAGGTGTTGATGTCTTTCGAAGCTTGCTGCCTGCCAATGCCAAAGCTTTTGATCAAGTGATTGGTTGTTAACCGTCCTTCCCACAGTGCGATGACTTCTATCATTCTGTAGCGGAACAGTAGATCCCAGCGAATTGGCCATTTAGTCATTTTATATTCCTGTCTAGTTATTCGACATGTTTATGTATTCAGTATTTACCTGTCGTCAGTGACGTCATAATATTGAGTGTATGTTTTATCGTCAAGTTGATGGTCGGTTTACTAATAAGGAATTAGTCTGGAGTGAAGAGTATGAGTGCATTGCTTAAAACTTATTTGGAAATTGCAGGTCCAGGAGCGTGTATGTCTGATGAGGGCTTTTTGGCTCTAGTCGATGCTCAGACTGGCCTGGGTAAGACTTACCAAGCCACAGAGCTTCAACTTGAACATCTCATAGCTGATTCCAAGAAAACACTGATTTATGCAACTAACTTGAGAGTCAATGTAAAGGAAGCATATGAGGACCTACTAAAACGGATTGATAACAATAAGTCATTGAGTCAAAACCGTAAGGTATCTCTAAAGCGAAATGTCATTCTGATCCAAGCTCAGGATACCTGTATAAAAGATCTATCCACTGATGATTGGGCTATAGTTTTTGAAATCTTGGATGTGCGTGAGCGTCGGGAGATTAAAAAATCACTTGATAAGATAGAGTTACTGGAACAGGCCAAAAGTAGCAGCAGTTCTACAGTATTTGATGATGAACTTCGCACCAGATACGGAGCTATTTTTACATCACTTAGAGCATACCTTAGAGACAAAGATGGCTGGGATGTAAAAACAGATCACATTCTAAACCGTATTTTTCCAGCTCGGTTAATAGATCAAGAACAAACGCAGGTGCTTTTTCTGACCACATCAAAACTGCTGTATCCTTGGCATGCAATTCATCTTACGTACAGAATCAGTGATTTTCTTGAAAATTCACTTTTGATACTTGATGAGTTCGATCGTCAACAAAGTGAATTTTTAACTCATCTGATAAATGCGGTCTCAGATTACGACATCATTGCGTTGACTCGTAAGTTTTACTCGAGCTTTGATAGTTTCAAGATCCAAGGTTCGCCAGAGTTTAGTGGGGTGGATAAGTGTTTTGACCATTTTCGTGTAGCGCTGAAAGATCACAAACATAAATGGAAAATACACTACAGGCCATTTATAACAAATGCGACTATTCAAAAAGGGAGTGAAAACCAAAACCGCATTTTTACTCTTTTGTCTGACCGAATGTCGATTCATGCCATCAACTTTAAGCATGAAGACTTACGATCGAAAATCAATCATCTAAAGGGTAGTCACGAAATCGGACCAAATGGAAAAGAAAGTGCCATTCAATTTGTAAACAATGGTGCTCAGTTAGTTCGAGCCTTTTGTAACGGTATGTTGAGTGCGATCCTCACGCTTAAAAAGAATTTAGAAGACTCTAACGAACCTAGATCTTATACAACCGAAAATTTGGTTGAGAAAATACTGAACAATCTTGGTTTGGTCGAATTGACCAACAGCATTATGTCTTTGATATCTGCACGATTAAGCTTCAAAGTTCAGAATGAATATAAATCTTATAGTTTCCATGATAGCGGTTATGAAGTTGCTAATATTTCTAAGTTCAGCGAGACGGACAATACTGCTATTGCAACGACTTTCGACTTAGCACTAACTTCAACAGGGTTGTTAGCGCATTGGGTTTTTGCTGGCGCCAAAGTTTTGGGTATCAGTGCAACAGCCACTAGCGAAACGGCCATTCATAATTTTGACCTCAAGTATTTAGAAGACGTGTTGTCTAACAGGTTAATTCTGCTTAATGAATCTCAAAAGTCAGCGATTCAGGACGAATACTACGCGAAGCGCAAATATACGGAAAAAGGAATCAATATTGATGTAACCGGCATATCTCAGCGAGTTGATTGGGGGGGGGTTGGCCTGCTTTATCAAGAGTTTAAAGGAACAACATATTTTCCTCAGTTATTGGAGATTGAACTGTGCCAGCTCTTGGGGGTTGATAAGCCTAAAAACCTATCTTTCGCGGTAAGTAGGGTGGACAAGCTGGTTGATTCCATTAAACGATTCTCAGAGCATCCAAGTAATCGATATCATTTCTGTATGCTCAACAAAAGTTACAAAAACAGAGAGTTTTTTGAGTTCATGGCCTTTGTTGGAGAAAAGCTCGATGTCACGATTTTCGAGAACATAAATGCTGCGTCATTTAGAAATGAACAGTTTCAGGGTGTATTGGAATTGTTGGAAGGCACGGATAAGAAAGTTGCTGTAATCACAAATTATCAGGCAACAGGAGCTGGATTATCTCCATCTTACGAGGTTCCGAATGGGCATGATCTTGTTTATATCGGTCCGGAGAGCAGTGAACCAATACAAAATAAGACAGACATAGATTCTATATATTTAGAGCAACCAAAAAGCTTGATAGGAAGCCATCTACACGACAACCTTTCAACAACAGAACGAGACCTTGCTATTAAGAAAAATATTCATGATGCCTTAATGCTGCATGAAAAAGGAATCATTGTTGCCAATGAGATCAAGGGGCAGTTGAAATGGTTTATCTCATCGAAAGTAAACGGAAGGGCGGTTGGTTCGATGATTAAGACATATAAAGGTAGTGAGGATTATCGATATGCTGTGTATCGTTTTATTGAGCAGGCTCTTGGAAGAATGTGTCGAACAGAGTGGAAACAGAAAGAGATCTCAATCATGTATGACGCAGAAGCGGATTTTCTCGAAGCTTTAGCCAAAGATAGCCGTGATCTTTCCTATCTGTCTTATGAGTACCAAGAGTTGATAACGGAAGTGAAAAAGAAACATCGAGTGTTTGCAGAGGAAAAACAGCGTATTTCATATCACCCTAAAGCATCTCGAAACTATGCTCACATCCAAAGGCTTATAACTAGTGTGTATGAGCATCAGAACCCTAATGCGATAGGTCAGTATGAAAGATTGAGAAACTGGATGCTAAAGAAGCCTGCTATGGACCAAGCTCCAGTAGGTGAAGAGGTTCGCTACTATATTGAACCTAAAGAGAGCCTTGGCAGATATCAATACCAAATCCAATACTCTGACGAAAAAGGTATTACGGAACTATTCGTTGATCCAGCCGATGTTGCTGGTTTGCGTGAGGTTTCGGAAGTTTCGGCACGTTTGCCTATCTTATTAAAAAACCCTCTGGTTGCAGAGCACTTTAATGAGAACCACTTTGCGGGTTCATTTAGTGATGGCAAATATATTCTTGCTCCAGCCATGTTTGATTTATACATGGGCGCCTTAGGTGAGGAGGCAGTCTATGCCGTGCTAAATCATTTTGATTATGAGGTACAAGGTATGCCAGAGGGCTGTGTTGAATGGTTTGATGGTTATTTAGCTGTTGGTAACAGAATTCTGTTGATTGATGTAAAGCATTGGGATTTGAGTATTGGGTGCTTGATTTACGATAATACACTTCAAAAGTGCCAGGCTAAGTTATTGGAAATCAGAAGTAATCCTCCAGAAGAGTTTCAAGGTAAGGTTATCCAGGCGCTATACATCAATACAATTTATGACGATAAGCCAGGTGTGGTTACTCGGAAATTTTCTGAAGAAAATGAAATGTTCGTGGAGCATGCAATAGCAGCTGATGCGGATGTTATCGAAATCCCAGGAATTATCGACAATGTGTCAGGCACGAACAACGTTCCACCAATGACCCAGTTACTTGAATTATTAGACCAGTTTTCGGAGTGAAGAAGATGAGCCGAAGTTTAACCACCCTCATTGACCTAACCTTTGATTTTGAAGCGTTGAATCAAAAGTACGTCATTTACAAAGTGTCATTGGACAAAAGCATGGGAAAGGTAGATTACGCGAAGCAACTTAGCATCGTGGAGCGAGCTTCGATGCCTAAGGCACTTATAAAGCACTCTGGTAACTACTGGGTATTGCGTGACAAACAAGACAAAACTAAGCCTGAATCAATAGAGGTTGCTTTTGAGCGCGTGAGATTTGAAGACTGCGACCAGTTATTACTGGGGCGTCTTTTTGTACGAGCGCTTGGCAAAGTGGCGTCAAGTCAGTTTTTTTCAGGGCTTGGAGAGACATTTCTTTTTGTTGAGTCAGACAAGTTCTTTGAGCATACCGTGTACAAATGCTTAAAATTTGATCTTAAAGAGAGTGTGCGCTTTAACTCCTTATTCATTTCTATGGATGGCACAACATTTTCGCCAATAGAAACGGCTTATAAGCCAGCAGGGTATATTGAGAAACAAACTAAATTTGAGTTCGACATGGAAAGCGGGCTATTGCGACGTAACCCAAAGGGCAACCTCATTGTGCATAGTCCAGGGAAGAAAAAGTTCACGACCAATGCCATCGACATTACTGGTCAAGAACCGATATCGCTTCAAAAGACGAAAACCGGCGCCATTTATCAATTCGTAAATCTGATGAACACGCATTTCTCTGGTGGCTTATCGCTTCAACTAAAGCCTATTAAGGCTAGTTGGCGTGAACATTATAAAAAGCGTGATGTTGAAAAGGTGTATCAGCGTATCTATCAAGTTATCGATGATGCTGGTGGTCTACAGATTGCGAACGCGTCGTTAAAAGGGGGTGGCTTTGAGAAGCTAAAAGATCAGCAATGGCCAATACAAGTTGAATTTATTGAAGTTGCAGATATCGATGCCAGAAAGCCATTACTTGTCGTATTAGATAGTGCTGAAGACTATGAAAAAGCAGGGCTATCCGATCCTAAGGCGGTTTTTTATACATCAGATAGAGTGACACAAGGTATCTACAACTCAACAATTACCTCTGTACGTCCCAAAGCGAGAGGAAATGAGCTAAGCCCGATCATTGATGCAGTGGTAAAAGAAATGGCGATTAAACAAGAGTGCTTGCTAGGTCAGTTTCTTGTTCAACCTCTAACTGAGAACTACTGGTTTGTCGAGAGAGAAGACCCTAAGTATCGCGACCAAGAGCCGGTTTTTCATATCTTGAAATGTGATAACGGAGTCTTCAAGTATGAGCAGCAAGATGAGTTTTATTTTGATGAGCTCAATATCGAACTACCTGAAAAGCAGCGCTATTTCGAAACGCTGAACTATGTAATCGATATGTCGCAGTTACCTCCTCAAATCTGTACCATTGTTCATGAAGAAATCGCCGCAATTCCGGATGCCGAAAAGCTATTCAAAGTACTTGAACATCTAAAGGAGAGTAACCTGCGAGGCATAAGCCGTCGATTTATCGATACTTACCTTTCAGATGCTGCCTACTTGAACGATCCAATACATGGCAAGCTCAAGTCCATGTTGGAGACACATACGCTGCAGGAAGAGTTTTACAAAGAAGATCTTAAAGCAGCCAAGATTGGGTACCGCTCAACCGCTGAACAAGCACTGATTGATGGCTATTTTGAAGAGACTGGTGTGATGCTTAATTACTCGTTGAAAGGTGGACATAACGAGTACCTCGAAGCACTAACGGGGCACTTCTACGATGCCGAGCATTCTGCTTATTTTGTTGGTAGTGAAAAAGGTGGTTTTAAGTTTAGCCGAGGGCAGTTCAATCATATCAGGTATCTTGAAGGCTCTGATGAACTCAAGCAACTTTGTTTGGACTTAACGAAGAGCTACTTTGTGCGCAATAAACTAGCGACAGTCAAACCTTTCCCATTTAAGTACTTATCTGAATGCCGAGAAGGTCGCAAATGGTCGAAATGAGTTTCGATTGGCAATTGAAAATAAGGAATACTGAAAGTCTTAGTGACATAGCGCTAGATGATCTCTGAATTAATTAAGAATATGTGAGTGAGTAGTGAGCCGACAAAAAAGTCTAATTGGCTGGATAGATTTTTCATCTACAGAGCGAGAGCGTGTATCTCAAGTGTTATCCATGTTACAAGAGAAAGGTACACTTGATGAGTTGGGTATAGGACAAATCAGGGATGCCTTTGCCGATCAGCTTTTTCCGGGTTTTTCTACTATCCAAACCCGCGCTAAGTACTTTGTCACTATCCCATATATCTTTCACGACTACCGTAAGTTAGATCCCTATGAGAGGCCCCCTCTTGCTGAATACATTAGCCAGCAAGAAGATAAATTAGCTAGGTGCTTAGTCGAAAACCATCGACATGATATGCCTGATGGGATCATTGGAAAAGAAAGCCTAGAGAAAGGAGTGGCTCGGAAGCCTTCTTCCGTCTACTGGAATGGACTGCGCCAGTTATCTATCGCTAAAACAGAACTGTCGTTAAGAGAGTTTGTTAATCAGTACCAAGAGCTAGCAAACAATAAGACCGAAGCCCATGTTGATGACGATGGGCAGCATTCTGATATCGCTCAACTGATGACGAAACCCGATGGTTACTGTGAATCTTGGTTAAACCAAGTGTCAATAAAACTTACACGTAAAGAAGCTGATTACCTCAAAAATAAACTACAGCTATCGAGTAAGATTGAACATAGTGTCCCCGCTCAGTTATTCAAGCACAACCTTGTTGGTGAAGCTTTGCAAGTGGGTGATATGGATGTCCATAATGGTTGGAAGGCAGAAGCCCTTTATGAAAATTTAAAAGACTCTCCTATTTCCGAACAAACGAAAACATGTTTTGAAAACGCGCTGGAATTTAGTTTTGTTCTTGAAGGCGCGCATATTCGTTACAACATCCTCATAGCCCAACGTGCCAAAAATATCGAACAGATTGAACAGTGGAATGAAGAGTTTGATGTTTGGTTGAATCAAGCTCATAAACAGCCGACGAGCTTTGAACAGCAGAGCATCGATAACTGGTATGAGTTTGCTTTCGGACCACATAAAAGCGCAAACAATCGTACACGTCAGTTTATCGAAAACTGGTGTAGCTTGATTCGCGAGAATGCCCCTGTAGATAAGTTGGATGCATGTGTTAAGCAGCAAGCGATAGCAAATAAAGGGGCAAGGTGTTTGCTGAAAAAAGCCCTCAGTGAAAATCAAAAGTGGGTTGGAATGCGCAAACTGGAGTTTCGTTGGCCTTCTGCCAGAGTCATTTTACAAGATATCCAGGAGGGGCTAGATGTTAGTGCCGGATAAAAATCGCTTAGATTATGGCGAACAGCTTATTGCTCCCGAGGGTTATGAGCTTACTCATGCTATCGCCACGACGTATAGCTTGGATCTAAATACCTTGTTGACGGTGCCAATTGCCATGTGTTTTGGCCATACCTTAGAAGGCTCGGTTGAACACATGAGAATAGCGCTGTTGGAAGCGTTAGGAATGCTGGGAGATAAACTCACAGTATTCTACCAACAAGGCAATATTAAGTTGCCAGATAAGTACAACAGCTTATTTGGCTTGTTGGAAAGCAGTCTTATTCCAGTAGTTCCAAACGCAGGAGAGTCGAATTCGGAGTTTTCGTCGTTTCACCCGAAATTGTGGTTACTGCGATTCGAAAGTCCAGATGAAACTCAAAATGTAAAATACCGCTTGATAGTGCTGTCACGTAACTTAACGTTTGATCGCAGCTGGGACCTTAGCGCCGTAATTAATGGAGAATCAAGAGGGAAGCGAAAGCCAGCCAATCGTCAGTTGATTGACTTTTTTGATGAGCTTTACCGCGGATCATCAACGCTTTCATTTGATGAAGTGATTGATCCAGAAGAGCTAATTAGGGTGCATTGGGATAAACCAGATAACATCACTGAACTTGGTTTTCTCTCTACTGTTTTTGATGATGGCAATAAACGACAGCATCCAATTCGTTTAGAGCATGGTAATCAAGCCATGCTTGCCGTATCACCTTTTATTCGAGGAGGCGGCAAAGTCGGGGCTTTAGACTGGCTTAGTACCTTTGCTCCTGATGACCAACGTTACTTATTTAGCCGTAAAGAAGAGCTTGATATGGCGGGCGAGAAAGCGTTGGACGGTTGGTACTGTTACGCACTTAACGAACCCCTCGTCGATGCGGAAGAAAATGAGGAAATGGACCAGTCCCCATTTGTAGAAAATGACCTCAATTTGCATGCAAAGTTATTAGTTGTTGACGAGAATGATTCCACTACCAGCTGGCACCTTGGTTCTGCGAATACAACTCAAGCAGCGATGGGAGATGAAACCAAGAACCCGAGAAATAGTGAGTTCATGCTTCGTTTAACGGGCTCTAAAGATCACATTGGTGTTCATTCACTGATCAAGCAATGGGTTAATGAGCGTGGTACAGGCTTATTCACAAAACATGAGTTCAGCGAACTAGAACAAATTGAAGAAGAAGACTCTGAGCGAGTCCTCCGTCTACTAGAGTTCAGTCTAATTAAGGCCGATTGGAAACTTGAAGTTGATGCGAACGGTGATGATGAATATCAGTTGACCTTAAACGGCACTCAGGTTGATATCCCGGCGAATTTTGAGGTTAAGGTTTCTACGTTGAGCGCGTCTCAGCCTCGTCCATTATCTCGTGAAGTTATCTGGGACGGTCTTAACCCCTCCCAAATTAGTGCGCTCATCCACTTCGAAATATCTGAAAAGGATTCAGTGGTTAAAAATTTAGTCGTTCAAGCTGAAATAATATTTAACTGTAAATTGGACCGTGGGAAGGCAATAACCAATGAACTGCTCGAGAATCGCTCGCAGTTTATGAGTTATATCGCGATGCTGTTACATATCGACCCAAGTAAGCAAGATTTGATGAACAATACGGGCAAGGGAGGCGGTGAGGGGGCTGGTGGCGTGTTCTTCACCAAAGATAGTGTGATCTACGAAAAATTGATGCGAGCGGCTGCGTTAAGTCCGGATTTGTTAGAAAGAATTGATCGTTTACAGGCGCAAGTCGATGAAAATATCATTCCAGATGAATTTAAGACGTTATGGGGCGTCTTCTCGTCATTTGTACCATCTAAATAGTACTTCAAAAACGTCGAAATAATAAGATAACTAGATAATGACACAAGCAATCCTAGAGCAACTAAACGGTGTATTAGCTGGCCTTAAAGACTTTCAAAAGGCAACGGTAGATCTCGTTATAGATAAGTATCAAACACCCGAACACAGCCACAGAATACTGGTTGCTGATGAGGTGGGGTTAGGAAAAACTATCGTCGCGAAAGGTGCCATCGCTCAATTACTGAAAAGACATGTAGGGTCCAATACGACTAAACCGATGCGTGTCATCTATATCTGCTCCAACCTTGCATTGGCAGATGAGAATCGCCAAAAGCTGGCGCTTTTTAATGGCGAAGATGCAAAGCGATGGGTGAAACCTTCAACATTTGGGCGCTTGGTTGAACTGGCTCTAAAGCCGAAAAAATCTGAAATAAACGATGAGCACATCATTGAAGTTTGTACGTTAACCCCTTCGACTTCTTTTACGTTGACTGCTGGATCGGGTAACTGCCGAGAAAGAGCGATCTTAGCGGTTTTACTGTCTCAAACGACGAATTTATGTGAAGTTGTGGAACCAATTCGTCAGCTATTCAAAACCAATCAGATTACCAAAGAGGGCCGATGGGAAGATGAATTGAGGTATCTGGATCTATATTTTGATACAGATCCGTTAGTCGTATCTCAGCTTGAAAGCGGCTTGAGCAAGCCTTGTGAATCTAATGTGTTAAGAGAACACTTTTCATCGCTTCATGAGGCAGCGCTCTACCTAGCTAATTGTTGGAACAATGACTCAGGCGAAACTGATAAGACTAGCCACCTATTTTACCATTTTAGAGTGGAAATTCGTCGACTGGTGGCGCGCTGTTGTGCTGGAAGCTTGCAAGCAGACTTGTTCATCCTAGACGAGTTCCAACGCTTTCAGTCTTTAACAGATCAAAGCTCCGATTCCGAAGAATCGTTAATTGCTAGGCAGGTATTTAGTGATAAGGGCAAAGCCAAAAAAGCAAAATCCAAAGTACTTTTGTTGTCGGCAACGCCTTTTAAAGCGATGACGACAATTAACGATGAGGACGATGAAAGCAGTCATCATGAACAATTGCATAAGTTACTCGATTTTCTATCACACAATGATGTGGACTTTGTCTCTCAATACGAACTGAAGCGTAATCTGCTTCATGGGGATATGTTAACCCTGTCGTCCGGCAATGCAGATTTTGAGTCTATTAGCGATGCCAATGCTCGCTCTGTCGAAAAGTTACTGCGAGAATATATTGCCAGAACTGAGCGCAGCCAAATTAGCAAAGGCTTTGAGCAGCTTATTCATTCCAATGAACTATGTTGTGGTTCTGATTTTAGTGTTGAAGAAGTCCAAGGTTACCGTGCGATCGAAGCGTTAAACGCAGTGCTGCCTAAGGGGCGTGGAGGTGTCTCTCTTATCGAGTTCGCTAAGTCAGCACCTTGGGCTATCTCTTTCCTAAATGGTTATGCTTTTAAGGAATTATACCACCGCAATATCAATAACCCTGATGTACGTAAGCTGCTAAGAAAGTCTAAAAGTAGCGAGCACACTCAGGCTTGGCTCTCTCATGCTAACATTCAAAATCATAGATTGAACGTTGAACAAAGTGCCCCGAATGCAAAGGTCAAAGCGCTAAGTAAAGTGATTTTCGAAGGTTCGCCGGAGAACTTGCTTTGGTCCCCTCCTTGCAAACCTTACTACCAATTTGACGGTGTATTTAAAGGGAATGAGTCTTTTACCAAGACGTTGCTATTTTCATCGTGGGCGCTTGTGCCAAAGGCATTAAGTTGCCTGTGGTCTTATGAGGCCGAACGTCGAGTAATAAAAGGGAAGGGTAAGAGGCCGCAATACCATAGTGATAAAAACTCTTCACCTTTACTTCGGTTTGAAGGCAAATCAACGCTCAACGTATGGCATTTACTTTATCCTTGTAAATCGCTAGTCGACGTGTCGTATTTGGGTGATAGCCTAGATGAGGTATTGGCTCAACAAACCACGTTGATTCAGAGCAAATTAGCTTGTTTAAAGCAATACGAAAGTGATGACAAGACAAATAGCGATTGGTATGTACTCGCTCCTATGCTGCTGGATCGGCAAGCTGGCGAGGTTGAGCATTTCGAACAATGGATACAGCAGATAGATTCGCGTTTGAGCCAAGAAGGCCGTACTAAGCATTTTGCCAAAATTAAACAGTATTTTGAGGGGAGTGAGTCATTCGCTTTAGGTAAAATGCCTGATGACTTAGCCAAAGTGCTGGCATATTCAAGCCTAGCTAATCCTGCTACCTGCGCGATGAGGACCATTCAAGCGCTATGGTCAGAAGACCTCTCTGAACTCGACTTGGTTAGTTACTCTGTTCAGTTTGCGGAGCTGACAATCAGACTGTTCAACCATGAATACGCAATTCCCATTGTGAAACGTAACGTTAAACACACTCTGCTATCTGGACAGACGGCTTCACCCGCTTGGTATAAGGTCTTGGTCTATTGCGCACATGGTAACTACCAATCAATGTTGGATGAATACTGTCACTTACTTGCGACATCAGGCAGTGATGTGTATGCAGCAACAAGTAAGCTAGAGCATGCCATGGGAATACGAAGTTCATCCGAGCAGGTTCACTTCTGGGAGAATAGAACAAAAGCAAAAGATAAATGTTCATCGTCGATGCGTTGTCATTTTGCTGTTCCGCTCGGCAATCAAAAACTCAATGATGATAGTGGCTTGAAACGAGTAGTGAGCGTACGTGACGCGTTTAACTCCCCATTCCGACCATTTGTGTTGAGTTCGACATCGATTGGTCAAGAAGGGCTCGATTTTCACTGGTATTGCCGTCGAGTGGTTCATTGGAACTTACCCAACAACCCTATCGATATTGAGCAACGAGAAGGGCGAGTGAACAGGTATAAGTCGCTTGTTGTTCGTCAACGCATAGCAGAAAACCACACTCCAGATTTTGGAAACAAAGCGGATGTTTGGGAGCAGCTATTCGCACAAGCAGCCAATGATGATGCGAATAAAACGAGTGACTTAGAGCCGTACTGGTTTACTCCTAATGGCAAGGCTCAAATTGAACGAATTGTGCCGACTTACCCAATGAGTAAGGAAGTTGCGAAATATGCTGAAGTGAAAAAAATACTGGTGCTCTATCGCTTAGCGTTTGGACAACCGAGACAGCAAGAACTCTTAGAAAACTTCACAGCTTGCGATATAGAAAGTGAAGAATTTAATCGAGTGAAGGACTCGTTGATCATCGACCTTGCCCCTTTGAATACTATTTGATTTACCCCTACCAGCGAAAGCTGGTGGGGATTTGTATTTTTTATATGCACTCAGTCTTGTATTGAGTTATCTCACATTGCCCACTCCCCAATTTTCCCATATTCTCTCACCATTAATTCTGATGAATAAAACCAACTGAGATAACACTCTGAATGGTAGACTAAATTTTAACCTTGAAAGAGGTGGCCGCTTACTTAAAGTTGGCCGAAAAAACAGCATATAGATTAGCAAGCGAAGGAAAGCTTCCTGGCTTCAAAGTCGGCGGTTCTTGGCGCTTCAAACGTGAAGATCTCGAAGTATGGATCGAAAAACAAAAAACGTAGGTGCTTAGATGCTCCCAAGTTATCAAGATTTAATGAAGCCAGTGTTAGAGGCTGCGAAAAATGAAGAAGTTAAGCTCAGCAACGTTGTAGATTTGCTAGCGGAGCAATTTAATCTGTCAGAAGACGAGAGAACGGAGCTGCTTCCTAGTGGCCGACAAGCGGCATTCACGAACCGAGTTGGATGGGCCAAAAACTATCTAGCGAAAGCTGGGCTTTTGGATTCCACAAGGCGTGGTCATTTCGTTATAACAGACTTGGGTAAAGAAGCTCTAAACAGTGGCGAAGAGATCAATAACCAATACCTTAAACGTTTTGATGACTTCAATGCCGTCTTTGAGCGATGTGTAGCTTATATCTACACGTTTGTTCTCTCGGATTGCTTGAATAAGTGGACGCAAGATTTGTGGCGAGATATTTCGTGTGACAGGGCGAACCATCGCAGTATTCTCAAACCCCATATCAAGCTCATTAAATGTGATGGTCATATCTTCACTTCTCGAAAGGATGTGTAAATATTCATCAGCATGACCGCTTGTCAACTGTGGGACAAAGCTATCACTGGGTTTGTAGCCTTTCAGTTGTTTATCATAAACAAGGTTTCCTGAAGCGATATCGGCTAGATAGGTGTTGATGTCTTTCGATGCTTGCTGTCTGCCAATACCAAAACTTTTAATCAAGTGGTTGGTCGTTAGTCGCCCTTCCCATAGTGCAATAATCTCAATCATTCTGTATCGAAAAAGTAGATCCCACCTAACGGGCCATTTACTCATAGTTTGAATCCTGTCTAATTATGCTACGTGTATAAGTACACAGCATTTACCTGTCGTCAACGGCGATATATTTTGTCGGCAGTAATGAATAGTCAACCAGCAGTGCATTTTGTTCTTTCTATTAGATACGCATTAAGTAGGTTTCAATGGCCGCACCTAAAAGTCTCACTTTTCAGTTACATCAACATTGGGAGGTGGTTGAGCACTTAACTCGGCTCTCGCGAGAGTTTCCAGCGTTTGAGCTGAGAGTACTTGAACAGGTGATCAATCAGTTCAAAAACAAGAACACGGACAGTAATACTGTTCTCACTAGTCTTGTTAATGTAGACATATTGCAGCCTATGGATCGAAGTAACGACTATCAGCTGAATACGCTAGTTATCGAATTTGTCAGAGGTTTGACCCAAGAGCATGAGTTAGGTCTATCAGCGGTACTTAAAGCACGAGTTGATGCAATTAAACATGCCACCAGTCAAGTGTTAGAAGGGCTTGACGGAGCGGACAATGATTTACTTCGCGTTGGCGCGAACAGGCTGTCAGAGCTTGTAAGAAAGATTACCCAACAGCTGACACAAGACAAACAAGCAATCTTAGAAATAGCAGAGTTGGCGAAGTCGGCGGACACCAGTGTCCCAATTCAACGTCGCTACCGTGAAGTGTTAGAAGTATACGATCAGTATGTTGAGCCCATGAACGAAATGATGGATAGCGGCCTTGGTGGCAGTTTCTACCCCTTATTAGAAAAGGCGGAAGAAGCACTCGATTCTGCTGTTGATATTCTTTCCATGCGTGGTTCTTTGTATCAACAAAGGTTGGCAATGCGCCAGATAGCTTATCAAGTCAAAGATCTGCGATACCAAGGACGAATCATAGCTCAGCAATGCGCCGATACCTTGTTGCCGTTAAGAGAGGAAGCCAGACAGCATAACCAGCTTTCAGCGGTGATTAGCAAGCAGCTTAGCTTAGTTCGTAAAAAGGGATTAGTGCGAGGGCTGAATGCCAACGGTTTACCAATGTGGAAAAGTAGCCGCGTCATCAAAACTCAATTGGGTAACGAGGTGCGTGAGTTGATGGCAGAATTCATGGACTTCGAACCTAGCTCTATTCCATTCCCGGATGAAGAGGAAATGCCAGAGAGTCCAATGATCGACTGGGTTGATGAAGAGCTTTTACGACAACAACTTATTGACGCATTACCAGTAGAGAACCTCATGACATGGCTCAGAGGAAACTATCCGTACCTACCGGATGCCGAGCTATTGCGGCTTTATCACGAGCTTGTCCGTGATCCTCAGTGGCAAAGCACATTAGGGGAGAATTCAAATACCACAGCGCTGAACACAGTTGCCGTAAGTTACCACCCTCATGAAATAAAGACGTTGACTCGCTTAACAAATCCAAAGGATGTTGATAATGCAAACTAGCAAAATCTATTTAAATGAGCTGGCTCATCTGACAGAGCTATTTAACTTCTTTAGCTCCGGGCGACATCTTAATCGCTCGGCAGACGCAGTACTTTGGCATGAACTAGAACAACAAGCAGAGCAGTATCAGCACCTATTTGCCAAGTTAGGTTTTGAGTTGCGTATTGATGGACGAGGGTTTGCTTGGTTTCATGATGACGATGCTAATCCGAACATCAATAAACAATCACGTCAGTTAGCGCTATTGCTGATGGTGATATTTGACCATCAAGCTGATCGCGGCCGATCTCTTGGTCAGTTTTATCAATGGATGATTGATAATACCTTGCTAGATGAGGTTTACGAAAAGCATCAAGAGCTTTTGGATACAGAAGAGCTCGACCAAGATGCATTAGCAAAGATACTCGACAACGCAGTGCGAAAAGGTTTTGCCGTTCAAGAAAGCAATCATTGGCGTTTGCTGCCTTCGGTATATCGCTACCTAGACCATTTCGAAGCTATTACTGAACAAACATCTGGCAGCAATGCGTCAGCTTATGAGGAAGATGAATCATGCTAAGTTACGGTTTTCAACGTTTAGCGTTAATTGGCAGTGCTGGGTACCAGCGAGCAGAGCTTCCTCTTGATGACTCTGTGTCATTAATCGCGCCAAATAACCATGGTAAAACAAGCCTAATAAACGCACTTCAATTTCTACTCATCATTGATCAAAGAAGGATGGATTTCGGTTCTCATACGCTGGAGAAGGCGCGCCGTTTTTACTTTCCTAACAACAGCGCTTACATCTTGCTCGAAGTCATCCTACCGCAAACTGGTACCGTGGTGTTTGGCTGTGTTGGTAAAGGAGTAGGTTATGACTACGAGTACTTCGCTTATAAAGGTGAGTTGAACCTAGATGATTTCCGTCTGGATGACGGCAACACCGTAACTCAACCAAAGCTAGTCAACCACTTAGCAACAAAAAAACATCGAGTCTATAAATTCAATGATAAAGAGTTTAGACACTCGATTTATGGCGGTGCAAAAAGTAAGAAGACCAGCGATATCGACTTTACGGTATTCAAACTTGAACACGTAAGTGACGCTCGCTCGTTCCAGCAAGTCCTCACTAAAACGCTTAGACTCGACAAGTTAAACTCCAGTGATGTCAAAGACTACTTGCTGAAGATATTTAGTCGAGAGCTACCCAATGCTAGTATCGATTTTAAGCAGGAATGGGAAAAAGCATTTCAAGATATTAACCTAGAGCGTGAGCAGTACCTCGCAGCAGTCAATAATCTGGATACAATTCAAGATCTCGAACAAAAGTTTGAGCGTACTTTGTCGCTACGAGGAAAGATCGCTGCATGTCAGCCTAAGGTGAATGAATTGCTGCAGGATTGGCATGGTTATGTTCGAAGAATGACCGAGAGCTTATCAGCACAACAAGAGAAGCTTGAGCAAACGCAAAGTGAACTGCGAGGTCAAGATATTACCCGTGCAGGTAATCGCACAGACTTAACTAATAAACTAGAAGAGTTAAACCTTATCGAGAAGCAGCAACAAGAGCTGGAAGAGCGGTTTACTTTGATCCCGGATCAATCGTTTTTGGTGAGTCAATTGAAAACTGCAGAGCAAAACTATGACGTTCAGGCTGCTTTGTGTATTCAATCACAACGGTCCTCTTCTGCCTCGATTAGCAAACAGTTGAAAGAGAAAAAAGATCAGCTGCAAAGGTTGCACTCTCAGCGTCAAACTTTGGGTGACAATTTATACCTTCATCTTTCTAAAGTGCTTAATGTAGATGAATTAGAAAAGCTGAACAAAGTACTTAGCCAACAAGTGATGCAATTGCCACCTTCGCAGTATTCATTTGACATCAATCAGCTTCGACACATGCTCAATGGTGAATCGCCTGAGCAACTTTCGCTTTCAGGTTTAAAACTCTCCCTTGATGAGCTTGTGCATCAGCATGTTCAAAAAACAGAGCAGGAGTTGATGGAGGAAATAGGCGATGTAAATAAGCAAGTAACGGAATTAAAACAACTGCTTGAGGCAAGTAGAGAAAGTGAGGCTGCTGAGAGAAAGAAGAACGAATTAAATCAAGCAGTAAAACAGTGTGAGCAATACTTGAGGGACTACGAGCAGCTGCAACAATTAACTAAAGGTCAGGCCCAGAGAAACGAGCAAAGACTGACGTTTGAGAGTCAGCTGGTAACGATTAATACTGAGCTTGATAACGCGGATAAGAAGCATAGAGAACTCACGCAGAAAATCGGTGAGATTGCGGACAAGTTAAGTCAGCTGTCTACGGACGATAGCAAGGTTGAAAAGCTAAAGAATCAAAGAATAGATGACCAAGCGCTGTTTACTGTTTTATCTGACCAACCACACACACCATGGCTGCTTACGGATGAGTGGTCTTTGGAGTACCTACCTGTTCGTATCGAACAGTACATCGAAGATTGCAAAGACCTCGATAAGTTGTCCAAAGAATTGCGTCAAATGAAAAACGACTTGAGTCAAAAAGGCCTCACTAAGTTCCAGGTGGCTCAAAGTCAGGATGAAGAGTTAAAAGGCATCATTCAATTCAGTCATTGTTTAGATAATGAGAAGAAAGCGCTGGAAAGACGTGCCCGCTCGGCAGTGGTCAACGTCACCGCGAGTCTAAGAGAACTGCGCAGTGGCTTTTACACTTTGCAAAGTAAGATGAAGGAATTCAACCGATTAATCAGTCACAGGCAGTTATCGGATCTTAAAACATTTAAAATTGAACCAGTTGAGGAGAGCCAGCTTGTAGATGCGATGAATGTACTGATACAGCAAGCAGAGCAAACAGAAAGTGGACAGAGCTTCGAGCTATTCGATCAAGCCAGCATTCTCGATGATGTTGAGCTAGATAGGGCTAAAAACTTGCTGATAGAAGAAGGCAACGCTCGCCAAGGTCTAAGAGTGGCAGACTTGTTCAGGCTTGAGTTTGTCGTCGCAAAGCATAGGCAGCAACCAGAGTCATTTGAAGATATTGATAGTGCGGCTTCTAACGGAACAGTCTTGATGGCCAAGCTTGTGACCGGCCTAGCGATGCTTCATCTAATGCAAGATAAACGTCATAAAATGAAAGCAGTATGTTATTTGGATGAGGCGTTGGCCCTGGACACAAAGAACCAAACTAATTTGATAGAGATTGCTGATCAATTTGGTTTTGCACTAATTTTTGCATCACCTGCGCCGTTAACCACGGCACGTTATTGTGTGCCTATCCACCAGGCAAATGGTAAGAACCACATCAGCAAAAATAGCTGGCAGATTTTCGAACCAATTAAGAGTCAAGAACTGTCGCAACCACAAGTAGAGCCATCACTATGAGCCAGGTATTGGTTAAAGCACTAACGCGACTAATCGAGGTATACCCTGATTCCATCGCTGGAAGTACATTGACGCCATCTCAGAAGAAGCAGCTTGAAGAGTTCAGCCGCAAAACTCAGAGTGTACAAGTTACCCCTAAAGGCCGTGGCGTTGTCTACGGAATCCTAGATATCGATGTCGTTAAAGTCACACTGGAGCAGTTGGCACCAAATCAAAACTTGTCTTCATCTGTTCCGCAACGAGCGGTAAACATAGCCTCCACACGCAGTAGTAAGCAAGGGTATGCAGGTCACGATGTTACCTACGTTCTAGCTAAAACAGCTGCTAATCCGCGATGGGAAGTTTCTGGAGGAGTACTAACTGAACACTTAAATGTAGCGACAGATGAGTTTGGCGTTTTTTCCCTTGAAGTGGGTGGAGAAAGAAATAGGGATCTTAACACTCATCATTCTATTTGGCTGGTGGAAAACCAAGCATTGTTTGACCGCCTAGATTGGTTACCCAATAACGAACCCACTACCGTTATTTGGTACAGAGGGCATCTACACAACAAACTGATCGAATGGCTATCGGTGCCTAAAAGGGCACCGATAGTCTATTTTTTCTCTGATTATGATGGAGTAGGACTGAATAACTACCGCCGCCTTAAAGATAAGTTAGAAGAAAGAACTGAGTTTTGGATGATGCCGAATTGGAAAGAACTATTGGTGCGTTATGGACAAAATCAGCTTTGGAATGATACTGCTCGTGAATTTAAATCTTTCGAGAGAAACAGCCAAAGACTTTTAGAACTTTCTTCAGCGTTACGAGAGCTTGTGACAGAAATGAAGAAACAAGGTTCAGCTTTGGAGCAAGAGGCCGTTTGGTTGGAAATTGTGAAATGATGGATCCTAGTTTCACTTCACTTAGGATCTAAAGCTTCCGAAATTTAGACTGGAGTTTTAGCATATTTTTTAAGGGAGCAGAGACTCTCAATTTGAAGATTAACGGCTATATCGCTACACGAGTTTTTTGATGGTTTATATGCTCCTATTTGTTAGGAAGGTATGCGTGTATGCGTTATAAAAATAGCTAAGTAGCTTGGAATAATGCTCCCTGACACTAAATGGCAAGTTTGTGCTGAGATTGATGATTATGATTTGTTTCTGACTTAAGACGTCTCTTTATCTAAGCGATGAAGATGACAGTAACTGAAGCCAAATATGAGCTCTAATTGGAGATCGATATGAAACTAATTAAAACACTTTCTTTAGCTTTGATAGTGCTAGCTACAAATGCTTATGCAATCACCGATGCTAGTAAGGTCGGTGCGAATGCCGGTGCGATGGTTTATTGTTATGACCATGTCGCGAGCTCAGATCAACGCTCTAAATATCAAGTCCTTAAGCTTCAGTCTTATGAGCAATATAAAGATCTACCTTCAAATGAACGTGCGCGAGCACTACTGATGAAGAAGGCTGCAGAAGACGGTGACTACCTTGGCGATCGTTTAGATAAGCGTCGATGTGATAGCCTTCGAAAGATGCTTTATATTCAATATAACTAATAGGGAAGGGAGAGAGCTTGATGTTACTAAATTAAGCCTTTTGCCTCTAACAGGTCTAGTTGCATAGCAGCTAGGCCCTTTTATTGCGATGAACACTGAACTTGTATTCTACCTATTTGGGTCAAACGTTCTCGGCTATTGAAGTTATTTGGGACTTTGCTCCGCTGTCACAATCAATGTTTGTATGATCTGTTAAGCATTTTCTGTTATTACCCGAAGCTAGCAAAACGGGTATTAAGTGGAGACTAACCCACTTAATTAACACTTTGACTTGGGTGGCACCTTTTACTGTAGTGCCAAACAGCAATCTTCAAATCAGATTAGAAGCTGTAGCCAACACCAGCGCCAACTACCATATTTTTTTGAGAGAACTTACCTTGTGCGTAAGCCATAGAGCCTTTAACAGAGATGCCGTTTTCAAAGCTGTTAGAAGCGCCGATTGCGATAGCTGAAAGGCTTAAATTTACCGCCTATAAGTAAGACTGGCACTTACTTGTTTCTAAGCAACTCCGTAACTAGAATTTTTCTATTGTGATGATCTTAATACTTTATTGTATTTGCTGAAATTAATAGTAGGGTCATTACGAATGAAACTTAGTGTTAATTGTGCTGCAACCGTAATGAATCACTGCGCTATTACTACCCCAACTGATTACCTTAGCCAAACCTTTGGTGAAAAACTACTAGCACCAAAATTTCCCGCATGCTTGTCACAAAAACAATAGCCTTCCTGAATGTAAGCTGAAATACAGGATGATTCAACTTTGAATTATTTGTTTGATGTTGAATTATATATTGGTGAGTTCTAATAATCTGTATTGATATCTAACGAGGTCAAAATGAATAAACGACTAGACCTATCAGTAAGCGATAATGTGCTTGAGTCGCCACAACGTCGTCACTTTTTCAGAGCAAGCGCAGGTGCTGCTGCCGCAGCTGCAATGGTAACGCCTATTGCTAAAGCAGTCGCTTCTGGAACGACGCAGAGGACACAAACAGGGATTAATGGCAAAACCGTGTTGTACGTTAATGGGAAGATTTACCAAGGTGGTAAAGATAGCCAAGCTTGGAATGAAGCTTTTGCAGTAACGGGTGATCGTTTTTCAAAAGTTGGTACAACGGATGAAATTCTTAAGTTGCGTACACCTGATACTTTAGTCGTTGATCTCCGTGGCCATACTGTTTTGCCTGGATTAATTGATGATCACATGCATCCAGAAATGGCGGTAGAAAATCAATTCAATGTGAATGTTGATGAATTGTCTACTACTTGGGATGGGTTTAAGGCCTTGGTTAAAAAGGAAATGCGCGATAATCCACATAAGGAGTGGGTCTTCGGTGGCAATCTAGATTATCTATGGGACGATGGTAGTAACATCCTTATGTTTGGGCAGCCTTCGCATAAGAAAATTCTTGATGAGTTGATCCCTGATAAACCTGCGTTCTTCTGGGAATGCTCTGGCCATGCAGCACTCGTTAACTCTAAGGCACTTGAGGTCTGCGGAATAACGAAAGATACGCCCGATCCTAAAGGTGGTCATTTTGTAAGAGATGAGAATGGTGAGCCCACAGGTGTATTACGTGAACTTGCCGCAAACGTTGCTTGGGAAAAGTGGATTGAAACCTTACCGTCTGTGCAAGAACTAGGTGACAAGCAGCTAAAACCTATCTTTAGTTACATTAATAGCTTTGGTATTACCTCGGTAAGCGAAGTGTGGTCACGTGAGAAATATGGCCGCGCTTACAAGTATCTTGATGACAAAGATGATCTCACTGTCCGCCTCGCTGTGTACATTACCGCAGAGGTCGATTTTGTTACCGAAAAAATGAAAAAGACAGCCTTTGATTACATCTATAACCACAAGGACTACAACGGTAAACAAGTGAAGATACTTGGTGTTAAGTATATTCTTGATGGTGCTGCGGCTGGTCAAACAGCTGTTGTGGTTGAGCCCTATGAGAGGACTAATGGCTACCATGGTCCGTGGCGTAACACGCCTGAGCAGTTTAAAGAGGGGCTTGCCCGATACGATGCGATGGGGCTATGTGTTTATGCACACTGCGCGGGAGATGGAGCAGCCCGTCTTGTATTAGATTCTGTTGAAGAATTGCGTAAGCAACCAGGTAATAATGCTAAGCAGCTAAAACACCGTGTTGCCCACGTTGCTATGGTTCACCCTGATGATGTAGACCGCTTTGCAAAGCTTGGTGTGCATGCCGAGTTTTCGCCTGTTTTTTGGTATGACATGGCGGCTATTCGTATTGTCGAACAAGACATTGGTACGCATCGTGTGCATAAATACATGTACCCAATGAAGCCTATTGTAGATAGTGGCGCTTCTGTTTCTATCGGTACAGACTGGACGGTGACCCCCGTTAATCCTTGGTTCGCAATAGAAACAGCGGTAACACGCCGTGGTGTAGGCTTGAAAGAAGGCCCAACAATGAATGCTGAAGAACATGCTGTGCCACTTGAAACAGCGGTTTGGATGTACACACAAGCTAACGCAGACAGCCAGCAGCGAGGCGAAGAGATTGGCTCCATTACAGCAGGCAAGTACGCTGATTTTGCGGTTATTGATCAAAATATCTTTGATGTGCCGATTACTGATGTCCATAAAACTAAAGTACTCAGTACTGTGCTTGGTGGGCGTGATGTTTACTTGAGTTCACGAGTAGAAGATATTCTTGAGCTTGGTAATTTGACTGGTGATTATGAGAATAATATGACGTTTTCATCTCTTGGTCGTAATTTCTAAGAAGCCTCCTTTCTGTCATTTGTTAATAAAGCTGCCAACATAATGCTGGTGGCTTTATTGCATTCGTATCTTCTATTGTTTGCTGCCAAGCTCTTCATGTTTAGCTTCTGTCATTATTTTTTGAATACCATTCATTAATAAGATGTATTGTTACGAATAAGGATTGAGCCTTGAGCGCATAGTTTTTGTGATGAAGCTAAAAAAGGTTATCAATTCTGAGCGGTTGTCATTTAATATGTTCGCGAGAGGTATTTTTGATGGTAGCTTTATACCGTCTATTGTGCGTAAACAGAGAATAATAAGAGACAATCCGATGTTTAGTAGAAAGTTAAAGCAGCAGTTAGCCGCTGTGCAGAGTGAGAATACGCAGCTTCAATCGATTGTAAGCTCGATTCAATCGGAAATGGCAACTATCGAATTTGATCTTGAAGGACGAATCCTAGGTGCCAATCCACATTTTTTAGATATTGTTGGTTATTCATTATCTGACGTTGTAGGTAAACACCACAGCGCAATGTGTTTTAAAGCCTTTGCTGACAGTGCCGAATATCGTCAATTTTGGCAGAATTTAAAAGCAGGCAGGGCAACGCACGGTACGTTTGAGCGCAAGAACAAGCAGGGTGAGGCGATTTGGCTTGAAGCGACCTATTTTCCGATTAAGCAAGATGGCGCGGTCGTGAAGGTTATGAAAATTGCTTCAGACGTAACTGAAGTTAAAAACGAGTCAATTGCTCAGCAGAATGTATTAGCGGCACTAAACCGTTCTCAAGCGACGATTGAATTTGACCCAACAGGCATCATTTTAACCGCGAACCAAAACTTTTTGAGTACTGTTGGCTATTCATTGGAGCAAATTCGAGGCCAGCATCACCGTATGTTCTGCGATGAGGCTTTCTATTCTGATAACCCAACGTTTTGGCAAGATCTTGCGAAAGGCCATTTTAAGTCAGGACAGTTCTTACGAAAGAACAGCTATGGCGATAATGTATGGCTAGAAGCGACTTATAACCCGATTTTGGATGCGTCAGGCAATGTGGTTAAGGTGATTAAGTTTGCATCGAATATCACAGAGCAGATCAAAAAGAGCGAAGCGGTCGCTCAGGCGGCGGATGTTGCGTATAGCACCTCGGTTGAAACGGCTCAGATTGCCAAGCAAGGTTCAGAATTATTGACGGATTCTGTTGAAGTGTCTGCCAAAATATCAGAACAAGTTGAAAGCACTTCAGAGCAATTGCAATTGTTGAATACTAAGTCGCAGAACATTGAAGCGATTGTATCAACAATTAAGGAAATAGCCGATCAAACCAACTTACTTGCACTGAATGCTGCGATTGAAGCTGCACGCGCGGGTGAGCAAGGTCGCGGCTTTGCCGTGGTGGCCGATGAGGTTCGACAACTAGCATCGCGCACCAGCCAATCAACCAGTGAAATCGCGGCTGTTGTGGCAGAAAATAGAACCTTAACGGATCGTGTAACAACGAGTATGCGTGAAGTGGCAACGATCAGTAACGAAGGCATGAATAAGATTGCTGAAGTATCGACGGTGATGGATGAGATCTACACTGGTGCTGAGAATGTATCGCAGACAGTAATGAGCTTGTCTGAAAGCTAACGGTCGTTTGAATTATAAGCTAGAAATAGCAAAGCCAGAGTATGACTCTGGCTTTGTTGTATTTACCTGTATGCTAGAAGCCTAGCGTTTAGATATCTAGCGTTAGGCCACTTAGAAGCTGGTAATACTGATAAATACTGAGATTAATATCCCGCCCAGCATAGGAACCGCGGTACGTTTGGCAAGTTCAAACGGTGATACTTCGGCCACGCCAGCGATAGCCACCATATTGGGCGCAATCGGTGAAATATTACGGCTCATCCCCGCCACAAATTGCATTGGTAGCAGCATGACAACAGGAGCAATGCCCATTTTTGCTGCAATATCAGGTACTAAGTTAGCAAATGAGAAGAATGCGGCGTTACCTGATCCCATCAAGATGGCCGATACCATGATGATGCCAACCATG
The DNA here is from genome assembly GCF_024346715.1 of Photobacterium swingsii. NCBI lineage: Bacteria > Pseudomonadati > Pseudomonadota > Gammaproteobacteria > Vibrionales > Vibrionaceae > Photobacterium > Photobacterium swingsii. The sequence goes on from NZ_AP024853.1 coordinate 1,657,385, forward strand.
ACAATGGTCATGAGTACAGGGCCAAACCCTGCAGTTTCTGCAGCATTAACAATCACATCAATCGCCCCTATGGTTTTTAAGCCTTGAGCAAAAGTTTGACCCGCGACAATGAAGGTAACCACGTTGGCAAATTGACGACCCATGCCATCGAAGAAGATTTGAATAGAATCAATCACTTTCTTCGCATTGCCTCGGCGGAAGTACTCGAAGAAGAGCGTGATAACGATAGACACAAACATAGCGGTTGTAACGTCCATCTTAATGCTGCTGATCATTAACTTACTGAAAGTGAAGATCAGTACCAGTGGGATCACGGGTAAAATCGCATAGATGGTAGGTGCTAGTGGCTGACCATCTTCACCTGTCGTTGAATGACTATCATCCGTTTGATCGGCAAGGTGACGGTGTTCACTGGCAATATGGCCAGCTTTAACATCGAAATACTTCTGAATAACCACATGCAATAGGGCGATAGTGATTAAAGCTGCGGCAGCAACAACAAGTTGATATTGCACAACATAATCAACAACGTCGATCCCAATAATTTCAGCTGCAAAGTTAACGTTACCTTGGCCCGGTCCCATTTCGACTGCAACCGCTGTAGCGATCGGTGCACAGGCAGATAAGCGGCTTAGACCGACACTGCGCATGAGCGGGTATAGGGTAACCATTAACAAGACACCAAGACCTGATGCGCTGGTAATGAAGATAGAAAGGAACTCACCAATGATGAAACACATCGCCATGAAAAAGTAAGGCATATGCTTAATACGAGCAAGTGGGCGAGTGAGTACACGAACGAGTGCCTCAGAGGCACCAATTTCATGCATGTAAAACGCAAAGCCTGCAATGGCCATGATTTTTAAGCCAAGCCCTGCACTCTGGGTTGAAAAGGTGTTTTTAATAAATTGGAAAACATCCAGCCATTGTGAGCCTGTTGTCGCACTTTCTGGTAGCGGTAGATCTTGGCCAATTAACATTGCAGCAATCATTAAAACAATGCCGCCAGCCATGAGTATTGCTTGCGCTTTATATCCCTTGAGTACAAACATAGTGACAAAGCCTGTCACTATCAATGCAATGATTATTGATAACATAGGTTCCCTTAAATGACATCACAGCAAAACAGCACGATATTCTTAGTTGGTGAGTGTCTAGTAGTTGTTAATAAATATATAAATAATGACAGTGGGATCTTATATTGCTCAGTGGGGAATTTTTGTGATGTATATGCTGTCTTTGTTGTTGGGTTTTTATGCAAGGTTTTTTATGCTTACCGCTTTAACTTATTGATCTTTAATGGATTAAATTGATAACTGTGAATCTATGATTTAACAAAGTAAGTTTTCGAAAATAATAATATAAAAAGAGGAATATAAAACGAAGCAGACTTCCTTAATCAATATTGCTGAGTTTTATCGAATCGTTATTAATATGTGTTTTTCTTATGTTTGTTTTGCTTTATATGTGGCGCCTTCTATTTAAAGATTATGGTTAAGCCAGCGTTATTTGCTTGGTGCAAAATGCAGGGAGACCAAAACTGCGTAAGGCGTCGATATAGCAATCTAATCGCACTTTTCCTTCAGGGCTATGGTGCGGGCTTAAGCCATCATTAGCTGCAAAGTGATCAAAGTGAATTAAACGAGGTAGTGTATGAGCTTGTTGCTTTTTGAATTGCTGATGAAGCTGTGTTGCCGCAAAAATGATCTCACAGCGATGGACATGAATAGAAGCACTGACTAAGTAGGCGTGTTCAATGTTTTGGTGTTGAAGTTGCGCTAGTGTGAAGGCGGCATTATCGAGAGTATTGGTTGCCTTATATTCTAAAGTTATACGATCCGCAGCGACTTGGTTTGCAATCAACCATTGCTGCATTGCAACAGCTTCAGTTACACCACCTTGCGCGAGCCCACCAGTGACAAAGATGCGTTGCTCTGGCGATGCGTTGATAACGGTTAAGGCTGCCTTCAAGCGTTCGAGAAGCATTGGTGGGATGGTGCCATCATCGTTTAATTTGTTACCCAGAATGATAATAGCCTTATGTTGTGGCTCAGTATCTTCGAGGCAAGATGAAGCTGGGCATACCATCTTGGTACCAACCCTCTGAGAAGGCGCGGTTTGTACATAGTTAATTGGCTTCGCCAATATGTGTTCTATGGTCTGCAGTAGTTGCTTAACTTGTCGTGCCTCGGGTGGAGATATCTGGCTTAAATAAGCTAGGTGATCATCGACACGTTTATGTTCTGATAAATAGTGATACCAAACAATGAGGTAACAGAGAGAAACAATGCGCTTGTCTTTTTGCGGCGTTTGCGTAAAGCAATCGTAGTAAATAGCCAGTGCTTGCTCGCTGTCACCTTGGAATGAATACATATTTGCAAGGGTCAACCTGAGATCAGTTTGTTTGGGATTTAAATCAATCGCCTGCTCAAGGTAATAGCGAACAGCATCAAGGTTCGAGCCCACCGTTTGATTACAAGCATAGTGGGTACGATTTGGTGAACGATAGGCAAGAAAAGCGGATTCGATGAGTTGCTTGATCATTGCAAGTGTTGTCCATAACGCAAGATAAAAGTCTTTGCTATTTACAATGCAATATTTCGGTTTCAAATACCATCATGCATTTAGCGCAGTTTAACTTAGGGCAGTTTAAGGTAGAGCCGTCTAAGCTATGAATAGTCACAATAATGTCTATGTGATGTATAGCAAGGAGAAGGTGATGAATAACGTTTTTCAACAGCAGGGTGCTTTTAGTTGGTCTGAGCTCATCGTTGATGATCCTGAAAAAGCCGTAAAATTTTATCAAGCCGTGATCGGTTGGGAAGTTGAAGCGATGGAAATGCCACAAGGGGTTTACCATGTCGTTAAAGCTGGCGGTGAACCTGTTGGCGGGATTATGGCAAAACCGGCAGGCGCAGAGGAAATGCCTGACTACTGGGGCTGCTATATTACAGTTAAAGATGTGGATGAAACGGTTGCGAAAGCTGAAGCGGCAGGAGGAAAGGCGGTATACCCTGCAATGGATGTACCTGGGGTTGGAAGAATGTGTGCATTCTTTGATGTTAATGGTGCAATTATTTCGGTAATCACTTATGAGCAAAAAGAGTGCTAATCGTTATGCGTAACCTTGAGGGGAGTATGTAATATGCCTTTCGATTATGTCATACAATAGATGTGGATAAATAACGTACACTTTGAATCTCGTAAAACCTGCTTACATTATTTTGCGCCACTTATGGAATATGAGTGGCGACTTAAGGTTATGAATTTACTTATAAAATAGACTTCATCCTTTTCGCGTAGTAACAATTATTTTTTACTTTTTTTGGGATGACGTGCATAATCTGGAAGAATTTTTGACCAGTTTCTTAGAGAAACGAAAATACTGGCGCTATACGAATGAAAATCCGCTTAAATAGCATTTTATACACACTGCTCATCGCTTTATTTTTTACCATATTCCAAAATATTGCCCTTTGGGAACGCTTAGATATTATCTTTGATTCGTTACCAGATGCGTCAATGGGATTTAAGCTGTCTTTGCCTTTCTTTATCCTTGCGATAATGAATGTGGTATTCACGTTATTCACATGGCCGTACCTTCACCGCGCAGTGATTGGTGTGATCATTATTATTTCGTCAATGGCAACGTTTGGCATGCACCAGTACGGTGTTGTGTTGGACTATGACATGATAGTTAATGTGATTGAAACGGATACCAATGAAGCGACCAGCTACATGTCAACATCGGTTGTATTGTGGTTTGTATCATTAGCGGTTATTCCTCTTTTAATTATGAGCCGTATTAACGTTCAGTTTAATGGCGTAGTTAAAGAAGTGGTTTTCAAAGCGCTAAGTATTGTTGGTTCAGTTGTTGTGGTTGCTCTGATTGCCTCTATGTACTACAAAGATTACGCATCGCTGATTCGTAATAATGTGCAAATTAAATCAATGCTAAACCCAACGAACTACATCACAGCGACATTCCGCGTGGCTAAGAACCGTTTGTATGAAGCGAATATGCCGTTTGTACAGATTGGTACTGATGCGGTGAACCTTAATGCCGACAGCGAGCAGAAAAATGTGCTGGTTGTGGTTGTGGGTGAAACAGCACGTGCAATGAACTCGTCATTCAATGGCTATGAAAAAGAGACTAACGAATACCTGGCTAAGCAAGAAGGCGTGATTAACTTCCCGAACATTAGCTCGTGTGGTACTGCAACGGCAGTTTCTTTACCGTGTATGTTCTCTAACATGACGAAATCCGGTTACAGTGCGTCGACGGCACGTCGTCAAGAAGGTCTGCTAGACATACTTGATCATGCGGGCCTTGATGTACTTTGGAAGAATAATAACAGTGGTTGTAAAGGTGCGTGTGACCGTGTGACCTATGTTGATTCTAGCCAGTCAAAGAGTGAAGAACTTTGTACTTGGGGAACCTGTTTTGATGGTGTTCTACTAGAAAACTTAAATGAAAACATTGCTGCGATTAAAAAAGATGGTGTGATTGTATTGCACTTACTTGGCAGCCATGGCCCAACGTATTACAAACGCTACCCTGATGAATTTAAGAAGTTCACACCAACCTGTGATACCGCTGAGATCCAGAAGTGTTCACAAGAAGAGTTAGTGAATACTTACGATAATACTCTGTTATATACAGATTACTTGTTGAGTGAAGTGATCAATACATTGAAAGCACAAGACGATAATATTAATACCGCTATGCTTTATGTGTCTGATCACGGTGAATCATTAGGTGAAAACGGTATCTACTTACATGGTTTACCGTACGCGATTGCCCCTGACTACCAAACCCATGTGCCTATGGTGACTTGGATGTCAGATAACTTCACCAAGAACCACAAGCTAAACACTGAGTGTCTTCAGGAGATGGCGAAGGGTAAGTATTCGCATGACAACTTCTTCCATTCCATTTTGGGTCTGATGAATGTTGAAACCAGCGAATACAAACCTGCTCTAGACATGTTTGCAACATGTTCAAACACAGCTTCTTAATTTAGATTTATTATAGGAATATCTACATGAAACCTGGTGCTACTGGTATTAAACGCGTGATTGACGCGACGGGTTACTCTATTAAAGGCCTGAAAGCGGCTTGGCAACACGAAGCAGCTTTTCGTCAAGAAATCATACTGATGGTGTTGATGACGGCTGTAACCTTTTTCTTACCTGTCACTAAATTAGAGCAAGTCGTTATGATTGGCTCATTATTTATTGTGGTGATTGTTGAGCTACTTAACTCAGCGGTTGAAGCGGTTGTTGACCGTATTGGCTCTGAATATCATGAGCTAAGTGGCCGTGCGAAAGATATTGGTTCAGCGGCTGTGTTTGTTGCACTGGCATTAGTAACGGTAACTTGGGGCTTGATCCTGTTTACCTAACCGTTCGATGCGCTAAACTAATTTGCGGTTATAAAAAATCCCTAGCTTTTGGCTAGGGATTTTTTTATCTCTAAATTACATGTACATCAATCGCTTGATGCTACTCAATTCTGCTACGGCACGCTTTTTTAACGAAAAAATCTTATATCAATCTAACTAAGTAACTGATTGTTCTTGCTGGTTAAAATCAATGATAACTGCGTTATAGATTTTGTAGATAGAACAACTAGCTATCCGCAATCTACGCCTTGTTTTCAGTGCTTTTTCCTGTGCAATCACCTGAACATTTACTTACTCAGATTGGTATTAATATTGGCTTACCCCGCTGAGAATTAGAAAACAGCCGACATGCCTGGCACTTGTGATTGAAGCATGACCATCCCTAAAATCACTAAGGCTGCACCACCAATAATTTGGATGATAGGACGAAAGTCAGTAAGGGCAGAATGGGTGTTTGGTGTGCTTTTAAGATAAAACTGAACCAGCTTTTTACCACTTATCGTCATCATGGCTAGAGTAGATGTGGTCAGTGCTGTTCCCAATGCCATCACAATCGCACTGATCACACCCAGCCAATACATGTCGACCATGTTGGCAAAAAGCAGCACCATGATGGCACCCGTACACGGGCGAATCCCTATGCTGGCAATAATACTGGCAAGCTCTTTTTTTGATGTTGCTTGATTCATGCTGGTGGCTGAAGCGTGATGGTGACAGCATGTCTGTGTGGCACAACCTGCTGCTTTTGGGCGTTTCTTAGACGTCTGCATTTGCCATAAAGTACGGAGACTCCGTGTGATGAGTCCAAGCCCTAATATAATCACGGCGTAGAAACTCCCAGTGACAAAAGTATCTGCATGAGCACTGATATCACGCATCGAGGTCTGATAGATAAAGCGCAAAATAGAAACAAGGCTGATAGCCACAATGGCTTGCATAAGTGCTGACAGTAGCGTGATCCACAAACTGGCCGCAACTTTCGTTGGGTGTGTTGCTACATAGGTCGAAACGATAACCTTGCCATGCCCCGGACCGAGAGAGTGTAGTATTCCGTATAACAGACTGAGGCTTATTAAACTGATACTTGCTGTTAAAGGTTCGGTTTTCGCATCAAACAATAATTCACTTAAGGTGTTATAGAGGCTACGTTGCCATTGCATGCCAGAAAGGATCAGCGAAGGCCATGCTTGCCATAAATAATAGCCAGTAAAACCACATAGGCTTAGTACGGTAAATAAGCCATAGATTGAAAAGAGCCAGTTAGCGACAGAAGAACGGGTTGATTGCATGTGACAAAACCTTGCTTAGACCTGTGGTTGACAAGCGATAGTGACCGTTTGTGTAAAAAGTTGACCTAATGCGTTATCAGGGTCAGCGTCAGCAGGCAGCGACATGGCATAACTCATTTGTTCTGCTGTTGGTGTTGGTTGCACTAGATTCACTTGGCAGTGCTTCTGAAGGGGGGCAGCTAGGCTGACATCAGTATTTGCTTTCCATGCAAGATCAACATAATAACTTGGCTCGAATACGCGTAATGCTAACGGTTCTTCGGGCAGTGGCTGAGGCTTCGCTAGCGGCAGTTCAAAACTTAATGTGATTTTCATTCGGTCTTGGCTGAGTGTTCCACCAGGCGAGACTTTATATTTGATGGGCTGATCATTTTGATAGAAATAGGTGAAGTAGTGTTCCTGCAACAGGTTTTCCATGACCGAATCAGCGATTGCTTGAAAAGTTTCAGCTCTATTTTCTGCTGAGGTATCTTCGCCATCAAGCATGTAAGCGGAAGTCATTGCATCAAATGTCCACTGCATTTTAAAGCCAGTGATATGGGTTTCTGTACCTAGAACCTGAGTATGGATATCGACCCAAGAGTGAGGGTGTGCGCTAGATACTGCGGGTGTAATACACGCAGCTGCAGTTAGAAGCACTGACAGTCGTCGACGAAGTTGTACGAGTAAAGGCGTGGATGTTGAAGGTAAATGCAGCTTGATCATGACACCGTAATCATTGAATGTAGTTTGATGTGGTATGTTACTTTATCACATTTATGTCAATGAAACGCTGAACGTAGAAAAGAAAAACGGAAGACAAGCTTCCGTTTATTCTGCATAAGATTTCTTGTTATCAATTTTTGTTTGATAACATTAACTTGGATTAAAGCTCTTTAGCTTGTACCCAAATAACAGCATCTTGAGAAAGCTCTTTGCCCTGATATTCAGTATCTGGACCTGTGCCTAGGCAAGCAAAGCCCCACGTGCCCGCTTTGGGTAGGCCAAACGTGAATACGCCGTTTTCATCAGTGAAGGCAACAATGGCTGATTGAGGTGCTTCGCGGTAGTTAGTTTTACCGAATGCATTTTTCTCTAGGTTAATGTCAGTGTTAACAAACTCAACCTCACACTCTGCACCCGCAACAGGTTTACCATTGCTAACTACTTTACCGCTGAAGGTACCGCCTGCAAACACTTGGTAAGGCTTGTTCAGTGGTAGAATTTCAGTTTTTAGGCCTAAAGGCTCTTCCCAACCAGTCGGCATTGCGCCTTTGTTGACGAAGCTTTTGGTGATCTGTTGGATGTAAACGTCTTCGTTTTTCTCGTAGTAAGGTGTTGGTACTACAGCAAAGATGTAGTCACCGTTACGCTGTACTTTGACATCAGCTTGGTAAGCTTTCGCTTTGTTTTCAGGACCTTGCCAGCTGATCTCTTTTAATTTCGCCATCAGGTCTGTGCGCTTATCCTTGAACTGCACAAAGAACTCCAGTGGCTTTTCCATATCCATGACATGACCATTTTCCATTGGATGCCCAAACACCAACTTCATATCTAGCGTTGCAGGTTTAGCCAGCTGCATTTCTGGTGTGTACGCCATTTGGAAATGCGCGTGACTTGCCGCTGAAAAAGAAAGTGCTGCGGTACTTAGAAGGGCTAGGGTCGTTTTTTTCATGATCGTATTATCCTTATAGGTTTTTCTGGCTTGGTCTTGTATCGAGAAATTATTCGCTGCTATTCGACAATGTTTTCGCTATCGATGGAAATGAGGTGGCCTGGACCCGCGTTAAATTCAACGTGGTAAGCTGACTTTGGTTTGTCGAATTCAAATTCACTATCTTCATTCATTTTACCTTTCACAACTAACTCACCACTGTCATTGATGACCTTTATCTCTACCCCAGTTGCTGACGAGCCATCGGAAAAACCGCCTTCACAAAGAACGGTTCCATCGCCTGAGTCATAGCATGAACATAGTGGCGTATGAGCAAGTGCAATTGTTGGGCTTAAAAGGGCTGCTATAAGTGCCAATTGTTGAAAACGCATAGGGTATTCCTTCAGGTTATTTTTGTTCCAGCCTTGTGCTGAATTGATGGCGGGACTTTAAATCAAGTCGCAGTTGAATTCTGCTTCATTTGACATAAAATTGATCGCGATCATCCTAATGATAACTATTGTTATTTGCAGTTGTATTTGTATTGTAAGGAACGTAAATTCAGCAGATTATGCCTTGAATCTCATATCGACGATTAAAATGAAACTTAGCCAATTACGCCCTCATCAACACGCAATCATTCTTCAACACCATGCAGAAGGTGCTATTCGACAGAGGTTGATGGATCTAGGGTTACATCCACAAACAGTAATTAAATTAGTCCGTTATGCGCCACTTGGTGATCCTATTCAAGTGAAAGTAGGAAGGACAAGTGTGAGTTTGCGTATAGCAGAAGCAAATATGGTCTCGGTAGAACTACTGCAAAATTGTGCTGAAAGTAAGGAGTAGCAGAATGACAGTTTTATTGGCAGGACAACAAAATGCAGGTAAATCTACGCTTTTCAATATGCTCACTGGTGCAAGACAGCATGTCGCTAACTACCCTGGAGTAACCGTTGATAAGAAGGTTGGTGTACTTAAGGTTTGTAATAAAACATACAGTCTTATTGACTTACCTGGTACTTATAGTCTGTCGAGTTTCTCCCTTGAAGAGCGGGTAACGAGACAGGCGTTGACTGACCTTAAACCAACTGCCGTACTGAATGTGCTTGACGCTGCAAATTTGTCCCGTGGGTTAAATTTAACCATGCAGTTAATTGAGCAATCTCAGCCATTAGTACTGGTTATAAATATGATGGATGTTGCTCAATCGGAAGGTATTAGCATTGATACTGACTTATTGGCGCAGCGCCTTGGTTTACCTGTTATTGAAACGATTGGGAAACAAGCACGTGGCAAGCAGTTAATTTCGGATGCGATCTCGACCGCGACGGTCACTCAGCTTCCGTACTCATTGCCTAAGCTCACTAATAGTCAGCAACACTTAGTCTCGCTACTAGAAGTAGATAAAGATAAATTTGGTCAACCTTTGGATTGGTTAGCTTTACGATTGCTAGAGCAAGATGCCGCTGTTGAAGCAGAAGTTAGATCTTCTTTGTCGACTGAGCTGTGGGATAAAATCGCGAACTTGCTGAATGAGAGTATTGATAGTTTAACCAAGTCGCTAACGATGTCGGTGAGTGATTATGTGATGACCCGTCGCAATGGTTTTATTCAGCAGTTATTGCACGACGTTGTGCATGAGGCCACGCCAGATAAAGAAACCCGAACAGAAAAAATTGATCGCTGGGTGTTGAATCGCTACATAGCGCCATGTGTTTTGCTTGCGACTGTCTTTCTTATTTATCAGCTGTCCATAGTCTATGGCTATGAACTGACCAATTATACTTGGCCTTATTTGGCCGCAGCCCGTGAATTTATTGCCGGCTTCTTACCTGCGGCAGGTTTTCTGCATGATCCTTATGTGCGCTCTATGGGATTATGGATTGTTGATTCGGCAAACACGCTATTAAACTATGTCCCTATTTTCTTGATCCTATTTGGCTTAATTGCTGCGTTAGAAGATTCTGGCTACATGGCTAGAATTGCCTTTATTGTTGATAAGATTTTGCATAAATTTGGGCTGCACGGGCAGAGCACATTGCCTCTTATCTTAAGTGGTGTCTTTGCGGGCGGTTGTGCGGTGCCTGGAATTATGGCAACGAAAGGTATCCCTGACCATCGAGCTCGACTCGCCACGATCCTGACAGTGCCATTTATGAATTGTTTGGCCAAAGTGCCACTGTATACGCTTTTAGTCAGTATTTTCTTTGTTGAGCATAAAGCCTTAATGATGTTCTACATCGCAACCATTACGATCATTGCAGCACTTTTGGTGGCGAAGTTGCTAACAAAAACGGTACTAAAAGGAACTGAAACGGCTCCCTTTGTGATGGAGCTGCCGCGTTACCATATGCCTACGCTCCGCAGTGTGCTTACACGTGCACTTGAACGTACTTGGGTTTATATCAAGAAGGTGGGGACGATAGTGATTGCCGTTTCTGTGGTGATTTTCTGTTTACTCCAATTTCCTGGTGTACCCGATAGCCAGCAGCAAGTGTTTGAGCAGCAGGCATCGAAATCCATTGACCGTTTTTACAGTAAGCTAAAAGGCAATCCATACCTTGATGATGTGCCTGTTGCTGAGCTGCCCGCGCTAGTGAACTATTACACGGATTTCAAGCGCGCTAAATTGAATGCCACTAATCCCGCCGCTTCTAAATCGGTCAACCTTGCTTTCTCAGCGCGTAATGAGCTGTTTTACCCTATGGTTGTGCCGCCAAAGGGGGATAAAGCGGCGAAGAAGGTCAGTCGAGAGTTGCGTAAGTTAGCATCTGCCCGTAAGAAAATTCGTCGACAAATGAAGGAAGTACGATTAGAAACTTCCTTGCTTGGTCAGTTGGGGCGTTCGATGGAGCCAGTTACACAGTTTGCTGGCTTTGATTGGAAAATTAATGTGGCTTTACTGTCTTCTTTTGCGGCACGTGAAAGTAGTGTGGCCACCTTAGGCGTACTATTCCAACAAGATGACGACAGTAACGACACGTTAGAAGCGCGAATGAGTTCAGAAACAAAAGGTAAAGGCAGTAGCGATTTGTCTGCAGTGGCCGTGATTTTGTTTTTTGCATTATATCCGCCTTGTCTCGCCACCATGATCATGATCCGCGTACAAACGGGACAATATCGTTGGATGCTATTAGCTATTTTTCTACCAACAGGGCTTGGTTTTCTTGTTGCTACCACGGCATATAGCTTAGGTAGCATGTTGATGTTATCTGGTATTGCAATGATGTCTTGGATCTATGGCGCGAGCCTCGTTGCTTTATTATTGGTTGCTTGCAGCGAAACATTAAAGCGGTGGGCGCAACACCTTTTTCCTTCGCATAAGCTAGGAGATATTAATGGATAACGCTAGTTCAGCACTTGTGAATGAAGCTAGTAATCATTGGCATGATCTTGCCTTGTTGGGCGTGGTTGTCGCCATTGCGATTTATTACTTGTATCGCAAGTTATGGAAGAAGAAAGGGGAGTGCGGCAGCTGTGCAAGTTGCGCTAGTGGTTGCCCTTCTAAAGGTAAAAAAGAAAATCCTCGTCAAAGTTAGCGATAGCTTTATACATAGCAAGATCCAGTAAGGTAATGTTATGCATAGCAGAGCGATATAAAGTAACCCTATATACAGCAACGACCGCTTTGAATAGCGGTCGTTTTTTTATCTGATTACTATGATTCTTCCGCTGTGATGTGTTGGCTTAGCCATTGTGCTACATCTTGGAGTATCTCTGCTTTTTCAGGCTCGTTAAACAGTTCATGGTATAAGCCATCGTATTGTTTGAGTGTTTTATCTTTACTTGAAACAGTATTAATCAAAAAACTCGCCCCTTGCGGATTGACCAAGCGATCTTGAGTGCCTTGCAATACAAGTAATGGCAGCTTGATAAGGTGTCCTTCCTGCGCGATTTTCTCCATTGCCCGTTGTATTTGTCGGCTTAATCCTGCAGTTACATTGCCTGAATGCACAAGAGGGTCTTGCAGGTAGCTATCGATCACCTTGTTATCACGACTCAACCCTTTGATATCCAGAGCGACAGCAGGCAGTTTGGGCGCTATTGCTGCAATATATTTCCCCAGCTTAATAAGAAGCGGTGATATTTGCGGTGGCGGCTGAATTGCTGGTGCAGAGAGGACCACGCCGTTAACCTTATTTTGATACTGAAGAAGGTAGGTGGCGGTAATTAGGCCGCCCATGCTGTGTCCGATAAGGTAAAGCGGGCTGTCAGGGTGCGCTTTATTTACCTGATCAACATAGCTATCAAGTGCATCGATATATTCGTCAAAGTTGTCGATAAACACTCTTTTACCGTCACTTCGCCCGTGACCAATATGATCAAGCCCGTACACAGCAATGTTGAGAGGGAGCAAAGTTTGAATCAGGTTCTGGTAACGACCGGAGTGTTCACCTAAGCCATGAACAATAATGACGATGGCATGTGGATGACTGCCTTTAGGTTGCCATGATTGCGTATAGATTTGCTTCCCCGAGGAACAGGTAAAAGAGGCTTCTTGATGAGTCATTTATCGAAATGTCTATGCTGTGCAATTGATGGCACCAGTATAAGGGGGCTTTTGTGTTGATTAAAGAAGAGTTCGTTTGGATGTGTAGCAGCATGAAAGAATGATCAGAGATATGTACGACATTAAGTAACGTACCACTGCTATAAACTGAAGGTTGGAAGTCAGGCAGGAATAAGCCTTTGCCTATAAAAGGCTAAGCGTTTATTGGAGGGGGAGAGTGAATGAGAGACATACCCACAAAAAATCATGTCGGTTAGGTTAAGTGAACTAGTTTCCCACTTTTAAGCAGCCTGAATCAGATTCAAGGTCGATGACAGTCATGATTGCGATAAACACAACAAATAAACCATAACCTAACCAAAACCAAGTAGTCATCATTTCATGAACCTATATTATAATTTAACCATTACTCCTGCTCTTACATGTGCCATCCATTGACAGTATCATTATAGGTTCAATGGCAAATCATTTCAATATGCATCCGGATTGTTATTCGTGTACGGTAAAATACGGCTAATTGTTTTATCGCCAACAATCATATACCTATTCTCCTTGCAGTATATACATACGCCAGTCTTGACTAAGCAATTTAACGTACGCCATAGCCTAAAAGCCACTTTGAGCAATATTTTAACATATTGTTCAAAGTGGCTAGTTGGGTAATAAAGGAAGATCAATATTGCCTTATTTCGCTTTGGTCTAATGGTTTTATCCATAAAAGTAAGGTGTAGTAGACCAATATAAAGGGCTTATGAGGCACAACAATATAAAAAATCAGAAAATAAATGGATGCTATATCATCATGTAAATATGCTGACGTTAATGCCAAGGAACTGGATTAGATTTGATTGGGTGTTCAATTAAAATTGAATCTGGATGGGTATAATAGGATGCTATTTATATAGAAATAGAGGCTAATTGATAAAAATATTACTAAATTCAAATTGAATATCAAATATTACTATAAATTTATAAATTGCGGGTTTGTGAAAAAACATTAAATAACGTGGTCTATTTGTTATGAGTAAATAAGAAATGTAAATGGTGGTCGGATTTGTCACTTTAACTATTGCAAGTACTATCGCTTCGAATTCAGAAGTTAGTCACTAAAACAATAAAGGAAATAATTCATGTCAATTACATTTCAAGGAAATCCGGTTTCAGTTTCAGGTACATTCCCTAAAGCAGGTGAAAAAGCACCTAGCTTTACGCTGTGTTCTGCAGAGTTAAATGATTTCAGCTTAGAAAGCTTAAGAGGGAAAAAAGTTGTTTTAAACATCTTCCCAAGTATCGATACTCCTGTATGTGCTAATAGTGTTCGTATCTTTAATGAAAAAGCAGTTAACTTAGAAAATGTTACTGTTTTATGTATTTCAGCAGATCTTCCTTTTGCCACTGGTCGTTTCTGTGGAGCTGAAGGCCTCGATAATGTTGAAACCGCATCATTCTTCCGTTCTTCTTCTTTCACAGAAGATTATGGTGTTAATTTGAATGATGGTGCATTAAAGGGATTAGCGACTCGCGCCGTTGTTGTTATAAATGAAGAAGGTACTGTTTTATACAGTGAATTAGTTTCTGAGATTACTGAAGAAGCTAACTACGATTTGGCTTTAGAGTCTCTAAAAGCATAACCTTATATAAGAAGGGCGCTTTGTTAAGCGCTCTTTTAATACATCTCATTTACCATTCTTTTATATTAATATCTAAATTTAAATAATATGGTTTTAATTCTAGCTTAACAAAGCAGTAATAAGTGTATTTTAGTGATTTTGATACTATCTTCCTTATTGTGAAAATAAAACTATAGAGTGTAGCTTATACTCATATTTGATTTAAATTGATGGGTAAGATGGCTTAATTCGGATTGAAACCTGTTTTATATATCATCTTTAACATTAATTAGTGGCATTAAAGATGTAGTTACAGCTCCCTCTTGAATTTAGTGAATAGCAGTAGTTATATTGAGTATGAAATCCATATTGGGAAAAATTGAAGAATATCAAGAGATTACTGGTTTAGAGTGCGATAATTTAGATAGGTTGAAGTTACACGTTAAATGCTTTCACATAAAAAGTAAGTATTTAAATGAACAAGATAAGCTTCTTATATCGAAAGATATTTGTCGAATGCTTAAGTCGGAGTTTATATTTTGTGAATTGACCACAAATTATGATGCTATCGATATTTTAACTGAAATTAAAAGTAAGTTAAGCCTAGTGTAACGACACATTAGATATATCTGGTGTGTATTAACCTTTCGTGTTTTATATATTTCATAGTACTCAACACTAACGTATATAAAATTCATTAATTTACAGTGAATTAAAATAGAAAGCTTAGCTTCTAAAAATAATAAGATTTATATTTATGAAAACAACAACAGTTTCTGCACTAATCGCCTGCCTTTTATCAACTACAACATTTGCAGCGAATCAATTTACAACCGTTTCTGAATCTGCACCTTTAGGTGTCGGGAATATTGTTACACTAGAAACATCGCCACTAAAGTTAATTGGGCAACCAGTTAAGGTGGGACAGGTGATGCCGAGTACGTTGCTAAAGAGAAGCGATCTTAGCGACTTTGATACCAGCGCACCGGCTCAGAATGTTCGTATTTATAGCATTATAGCTTCTGTTGATACCCCTGTTTGTGATGAACAACTGCATGAGTTAAATGATCACTTAGCATCGAATGATACAAAAGGTATCGACTTTTTAGCTGTAAGCGCTGATACCGTGTTTGCTCAGTCTCGCTTTGCAAAAGCGGCGAGTATTAGTGATAAGGTCACTTTTTTATCTGATGCTGTATCACATAACTTTGGTCAGAAAACAGGTACTCAAATTGATGGTATTGGCTTGTTAACACGCACCATTATTGTGGTTGATAAAAATAATGTAATTCGTCATGTCCAACGAGTTCCAGAGCTAACAACAACCCCTGATTTAGCTAAAGCTATTAACGTAGCAAAGCAATATATTTAATCAAGACTAACGTGGCCGTAATTCAGAATGAATGAGTTACGGCATCTTAATATACGCTTCATTTATTTGAGGTTTCTACTACTCAAGTAGACATACTAGCTGTAGTAAGTGCGATGTTAGTACACGATTAACCTGTTTAAGAATTTGTGAATAATGAAACAAAAACTAATTACTCGAATGATATATCTCATTATCCTTTTTACACTTTTTTCTGGCCTCGGTTGGTTAGCAATAATGGTTGATAATCACTTTGATGACACTGCTGCCGAAGCCATAGTTTTTGATAAGGGAGCGTTTTTTAAATGCCACGTCATTTGTTCACTGAGTGGCAATGACTACTTGTAACCTAATGCAAGTTTAACCTCAAGAGAGGTTTTATATTTCTTACCATCTACTCTTTTCTTCTAGATTTGATCCCTCTTTCTCGCCCTGCCAGACCCTTTGGCACTGGATAGGCATCATCCCATTTTACTAACGCCTTAATACCGATGTTTTCGTATCGTATGGTTTGATCTGTGTATGGCAATTTTACGCACGCATCGTTAACTTGGGTTACTTCTGTCACATATTTTCAAACAGTTTGTGTGTACTTTCTAAAAAGAAAATTTGTGAGATGTGATTTAGTTGACAGAATGATGAATTACACACTGGTACGACATGTATAAATTGATCTAAATCATACTGTTAAATCCGTAGGATATTAACATCATGCATGACTATAAAATGAATAGTTATTATCTATACAGGGAATGTTTGCTAATTGTAATCACGGTAAATACCTTGTTTTTTTGATAACAGAAGTAAGAAAACAGTTTGATTGTTTTAGATGGATTTTAATGTAAACGATGAAGTACAAAATTAATGGATTTCTTTATTATGATGCCACGGATGCAACATTAAGCATTGATGATAATGGTACTTCTGATACACACCTATCAATAACTGCAAATGCATTACTTTATTTTTTATTTCAGCACCCTGGTGTCATTACACGTGATGAAATAATGAAAAAGGTTTGGGATGATAATGGGTTAACATCATCAAACAGTAATCTCAACCAGTACTTAAGTTTGCTTCGTAAGTCTTTTAGAAATTATCAGATCGATAATGTCATTGTTACTATTCCACGCGGAAGACTAGAGATAAATAAAGAGTTAGTGGTTGAGGTGATAGACGGAAATGTATTGCATCCTTTATTTTCAGCCCAAGATGAAGAGGTGGTAGTTTCTTCTACCACGACATCATCTAAGCCCGAACTACCAGAGCAAACAGAGGAGCAAGAGCGCAACTGGATGATGGCTAGTGCAGTGTTGTTTACTGCGGCTTTAGTGCTGCTATGGACCGCGATTATCTCTGAGCGCTCTATAAATATTGTGCAGCTTAATCAAGTTTCTTCTGGTCTCTGTGAGCTATTTTCTACCGAAAAAATGATAAATACAGAGATGGGGAAAAGTTATCGAAATAGTTTTGATGCTGTCCGAGAGAAGCTCGGTTTAGAGTGTAATGAAGATCGGCGATTTATTTTTTATTATAGCGATAAGTTTAAAAATAAAGGATTAGGTCGAACATTTATGGCGCAATGCGCAAAGAATGAAAACAATCCTTACGCCTACTGTGATAACTACTTTTACTACTCTTGGAAATAAGCATGCATTCAAATAAAAGTGGCAAGATATTTTTCTTTTATGCGCTTATTCTCTTTTTACTTTGTACATTGCCTTTTTTGTCAAAAGTGATGCCTGAAAATAGTGGCGAGATGAAATGTACAGCCCGTGCCATCATGCACTTTGAAGACATGGAAACTGAAACTGTTAATGTAAACGTTTATTTTCATTTTGCCGTTGGTGGCAAAGGCTCTATGGTCGTGGAAGGCTATTCAGATTCAAAAGCGGGGTGGCTATACCTGCAGCGCTATGTGAAGTTTGAATACTACAGCCAGCGAGTGTCTGATTTAGAACGAATGTATAAAGTGAAAAGTTGGTCTTCCAGCAAATCATCGATCGATGAATCGCCAGATGTTGTTTTTGACTACTTTATGCGCGAGATGTCTGACAGTAACCACGCCTTGCAAATTCAAGTGCAGCAGTTAAATCATGACACCGTCTTACTGAGCTCGATAAATTCTCCACTATTTGTGTGCTCGATAACAGGCTAAGGCCTGTATTCTATTCGCAACCTTTATTCAGCCCATACGTTATCGTCGTATGGGCTTTCTTATTTCCTTCGTAAACCTGAGTGCCATTTTATTCCAAGTTAGCCCGTCGCACTGGTGGATTTATGCCTAGTCGACTAAGCGAGTTTCTTTCGGATTTCTTTGTATGACTACCGTTATGTACTGTGTGTCGCCGAGGGTATTTGAAGAACACTTTTTCTTACAAAGCATACTCCTAATGAATGCTGTCTTACTGTAAACCTCATCGCTTGGCTCGTATTGATATCTTTATGATAATGCGACTTGAGTGTTTTCCTTTCGATTTCCCGCCTCACAATTCTTGATTTCCCCTTAAGTATTTACTGCCTAATCAAGGCATAGCCTAGAGGCAGGATTCTGCTTAACTTCACACTTCTCGGTATTAATAACCCAGTAGATAAGAACCATTTTCAGTTGGATCTTTTGTACGACCTAAATAGCAAAAACAGTCATAAATTCTTTATAGAGTGTATTGTGAAAATATAAAAATCAGGATTAGTCCGTAAATTAACGTGTAAATACCTCTAAGTTGCAGACTAATAATCTAAATATCTCACCTTTGTGGCGTAATCTGCCATCTTAATGTCCTTGGGGATATAGTCATTTCGAGGTCGCTAATGGCTTGCTTTCTTTCGTTTTACCGCAGCAAGCCTCCTGTATTTAGCCGCCTTCCAATAACAATATTTAACCCCAGTAACGGAGGAATCAAACATGGGTGATGCTTTAGGTTTGATTGAAACAAAAGGTCTTGTGGCGTGTGTTGAAGCCGCTGATGCAATGTGTAAAGCCGCGAATGTAGAGCTGATTGGCTACGAAAACGTGGGTTCAGGTTTAGTAACCGCAATGGTGAAAGGTGATGTAGGTGCGGTAAAAGCAGCGGTTGATTCTGGTGTTGAATCGGCGCAGCGCGTGGGTGAAGTCGTGACATCGTTAGTGATTGCACGCCCTCATAACGATATCGACAAAATTGTGATTAAGCATAAAGCCTAAGGCTAACAAGGAGTTTGGTGATGAAAGATGCATTAGGACTTATCGAAACCAAAGGTTTAGTTGCATGTATAGAAGCAGCTGATGCGATGTGTAAAGCCGCAAATGTTGATCTGATCGGCTACGAAAACGTGGGTTCAGGTTTAGTGACTGCGATGGTTCGTGGTGACGTTGGTGCGGTAAAAGCAGCGGTTGATTCTGGCGTTGAGTCTGCACAGCGAATTGGTGAAGTCGTGACTTCGCTAGTGATTGCTCGTCCACATACTGATATTGAGAAAATTGTTTCTCAATACACCATGACTGAATAAAGGAAAATCCTATGAAAGACTCACTAGGTCTTATCGAAACAAAAGGGTTAGTTCCAGCAATTGAAGCTGCTGATGCTATGTGTAAAGCAGCAAACATTGAACTTATTGGCTACGAAAATGTGGGCTCAGGTTTAGTGACTGTAATGGTGAAAGGCGACGTAGGCGCTGTGAATGCAGCGGTTGAGTCTGGCATCGAAGCAGCTCAAAAAGTGGGCACTGTGGTATCACACCGTGTGATTGCTCGTCCACATAACGACATCGAAAAAATCGCCTCTCAACACCGAGCATGAGGATAGTCCTGCTGGCTAGGCAATGCCTCGCTAGCGGGAAGTAAGATGAAGGATTATGGTCATGATGTTAGATAAAGATTTGCAGTCCATTCAAGCCGCGCGTGAGTTGGTAAAGAATGCGAAACAAGCTCAGCGTCAATTTGCGAAGTTCACACAAGAACAAGTCGATAAAATTGTTGCTCATATTGCCGCTGAAGCAGCCCACCATGCTGAACCGTTAGCGAAGTCAGCGCATCAAGAAACGGGTTTTGGTCGTTGGCAAGATAAAGTACTGAAGAACCAGTTTGCTTCAACTCAGGTACACCAACATATCCGCGATATGAAAACCGTGGGCATTATTGCTGACGACTCAGCGAATAAGGTCATGGAAGTGGGTGTACCACTCGGTGTTATTACTGCGTTAGTACCGTCGACTAACCCGACCTCGACAATTTTCTACAAAACATTAATCGCGTTAAAAGCGGGTAATGCCATTATTTTCTCGCCACACCCGAATGCAAAAGTGTGTAGCCAACAAGCGATTGATGTCGTCAAGCGTGCTGCATTAGAAGCGGGTGCGCCAGCGGGTATTGTTGATGGTGTTACACAGCTAACCATGCAAGCAACGGAAGCCCTGATGAAGAGCAAAGATGTGTCTTTGATCTTAGCGACAGGTGGTGAAGGTATGGTGCGTGCAGCGTATGCCTCAGGTACCCCAACCATCAGTGGTGGCCCAGGTAATGGTCCTGCATTTATTGAGCGTAGCGCGAATATTCCGCAAGCGGTGAAAGACATTATCACCAGTAAAACATTCGATAATGGCGTTATTTGTGCGTCTGAACAATCGATTATTGCTGAGCGCTGTATCTACGATCAGGTGCACTTAGAGCTTGTTCGTCAAGGTGCTTACCTGATGAATGAACAAGAGTCCGATCAGCTCGCTGCTATTTTATTGCGTCCAAACGGCATGATTAACCCTGAGCTAGTCGGTCAGTGCGCGCTTACATTAGCAGAGAAAGCCGGCTTTACCGTACCTGTGACAACAAGTGTTTTGGTGTCGCCACAAACGACAGTATCGCCACAGAACCCATATTCTCGCGAAAAGCTTTGCCCTGTATTAGGCCTGTATGTTGAAGATGATTGGCATGCCGCTTGTGATCGCGTAATGGCATTGCTAACCAATGAAGGCATGGGTCACACCCTGGTTATTCATACGCAAAATCCAGAGATTGTTCGTGAGTTTGCGCTAGAAAAACCTGTATTCAGGATGCTAGTGAATACGCCTGCAGCCCTTGGTGGCATAGGTGCAACAACCAATATTACCCCTGCGTTAACGCTAGGTTGTGGTGCACTTGGTGGTGGCTCTAGCTCTGACAACGTTGGCCCGATGAACTTACTGAATGTCAGAAAAGTCGGCTATGGCGTGCGTTCTATCGAAGAGCTTCGTCAACCTACCACCGTAGCTGTTTCAGCCCCTACTTGTGAGCCAGCGTACAGCTCGCATGTTGAACCCGTTGCACCAGTGGCTGCGACTGTCGCTCCGACAGCTAAGCCTGTCAGCATTTTTGAAGATACACGCTTCACAGGTTCTGCTGTTGCGCCAACAGTAACTACGCCTGCTGCTTCGAGCGCGATTACCTCACATCAAGGTGATGATCGTTTTACAGCTGCGGTTAGCCCAGCCAATGACGAAATCAATGAAGCGCAAGTTGAGCGCATCATTAAACAAGTCATGGGTCGTCTTGCGCCATAACACTGACATGAGGTGGTAAGAATATGATTCTTGCAACAGTTACCGGGCACGTTGTCGCGACCCAAAAAAGTGATGAATTACGTGGTTCTAATCTACTGCTTGTGACAGCCCTTGGTGATGACTTAGAGCCCATTAAAGATCGTACTTATGTCGCGGTTGATAGTGTGGGCGCCGGCATGCATGACCAAGTGTTAGTGGAAGAGTATTTCGCGCTCCATAAGCATGATTACAAGGCAATGTCGATAGTCGCCATCGTTGAAAAGATCCACCAAGGTCGATAGGAAAGGCAGAAACATGAATGATTTTCAGATCAAACCCGCGATTCAATTTGGTGCCAATGCACTTAATAAATTGAGTACCGTACCTGGCCAACGCGCTTTGATCATTACTGATCACGCCATGGTTAAGTTTGGTATCGCAGACATGGTGAGCCAGCATTTGCAGGCGAACCAGATGGTGGTTGAGCTGTTCGCTAATGTAACACCAGATCCTGATTTGTCAGTAATAGCTAATGGCATGAAAGCCTTTGTTGCAGCGAAGCCTGACGTGGTAGTTGCTGTCGGTGGTGGCTCTGTTATCGATGCGGCGAAAGGGGTGATTTATACCTTATCGCAAGGTGGTCAGTTAGTGCACAAACCGTACTTTATTGCGATTCCAACAACTAGCGGTACAGGCTCTGAAGTGACAGCTTTCTCAGTGATTAAATCAAACACTGAAAAGTGGGTTGTGGTTGATGAATACATGCTGCCTGATCTGGCGATTCTTGACCCTGCGCTCGTGAAATCGGTACCTGCTGCAATTACGGCTGACACAGGGATGGATGTGCTGTGTCATGCGCTAGAAGCGTATGTGTCAAATCAGGCTTCTGACTTTAGTGACGCTTTAGCAGAGAAGGCCGTGCAGCTTGTTTTTTCTCATTTGCTGGATTGTTACCAACAAGGTAGTGACCTGCTCGCGCGTGAAAAAATGCATAACGCCTCGTGTATCGCTGGCATGGCATTTACGAATGCGTCGTTGGGGATAACCCACAGTTTAGCCCATGCGCTAGGTGGAAAATTTGGTGTGCCACATGGCCGTGCGAATGCCTTACTGATGAGTCGCGTTGTTGCGTTTAATGCTGATTTCACCGGGGGGTGTAATACCGATGCCGCGAAGAAATACACACGACTAGCCGCTTTACTGGGCTTGCCTGCAGCAGATTGCCGTGAAGGTGTCCATAGCCTGTTGGTTGCGATAGATGTACTGCGTGAACAACTTGGTTTAGCGGCCAATATTCAGGACTGCGGTATCGCTGAGTGTGACTTTAACGCAGCCATGGCAGCCATGGTAACGCTGGCGGCACAAGACAACTGTACCCCAACCAGTCCGCGCTCTGCGAGTGCAATAGAACTGGAAACCTTGTATCGCCAAAGCTTTGTATCGGCATCGCTAACGTAATTGCAGTGATGTAAACGCTGTTACTTATTTATCCAATATTCGAGTGGCCAGTGTTGCTGGCCACAATGAAACAAAATAGTAGGAGAGGCTAACAATGGCCAACTATTCTCTAACGCCACGCGTAAAAATGCTGGCAGAAAAGTTACTTGCAAAAAACAGCTCTATTAATTCAGAGCGCGCAACAATTTTGGCGTCTATTGGCGAAGATATTGCTGGTATGCCACCGCTAGTAAAAAAAGCACAACATTTCAGCCAACTAATGTCAGATCTGCCGCTATATATTGGTCAAGATGAGCTCATTATCGGTAGCCAATCATCAGCACTGCGTGGCGCGATTTTCCATACAGAAGAAGAACTAAACAGCCCATCAGTCTTTGGTTTTTTAAATAGCGACTCGACCCAAACACCAGATTACATGACTGTGATCAGCACTGGTCTAAAAGTGCTAGAACAGCACATGGAATCGCGTCTTAAAAATATTGGTAGCGCGATTAGCCGTAATGGTATGGACGAAGTTAACCAAGGCAAAGCCATGCTGCTTGCTTGTAAAGGCGCTGAAACCCTAACGCAACGTTTAGCGGCAGAATTAGAAGCCAAAGCTAGCGCTGAAAGCCATCCATACCGCAAGGCTGAACTACAAGAAGCGGCAGCGACATTGCGCCATATTCTTGGTCAACCTGCTCGCACATTTAAAGAAGCATGTCAGGCGTTCTACTTAATTCAACTGATGATGCATCTTGATAACGGCGGTTACGCTGTGGGTCATATCGGTTTTGATAAAGCGCTGTACGGTTACTACCAACGTGATATCAATGCAGGCGTGATCACAGCAGAGCAAGCTTACGAAATCGTCGAGTCTCTATGGCTGAAATTGGTTGAGTTGTCTGAAGTGCGTGCCGATGTTGCAACAGCAGGCTACCCAATGTTTGACTGGTTAGTGCAAGGCGGCCAGATGACGGATGGTCAACTGGTACAAAACGAACTGTCTGCAATGCTTTTGGCTGCACGCAATAACCTAGCAAGCTTGAACAATGCACTACAAATGCGCTTATACCAAGGTGGCGCTGTTGCTACTACTACTGAAACATCGTGCTTTGCCGCTGCAGCTGAGTGTGATGTGAAAGAAATGGAAGGCCTAACGCCACGTATGCAACGTCTACGTAGCAACTACCTAAAAGCCCGTCCAAGTGTTTCAATTTATCGTGCTCAAGCATTCACAGAAGTTACCAAAAAGCATCAAGGTTTACCGCTGATTTTATTACGTGCGAAAGCCTTCCGCTATGCCTGTGAAACGGCACCGTTACTGATTCAAGATGATGAGCTAATTGTTGGTCATCCATGTGGTAAGCCTCGTGCTGGTGCATTCTCACCAGATATCGCGTGGCGTTGGGTGCGCGACGAGCTTGATACCATGAGCACGCGTGCACAAGACCCGTTTGAAATCTCAGAAGAAGACAAGCGCATTATTCGTGAAGAGATCGTTCCTTTCTGGGAAGGTCGCTCACTGGATGAAATTTGTGAAGCGCAATACCGCGAAGCCGGCCTATGGGACTTCAGTGGTGAAACTTTTGTCAGTGATTTGTCTTACCACCAAATTAACGGTGGCGGTGATACCTGTCCGGGTTACGACATCCTGCTATTTACTAAAGGTATGAACGGTATTAAAGCGGATGCTGAAGATAAACTGGCATCGCTAAGCATGGAAAACCCAGACGATATCGATAAGATCTACTTCTATAAAGCATCGATTGAAACTTGCGAAGGTGTTATTGCTTATTCGCACCGTATCGCGGCGCATGCATTGGAATTAGCAGAGAAAGAAACGAATCCGCAACGTCGTGCAGAGCTATTAACGATTGCACAAACAAACGAAAATGTACCGGCTAATCCACCTAAAACACTGCAAGAAGCGCTACAAAGCATCTGGACTATTGAGTCGTTATTTGAAGTGGAAGAAAACCAAACCGGTCTTTCACTAGGACGCTTAGACCAGTACTGCTACCCAATGTACCGTGCTGACATTGATTCTGGTCGTTTAACTGAAGAACAAGCGCTAGAAATGATGCAAGCGTTCATTATCAAGTGTGCGGAACTGATGTGGATGTCGAGCGAACTTGGTGCGAAATACTTCGCGGGTTACCAGCCGTTTATCAACCTAACTGTGGGTGGCCAGAAGCGCCAAGGTGGCGATGCAACCAATGATCTAACGCTCATGATTATGGATGCCGTTCGCTACGTTAAAGTGTACCAACCATCGCTAGCGTGTCGTATTCATAACCAATCGCCACAGCATTACCTAGAAAAAATTGTTGATGTAGTGAAAGCCGGTATGGGTTTCCCTGCGTGTCACTTTGATGATTCGCACATCAAGATGATGCTACGCAAAGGCTACGACTTTGAAGATGCACGTGACTACTGCCTAATGGGGTGTGTGGAACCTCAAAAATCAGGCCGTATTTACCAATGGACCTCAACAGGTTACACCCAATGGCCGATTGCGATTGAATTCGTATTAAACCGCGGTCGTATGGTGTTGTTTGATAGCTACCAAGGTCTTGATACTGGTGAATTAAACCAAATTCACTCATTCGAACAATTCGAGCGAGCAGTGAAAGTGCAAATTGCTCACATCATTAAATTGTCAGCAATTGGTACCGTGATTAGTCAGCGTGTTCACCGTGATGTAGCACCTAAACCATTGATGTCATTAATGGTTGAAGGCTGTATGGAGCAAGGTAAAGATGTTGCTGCAGGTGGTGCTGTTATTAACCACGGCCCTGGTTTGATTTTCTCTGGCTTAGCCACCTATGTCGATTCAATGGCTGCTATTCGCAAGTTGGTCTTTGAAGATAAGAAATACACTTTAGAGCAAATGCGCGATGCGATGCTGGCTAACTTTGAAGGCTTTGAAGAACTTCGCCGCGACTGCTTGAACGCACCAAAATTTGGTAACGATGATAACTACGCCGATGAGTTTGCTTTGGATATTACTGAGTGGACAGAGCGCGAATGTCGCGACTACCAAATGCTGTACTCAACAATGAGCCACGGCACCTTATCTATCTCTAACAACACCCCAATTGGTGAACTAACCAATGCGACGCCAAATGGCCGTTTAGCATGGATGCCACTATCAGATGGTATTAGTCCGACGCAGGGCGCTGATAAGCATGGTCCAACCGCCATCATTAAATCAGTGAGCAAAATGAACGTTGAAACCATGAATATAGGTATGGTGCACAACTTCAAATTCCTGAAAGGCTTGCTTGATACCCCTGAAGGGAAAAACGGCTTGATCACCTTGCTACGTACTGCATCAATCTTGGGTAATGGCCAAATGCAGTTTAGCTATGTTGATAACGAAGTCTTGAAGAAAGCCCAGCTTGAACCTGAAAAATACCGTGATTTGATTGTTCGCGTGGCGGGCTACAGTGCTTACTTCGTTGAACTTTGTAAGGAAGTTCAAGATGAAATCATTAGCCGTACGGTTTTAGAAAAATTCTAACCCAGCCAAGGGGGTGAAAGCCCCCTTACATAAAAACACTCAGCCTGAGCAAGAGTAACTACATACAGGCAAATGCGTAAGCAAAGTGAGGAGAACAACAATGACTGGGATAGCGCAAGTGAGTAATGAGACCGAATTGAAAGGGCGTATTTTTAATATTCAAAAATACTCCATTTATGACGGTGATGGGATCCGTACGCTGATTTTCTTTAAGGGTTGTAATTTACGTTGTGACTGGTGCGCCAATCCTGAAGGTTTGAGCAGCAAGTTCCAAGTTATGGTTAGCCACGACAAATGCGTGCAGTGCGGAAAATGTGCCGATGTTTGTCCTGCTGGTGTTCACCTAATGTCGACGGATGCCAATGGTAATCAAGTCCATAAAGTAGACCGAAATGTCGATTGTATAGGTTGTCGTAAGTGTGAAGAAGTCTGTATGGGTGATGCACTCGATATCATGGGTAAAGATGTGACCGTATCAGAGCTGATGGAAATCATTATGCAAGATTATGATTTCTATATGTCTTCTGGAGGTGGTGTCACCCTTGGTGGCGGTGAGCTGAGTCTACAAACGGATTTCGCGGCCGCGCTGCTAACTGAATGTAAAAAGCAGATGATCAATACCGCCATTGAAACGCAGGGTACAACCAGCCTTGCCAATTACGAAAAGCTAGCAAAATGTGTCGACTTGTTTTTATTTGATATTAAGCAAATCGAAACCAATCAGCACCGTGAGTTATTAGGTATAGGTAATGAAGGCGTAAAACGTAATCTTGAACGCCTGGTTGAACTTGGCGCCAATATTGTTATTCGCATGCCACTGATTCGAGGCCACAACGATTCGTACGACTCGATCACGGGCGCATTTGAATACGTAATGGACTTAGCTAAACGCGGTAACGGTAATATCCAGCGAATCGATGTTTTACCTTATCACCAGTTTGGTAAGACGAAATACGACAAGCTCGACATGATTTATCCCATCACTCAAGACCTTGGTTATAGCGAAGAAGAGCTGAATAAGCTGAGTGACTTCTTCACCCAGTTTGATTTCGATATTCGCTTAGTTCGACATTAAGGAGACATTATGACGATAAGTCTTGGGGTGATAGAAACCGTTGGCTTAACTGCCGCTATTCATGCCGCAGATGCAGCGTGTAAGGCCGCAGGGGTAAGTTTAACGGGGTACCGAAAAGCGGGTTCTGGCCTGGTTTCCGTTTACTTTGAAGGGGAAATCAGTGCCGTAAAAGCTGCGGTTGATAGTGGCCTTGATGCTATTTGCGAGCAGTCTGCAAGCAATATGGCACTCGTGATGGCAAGGCCAGATAGCAGTGTGCTAGCCATGTTGGCGCATGGTCCAATTTTGCATGCTGAGACTGAACTGAAAGTACCCGTGGAAGTAACCGCTAAACAGACTTCGATAGAAGAAGAGGTAAAACCTGAAGTAACTATGATGGATGAAGCTAAGCCTGCGACATCAGCAAAGGTTACAGACGGTGATAATACAACAATTGCAGCGAATCCACAGTCAGATGCCCAGCCTGCGGAGGCAACTGAACCTAAGGTTCCAACAGCAATGGATAAACAAGCCGCAGTGTCTATGTCTTCAAACTCTATGTCTTCAAACTCTATGTCTTCAGACTCTAAGTCTTCAGAGTCATCGGAGGGGGCAGTAGATAAAGCGGTGCGTAAGCCAGCGGCGTCACGCCGTAAGCGAACAAGTAACAAGTCGCAGGGAAGTAAGAAATGATTAATTCGGCATTAATGAATGAAATCCAGCAACGTTTGCCCGCTTCATCGGTATGGCCTAAAGCAGTGCCGTTGGCAACGTCTGTTGGTATTCCAACAGGGGTTTCAAATCGTCATGTACACCTTTCGCAGGCTGATATTGAGGCATTGTTTGGTGTGGGCTATCAACTAAAGCCGTTGAAAGAGCTACGCCAACCAGGCCAATTTGCCGCGCAAGAGTGCGTGATGGTTGTTGGGCCTAAAGGTAGCTTAAGCAAGGTACGTGTACTTGGCCCAGCAAGAGCGGAAACCCAACTCGAAGTCTCTAAGGCCGATTGCTACGCCTTGGGGATTAAAGCGCCAGTACGTGAGTCAGGTGATTTATACCAGTCGGCTGATGCATTACTGGTGGGTACCGCAGGGCATGTCAATCTGCAGTCGAAAGTCATCTGTGCACAGCGCCATATTCATATGTCGCCGCAAGATGCTTTGGTTTTGGGGGTAGAGCATGGTCAAAAAGTGCGTGTGAGCGCAGGGCAGCAATGTGGCTTGGTGTTTGAGCAGGTTGTTGTTCGTGTTGATAGCCGCTATGCCCTTGAGTTCCATATCGATACCGATGAGGCCAATGCGGCAGGTATTCGTTCGGGTGATGCAGTTTATCTGGTGGATTAACGGAGTGAGCCATGGACGACAAAAACGTCAATGAGCAAGGCATTGATTTCATCGTTGACCGCGTTCTAGCAAAAATGGGTAAGTCGACCTTAATTGTTTTGACTGCCGCAAATGGGTACCACTACGAAATTGCGGCTCAGCTAAGTACATGGGAAGGGATGCATTGGCAAGTATTTGCCCATTCAAAGGCTAATCTAACGAAGGAATTAGCTGCGGTAGATCACTTAGGGACTCAAGTTCATTGGGATGGTTCAAACCCATCGGTTTGGTTAAGTCAGTATGAGCAAATCTTATTTCCATATTTGGACTTCGCGACTTTAGGGGAAGTCAGTAATGGAATGTATTTAAGTTCGGCGGCTGTCTTGTTTCAGTATGCTTTGATGAAAGGTATGCCAACGTTCGTACTGGATTATCAGTGTGATTTAACCAGTGAACTCAACCAATTACTAGGGTTGTCTGACAACCCTGCAATGTGTGAGCGTTCGAAAACGCAGTTAGAACAACTTGTGAAATATGGCGCAGTTACGGGGTCATTAATCGACATAAAAGCAGCGATGCAAGGAACGAAAGTACCAAGCAAAGCAACGCCTGAATGTAGCCAGAGAAGTGTATCTGTGGCTGAAAAGTTATCGGGATATATCACCTTAAGTGAGGTAAAAAGCAAAGGAGTGAGCGCTTATACGCAGCAAGACAAGCTAACGGATCTTGCGGCGGAATATGTCAAAGAACAACAACTATTACTGTAACAATTTTATCCAATCGTAAGACAAAATTTAAATTAAGCTAGGAGCTGAAAATGTCTGAATCTGTAAAAAAATGGCTGTGGATGGCGCTGGTGATTGCGTCTGAAACATCTGCAACATCAACCTTAAAAATGTTCGATACCAGTGTTGGTTTTACCAAAACGGCACTATTAGCAGTTATCGTTCTGCTTTATGTGGTGTGTTATTACTCGCTGTCTCAAGCCGTTAAATATTTACCTGTTGGCCTAGCGTATGCGACATGGTCTGGTACCGGTATTTTATTGGTGTCTACATTAGGTATGGTTTTCTACGGTCAGCATCCTGATATGGCTGCCATGGTTGGTATGGCAATCATTGCCAGCGGTATTATTATCATGAACCTATTCTCTAAAATGGGTGAAGAAGAAGCAGAAGAAACTGAAACAGCACCAGTCGTTCAAAAAGAAGGAGAAGCACAATGTTAAATGCAGGCGTATTATGGTTAGCATTGTCTATCTGTTCTGAAATTACAGGTACTTCTTTTATCAAGAAAACCAATAACTTCCGGAAGATTGGACCTTCTATTTTAGTTATTAGTGCCTACAGTATTTGTTACTTTGCTTTGACTAAAGCGATGGGCTATATCCCTGTGGGTATCGCATATTCACTATGGTGTGGCTTCGGTATCATTGGTGTAACACTTTGCTCTATGGTGCTATATAAACAGAAACCTGATTTTCCAGCCATTCTTGCAATGGGCTTGATCATTACAGGTGGCGTGATCATGAATATGTTCTCGCAAATGTAATCATTGATTATGTAAGCAAGATAAAGCCGGCAGATTGCCGGCTTTTACGTATGACTAACCTATTGTTATTACTACTACAAAGCAATGTAGAATCTGCTGTGATAGAGTGGCGTTACTCGTGGAAATATAATGACAGGTTAATCACCATGAAAGGGATACTGATATTAGTAGGAGCACTTTGCATGAGTGCTTCTGTTCATGCATTAGAAAGCAAAACAATTTCAACCGGCACTAAGGCTAAAGTCCACCTCGATGTGCAAGGCGTAGGGAAGAGAGTGTGCTTTTATGATGATAAGGCATACTCGTTAGGATCTGTGATTAAGGTTGAAAACGTATTATTAGAATGCTTGCCTGAGAAAGAGTTCGAACAAAACGGAGCACTTCGCTGGCATAAAGTTGGCGCTTAATTTCGCTGGACTTTATAGCTCATTAGTTACGTTTTTTCTGAAAGGTGCTTGAACAAAAAAGCAGTGCTTGGTCACTGCTTTTTAAATGATTCGTTTGCTTAGCGAATAACACGGCCTGAGTTAGGCGCTAGTTTCCCTGTGCCACCTTGGTGGTGAACGGTTGTTACACCCATCTCATTCATCAGCAATTCTTTCATTGCTGCCGCTTCACGCTCGTTGCTTGGTTTCCAACTCGAAATCACTTTTGCTTTGTTAGTTTTCATAAAAGCATCCCTTTTTAAATTAAAACTAGAGTTTTTTCTAATGCGTCAAAATGCATAGTCTGGTTTAGATTTTATACAAGTTTGAGATAATTTCCAGTATTTAATTCGCATAGCGAATTTGAGCTTTTATGCGTAGTTGGTGGCTTGTGTTGGAGGTTTATTCAGATATAGAGGTTTATTTTGCAAGAAAGGGAGCTGGCAGTAGATGAGTAATGTATCAATGGTGAAAATATAATCAGGCGCAAAGAGCGATAGGTCGTTAGGCACCTGATTAGTCAATTATCCCTGAGAGGGATGGTTGAGGCGAGGCTCAATTATTTCGCTAGAGAGCGGCTGCGCAGTTCAAAAATCAGTTTTTCAGCACTGCATTCAAATTCGATACGAGCGGTTAGTTCTTGGCTTTCTTCTGAAAGCGGTGTTGTTTCGTGTTTGAAGTTAGTGTTTACTTCTTTAGCTAGTGCTAGGTAGTTGCTGAATTCAGCAAGCAATGCAGTTTTGCCATTAGCAAAGATTTTCACTTCAGCAACATCATCATTTTCTTTGATTACGAAGCCCATTTCAGCTGATACACCACAAGCTTCACACGCTTGGTATTCTAAATCTAGATCTTGGTTTGACATGACTTTAATCCCCATTGGTTTTATGGGCATAGTGTAATGTCTTGAAAGTCTGAGTGCTATGGAATATTGATGAAAAATAGGATTGTAAAAGCTGAATACTCATCCACCTCTGTTTAAATGATGAAAAAAGAGCCTGATAACAGGCTCAATAGATAAGATTCGAATCATGCCTAGCGGTTATTGGCTTCTCGAATGTCGTAGCTATACCCGACGTTGACGACAGCGCGGTATTTGACATCACCTTGAGCGGTTGAGAATTCATCTACTTCAATTTGCGAATCATCAATTTGAATAGAATTTGTTTTAAGGCCGTATTCGTAGATCCCTAGGGTACGTTTGAGCTTTTTAGGTGATGACTGCTCTATGTTGGACGCAAATTGTCGACCGAGTTGGTAAGCGCCTTCCCGAGAGTCGCTAACCCCAGCTGTTAAGTTTATGTTTTCTTGTTTAGAGTCCCACGAAAACGCAAAGGTACTACAGCTAATCAATAAGGTTGTGAGTGCTACCAGTAACTTGTTCATGTTTAGTCCTCTTTTTGTATCATCGTATTCTGCTTAGTGAGTGAATTGTATTGGTACAGACGAAGAGTGTGTTACTACATCAGACCAGAGGGCGAGCCATAACTTTCATTGGTAGGGGCGAAAAAAGAAAACTATTTACAGCTGAGGAAAAATACAAGGTGAAAACAGATGCTATGGATTGGAGATTAGACGCTAGAGGGATCGCTGATAGCCTAGTGGGAAAAACTATCAGCGAGATACAGTTTCTAGTTTCTAGTTTCTAGTTTTGCGAACACATGAATGTTGTTCAGGATATGTTGAAAAGGGTATTGCTCTAATTTGGCAAAGCCACTCATTTGGCGTGCTTTAACCTTAGTGTTTAATGGCGTTGTCATACCAATTAAAAAGCGTGCGATAGCATGTGGTGACGGCTTGGTTTGCGTCTGCTTCTCGACCGCTTCGATGAAAGGATCACACCATGCTTTTAGGGTGTTTTCTGATGGTAACTCAGCATCTAATCTTTGACTTGGTAGCGTCGCGATGCTATTGCGACAGACTGAACAATGGCCGCATTGCTGCGGCGCGTTATCATCAGCAAAGTATTGTGCTAAACGGTGACTTAGGCACTCACTCGACTCAAAGAAAGCCAGCATATTGTTTAGCCGATCTATTTCATTGGTTTCTTTTTGTGTGAATACGCTGTGTAATTGCAGCGCGAGTTTATCGGTATCAAAGTGTAGGTTATTAATACTGTAAACATCGGTCATTTGCTTACTTTCTAAGGTGATCCAGCCTTTCTCATTAAAATAATCCATAGCGGCAACAACCCGCTTTCTATCGGCACTGTAGCCCTGCCAAAGCGCATCAAAATCGATACTATGCCAAGTTCGAGCTTTTGGAGAACAAGCAAAAATAGCCTGCACAAATCCTTGGCGCTCACCAGCAAACTGCGACACTATCCAGTCGATAGGCTGAATTGTTTTAAAGCGATAATCGGCGAAGTAGGTATATTTAGCTTCGATGACACCTTCCATCTCAAGGTACACTAACAGTGTTTTAAGCGGCAGTGCGCGAATGTTGGTTTCGCGCGACAGTTGGGTCATCATAATTTCCCATTGACCTGGTTGTTGCTTAATATCGTTTAGGACGGCCTGGATGCTGGTAAGATCAGGCGTGTCACCATAAACAAAGTTTTCTAATACATTTACCCCGTTGCGGTTTGCTAAAACCGTACAGTGAGAAAGCTGATTGTCACGACCAGCACGACCAATTTCTTGGCTGTAGTTCTCGATGGACTTGGGTAAGTCAAAGTGAACAACGTGGCGAATATCTGACTTATCTATCCCCATACCAAATGCGATGGTAGCCACAATGCATTGGATTTGACCCGTCATAAAGCGTTGTTGAATTGTTTCGCGTTTATCACTTTCTAAGCCCGCATGATAAGCGGTTGCGGGTACGCCATGATGGCTAAGGTACTGCGCAATTTCTTCCGCTGTGTTTTGCAAGGTGACATATACTATGGTGGGCTCTTGTGGGGTACTTACCAGCATATCGCGCAAGGTTTCGCGTTTTTCTTCCTCCTCGACAGCTTTAACGCTGAGATCGAGGTTGTGACGGTAAAAACCTGTCACCACGGTGCATTCATCACTGATTTCAAATTTACGCTGCATATCAGCAATAACCGCTGGCGTTGCTGTTGCAGTAAGCAGCAGTACCTGTGGAATATTTAATGCTTGGCGATATTCTGGCAGTTTCAAGTAATCAGGACGGAAGTTATGTCCCCATTCAGAAATACAGTGTGCTTCGTCAACCACCAACATTGAAATGGGCACTTGTTGGATGAATTGGCGGAATCGTTCATTCTTCAAACGCTCGACAGAAATCATCAAGACTTTCATTTCGCCTTGACGTACAGCTTGCATGACCTGTTGTGTCTCTTCCCATGTCTGGCTTGAATCGATAGAGGCCGCCGCAATTCCTTTTTCGTGTAAAAAAGAGAGTTGATCGCGCATCAGTGCCAAAAGGGGGGAGATAACCAGGGTTAAGTTTGGCAGGTGTAAAGCCGGCAATTGATAACACAAAGACTTTCCAGATCCTGTCGGGAAAATCGCAGCGGCTGATTGACCGGAAAGAACATGGTTAACGACAGCTTCTTGTCCGCCTCGAAGGCTTTCAAAGCCAAAAACATTCTGGAGAGTTTGTTGATACATGACACGACCTCTAACTAGTTAGGTGCAGTGTACGTAAGATGCGATTATCTTTCCATCTTCAGCATAATATATGAATAGAATGAGTTTGCTTTGGTGGTTTTTATTTATAAATTCCGTAGTCATTTATAAGTCACAAACGTTTGATTCAAAGGTATTTAATTGTAAATAGTTGTACTTTTGATGCTTCGCGCTTATTGAGTCGCTAGTGGCTCAAAAAATAAATTTACTTAGAAAAAAAAGATATTTGAATCCACGTTTATATAATCAACAAACCGCATAATTAGGCGGGCTCTCGATTGTGAGTATATTGCCCTAAAAATTACTATAAAGGTGTTTATATGCAGTGGTTTAATAACCTTTCTTTTCGATTAAAGGTTGCAGCACCCACAACATTAGTTACGGTTGTTTTTCTGGCAATTCTTACTGTTATTTATGTTGTGTTTTCAGATCAGCGCCATGCTGAAACATTAATGAACGAAGACGTTGAGCCTGTTTTATTGAGCATGGATGAAGGCTATCGTGATATGTATCAGATTATCGCTGCAGGGCAAGGTGTCTTGTTAGCCGACGGTGATCAAGCCTTGCTTAAATATAATCAAGAAGAGTATTACGACAATGCAACGAAAGCACTGCCGCGAATAACATCAGTACAGCGTTTAATTGATAGCCAATTTATCGGTCATTCTAATCAAGCGATGCTGGATCAAATGAAGGTGAGTTTTGCTGAATTTAACCAACATTACCGCTTTATGGTTGATAACCCAGCAGTAGCTTATAACTATTTTATTGATAACCAAGCAGTGATTGTTGCATCGTTTGATAAATGGCGTGGTGAATTTAAATCTATTTATGGTGATATTGAAGTTGCGCAAGCTGCTCTTGAAAAAAAAATTAAAAATGAAGTTGCAGTTGCAACCTTGGTATTGGAAGTCGGGGTTGTACTTGCGATTCTACTTTCTATTTTTATTACTTGGACAGTAACAAATGCAGTGCTTGCACCATTGCGTCGTTTAACCCTTACTATGAATGATATTGCGTCGGGTGAAGGGGACTTAACTCAACGTGTTGCTGTGGAAAGTAAAGATGAGATTGGTGAATTAGCTGCTGCGTTCAATCAGTTCACATCAAAAATTCAGCATACGATTCGGGATGTCACGGGTATTGTTCAGTCGGTACGCAACGAGAGCCAAAAGATCCATCGTGAAAGCGAGGCGATTTTAGTCGCTGTCACTGAACAGCAAAATGAGAGTGCGCAAGTAGCAACTGCTGTGCATGAGATGAGTGCAACCAGTGACAGCGTGAGCACGCATGCTAACGAAGCTGCACAAGCGACACGTGATGCGAGCAATGAATCAGAGGCGGCGAAAGAAACATTAGGCTTTACTGTCACCTCTATTCATCAACTTGCGAATGAAATTGAATCTTCTAGTGCTGTGGTCAGTAATTTAGAGCGTGATGTGGGTAATATCGCCTCTATTCTTGATGTGATTCGCGGCATTGCCGATCAAACGAACTTGTTAGCCTTGAATGCAGCGATCGAAGCTGCTCGCGCAGGGGAGCAAGGTCGCGGATTTGCTGTCGTTGCAGATGAAGTACGATCGTTAGCCAGTAAAACACAATCAAGCACGGGCGAAATTCAAGTGATGATTGAACGTTTACAACAAGGTGCTAATGAGGCGGTATCTGCGATGGAACTGAGCCGTGAGAGTGGAAATCGTACGGTTGAGCAAGCAAACAGTGCTAACGAATCGTTAAACGCTATCGGTCAGTCAATTGACGTTATTAATGAGATGAACATTCAGATCGCGACAGCTGCGACGCAACAAAGCCAAGTGAGCGAAGATGTTAATCAAAATATTCAAACGATTGCCGATAAGAGCCAAGCAATGTTGGATAAAGTTCAGATGACAGAACAATCTTTTGATATGTTGGCAAAAGAATGCGAACAACTTGATCGGTTAATACATCAATTTAAAGTATAAATAAGAAAAGGTTTAATCCATAAAGACCGGTTGTTGGTGACGACAGCTGGTTTTTTTGTGTTTTATTGTCTAAATGTTCAATAATTTGAAGTTTATTTGTCGATAAGACTTATTAAGTAAAAATATCTTTTATATCAAGACTATCGCAATGTTATTATTATGCCGCCGTGTAACTGAAGCCATATACATATTGGATATAAAAGGCGAGAGATAGAGTGCTGACATCGAAGTTATTGAAAGGGATCCCTCATAGTCATGATGATATTCATGCTTTATTGACCAATGATTCAGGTGGTTTTATCCAAGCGATCCTTGATTGCATTCCTATGCCTGTTTTTTATCGTTGCATCAAAGGTATTTATCTTGGTTGTAACCATGCTTTTTCTGAAGCGATAGGGCTGAATAAAAATGAAATCATAGGTAATGATCTTTTTCATATCTTCCCGAAAGACCAAGCTGAAAGCTATTTAGAAAATGATGCACAGCTGTTGAAAGCACCCGGTAGTTGTGTGTACGAAAGTGAAATGCGAACATTTGATGAACGCAAATTTTATGTTCGTTTTCATAAAGTGTCTTTTAACGACAAAACTGGGAATGTTGCTGGCTTTTTAGGGATGTTTGAAGATCTTACTGACCAAAAAAAAATGGAGAAAGAGTTACATCGCCTTGCTACACGTGATCACCTTACTCAAATCTATAATCGCCGCGCCATAGAAACTAAGCTGATAAAAGAAATTGTTATTGCGCTAAAATATTATCGTTCAATTTCTGTCGCTATGCTGGATCTTGATGGCTTTAAAAAACTGAATGATAACCACGGTCATCAATTGGGTGATCAGTTGCTACAGTGCGTTGCCAGTCAATTATTAAGTCAGCGTAGAGCCAGCGATTATATTGGCCGCTTTGGTGGCGATGAGTTCATTATTATTATGCCTCACACTTCACTTAGTGATGCCGAGCAATATACTTTTCAGTTACGACGCTACCTTGAAACACACTGTTTTGGTGCCTTCCCATCGGAAGTAGGTGTCAGTGTGGGAGTGGCGTCATTAAGTTCTGAGAACATGGTGGGGAAAAGTGCATCTCAAGTGTTGGATGAGCTGATAGCGCAAGCCGACAGTGCCATGTACCGTGATAAAGGTGCTGGTCGAGAAGGTAGCATAACTAAAATTTGTCCAACCTGCGACATACTGGCTGGTTAGGTTTATAGCGCGAGTGTGTTTTTTACCATAGTGATAAACCAATCATAACGCCGTGGCAGCGGACGGTGGCGCTTTTTAACTAAATATAAGGCTTCGCTCACTTGATGCGTCAATGGATAGACATGAAGCAAGTGCGGCTGATGAAAGCTTTCAGCAGCAGATTCAGGTAAAACGGTATAGCCCAACCCTTGCGAAACAGGTAACAGAATTTGGCTCAATTGATTGACGTAACCTGTAATGTTGAGCTGACTTACGCTCTTAAATGATTCTGGGAAGTTGGGCGTCAGTACCTGAGAAGCATAGTGTGCCCCATCAGGATGATGAATAAAGCCAAGTGCATTGAGTGTATCAAAACGTAATGGCTCGTTCGTTTCACGGTCTGCTTCTTCACGCTGCTTTGCAATAAATTGTGCGGGTAAAATAAGGCTGAGTGATGATTGACCAATTTCTTCAAAAACTAAGTCACTATTTGAGTCCGTTCGCGTCACTATGCCCACTTCTAAATCATCACTGAGAATGTTTCTGATCGTGGATTGGTTCGGCCCCGCTTCAACATGAAAAGATAACTGCTTATAGCTTTGCTGGCGCTGCAATAGGCGAGGATAAAGCTGCATAGCGAGTGATCCTGAACAGCCAATCTTACATTCACCACAATAAAGATCATCAGCAGAGAGGCTTGCTATAAATTGATGCTCTTGCGCTTGTTGCTGCAGCCCAAATTCATACATTTTCTGACCAGCTTCTGTTAGCTCGAATCGTTTACCATAACGAATAAGTAATTCACTCCCCAATTGTTCCTCTAATTTCTTTATATGTTGGCTGACCCCAGGTTGAGTCATATACAACTTTTCTGCTGTTTGGGTGAAATGGCCGGTATTGACGAGAGTGATGAAGGTTTTTACCCATGTAGGATTGATCATTTGTCACACCATAACAGTCAGTTATTATTTAGAAAGAGTTTGATAATTATATAGTAACTTGTTAGCAGAACTATATACCCCTCTTCTTTTGGGTATGTCATTCTGTTAAATTGATCAGATAACACTATTTTCTCGCTGAACTAGGTAGAGAGCCTGTATGGATTTTTTTGAACGCGTTAAGTCTTATTTGAACCCAACAGTCGACCCCGATCTGACCGCAGCGTTCGATCATCAAACAGCACGCTTACCAACCCTTTGGTTGCTTGGTAAAACAGGCGCAGGAAAATCGTCGCTCGTTCATGCAATAACGCAGCAGCCAGAGGTTGAAATTGGCAACGGCTTTCAGCCCTGCACACAAACGGCGAGTAGCTATGACTTTCCTGCGGATAAGCCGTTAGTACGCTTTTTGGATACGCGCGGGCTCGCGGAAGCTGAGTATGATGCACATGCTGATATCCAAGCGTGTGAGGATAGGGCAAGTGCGTTAATCGTGGTAATGAAGGCGGAAGAACCTGAACAAAGCAGTGTCTTGAAAGCCTTAAAGCAAATTAAAAAATCAAAGTCGCTCAAGCAAATTTTACTGGTACATACAGGCACATTCTTGATTGATGGCTTAACTGAACGCAATCAGTGCGTAGCGCATAACCAGCAGCAAGTTGAGGCGGTTTGGGAAACAGAGGTTAACGCTGTTGAAGTTGATTTTGAATGCGAGGATGGTAGTCAGGCTGGTATTGATCGACTGCGCGAAAAGTTGGCTGAGCTATTACCTATTGTTGCGCAGATTGGTGAAGATGCCGAGCACGAAAGCCAAGAAGAAGCTAATTTCGCTAAATTGCGTACCGAAATATTATGGTATGCAGGTGTAGCGGGTGGAAGCGACGCAGTTCCGGCTGTCGGACTGGTGTCTGTCCCTGTTATTCAAGGAAAAATGATCCATAGCTTAGCCAACCAATATGGCGTTGAGTGGGATAAAAATGCTATGGGAGAGTTTATGGCAACCTTGGGTACCAGCTTTGGGGTGCAATATGCCTCGAAATTAGGGATTCGTCAGTTGGTTAAGCTGATCCCTGTTTATGGTCAAACCATAGGTAGCGCGACAGCAGCAGTGGTGAGTTTTTGTACCACGTTTGCGATAGGCCGAGTGGCTTGTTATTACCTTTATCGTCAGAGCAGAGGCGAGGCGGTATCAGAAGAAGAACTGAAAGCCATGTATAAATCGGCGTTTGAAAGCATTAAAGAGGTCGCGAAAAGTGAAACGAACAGCCAATAGCGTGAAAGCCGTTTCGTCAATGTCTACGGGAGTTATTCCCTTATTGCTTGCAGGTATCATACTGCCACTGTGTATTTTGGGCGGCTTTGGTCTATACGCCATTATTGAGCTTGGTTACCTTATTCCATTTCTGGTGCTATTAGTGGTGAGCGCTCTGCTGGTCGCATTGCCTGTTTTGTGGCTGAAACGACAAATTAAAGCGGACAGTGAGAACCTAGCTCATAGAGAAAACACCGAAAGTTTAGTGCGTCCGTCTGATGATTGGGGGGCGGGTGATCAGGCGGTGTGGACAGAGCTTAATGATGAAATTACTCAACAGCTAGCGATGGATGCTGAATGGGGATCATTGCGTGAGCATGCACTTACTCTTGTTACATTAACGGCGACACGGTACCGCGGAAAAGCACAAAAAGAACTGGCTTTTTCTTTGCCTGAATTGCTGAAAATGACCGAAGAAGTCAGCCGTCGTTATCGTATTATTTTGAAACAGCATGTCCCGTTTATAGAAAAGATTAGCCTGTCTTTGATTAAAAAAGGCATGGATAACAAAGATAAAGCGAAAGCAGGGTTAGCATCGGCTAATTGGTTGTGGAATAGTTATCGTGTTGTGCGCATGGCAAATCCTTATACGGCTATTATGTCTGAATTTCGCAGTAAAATTCTGGGTGAAGTTTTTAATCAAGTAAGTAGTGAGCTGCAATACAAACTGAAGAAAGCATTACTGCAAGAGGTGCTGTCAGTCGCCATCGATCTTTATAGCGGTCGATTCAAGGTTGATGACGATGAGTTAACGGACAGCGCATCCCATGCGGCAGACCAACAAGCGATGGCTGTGCCGCTCGAGCCTTTGCGTGTGTGCTTAGTTGGGCAGGTCA
This sequence comes from Photobacterium swingsii, assembly GCF_024346715.1. NCBI lineage: Bacteria > Pseudomonadati > Pseudomonadota > Gammaproteobacteria > Vibrionales > Vibrionaceae > Photobacterium > Photobacterium swingsii. Next base: position 1,697,836 of record NZ_AP024853.1, read on the forward strand.
GTGCGGGTAAATCCTCCTTGGTAAATACACTAACCGGTGAGCTCGTTGCTGAGGTGAACGCCTTACCCTCTACCGATAGAGTGACGGTGCATCAGTGCCAAGTAGAAGGGTTGGATACTTTGCATTTGATTGATTTGCCAGGGTTAGATGGGGATACAGCTACAGAAGCTTTATTGCTTGATCAACTGTCACAGGCTGATTTAGTGCTGTGGGTCTTGAAAGCCAATCAGTCTGCGCGTGATCTCGATACTCAGTTTAAAGCACGGCTGGACGCGTATTATCAATTACCTGATAACCAAAGCCGCAAGCGCGCACCTATTATTGGGGTGTTAAATCAGGTCGACCGGTTATCGCCAGTATCAGAATGGCAACCGCCTTATGATTTAGCAACGACCACAGCGCGCAAAGGACAAACCATTAAAGCGGCGGTTGATTATAACCAAACGCTATTGCAGTTTTTGTCGGTGTTACCTGTTTGTATCAGTGACTCTAAACCGCATTACAACGTGCGTGAGCTCGAAGCTTTGATCGACCAGTATTATGCGGAAGGGGCGCAGGCACAGTTAAATCGTCGTCGTTTAGAAGCTAATGGTGATATTAAGATCAGTGAACAGTTTAAGCGGGTGTATCAATCAGGTAAGTCGCTGTTTAAATTAATGCGGCGCTAGTCGTTTACAGTTGTTTTAGCATCTAGAGCTCGCACTATCACTGTATTGTGATAGTGCGGTTGGGGTAGTTAGGCCTTGGCATTGATAGCATCACGAGTAAAACCACGGTGTTGGGCAAGTAATTGGCTCGCTTCATCCGCATTGCTGTTGGTTAGTATCATCACAATGGCTGTTTTGCAGTGACCTTCGCAGGCATGCAGTGCTATTTCTGCCTGTTCACGCGTACAGTCTGTCGCTTCAATCACAATACGTTTTTGGCGTTCAACTAATTTGGCATTAGTCGCCTCTACATCGACCATCAGGTTACCGTAGACTTTGCCCGAGCGGATCATGGCACCCGTCGTGAGCATATTTAACACCAGCTTTTGTGCTGTTCCTGCTTTCATGCGTGAAGATCCTGTCACCACTTCTGGCCCTACAACAGGGGTTATACTCACATCAGCCAGCTCAGTCATTGGGCTATGCGGGTTACAACTGATGCAGGCCGTCGTCGCACCAATTTCTTTTGCGTACGTCATGGCACCCAGTACATATGGCGTGCGTCCACTTGCTGCTATCCCGACTAATACGTCTTTGTCGGTGAAGTTTAATGCTGTTAAATCACTCTTACCGAGCACTTGATTGTCTTCGGCATTTTCAACGGCACGAAGGATCGCGGTATGCCCCCCCGCAATAAGACCAACCACCTGTTCGGCTTTGGTACCAAAGGTAGGTGGACACTCACTTGCATCTAAAATACCCAGACGGCCAGAGGTGCCCGCACCAGTATAGATCAAGCGCCCACCTTGCTGGAAAGCGGCAGCAACCGCATCAACGACTTGCGCTATTTCAGGCAATACTTGTTCAACAGCAATGGCGACTTTTTTGTCTTCATTATTGATCACAGCCAGCATATCGAGGGTGGATAAAGTATCGATATCTTGGCTGGCAGGGTTGCGACTTTCAGTCACCATGCGGGTTAAATCTATCTTCACGGTAGTCACTCTGAATGATTTTTTATAAGCATATCATGGTTAAGGTAAACCGTAGGGCTATGACGTGTCTCTCGTCACAGGAATTGCATGTGAACAGATTGAAAACACGTGTTTTTCTATAGTCGCTGTAGCCTTCCTGTTAGTATGAAAATACCCTGTTTGACACCATACTTCGTCAGTTTGCATCGAAAAAGGTGGGAGTTATAGCCTGTATTATCTATGCGAGCGTGAAGATAAGGACATTAGTATGCGCAAATTAGTACCAGCTTTGCTTCTTGTTTTGTCATTTTTGGCTTCCTCATTGGTTGTCAGTTCGGCATGGGCGCAGAGTGCCGCTGATATCGTCACCTTATCCGATCGGCAGATGCGGGGGGATTCAAGTTATTCCGAAATGACGATGAAGATTATTCGCCCCGACTGGACGCGTAGTATGAGCATGAAAAGTTGGACCAAAGGCCAAGACTTATCTCTGGTATTGGTAACGGCGCCCGCAAAAGATAAAGGCAGTGCCTCCCTGAAGCGTCAGCGTGAAATGTGGAACTGGCTACCAAGTATCGAGCGTGTGATCAAAATTGCGCCTTCTATGTTAGGGCAATCTTGGATGGGCTCAGACTTCACAAATGACGATTTGATTAACCAATCTTCGATTGTGGTTGATTACGATCACCAGATGGTTAAAGAAGACATTGTCGATGGGGTTAAAGCCTGGGTAATTGATGCCGTGGCGAAACCCGATGCGCCTGTCGTGTGGAGCAAGGTGCGATTATGGATTTCTCAATCTACTTACTTACAGCGCAAGGTTGAGTTTTATGACGAGTTTGATGAGCTAGTCAACACCATGGCAACTTTTGATGTCAAAACAATGGGTGAGCGCCAAATTGCGACTCGCATGGAAATGGTGCCTGCCGATAAGCCTGGCAATAAAACCGAGATGATCACCCACCAAGCCCAGTTTAATTTTGCCATTAAGGATGACTTTTTCTCACAGAGCCAAATGAAGGCTTTGCGCGATTAATTGTGCTTTTGAAGCATGCGTGAATGGGGCTACGAATTACGCCTCAGGGACAGTTAGTAGAGGGTAGCGATGCTAGTTAAACTTGCTTGGCGTAATTTATGGCGACAAAAGCGGCGCACTGTGCTGACGGCCTCTGCGTTAGCTTTAGCATTATTTTTGTCGTTACTGATGCGTGGATTTCAAGAAGGCAGTTACGCCAATAATATTGATAATGCTGCGCGATTTTATACTGGATTGATCCAGCTTCAAAACAGTGATTATGTTGAAAGCCAAAGCATTGATGACTTGTTGCCAGCATCTGCTACTTTTATTCAACCAGCCAAGCAACACGCTAATATCAGTCAGATTTTACCGCGCATCGAGTCCTTTGCGCTATCTGCATCAGGTGATAAATCGAAAGGTGTGATGGTACTTGGTGTACTGCCAGAGCAAGAAGATGCTTATTCGGGCATTGCCAGTAAATTAAGCCAAGGTGAATTTCTTACTCAAGTCGATGATCAAGTACTCATTGGTGAAGGATTAGCGCGTTATTACAATATTACTGTCGGTGATGAAATCGTGCTTTATGGGCAAGGTTACCAAGGGCAGACGGCTGCGGGCCTGTACCGTATTAAAGGCATTTTACATTTCCCCGTTTCGCAACTTGATAACCAACTCGTATACATGCCATTAGCACAGGCTCAAGTGCTATACAGCACAGGCGAACAGGTTACATCTTGGGTGTTACATACTAAAGAGCTCGCTGGACTGCCCCAAACAGAACAAGATTTGCAACTGGCTTATGACGTGATGACATCGCAAGCTTCTGGTGGTCGTCCTCTGGATGTTGTCGTTCGGGATTGGCAAGATTTATCGCCTGAAATGGCGCAACAGATATTGCTTGATCGGGCAGGTGGCTTGTTTTTGATGTACATCTTGTACGGTGTGGTTGGTTTTGGCTTATTTGCGACATTGATGATGATGACATTGGAGCGTCAGCGCGAATTTGGCGTGATGTTGGCTACAGGTATGCTCCGCAGCCGACTTTTACAACTTATCAGCATTGAGTCGCTTTTGATCGGCTTACTCGGGATTGCGCTTGGTGTTCTTACTGCGTTACCCATTTTATTGTGGTTCAGTGCATTCCCTATCGAGCTAACAGGCGAGACAGGTAAGATGATGTTGGAAATGGGCTATGAACCCATTATTCCCGTGCTGATCAATAGCGCGTTATTTCTCGATCAAATTCAAATCGTGCTGATTTTGTTAGTGCTGTGTTTGCTATATCCCATGTGGCGAACTTACCGCCTTTGCTTGGTTGATGCATTAAAAGGAGGCGCTCATGGTCATTGATGTTTGGCTAATTAAGCTGGCATGGCGCAATTTATGGCGTAACAAACTCCGCACTAGCATCATGATAGGTGCGATGGTGTTTGGTTTAATGGGTGTGGCTAGCATGATGGGCTTCATGACTGCCTTGCTCGATAATATGATCACCAATGCGATTGCATGGCAAACCAGTCATCTACAAATACATAATACTCGGTATATTCAAAATCCTGACATTCAAGCCACGATTGTGGACGCTGACAATATAGAGCTTGAGCTGCAAAACAACCTCGCGATACAAGCATGGTTGAGCCGGTTATTGGCAGATGGGATGATTGCATCGGCGCGCAGTACCCGAGGTGTCAGGATTAACGGTATCGACCTTGATTCAGAAGCTAAACTGACTCCAATCGCGTCTCACATTATTGAGGGTGAATGGTTAACCGAACAGGGGCGTCATCCTGTGTTGGTGTCTGTTAAAACGGCAGAGCGCTTAAAATTACGAGTGGGCTCGAAAGTGGTACTGACATTTACTGACGGAGAAGGGGAAGTTACAGGGGCGGCGTTTCGCGTAAAAGGGTTATTCAAAACACCCTCGACCAGCTTCGATGACGGTAATGTCTATGTTCGAAAAGCCGATTTAGCCACATTGAGTGGCATTGAAGGTATCCATGAAATTGCGATTAAGTTGAATGATGATGAACAATTGTCGTCTGTACGCAAACAGCTATCGGCAACGATGTCAGCGGAAAATACCGTGCGCGACTGGCAACAAATACAGCCGATGTTGGCATCTGTTATGGCATCATTTGGGGTCAGCAACTTCATTATGTTAATGATTTTTGTGGTGGCGATGGGCTTTGGTATCGTGAATATCATGCTGATGTCTGTATTTGAGCGAACCCGTGAATTTGGTGTATTGATGGCTGTGGGGATGGCGAAGTCCAAGATTTTTGTTTTGATCATGTTTGAATCCGTATTACTTGGCATCGCGGGGGTAGTGTTGGGCGTGTGCGCGAGTATGTTACTGATGCTCATCCTGCAAACAACGGGCTTGCCGTTGGGCGGACTAGCGGATGGATTAGGTGCATTTGGCGTCGATACCCTGTTGTACCCAAGTTTAAGTGCTCAAGATTATCAACTAATGGTGGTTACTGTGGTGATTACCAGCTTATTCGCGGCGATTTATCCGGCTCGGCAAATATTGAAGCAGCGTCCTGTTGATGCAATGGCGGAGAAACACTGATCATGACAATTCATACTCAACAACTTTGTAAAATTTATAATCAAGATACAGACTTTCCTGTTCATGCCGTGCACCAGCTGGATTTAACGATTGAGCAAGGTGAGTTTGTTGCCGTGATGGGGCCATCTGGTTCGGGCAAAACCACCTTATTGAATATGCTTGGTGGGATAGATACGCCCAGTTCAGGCACTGTGGATATTGATGGTTGTAATATTTGCAACCTTGATGAGAAAGCCTTGATTGCTTTTCGTCGGGATCACATTGGGTTTATCTTCCAAGATTACAGCTTGTTACCTGTGTTAACTGCGCTTGAAAATGTTGAGTTTGTGATGCAGTTGCAAGGGCATAATGAACAAGAATGCCGTCAACGCGCCACGGAATTATTGACCCAAGTAGGACTAGCGGACCAACTCCACAAGGTGCCATCTAAACTGTCAGGCGGACAGCAACAGCGTGTTGCGGTTGCCCGTGCGTTAGCGCCGCGCCCGCGTTTTGTGATGGCTGATGAGCCAACAGCCAATCTTGATGCCAAGAGCACCGCCGAGCTACTTGATATTATGTTGCACTTGAATGAACAAGAAGGGACGACCTTTATTTTCTCAACGCACGATCCCCGTGTGATCAAGCGTGCGCGGCGTGTGATTGTGTTTGAAGATGGCCAGTTGAAACAAGACAAGCTGCAACAGGAAAATACACAAGAGGATGTGGCCAAGTGAAAACGCAGGGGATGTTAGCCATTGTCGCTATGCTGTCATTGCCTGCTGTTGGGCAAATACCGGGCTTAGCCCCAGAAAAAAGCTGGGACTTAGGCGGTTATGTAAAATACATGGCCACAGCGACAATACCCGATGAAGCATCCAATAGCCTTGATCATTTAATTCACCACCGGCTCAATTATGAATACCGCTTTAACGATAAGCTGCGTTTTAATCTAGGTATGCGTAATCGTTTATTGTTTGGTGATTCCGCTGAGCTCGCTGGATATGGCGATTTGATTGGTTATGATCCTGGTTATATGGATCTCTCGAAAAACTGGTTAGATAAAATGGGCGTTGTCGGTAATAGTCAGTTTGATCGTTTATATCTTGATTGGCGTCGAAATGATTGGCAATTTCGCGGTGGTCGCTTTCGTATAAATTGGGGAATGGCGACCCTATGGAACCCCAATGACTTATTTAATTCCTATTCGATTTATGATTTTGACTATGAAGAAAGACCGGGCTCTGATGCTATCTTTGTCAGTAAAAAACTCGGCTATGCCAGTTCGGTCGACCTTGTTTATAGCCCAAATAATGACAGCGAATTAACGAGTTATGCAGGACGTTACTTGTTTAATTATCAAGGTTGGGATGCACAACTGCTGGTGGGTAAATCGGGGTTAGATCAGGTAATAGGAGGCGGTTTTGCTGGCGATATCAAAGGCGCAGGTTTACGGGGTGAACTGAGCTGGTTCGATCCGACTCAAGATGAGTGGCAAGGTGCAGAGCTTGCCACTGCGGTTGTTGGGAGCCTTGAAATGGACTACAGTTTTGGTGGGCAGCGAAACTGGATGGGGCGTACTGCCATGCTCTATATATCAAACCCACAAGAGCCAACTAACGCCATTGCTTTCTTAAATTTGCCGCTAACCGCAAGAACACTGAGCTTTACCGAATTTACTTGGTATGGCGATGTTAGTTTTGATATATCAGCTCTGAGTCGCGTAACCCTTTCTAGTACCTATTATCAAGATGGTTCTTATTTTATTGGCGCATCGAATAGTTATTCTTTGGCAGATGATTGGCAATTAATGACAGTGTTGCAACGTTTTGATGGCACAGGGCATAGCTTATTTGGTAAATCCGCCAGCACCTTATTGTTTGCCCAGCTAAAGTGGAGTTATTAGTCACTCTACACCGTATAAAATTTATATCTATTTGATAAAAGCCCGAGCACTGTGATGAAGTGATCGGGCTTTATTATTTGAACAAATAATTGTTATGCCGTTGCCAGTTCGACAGGTTTGTTTTTTCGTGGCTTTTTCTGAGCCATAGCTACGCCGCTTAGCACCATGATGCCACCCACATAGTGATAGATAGCCAATTGTTCATTTAGGACCACGCTAGCAATGAGTGCCGTCATTACAGGCATGAGGTTCATGAACATCGCAGTACGATCTGCACCGAGGCGTTGAATGCCTTGTAACCAACACCAAGGAGCAATCACAGACGCAGGGATTGCGGCATACATGATCAGTGGTAACGACTCTGGCGTGATAGTCATGCGTTCGCTACTCAGTAATAATGGAGTTAGCATCATCACTGCAAATAGTCCTTGGCAATATACAGATTGCCAGTTAGACAGGGGCATCTGCCAACGTTTAAGCAATACACAATATAACGCGTAAACAAAAGCCGCGAGCAGTACCAGCATATCGCCTTTATTGATCCCTTGAGCGATCAATATGCTCAAATCACCATGACTAAGCATTAAAATAAGCCCAGAAAGTGACAGTACAGCACCGACAATGGCAAGCGGCGCCAAACGGCTGTTTAATAAAGGTACACTGATGAACATGCTGATCAGCGGTACTAACGACATGATCAAAGCCATATTAGTCGCAGTCGTTGTTTCAGCAGCGAAGTAGCCTAAAGATTGGTTCAATACCATACCAAGAAAGGCAAGAAAGCATATTTTAGGTAGGTATGGTTTTATCGTTTTACGTGCATTCCATACAGATTTTGCCATAAATGGTGATAACGCAAGCATAGCGAAGAACCAGCGATAAAAAGAAATTGCGCCAGGATCGATTACGCTAATAGCCATTTTGTTAACGATGGCATTCCCTGCCCAAATCGCTACGGTAATTAAAGGGAATAAATAGAGCATTGGCTGCCTCTGTTGAAATAAAGAAGAAATATGTCGCTTGAGAATAGTATTGTGTCACGTCAGCTAAGCTATACATATCTCTAATCGGACATAACAGGGGCATAGTCAGACATTTGTGTGATTTATATCTTGAATGAGCCTCAGCTTTAATCGTGCCCTGTTTTATTGCGTTTATAACTAACTGATAAAAAAGGTTTATATAATTGTTGATGAATTTCTGTTTAATTCTTTCTTAAAAGGAAAGGGTGTCAGCACTGTGAGGACAATCAGCGTGATTTATTGTATTTGGTAACTTTGGTCTATACTGTGGTCAGACCAGAATGTTGAAAAAGGAGTTTTCAATGCGTAAGAACCTAAAGATCTATCAAAGATTAAGTAAAGTCCCTTTCGGCCGTCGAATTTTTTCATGGGTAGTTTGTCGAATGGCACCCTATTTTGGTTCGATTAAGCCAACAGTGACAGAACTCAAACCTGGTTATGCGCAAGTTCAGATTGGCAAGCGTCGCCGTGTGACTAACCACCTTAATACCGTGCATGCTATTGCGATGTGTAATATGGCTGAATTAGCAGGTGGTTTAATGACGGATGTTTCTATTTCGGGGAAAAGTCGTTGGATACCAACGGGTATGACAGTGAAATATGTCAAAAAGGCAAAGACAGATCTGACGGCGGTTGCCAATGGCGAGAATATTGATTGGACGAGTGAAGGCGATAAAATCGTACCTGTCGAGGTCAAAGATACGGAAGGCAATACCGTCTTTACCGCAGAAATCACGATGAATGTCCGAACAGCCTAATATCAGCTACAGTACCTTTACCTCTGTGCTAAGGCGCAGAGGTTTATGTCATCGAGTACTAGAGTCTTTTGTAAGGTATTGCACCCTGCTATGAATGCGATTACTTTAGTTGGGTTATCGCAACTAATCTCACAGCTTCGGTGAATATGAGTAAAATCTACCAACCTCTTTTCGATGATCACAACCCACCGGCACAGATATTTTTTGGTCATGAAGTTTTTCTCTCCAACACTTCTACCTTAAAACACCGTCACTCATGGGGGCAATTGCAGCTGATCAGTGGTGGTATACTTGAACTCAATGCTGAAGGGAAACGATTTTTATCGCCATCACAATACGCGGTTTGGGTGCCTGCTGGCGTTGAACACGAAAGCTATATGCGCCGAAGCATGAATTATTGTTCGATGAATATTGTTCATCCTCTGGCTGATGCGTTGCCCCAATACGCCTGCTTGCTTGAAGTTAACCCTATTATGGAAGCCATCATTAATGACTTGAAACACCGTTGTGTCACGGTGGCAGAAACAGAGCAAGATAAGCGCCTTATCAGTGTCTTGTTTGATCAAGTGAAGCAAGCAAAAGAACATGACCAGTTCCTTCCTATGTCGGATGATAAGCTGCTTAAACCAATATTATTAGAGTTAGAACGCAACCCTACGAGCAGTGTTACACTTGCAGAGTGGGCAACAAAACGCCATACCACTGAGCGTACATTAGCGCGGCATTGCCAAGATAAGCTAGGGATGAGTTTTACTGAATGGCGTCAGCGTCGTAAATTTGTTTATGCTTTACATTTATTGCGAAGAGGGATGTCGGTGAAGGAAGCCGCTTTAACCTTGGGTTACCATCAAGCTTCCCCTTTTATTACCTTATTTAAACGTCACGCAAATTGTACTCCAGAGCAATACCGTCAGCGGCTTGGCTTAGCACACATAGAGCGATCTAATCTGCCTCGTCATTGATTTCTCAGTTCAATTTGCGATTAGCATGAATGGCACTTGTGCGATACATTCTAATAATCAATACGCCCCCCATAACCCCGAGCACGTTAGCGCAAAAATCTGCGATTGAAGCAATACGTCCCGTACTGGATGCTTGTAACACTTCGAGTATGCCACCATAAATGATAATGCCGATACAGAGCACGATAGCCCATTGTCGATTTCGAGTGCAAAAATAAGCGAGCAGCGTAAAGACACTATATGCTGCAAAGTGCTCAATTTTGTCATGATAGGCAAAAGTGAGGTGTAGAAGCTCTATTTGTGTCAGTGACAATAAGCTAATTAACACGCCATATAATAGGAAAATTAATTTACGCATTGGCTCTTTTTCATTCAGTGCTGGCTAAACCTCTACGTAGTCCATGTATTTAGTACATGGCAACCTAAGGATTAACGCGATTATTTGGTTTGTTGTTTAAGCGTAGTGAGCTTGTGCTGTCTTATTTTTGAAGGCATGAGACGAGAGGAACAGATAAAATCACATGTGCGAGGGCTGGCATGGTGTTAAGATGCGTGCACTTGCACATTGAGTAATTTGAGGAAGATATGCATAACCTGACACTGTTATCACCTGCAGAAAAGAACCGCATTGAACTAGACAAACAGGCAGCATACATAGTGTGGCAGCTAAAAAATGCAAAAGCGGGTTATGAGGCGATCACAACACAAGCGGAAAGCATTGCTGATGACGATGATCGTGATTTCTTTAATCATGCTATAACGAAATATAAAATAAAAATGGGCGTGCAATAGGTAAGATTAAATACTGTAACTGAACGTGTTTACTATTAAAAAACGATCATAGAATGTAGGAAAGTGTTAGCAAATATAACCCGTTAAAAATAGTGATTGTTGAATATGAGTGTTTTGAATAAATAAGTTTCTTAAACCTGTTGTTCATCATGTTTTCGTATAAAACATATCGTAAAATATACTTTATGCTGAATAAGTACAAAGGATATAAATGACACTTTCTATTGAATGGTTCAATCAATCTGAAGCGCGAAAATTGCGCTGGGATACTGCCGGACTATCTCTTTGTGATGTTGAGCAAGCTCTCCAGCACTATGGTTCTGATGACTTTCCTATTGCGCTAGAAATGGCGGAATACCTGTTTGGGTGTTGGAGTGCGAGACGTATTGCAATGCTGCCTATTAAAACGCGTGATACGTTATTTGATATTTGGGATAAACACCTAGCCAAAACATTATAAGCCGCAATGATGCGGCTTAAGTCTCCTATGTATAGGTAAGCTGACAATATGGGGGGGAGAGAACTTAATGTGGTGGCTTTTCCACGTATTCGTATCTTTCCCCTGATTTTTTGTAAAACACATTGTCGATAATGGCATAAGAAACTCCCGCAATAACGGCGAACGTTGCAATTTCTGGTAACGATGAGTGGTGAAAGTGCTGTTTACGTGGAGGTTGATGGACCACAATCACTTGATTCACATGGTGGTGCTTGTGCTTGTGCTTGTGTTTTTTATGTTTAACCACGATAACATCATGGTGATGCTCTTTTTTTGCCCACGCCATAGTTGGGGCTAAAAACGTCACAGCTAATAGACATGAAAGTAGTTGTTTCATAAATGCCTGTTTATTCACTATTGATAATACACACAATAAACTGCCGTGAGGGGAATGTTGTCATGTGGATGTCAGTGTCTTGGTATTAATGCATGATAAATGTCGCTAACTTCTCGCAAAATAATGTTATTTTTCCAACTTCCTCTATCAACCTATAATCATGCTTATAGGTTTCCCTCTTTTTGTTTGGTGTGCTTTATTTCACTCAATTTTGATGCTAAGTCATTGAATACGAATTAATATGTCAAAAGTACGGGTTAGGCGAAAATATGGGTCACAAATGACAGTTTATTGAAAGAGGGCAAGGGGGTTTTTGGTACAAGAACAACAATTAAATCCTTTTTGGATGTTGCCTTGGCGCGATTTTGTGCACTTACTTCACGATACAGCCTTTATGTCATTTGATTGTTGACTAAGCCCGCTAACACCATGATGATGGCGATCAAATAACCAATTTCTACCCCATTATGTATCATCTGCAACTACCTTCTTTATTTTCTATTTTACGCGTAAGTGGATTAGTCCTTTCACTTTGCCTTGGTTGTGTACAGCCAGTGCAAGGAAAGCCGAGTGATTTCATCTACACGAAAGGAGTGAAGCAAGATAGTCGTCTAGCGGCTGCTTACATTCAGTCTTTACGAGACCCCGAGCAAGCCTACAGTTTGATTAAGCAGTTTAAAGCTGGCAAGTCAGGCGAGCCAATGACAGATTGGGAACGTGTATATTATGTCTTGACCATGTCACGCCTTGAGGCATACACGCTCACGGATGAAGCACCAATAGATATTATTTCTGAGTTGGAAGTATTGGCTAAGAAACTGAAGCAGCCGTGGATTAGAGGTGAGGCGTTATTGCACCGTGCTATTCTAGCAAAAGAGACAGCACAGTATGACGATGGACTCGCTTACTTGGACGAAGTGCTCATTATTGCGAAGCAAACCGGGTTCAAAAACATGACGGCGCGTGCACTAAAGTGGCAGGCTAACATTTGGTTTTATCAATCCAAATATGATCAGGTTTTGTCGAATTACCTTAAAGCATTAGCTTATTTTGAAGAGCAGCAAGATTACGCTCAAGTGGCTTTGGTATTGTCGAATATTGGTAATATATATGAAGAGCTTGAACAATGGTCGTTAGCGAAAAAATATAATGAAAAGGCATTTGAAACCTACAATCTTAATAATATAAAAAATGATTATACGGCCGCGTTACTTAATATTCATGCGGGGATAGTGGCAAATTACTATAATAAGGGAAGTGAAGAAGCTGGTTATATCCGTAAAGCAATTAAACATGCTTCAAAAACAGGATCAAGCTATGTTCAGTTAGTAACGCTGACGAATTACACATCAGTGCTACTTGATGAAAATAAACTTGAAGCCTCACTTAGAATGTCACAAGAGTGCTTACAACTCGCTGATAATATTAAAGATAAACTAGGACGGGCATTCTGTTATGAATCAAAGTCTTTAGCGTACTTTGAGCTCAAAGAGCTGAATAAAGCGATCAGTACAGCCTTGGTTGCCATTGATATTTATAAAGAGTATGGAAGCAACTCTCAGGTGATTAGGCTGTATAAGTTGCTATCAGAAATTTATAGCACAAATGGCAACTATAAAGTGTCATTAGAGTATTTTCAGCGTTATGTAAATGATAAAGAAAGCCATTACTTGAGTCAAAAGCGAGAAGAGATTCGCTCACTTCAGACACAGTACATCACCCAACAAAAAGAGCACCAAATTGCGTTGTTACGAGCTGAGAGCCAGCTGAAGTCATCACAGATCGAGTCGCAGCACTCTCGTGAAATAATTTTACTGTTGAGTATTTTATTAGGCATTGCCATTCTGGCATTACTGTATCGCCGTAATAGTCACTTATCAAAAGACAATGTTGAACTGGCTCAATCTAACGTGTCATTAACAGAGCAATCGTTTCAAGACCCTCTGACAGGTATGTACAATCGCCGTTATATTCAGCAGTGGATCACAGGTCAAATTAAAGGTGATGTGCCCAAAGCAAGCCGATATATTGTTGCCTTGCTTGATATCGATTATTTCAAACAGATTAATGACCTTCATGGTCATGATATTGGTGATCGAGTATTACAAGAATTAGCCACTCGTCTCCAGCAAAGTTGCCGAGGCAATGATAAAGTAGCCCGATGGGGAGGGGAGGAGTTTGTTGCTATTTTCTCTGTCAGTGAAAGCTCAAAAGCCCACGAGTTATTGGAACGTATTCGTCGTTCGGTGCAGTTAGAAAATGTCACTATTGAAGACAAAATGCTGGCTGTAACCGTTTCAATAGGTGGCGTTGAAGTTGAATCCAAAGATAAGCTTGCTGAGCGCTGGCAAGAATGGCTCGTAAAAGCGGATAGTGCATTGTATCAAGTGAAGGAAAATGGTCGTAATGGTGTTAAGGTTGAAGCTAGCTGATCGTTTTACTGGTTATTGAGTAATAAAAAAGAGAGACCTGAGTCTCTCTTGAGTAAACTAATAGTTGCTCGCTTACTGTGTTGCAAGCACTTTGTTTCTTTGGAATACAAATCGCCAAATAAATAAAACAAAAGTAATGTAAGCGAGGCCAATTGCTAATGCATGCCAGTGATAACCCGAATACATAGCCAGTGGCATTAACGAGATAATAAAGATATCCGTGATTGAACCTGGTACATAAGCGATAGCATAGTCGTCTAATACTTTGCTCTTCATTTCTGGATCAACAATACGCAGTAATGCGATCCCCATGGCAACGGTACCGGTTAGCCATCCCCAAGAAAAAATACCTTTCTCGAACCAGTTATCACCCATGATACGAGGGGCAACCCAGAAGATAAGGAACAGAGTAAAGAGTACACCGCCTGTTGCAAGCACAGCCATAGGCATTATGTACTGGACTAAGACTGTGACTTTAATTGCGGAGATGCCAAAGACAATTAGGTAATCCGTACTAATACCTGATGCATGGTTAAATGCGCCATCGCAGAGGTACTGTGATGCACCTGTACGTTGGGCAACCATACGAACAAACATACCGCCCAAGAAACCTGTTACGAAGGTTGGGATTTGGACTTTGTCATGGAACGACGATAGAAAATCAGCAGAAGCATAAGAGAACGCTGTTACCACAACAACTAACGCGGCATGAATCGCAAAGGAATCAACAGACAAGGAAGACATGGTTGATTTCATTGCCCAGCGCTGATCATTTTCTTGGATCAAGCCTTTGCGTTCATGTTGGTTCATATTGGCAAACGTGCTAAATGTCTTGATTAAGCCAAGTTTTAGCGCAATTTGTAAAATAAGCATACCAACGGCAATGGAAATGAAAATTCCCGCTGTCGCAAATGTCAGGCTCAGAGTGAAAGCGTCTTCCCAGCCCAAGTTAGTGAAAATGTCACCAACAACAGCAGATGTACCGTGTCCCCCCATAAAGCCAGCAGACATAGGAATGCCAAACGCTGGGTTTAAATCGGTAAACACAAAGCTCGCTAAGAACAAACCGAACATAGCAGCAAATAGCCACTGAGAAACAGATGCTATTTGGTTGAAGGCCCACATACTACCGGCACGTTTGGCCACAATAGATGGTGAGGGAACATCGGTTGCAAGACCGAGAGCAGAAAACAATGCTGCGGTTAGTAAGCCTGCGTTACTGGCAAATGTATCGCTCCAAGGTAGCAGGTCAAGGCCTGCAGAGCCAAGTGCTAAACCTAAAATACCTGCGATTACCGCAGAAGGTAGGTACATACGTTGCAACAAAGTGATATGCACACGTAAAACCTTACCCAGAATCAACAGTCCGCCTGCAATCGCAAGATCAGATAGCATTAATCCGTTAGGCATAAAAACTCCTATCGTATAAAGAACGCAAAGCCGCAATAGCGGCGAGAATGCATGGCAATAAATGACATGCACAAACACGTATTATTGAATGTGTTGGTGATTACGGGCGTATCCTGCCGATCAGCCAACTGAGTGGCAGAATCTTGCTGATCCTGCTGAGAGTCGGTATGAAAATACCTAAATTGATATGTGAGCGTGATGAGATTCCGGTCCTCATCAGATATTCGACCAAGTGTTGTTGTCGTATTGAGTAAATGCTCAATCTACTCTGTGCGCGGATACTAATAAAAAAGTGATAGAAAATCAAACAAGATTGATGGTGTTGATGAGTGATTTTTATGGTGATGAGGTGAGTAAGGTGGCCAGAGGCTTGTTTGTCATACTTTTTATATTGTAAGTCTTTATGCTAGTAGCACTTTTTGTATTTAATTCTAAATTTGGGGGTTTATTGTCAGCGGGTAAAAAAATGCATTTAAATTTAGCATAACTTTCTAGCGAAATAGGGGTAGGCTAAAGTTTGCTCATAAATACTTGGTAAGCCCCAATTGCCAATATGGCCTCCCGATAAACTTTGTTCAGGTTTGGCGTATAGCGGTTAATAACCCCAAGAATGAATAGGTGTTTTATCGAGGCTGACGACATAAAGATCGATGAAAAGGCAAAATGTCACTGTTTATAAAGGCGAGTGAGCAACACAGGGATCGTTAATTATGAAAAGGAAAGCGAATGCCATCACCTACAAACGTATCATCAGCACGCTCAACACCACCTGATGGAAAGGCCATTGAACGTCATAAAACAGCCATTACTGATGATGACGCCTTATTGAAATGGTCCCGACTGTCTCATTTTACGCCAACAGTATGGACAGTGCTGATTGGTACCTTAATGGCACGGACAAGTTACTTCATGGCTTGGCCCTTTTTGATTGTTATTCTTTATAAAGACTTTCAAGCTGACGCAATTACAGTGGGCGGTATGCTTGCATCTTCTGCTGTTGTTGGTGTATTTGCTGGGCTGTATTCAGGTTTTCTATCCGACAAATTTGGTCGCAAGTGGGTCATGATCAGCGGGTGTATGGTTGCCGCATTGTGTTATGCCGGGATTGGCTTCGCAAACGCGTTATGGCAATTCTTTGTGTTGATCATGTGCTGTGGGTTAATGCGACCTATGATCGAAGCGCCAGCAAAAGCGGTGATCAGCGATAACCTCAGTAATGTTAAAGACCGCGAATTGGCGATGAATGTGAGGTATTTCATTATCAATTTAGGCGGTGCGATAGGACCATTAATTGGCATTACATTAGCGCTAAAGCAGCCACAAGTGCTGTTTGTGATAACTGGAGGTATATACGTGTTATTTAGCCTCTTGTATTGGAATTGCTTCCGTTTATATCCAGAAGTGAAGCAACAAGGTGCTTCTGAAGTCACGCATTTTGGCCGAACCTTACGGGTGGTTTTAAAAGATAGGCTGTTTATTAAGTTACTGATTGCCAATATCATCATGATGTTTGTTTATGGTCAGTATGAATCGTCCATACCACAAATCATTGTGCGCTCTGGTTTAGATAATGCAGCGTTTTTTGTGAGCGCGTTGGTGATGGTTAACACCTGCACTATCATTTTATTTCAGTTCCCTATCTTACGGTTATTACAGCGGTTTCCATTATTTACACGTAGTCAAATAGGCATGGGCTTGATGGCTTTATCGCAAGTTGGTTTTTTGATGGTTCCTGTTGATTGGCCTATGGGGTGGTTGATCGCTTGTTTCGTTTTAAGCCTTGGGGAAGTGATTGCTTTTCCAACATTGAATGTACAAATCGACAAGTTAGCGCCAGCTCACCTTCGTGGAAGCTATTTCGGTGCCGCGGCTATTTACTCTCTTGGCTTTGCTTTCGCACCCTTATTGGGCGGTGTGATTATTCAGATGTATGGTGCGAGTGAGCTCTTCTTTTTATGTTTAGGCGCGTGTGCCGTGATGATGGTGCTATACAGCGCAGTGAGTCGGCATGAGCGGCAAAAAACATTGGCGGAAACGCAGCAAGTCGCATCTGAGTGTTAATATTATAGGAAGGTAGCCCTACCAATGAACAAGAATTCGTTGTAGGGCTATTTTATGTCTGGCAATGAGACGTTATTGTTTTGGTGAGTGGTTCACTTTGTTGCTTGTTGCTCTGCTCGCCAAGTGAGTAGTGGCAGCTTACTGGCTTGAACGGCAAGTTTACCGCTGTCGTTGAACAGTACGAGTGCCGTATCTTGCTGTTGGTATGGCATCAGGTTGAGTTCTACAGCGTAGTTGATACTGGAATTTTGCAATTTGCAGATATCAAGGAATGACTGCTTTGTAGCGTTATTTGGTTTGTTAAATACTGAATCGGCAGGCAGGCTGCTTTCATCCAACTCAAGCCCTATCAGTAAGGTTTTGTGTGTGATTTTGCTCGGTAAAGCACCTGTCACAAAATGGCTTAGGTTAGTGTGTTTTTGTGCTTCAACAAGCTCCGTATTAAAGAAAGGAGCACTGTTATTTGTAACTACAGCGATACAAGCTTTTAGCTCATCACTTTGAACATTATTGTGAGTCAATCGGTTGATGACCGCAACTTTCCCTGCTTTATCCCAATCCTCTTTATCAACAAAAATGCGGAACATGCTCTCTTGATAGCCGAACTTATTGTTATCAGGATCCGTTGCTGTTGGTGCGAAGAAGTAATGTGCTTTGGCATCGCGGTAGTGTTGGTACTTGACCGTATCTGTCCGTTGGCTTGCATCTGCTGTGTAAGACAAAGTAATGCCAACTTCTTGTGTATTCGTACCGTAGCTTTGTAGAGCAAACTGATGACCGTTTACTTTTGTTGCCGCCGTTTCTTGGCGCAAATTGTAGTGACGGAAGATTGCAGATGAGTCGTTTTCAATTGAAATGCGGGCTGGTGATGTCGGCGAAATATCGGTACGTTCATTCACAAAGCTAAAACGAAAAGGGGTGTAACCATCAAGGATTGGGGCCGCTTTGTCATTTGCTATACCTGTCGCGAGGCTAAACGCCCCTTTTTTA
Source organism: Photobacterium swingsii (assembly GCF_024346715.1). Lineage (NCBI taxonomy): Bacteria > Pseudomonadati > Pseudomonadota > Gammaproteobacteria > Vibrionales > Vibrionaceae > Photobacterium > Photobacterium swingsii. The sequence goes on from NZ_AP024853.1 coordinate 1,716,195, forward strand.
ATTTGAGGCTTTATTGGTGGGGGCGGTTTTGTGCCTGTACCTGAATTGTTACTGTCGCTACTGCCTCCACCACAACCAGAGAGCATGCTTGCTAAAACGATTGATGTCACTAGATACTTTACTTTCATTGGTTAAATCTCGTAATAATTATGGGCATAGTTTAATTTGAACGATGTTTTTTATCAATGCTTTTGGTCTGTACCTTTGCTTAGTTGATATTTTGCTGCTGAAAATACCGAGTGAGATTTAATGATTTCAAGGTGATGCGGTAGGAAAGTTTTCTTTTATATGTAAAAAAGCCCGCTGTAAAAGCGGGCTTAAGATGTCATGCGTTAGTGTATAGAGGGTGCTTAGCGTGCATTTTCAGCCATAGCTGCAACAGGTGTTGCGGTTTCACACTCTTTACTTTTCTTAGGTTGTTTTTGCGTTTCAGCGTGCATTTTCACAACAGCGATAGGGCCTGTAATGAAGGTAACGGCAACCAAGAACGAAACGGGTACGGCTGTAATGACGATGAATGATTGAAGTGCATTCAAACCACCATCACCAGCAATCAGTAGTACGCCAGCAACAACACCCATCATAATAGCCCAGAACAGACGCTGAACTTTAGACGGCTCTTTATCACCAGATACTGCCATTGCGATAGAGTACGCCATGGAGTCACCTGTTGTTGCTACAAATGTTGTCGTCAACATAAGGAACGCAGGAATCAGCAATGTACTAAATGGTAGCTGAGCTAATGATGCAAGCAGTACTGCTGGTAAGCCACCTTCGCTAAGAGGGCCTGAAATGCTACCAGGATTGGCTAATTCAAGGCCAATACCTGTACCACCTAGTACCGAGAACCAGAAGTTAGTCGCGATAGGTGCGGCAACAGCAACGGTTAAGATAAGTTCACGAATACTACGACCTTTAGAGATACGTGCAATAAAGATTGCCATCATAGGTGCGAAGCCAATGAACCAACCCCAGAAGAACCATGTCCACCATGAGTTCCAGCTTGGGTCAGATGAACTCAGGCTCATCTCTGGTAGGTTTTGGATGTAATGACCAAATGCTAGGCCAAACTGCTCAAAGATGAAGCCCGTAGGGCCTAATACCAAAATAGCGACCAGTAGCGTACATGCGCCAATCACATTCATGCGGCTTAGCCATTGTAAGCCTTTGTCCATACCTGTGAAGGCTGAAACAGAGTAAATCGCCACAACACCAGATAGGATCAACACTTGCGTGAACAAAGAGTTTTCCATGCCTGTTAATACAGTCAGGCTGTAACCTAACTGGGTTGCAAGGAAACCAATTGGGCCAATAGTACCTGCAGCAACAGCAATGATAGAACAAGAGTCAATCACTGAACCAAACCAATGGTTTTCAAGTTTGTTGCCAAGAATAGGGTATAGCAGAGCACGAGGTCGTAGTTTAACGCCACATTGGTAGTGGGCATACATCAATACAATAGTGCTTAGTGTGCCAAGTACGGCCCATGCAAGGAAACCCCAGTGCATGAAACTTTGGCTTAAGGCTGGGGTAACGGCGGCTGCAGTGCTGCCCTCTACGCCAGGAAAACTTGGTGAAGGAGTAATGAAGTGGAAGATCGGCTCAGCCGCAGACCAGAATACACCACCGCCCGCAAGCAGGGTACACATGATCATTGCTACCCAACGAAATGTACCAATCGTTGGCTTGGACTCACCACCCATTTTCACTTTACCGTAGCGGCTTGCTGCAATGATAAGCGCTAAAGCAAAGTTCATGATCATCAAACACTGCCACCAGTAACCGAAAGTCGCCGATGCTGAAGTAAACATTGACTTAATCGCTGCAGTGAAAGTAGACAGATCAAAAAGGGCTGCAAGTATGAATAAGAGGATAAATCCAATTGTTAGTGTTGGAACAAGTTTGTCGCTAGTTTTCTGACTAATCGTAGACATAAATATCTCACAGTATGCGTGAGGGGAGGCACTCTACCAGCTTGAATCATGAAAAACCAGTCTAAAATGTTTCGTGTTCGAAATAATTCGCGATGAATTAGTGTGATGCTAGTCACTATTAAGAATTAATATTTCGCAGTCATATTAAAGGTTTAACAAGTAATCTATTGCGCTGGAATGAGGATTTTATCTATGTTTTTCTGAGGGTTAATTATTTATGACAGCGTTGATGATTTTCATTGAGCAGTAGATGAGTGTAAAAAACGTTATGCAATCGCATGTATTGTTGTTTTTACCTCTAATGAGTTATACACAACACATTTTAGGCTTTGCTACTGCGCACTAGATAATCGTGCATTTGTGTGAATAAAACGTCCCTGATTATGAGGTTGTGCCGACTCCTCTTGGTCGGTGTGAGTACACCGAAAACATCTTTATGGGGCGGTTTGGGGTAGGAGTAACGCAATAAGATATGTCAGCTATATTATCCCCTCTATATATAGAGGGGATAACACATATGTTAGGAAGTCATGCTTAGCGCGAAAGGTTGGGGCTGAACAAATATAGCCCTGGTAGGGTTTAAGAGGTGGGTTGCTCAATCTCGTAAATAGCTTCTCGAATATCGTCGATGCGACGATCAATCACAGTCTGTGCGTCGTATAGGCCTTGATTGTAGAAATGTGCCCCCATCTCCTTTGCTATGAAATCAAGTAAGAACTCACCGTCAAATTGTTCAAGCTCCTGATCGAGTTCTTGATTGAAATAGTGTTGTAGCTTGGCAACAAGTACATCTTTTTGATCGCGTGTAAGGGTTATGGTGCTCATGGTTTTTGTATTCTCCGCTAGCCTTGCTGGGCATTATTTAATTGTGACGATTAACCGTGAAAGCCTTATTTGTAAAATATCAGGTGCAGGTTCATTATCAATGATGTTTAACCATTTTTAGTGAGGTAATGACCTTGGCTGGGTTAAGTTTATTAACGTTGTTGGATGATATCGCGAGCGTGCTGGATGATGTCGCAGCAATGACCAAAATTGCTGCACGTAAAACCGCGGGCGTACTAGGGGATGATTTGGCCCTGAATGCCCAACAGGTTTCGGGTGTGCGGGCTGAAAGAGAAATCCCCGTGGTATGGGCTGTTGCCAAAGGGTCTTTTCGCAATAAGTTGATACTTGTGCCAGCGGCACTGCTTATTAGCGCTATTGCGCCGTGGTTAATTACGCCTATGTTAGTGGCTGGTGGTTTGTACTTATGTTTTGAAGGTGCAGAAAAAATAGCAGAGAAATGGCTGCATTCTTCTTCAAGTTCAGATGAAGCAAACCATGATCAAGACACCCTTGCCGAAGAGTTAGAAACTAACCTTGATCCTGTTGAATTTGAGCGTAAGAAAATAGCAGGGGCAATCAGAACGGATTTTATTCTCTCAGCTGAAATTATTGTCATAGCGTTAGGGACAGTGCAAGAACAAGTGTTTTTAACTCAGTTAGCGGTAGTAAGTTTGATTGCCGTTGTCATGACAATAGGTGTTTATGGCCTTGTTGCAGGTATTGTTAAACTCGATGATGCTGGTTTTTATCTGGTTGCCAATAGTGAAGCGGGCTCTTTTAAGAATAAGTTTGGTCAGGGATTGGTACAGGCGGCTCCTTATTTAATGAAGGCGCTCGGGGTTATCGGCACTATCGCGATGTTTCTTGTTGGTGGTGGCATTATCATGCACAGTATTCCGCAATCGCATGATTGGCTTCATATTCTGATGGACGTTTTACCTGATGTGAACGTAATCAGCATGTTAGTACCTTCAGTTGTGAATGGGGGTGTGGGGTTATTGGCTGGTATGCTGGTGTTATTGATTGTCGACTATTCTAAGAAGCTAAGAAGCTAAGAAGCTAAGAAGCTAAGAAGCTAAGAAGCTAAGAAGCTAAGAAGCTAAGAAGCTAAGAAGCTAAGAAGCTAAGAAGCTAAGAAGCTAAGAAGTATGTAGAAAGCAAAAAGCCGATGCAGTAGAGACTGCATCGGCTTTTCTTTATTTATTTAGAGATAGAGTCTGAATTAATCAGGCATCTCTGCGTTGTGGTAAACGTTCTGAACGTCATCACAGTCGTTTAGTGCATCAAGGAATTTCTCGAATGCAGGAATATCATCACCAGAAATTTCAGTCATTGTTTGTGGAACGAATGAAATTTCTTCAACGTCTAGGTTAACGTCAGGCATTGTTGCTGCTAGTGCATTCTTCACTTTGAAGAATTCAGTGTGCGGTGCGTAAACAGTGATCACGCCATCTTCACACTCGATGTCAGTAACATCTGCATCTTCCATCATTAGGTTTTCTAGTACAGCTTCTTCGTCGTCACCTGCAAATTGGAAAACAGCTTGATGTTCAAACATGTGACCAACTGTACCTGGGCCACCGATCTTAGCGTGGTTCTTAACAAACGCTTGGCGAACATCCATAAATGTACGGTTGTTGTTATCTGTTAAACAGTCAACGATAACCATGCAGTTGCCTGGTCCGAAACCTTCGTAGCGCGCAGTTGCAAAATCTTCACCGCCACCACCTTTAGCTTTATCGATCGCTTTCTCGATAACGTGAGATGGTACTTGGTCTTTTTTAGCTTTTTCAATTAAACGGCGTAGTGCAAGGTTAGTATCTGGATCAGGGCTACCGTTCTTAGCACAGACGTAGATCTCTTTACCGTACTTAGAGTAAACCTTGATCTTAGCGCCTTGCGTTTTTGCCATTGACAATTTGCGTACTTCGAATTTTCTTCCCATGGGGAAACTCTCTATCTGTGTTTATTACATAGTTAGCGTAATTTTATCAGCTAGTGGGTGATAAAGGCTAGTCAGAACTATTAACTAACTGCGATTAGCATGACAAATAACAAATTTTGTTACATTGCGAGCAAAGTAATAAAATGAAAGCCTTACTAGACTGAAATTTAAACACTTATTTATTAGTATTTAGTAAAATAGATGAAAAGTAGCTAAAAATGATGTTTGGCGCACATTTTATAGCCATTCAATCATTTTAGGGGTTTACAGCTTTACATTATGAACGTATTATTCGCCGCACTTACGGAGAGATGGCTGAGTGGTTGAAAGCACCGGTCTTGAAAACCGGCATACGTTTGTAGCGTATCTAGGGTTCAAATCCCTATCTCTCCGCCACATTCTAAAAGTTTGATTTATAGCATCGAGCTTTACAAAGAATTGGAGCGGTAGTTCAGTTGGTTAGAATACCGGCCTGTCACGCCGGGGGTCGCGGGTTCGAGTCCCGTCCGCTCCGCCAACACAACGAAGCCTCGTCAGAAATGACGGGGCTTTTTTGTGTCTGAAATTTTAATTGCTTTCTCTTGTTTCTTGTTTGCCCTTCATCACTTTTTCATTCGTAATTATTATTAAGTTGAAAATTTAATCCTTTCTTTTCCGAATCGTGATTATTCATACGAGTTATTGTATGAAATACACATTGGATTTATGTGGTTATTATTTTTATTTAGTCGAAACCTTAAAATAAAATAATCCATTTAGGATGATGGTGGTTTTTAATTAATCTATAGAATATAAAGTTAAGCTGATAACCCGGCTTGTATGACTAGTGTACAGTATTCATAAAATCTACTAAATCAGCAACAATTTATATAAGTCTTGATTCATATTTAATGCTGCATTGGCTACTGTTATTTTATTTGTGTAATAAAAGATTCCATTAATCACCCTTATTTAAATGATAATAAGAATTGATCTCATTTGTAATGTGGTGATAGTTTAGCAACTCAATTATCACTAAATTAAGCTCTTATGTTTCGTTGTTTTTATTTAAACCCAAAATGGAAGTATTGGTCTATTTATGGAACCGTTGCAGTAATCCTTGTCAATTGGTTTAGAGTCGGGGTCGACGTTGAGCTTAATTATTGGAATGGTGAGTTTTATGATCTTATTCAATCAGCTTTAGTTGCACCAAATAAAGTAACCATAAATGATTTTACACACACAATAATTGATTTTTTTAAGCTCACAACTATTCATGTAGTAATGTCTGTGACTGTTGATTATTTTGTTAGGCATTGGATTTTTCGATGGCGCTGTGCGTTGAATGAACATTATATGCAGTATTGGCATCATATTCGACATATAGAGGGGGCAAGCCAAAGAATTCAAGAAGATACAATGCGACTTGCGAAATTAATTGAAGATCTTGGAATCAGTATACTTCGAAACTTTATGACATTGGCTACTTTTACTCCATTGTTATGGGAGCTATCCAAGCATGTCAAAGTTATTCCATTTTTTGGCGAAGTAAAACACTCTATGGTTCTCGTCGCTTTTATATCTTCTTTTGGTGGTATGGCATTTCTCATGTATATCGGGCGGAAATTACCTGGTTATGAATATAATAATCAAAAGGTTGAGGCTGCCTACAGGAAAGAATTAGTACTTGGTGAAGATAATGAAAGCTATGCCACCCCAAAAACAGTAAAAGAGTTATTTAACGCAGTTAGAGATAATTACTTTAGTATGTATCGAGCATATTTGATGTTTGATAGCTGTTCAAATGCTTATGGTAAATACTCTGAGCTAACTGTGTATATTTTTATGAGCCCAACTATTTTACAAGCTGCAATTACTCTTGGGATTCTAAAACAAATAACCTCATCGTACTCCAAAGTTGAAGGTTCACTGCGCTTTCTTATTCGTAGATGGTCAAGCTGTGTAGAGCTTATGTCCATTTATAAACGTCTTAAGGCATTTGAGGCTCAACTTAAAGTTGAGCCTCTTATAAAAACATACCAATAAAAATCAAAGGGAAAAATATGAAGCTATCTTTAATTGCTCTTGCCATATCAAGCGCAATAGTTTCTAGTGCCAGTTTTGCAGATGATGTAACTAGCGTAGAAACTATTGTTGTCACTGCAAAGAGACCTAACTATAAAGTCGACGATACGAATACGGCAACCTTAATGGATGTTTCCAACTTAGAGACACCAAGACAGGTCAATATCATAGATAAAAAATTACTTGATGACCTTCAAGCAACATCGTTAGAAAAGGCGCTTGCGAACGATGCTTCGACCATAAAGACGCATGAAAGTGATGGCCATGAGAACTTTTATATCCGAGGTTTCCAGTTAACAACAAATGAAGGCTATTTAAGGAATGGTGAACGTAAATACTCCTTAATTCAAGAACCAGTTGAGATGTACGAGACCATCGAGATCTTAAAGGGCCCTCAAGGGGGGCTGTATGGTGCGAATGGTCATGGTGGTGTTATTAATATGATCACTAAAACGCCACAAGCTATCGCTCAGACAAGTTTATCACAAGATATTGGGAGCAATAATTTCTATCGTACCGTTGTTGATACAACAGGCTCAGCTTCTGATAATCTTCGCTATCGCGTTATTGCGTCTAAACAAGCAAAAGACAACTGGCGTCATTATAAGGATGGCGTTCACCCTAAAACAGAGCGTTCACTGATCGCGCTAATGCTTGATTACGACATCTCACCAGAGACGATGTTATCGCTAACATTTGATCATAAGTCTCAAGAAGGGCATCAAGATAGTGGTGCCTATTTTGATGATAACGGGAATATTGTTGGTGATCGTGATTTAATTTTAGATATGCCATGGGCAACAAATCAAAAGAAAGAAGATAGCTATGGCATAAAAATCAGCCATCAATTCAACTATAACTGGAACCTTACGGGCAGTTATCATTATTTAGACATGGCAAATTCAGCTCGCACTTCTAGCATAAGACTCAATGATGATAGTGCGCAGACTGGAAATTATAAATTTAGTACAGGCCAACGCGATAATAGCTACGATGTTCATACAGCGATGCTAAATCTGACAGGTGATCTGGATGCTCTGGGATTTAGGCATCAATTGCTCATTGGGGCTAATTTAGTGGATCACGAATATCATCGCTCCAGTCGTTGGGGCGGTAAAAAGTCTGACGCAAGCATCGATCCGGCGAAGCCTTCAGCAGGTTTTGACCCATCAAATATGGGAAAACCGAGTGCGAATGACTATCCACGTCAAACTTATGGTGTGTACCTGCAAGATCTAATGACGTTCAACGATCATTGGCAATTCTTGGCTGGGATCAGATATGATTTGTTTAAACAAAATAGAACGACCAATGATAAGAAAGAAGGAACGGGTGAGGATAGGGTTTATAATAATCTAATACCTAACGCATCGTTGATGTTCCACCCTGATAGTCATTCAACGGTTTATCTGACTTACTCACAATCATTCGAACCGAAATCACCAATAGATAGCGATCGTGATGCTAATGACGGTATGGAAAGAACCCCTGAGTTGGGGAACCTTTATGAGCTTGGCTATAAACATGAATTGTTCAATCAAAGCTTAATGTTCAGTACCTCTGTTTTCCAAATTAAGAAGGAAAATATATCTGTAACGAGTGATTACAGTGATCCGAAAAAACCTAACGTTACCAGAATAACAACGCAAGGTGGGCAAAGAATTCATACAGGTGTTGATGCTTCTGTAACAGGGCGAATTACATCGAAATTAACGGCCAAAGCAGGCGCACAATATATGCAAGCGCAATATAAAGGGCAGCCTAAGCATGATGGTAAAACGCCAGCAGATATCCCAGAATGGACAGCAAACCTTTGGGCTAACTATGAATTGACAGATAGTATCGACTTAAATAGCGGTCTGTATTATGTAGGCTCTCGTTTTGGTAATGATGATAATAATCAAGCTAAAAAACCTGCTTATACGCTGGTCGATGCTGGTGCGATTTATCGAATGCCACTTGAAAACGAAAAGCAACTTTCGTTTAGATTCAAAGTGAACAATCTACTTGATAAGGAATATGTGACTAGTGGAGACTATACAGGAATGAGTATGGGGCAGGGACGGAACTATATGTTATCTGCACTGTATGAGTTTTAATTTCTAGTTGTATTAATCTTCCGAGTATTTGAGCACTAAATCATGCAGTTAGAGTAGCTGTTATTTAATAATAAATGGCAGATTTAGATATCAGTTCTAATCCTCATTTATACTAATCAGAATCTTCAAGATTATAATGAATATCTTGTAGGTTCTGATTTTTTGTAAACGCAAACCTCAAGGTCAACGCGTTAACACGGATCTATATAATCACTTCGGGAATATATGAATATTTTAAAAGTTAAAACTAAACCAATGACTAAACGTAATGTGAGATTGAAAGATTTTAGTGAAAAAAATCGAGTGTCATCGGCGTTAGATACATCAATAGCAAATGTTTATGGTGAAGAATTAGCATTTAGAGGTTTTGGTCACGAGAACGTTAGAGAGCGAAATTTATATATATCGACAAACGGTTTTGATGCAGTTTTACGTGCTTGCAGAGGAATCAAAGAAATCATCATTCGTAGAGAAAAATCGAATGTTGGCGAACAGCTAGACTTGTGTGAACTCATCATTAATGGTTGGTGTGGTTTGTATTTAAGTTTTAATATGGTCTCAATATTAGAGGCTAGAGATTTGATGAAAGCATTGTTGTCTACTACGTTAAATCGCTTTGAATACTCAGTAAGAATAATAGAATCGAGTCCTGATCATCATGATAAAAGGGCTGATTTTGATGAATGCTTTAGCTTTCCAATCCCTCAAAAGCGGACAGATGATGAGGAGATAAACACAGTTGTTCATGTGTATCCAGATGTTGATCTTGATGTATTAAGAAATCATGCTTTTAAGCTTTATTGATAGTGACTCAGCTAGGCAAGTATAGAATTTATAACGAAGCATTTATGACAAACTGAGTCGATGAACTTCATCGACTCAGCGGCATAGAATATAGGTTAACGTTGTGGTGTGTAGATTAAACTGATAAATGTGGATTCTGTTTTAGATAGCGAAGGAATATAATAAGAAGACGTTTAAAATAATCACTAAGGTTACAATTAAATTACCAATGATAGAGGTTGCTTTTCGGTTATAAAAACGCCCCATGATAGCTTTACTATTTGTGAAGACGAGTAGAGGAATAATAGCTAACGCAATCCCAAAGCTGAGAACAACTTGGCTCATGATTAAGATTTTAGTGCTGTTGATGCCCATTCCTACGACAAGAAAAGAAGGCAGCATGGTGATACCTCGACGAAGCCAAATTGGAATGTGAAAGTTAACAAAACCTTGCATAACGACTTGCCCAGCTAAGGTCCCAACCACAGTTGATGATAAGCCTGATGCAATAAGAGAAAAGCCAAACAAGATTGCAGCACCTTTGCCGACAAGAGGTGTTAATGTCATGTAGGCTGTTTCAATTTCTGCGACACTCTGATTCCCTGAAAAATGAAAAACAGCCGCTGCCATAGCAACAATGGCAATGTTGACGAAACCAGCAATCGTCATAGCGATGAAAATATCTGTACGGGTTGATCGTAAGCGTTGTTTTTTGCTTTCTCCATAGCTTTCGTTGAACAATGCCGAATGTAAATAGATGACATGTGGCATCACAGTAGCGCCAAGCATGCCTGCAGCTAAATAGATTTGATGAGGTTCTGTTAGGCTTGGTAATAACATTCCTTCTAATAAGGCGCCACTTTCTGGTTTGGCGAATACTAGCTCCACGATATAAATAATGGCAACGAGCAACAAGAGGCTGGCAATCATTATTTCAAGTGGTTTTTGTCCTCGACGGTTTAACGCTAAGATGGCAAAAGTAGCGACAGCTGTAATACATACACCATCAAAGAGTGATACCCCCAGTAATAACTGAAAACCAACTGCAGCTCCTATAAACTCCGCTAAATCAGTCGCCATTGCAATGATTTCAGCTTGGATCCAATAAGGGTAAACGGCCCACTTCGGTAAGTGATCCCGTAAGTGTTCAGCTAAGTTTTTCCCAGTGACAATCCCCAGTTTTGCAGAGAGATACTGGATTAACATCGCCATTAAGTTGGCCCATAGTACGACCCATAGAAGTTGGTAACCAAAAGATGCGCCTGATTCTATATTGGTTGCAAAATTACCAGGGTCAATGTACCCAATTGCAGCAATGAAAGCGGGGCCGAGTAATAGCATTTTTCTTTTCAGCTTAGTGCTGACGGCAACAGGACCTGATGAAGCTGACGCAGTTGAGATAGACATAATTTATTCTTCTAGGGAATTGATGCGTCAACAATATTACCAATGCAAATGATAATCAATATCATTTGGGTGTTGTTGATAGAGGATAACTGAGATCTTATATTGTCTATTTATGATGTGTAGAGAATGCTTTTATTGAGGAAGTAGCCGTAGGTGATTAACTTTTGCAGAAGCATAGCCAGCCCATACAAACTCTTTGCTATGAAGCTGTGATTTATATCGCAGAACAGTAGGTATAAGAAACTTTGCCTTTCATTGTTGTAATTAATATTGATAATCATTCTCGATTGTTGTGTGCATTATTGATGTTAAATATTACCAATTGGTTAGCAGAGGAGTTTTAGTATGGAAGTCGCTTCGGGTTTGATTAAGCTTCGTCCTGATGCTGAACAAGCGCAGGGTGAGTGGCAAGCAGCGATGTCATCACGGGTCAATGAAGTTATGCAGTCGCTAAAAGATGAAGGTGTTCAGCTTGAATCATGGTTTAAAGTCGAGTTAGCTGGAGAAAGTTATCTATTGTGGTATATGCGTGCAGAGTCGTTGCAAAAAGCCGTAGAAGTGTTCCAACAGTCTACAAAGGCCATTGATCTGTTTCATTTTCAGGCACTATCAGAGTTTGCTGTTAAAGATGGTCATATTGAAACTGAATTACTCCTTCACTTTGAAAACTCAGATTAATCCATTATAAATAGTCGGCTAAATGAATCGACCTATGCCTTATACTTAAGTGATAGGGTGTAGGTGTTTAGAAAGTTTTGTCAGAATTATACTAGACGGCTGGTCTAATTGATCGTAGGCTAATGGTATGAAAGCAGAAACTCAAGATACACGACAACACATTCTGGATACTGGTTATCAGCTGATCGCTCAGCAGGGGTTTTCAAATGTCGGTTTGTCGCAATTACTCAAACATGCCGATGTGCCGAAAGGTTCGTTTTATCATTATTTCAAATCGAAAGAACAATTTGGTGAAGCACTGATCCAAGATTATTTTGAAAACTATCAAATACGGCTTAAAGCTCGCTTTGAAGACAGTGAACTCAGTGCTTATGAACGCTTAATTAGCTACTGGCAGTGTTGGATAGATATTCAAGCTCAGGAGTGTTCAACACAACGTTGTTTAGTCGTAAAGCTAACGGCAGAGGTGGCGGACTTATCGGAGATGATGCGTGTAGCCTTGCTTGATGGGGTTGAAAGTGTACTTGGGCTGATAGCCGATTGCATTGAAGCTGGTATCAAAGATGGTTCTATTGCAAAAATGGACAGCTATAAAGCGGCAGAGCATCTTTATAACCTGTGGGTTGGTGCGAGCTTATTGTGTAAGTTAACTCAAACACAAACGGGTCTACAGCGCGTTATGAAAACAACGCAAGCCATGCTTAAAAACGGTATGGACGAATCTTAATGATCAGCTGAATGCTGCTCATGTCATAGTAAATACACTCACTTTTGTTCACTTTTTAAGAAGGTAGCAAAAGTTCACCCATTAACTAGACGACTGGTCTATTTTTAGGTGTGGACAAACAAGTCTTAAAATTAAAAGGATATAACATGACAAACTCAACAACAGAAAATCGCCGTTTTGTCTTAGCGTCACGACCGCATGGTGTACCTACCGCTGAGAATTTTCGATTAGAGTCAGTTGCAAAGCCAGTTCCTCAAAATGGTGAAGTGCTTTTGCGCAGTGTCTATTTATCGCTCGATCCTTACATGCGTGGACGAATGAACGATGCTAAGTCGTATGCTGATCCTGTCGCGTTAGATGAGGTCATGGTAGGCGCAACAGTATGTCAGGTTGAAGCATCAAATAATGCTGATTTTCCGGTTGGTGAGTGGGTATTAGCGTATACAGGTTGGCAAGATTATGGGATCTCAAATGGTGAAGGCCTAATTAAATTAGGTAGCCAGCCTCAGGCACCATCGTATGCGTTAGGTATTATGGGTATGCCAGGCTTTACTGCTTACATGGGTTTATTAGACATAGGTGCTCCTAAAGAAGGAGATACCTTAGTTGTTGCTGCGGCAACAGGCCCTGTTGGTGCAACCGTTGGGCAAATTGGTAAATTGAAAGGTTGCCGCGTTGTTGGTATTGCGGGTGGTGAGGAAAAATGTCGCCATGCAGTAGAAGTGCTTGGTTTCGATGCCTGCATTGATCATAAAGACGATAATTTTGCCCAGCAACTTGCAGCTGCGTGTGATAATGGCATTGATGTGTATTTTGAAAATGTTGGCGGTAAAGTCTTTGATGCTGTGATGCCGCTCCTGAATACAGGTGCACGTATTCCTTTGTGTGGCCTTATCTCACAATACAATGCTACCTCTTTGCCGGAAGGGCCTGATCGCTTATCAATGTTAATGGGTTCGCTATTGATTAAACGCATCAAGATGCAAGGTTTCATTATTTTTGACGATTATGCACACCGCTATGGTGAGTTTGCTCAAGACATGTCAACGTGGTTAGCTGAAGGCAAAATTCAGTATCGTGAGCACCTAATTGAAGGTTTTGAAAAGACACCAGAAGCTTTCATTGGTTTATTAGCAGGTAAGAACTTCGGTAAAATGGTCATTAAAGTGAATGAACCACTGTAAAATATCCTAAAACCTTGTAGTACTTTAATCGTTAATTTGTAAAAGCGCAGTAGCTTTGACTGCGCTTTTCTCGTTTATATCGTATGGAACCTGCAACTGAGGCTTACTTAGGTATAGAATAGTTTTAATCAACAAATTAAGTAGTACAGAAATGAACGTTGAACACATTTGGGCCGAATACCGCGCCAGTCTACAAGCATTTTTACGCAAAAATGTCTCTAATGCCGCAGATGTCGATGATTTACTACAAGAAGTATTGATCAAGACATATACCCATATGAAGACCATCAAGGATCCTACCCAGATCAAATCATGGTTATTTCAAGTGGCCAATAACGCCATCATTGATTTTTATCGTAAGCAAGGGCGCGAAGCTGCGCTTGAAAGTGGTGAGCTGTGGTACGTCCAAGATGAAGAAACGATTCCAACTCAACTGGCAAATTGTATATCGCCTTTCATCCAAGCTTTACCGCAAGATGAAGCAGAAATGCTGACAGCGATTGAAATCAATGGCGAAACGCAGAAAAACTACGCTGAAAAGCATGGTGTGAAGTACTCAACCCTTAAGTCTCGTGTGCATAAAAGCCGAGAAAAGCTATTGGGTTTGTACCAAGAGTGCTGTGATTTCACCCTTGACTCGCAAGGTAACTTAATGGAATACAAGCAAAAACCAAACGCATGTAATAAGTGCTAAGCGCTATAATCTTATCGTAGACAAAATACCGCTGTAAAAATCGACAGCGGTTTTTTTATGCAGCGTGAAAAATTGCGTGTGAGAAGTTCGCGCCTTTTAACGATAAAAAGGTTCAAATTGCGCTGTTATAAAGCTCCCTAAATGCAGTTAATAGCTTGTATTGGCTTGCAAAACCGTCGTTATCAATTTTCCAACTGGTTAAAGAGGTGATTTGATAAAATGTGACTGCTGGTTGAGTAAGAAGTTTGTTAATGATGAAGTAATTGCCGTTATCTGTCGTTGGCTCTAGAAAGCTAATACCGTCACGGGTTGTAATTTTAGTAAAGCGGACATTATTACCGTCGACTTTGAATATATCTAAAAAAGCATAGTGATCTTTTAGAGAGAGTAAGGATTTGTCTCTTGTACACCCATCAGGAAATTCAAGTTTTAAGACAAAACTGATCCTATCAGGCTCCGCCAGAACAATAGGCACAAAACAGAAATCAGATGAACAGGAAGCGCTCCCGATGATCATATTGGGCGAATGTGTATCTATAGACCAGCCAGAACGACTTATCTTCCCTGATTCAGGGTGGGCCCAAACCCTCATAGGGCCCCACAAGAAAAGTGTAATTAAGATAGGTAAGAGATACTTATTCATCAGAGACTCCAAAGCAGTAAGTTCCTAGTTGGTTAGAGCGAAAACATATATCTCCGTTGGTACCTTTTAAGACCTCTAACTGATGGCTTGTTCCATAGCCGAGAACACGAGCAAACTCATTAAAAGCTTTCACCTTACATGCTTTTTTGGGGTGACTCGCCGTCGCTCTACCTTGTGTCAGCTTGATTGTTTTACTAAGGAAGTGTTGATGGTAATTGTAAGTGGCAGAAATAGAGGTGCCAATGCAGGTATCATTAGGGCTAATGTTCTTCACTTCCATATTTATAATATTATCTTTTATTTCTAATTTTGCCTCGGTAAGGCTATAGGATCTAATATTAATGTCTTTGATGGTTGTAATATAGTGGCCCTTTTTTATTTTATGAAGCGAGATCCAGTCGTGAATTATGTAAATGTTTGTTGAGATGAGCAGCAAGATGATGACTTTATATTTAGGAATCATAGGAGCAAAAATCTATTAAATGACTATTGTTATGTAAATTTTTGATAAAGGTGTTAATAGAGTAGCTGGTATTGATTCGTTTATTGTTATTCTGACATGACAAGTAGACCCTATAATTATTTATGCTGAAGCTAAGTTTATTTGACGTTTTATTGAAGAAGTCACGATCCCAACTCGAAGTTTGGTAATCTGCATTGACTTCCTCATTTAAGTATATGAGAGAGTAAGATGAGGTGTTGCTGCCACTTTTGTAAAAGTATTGAAAGAAAACGATAAAATGAAAACAAATCAATATGAATATGAACACTTGAAATGTGAGTTTGTTTTTCAGTGTTCGTATAAGAATATTAGAACTAATTACTTCACTATTATCACCAATGTGACTCGTTGTAACGTCAGCTGAATTTTCAATTTTCTGCCACTGAGTAGATATACGGTAGCCTACTCTTGGTGTGGTAACTATTAATTGCTTTATACCAAGGGTATCAAATTTTTTCCGTAAAGTTGATACTACTTGTGTCAAACTTTTGTCGGGATCTGAGATCACCCGGCCTTCCCATAATTGTTCAATGCAAAATTTTCGGGTAACCGTTTTATGATTCAAAAGTAACTCAAAGAGCTTCCCTTCTATAATTGTCAGTGTGATTTTATATTCACCATTGATAATGATTTGGTACGGATCGGCACATAACTCAATAGAGTTATTCTCATTGATAATACGTATGCTGTCCATTTTAGATTAGCCACTTTAATAGGCAAAATTCGATATGACCATTATTAACAAGACTTATAGCTAAATAAAGTTAAATAAGGCTAAGTGGTTGGTTTTTGCTCTTTGGGTTGGGCTGGAAAATCTAAATAACTACAAAATGAGCAAAAAAGAGCACTTTTCCGCGTGTTATTTGTTTTGTTTTGTGGGTCAAGATCACACTTTTGCCCCTTGTGTTATTTGTCATTATTAAACATGTCCTAGTTTCTTTCCTTCGGTACTCTTGCCCTGTTTTTATTCCAATTAAGGATATGGCGTGATATTAACTAAACCGAGAAAACTCATTCTAGATGGCGAAACGAATAGTCCATCAGTAAGCGATAAGCTCAATCTTTCTTATAGCGTTGATGCAAAAAGTAAGCAGCTGAGTTTTGTCCCAGCTGTGCAGCAAATTCATAGTTATACTCAACCGTCAATTAACCGTTGCGAAGTATTTTTCAGACCTGAAGGTTTGTGTTCTGAAGTTTTTTACCAAGAGTTAAGTGATGAGGAGGCTTGTTATATTACTAAAAAGCAACTTAAGTGGTTACTTGAATTTGTTAATATTGAAGCCAAAAATAAAGACTTTATCGTTAATGAAGTTTTTGTGAATATTGAGCCGGCTGCTTTATATTCAGTTGTTGCTGATATCATTTCACTGCGGGATATACTAACAGCACGTGACGTTAAATTAGTTATAGAAATTACAGAGCGAAAGCCAGAAGCACTCAATATAGCTCTTATTAAAGAAATGCATGACTATGGCGTCTTATTTGCACTCGATGATTATTGCTTTAGCCATGATACCCGATGTTTTTTATTATCGAAGGCTTGTATCGATTATATTAAAGTCGATGTGAATAGCATTAGAGAACTGTCAGACCCTAGTGTTAAATTGAATAAGTATAGAAATCAATCGCTCATTATAGAGAGGGTTGAATCAGTTAATGATCTTGATATCTGCCTTCAGGTGAAGTGTGTTGGTATCCAAGGGTTTTATCTAAGCCGATCTGTCGATATTAATAGTATCTATGTTCATTAGCGTTCAAATAGCTTAACTAATAATAAAAGTGGCTTTAGTTATGGTTCATGTTGTTAATGTAATCATAGTAACGAAATAGTATAACTGCTCTGGATTTATAATGTTTAAGAGAATAACTGTGGTTCTGATCGTATTGTTAACGATCTTTGTATCTTTGATGATTTCGTATAATGCTTTTTCGATGTTTGGTGCAATGCGCGATCAAAATAAGGTTAGGGTTGAACAAATCCTTCAAATACAAAGTCAGGTTGTAAACAAGTTAGAAGCACTTGCCAAAAATGGTTATTTATCTGAGACCTCCGCAAAGAAAGTTGCGCTTGAGATCTTACGAAGTATTCAATATTCAGATAATGAGTATGTATGGACGGCTACACGTGATAACCAAGGTCTATTGCGGTTTATTTCAGCACCATCAGACCCACAAATTCATGATAAGTCGTTTAGTGAAATTGTAGGTGAACAGACAGAAGTTGCGTTGATGTCTAATATGTTGAATAAAGCGAGTAATACACCAGTCAATTATGTTTGGCAGTCGACTAACGGTGATGTCACGACAGACATTAACAGCGTAGCGATCAAGACAGGGGACTGGGGATGGTTCCTAGGCAATGGTGTGCAAGATCATGAAATCAAAGAAGAGATTAAGGTCACTTTACTTTACAACATAGCGATTACGTTTCTACTGTACGTTAGCGTAGTGGCGATCATGTATTTTGTTATTAAGCATGAACTAAAAGGGATTAGCCCAATAACGAGGTTTATTGGTGCTATGGCTTCGGGGGATTTTGAGCGATTGAAGGTTATAAAATCAGGTAATGAGCTTGATATTATCGCTAATTCACTTGAAGAGTTACAGCTTCGTGTTCGCTCTATCGTTTCGTTATCAGCCCATCATATGTCGAGTATACAAGAGAGTCAGCAACGTCTGACGGACATAGTACACGTCAACATTGAAAACTCTGAGTATTCGTACACTGAAATTGAACAAGTGGCTACGGCTGCCACCGAACTTTCTGCGACAGCCTCGGAGATTGCACTGAATGCGCATGAAGCTGAAGATGCTGCGGTCACTGCGATTGAAGTGATAGAAGAAAGCAGCAGTATGATTATTCGTGCTGAAGAGATCACGTCTCAAGTTAATGACTCTATTCTTGCGTCATCTGAAATTGTTCATGGATTACGTAATTATTCTGAAGATATTGTTTCTGTGATCCAAGTGATCAATAACCTGTCAGATCAAGTGAACTTACTGGCACTCAATGCCGCGATTGAAGCTGCAAGAGCGGGTGAGGCCGGGCGAGGTTTTGCAGTTGTTGCTGATGAAGTGCGCTCATTAGCAGGTAAAACGCAGCAAGCCACCGTAGGCATCCAGGAGATTATTGATAATTTACAAAAAAAACTCGATAGAAGCTGATGTAAGCATGAAAGAAAACGTGTCCATGGTAAATGCATCTAAGCAGATCATCACTGATTTTACGTTTGCGTTTGAAAATATCTCCGCAAAAATTAGTGAAATCTCAAATGTGAATGCCTTGGTTGCGACCGCAACGGAAGAGCAATCTTCTGTGACAAAAGATATCTCTGAACGGATCGAAGGTATCAACAGTGCGGTTAATACCAATGTAGATAATAGTAAGGAGACATCTTTTATCAATAACACGATCACTGCATCTGTTAGTGAGTTAAAAGATGAGATGAGCTTCTTTAAAGTTGCTGAATCTTGATTGTCAAAGGTCGTCCCATTGTCCAAAAAGTCTCTACAAGAGTCATTTTCTATAATGGCTAGTAAATCAATTGCTAGATATGGTTATTTTTCTCTCGACTCTATCGTGCAATGTAAAATTAAACATAGAAATAACAAAATACAGATAAATCTTGTAACAAGAAAGAAGCTTGTGCCTTTTAGCTGCAATAAGCAAAGCCAAGGTCCGAATGTTGTTACTGACAAACAAATTGAGTCTGAAAAGATAGACCCATTAGAACCTACGAATAGTCGGCTTTCCAGTTATCGACTGGCAGGTCTCTTGAGTGAGGTCTTTTCATTGAAGAAAAAATTAAATTTAAAAAATAAGAAGAGCTAAGAAAAACTATCTTAGTCATATTTGTATTTGCTAGGTGATTTCATTCCAATATAAAAGGGAAGTCATGTTCAAGAAGTTATGCTTATTTGTGTGTACGCTGCTACCTTGTGTTGCCTGTGCTTTTGGTGGTGTTACATTAAGTGATCGTTTAGATAACCTTAACGATGTTAGTATTCAGAATGATCTTATCCGAAACCACATTGAAGCGGGTGGTTTTGAATATGTTTTTAATTTGTATCAGCAATTAGAACAAGAAAGAACGAATGTTGAGTATTTTAGTCCGAGTGTTGGTATTGGGGATATTGCGAATAGACTCCTTATTGCTCAAAAATTATTAACACATACAACCTATGATGTTATCACGTCGAATACAGGTAAGATCTTGCCTGTCGATAGTGATATTAAACCTGGTGGCATTATCGTATTAGGAGTAACACCTCAGTTAGGTATCTTAGAAAGCCGTTTAGATCAGGCATACAAGCTAGCAATCCTCTATCCAAACATCCCTATCATAGTGTCTGGAAAAGGAAGGAAAAGTGGAGTGGTTGAAGCTGACTATATGTACAATTATCTTGTTGCCAAAGGCATAGATAGCCACCGAATTTTCAAAGAAAGTGAATCAGAAGATACGGTTGGAAATGCTGTGTTTACTTACTTTACGATAGTGCAAGAAGCTTCACTTAAAGGTATCAATCAATGGTTGATTGTGACGAATAACTTTCATGCAATGAGGGCGTTATTTAATTTTTCTCGTGTATTTCCGCTTGATCATAAAATAGCAGTTTTTTTGGCTCCTTTGTTATTAGATGGTGTTCAGAGAGCTGATCAGGATAAAATACTCGAAGGGTTAATTACGAGTGAGATCAGTACGGATTCAAATCAACAGTTTTTAGAATTACTTGAACAAGCTTGGTTTAATGCTGACAGCTATTCATTCGAGCATAATGATATATCAGGGCAACCTTGTGCGATTCTAAATGAAGTTCTGTTTAAACACGCTTTGTATAAAGATAAGCTTGTAACACTGACAATGACTTTTCAGTGTGTAATGGGATTGAATAGTTAGTTTATCTCTAGTGGAGTAGAAAACTGCTGGGTACTTAAATTTTCATTACCCAGCAGTTATTTTGCCTGCTATTTTCTTGAAATAACATCTGATCTAAGCATTACGTTGGGGGACGCATTGCTTATTCTCACTCAGGGCAAAATAGGGTTATAGCGGTTTACGCTGTAATTTCTAATCGGTTGTTTTCAGGATCAAGCACCGTACTTTCGTAATAGCCATCCCCCGTTCTTCTTGGCCCATCAAGTACCTCATAACCATCATGTTGTAGGCGTTTTGTGAGATCATCCACTTGCTCTTCTGAGCCCAATGAAAAAGCAATGTGAATTAAACCTGTATGCTGTTGATAAGGATTGTTAGCGTTTGCAGGGATATTACCCATCTGCATAATTTCTAACCGTGCACCAGAATCAAACGTCAGAAAGTAGGATGAGAAGCCTTTGGCCGTATTCACATACATGTCATTGTGCGTAGCATTGAAGTAGTGAACGTAGAACGCTTTCAGTGTTTCTATATCTTTAGACCAGAGTGCAATATGTTCGATTTTCATAATCATTCCTCGGTGAACTCAGGCTATTATGTGATTAAAAGTAGGAACGAAAAAGAGTCAGGTTTATTTAATATAGTGCCGCATTTATCGTTTCAGAGCAGGAAAACTAGGATAAATTGCCGCTTTTAACTAAAATACGGCAAAAATAAAAGGCTAAGGTGCTTGTTTTGCAGGAAGTGAAACTATTTCGTTATTATTCAAGGTTAATCCCACTTGGTGTCAAAGAAGAATTATTACTGACCCTGAGTGAGGTTGCGGACAAGTTGAGCTCCAGTTTACGTCATGCACGTAATTTATTGGGGCAAATGCAGGAAGCAAACTGGCTAACATGGCAACCGAGTGTTGGAAGAAACCAACGCTCAATACTGACACTGCACCTTGGGCTTAAAGAGTTACAACAGATAATTGCGTTGCAGTTCGTGGAGCAGGGCTCTTATGATAAAGCCTTAGAGATGCTTGACGGTAATCAGCAGTGGTTTGGTTCCTTGCTAAAAGATACGTCGGGTGCCAGTCAGCGCTTGGGGGAGTTGCATTTACAATTAACCTATTATCGGCCATTTAGTAGAATTGTACCGCATGAACCACAGCGTAATAGCGAGCGCTTTTTTTTACGTCAAATATACAGTTGCCTTGTTCGCTGCGATGCCGATGGCCATATCGAAGCTGATCTCGCTCATCATTGGCAGCATGATAGTAGTGCTAAGTGTTGGAAGTTTTACCTCCGCCGAGGCTTAACCTTCCATGATGGACGTGAAATAACAGCGCCGTTGATCGCGCAGCTGATCACTAAGCTACAAGAGCAATCTAGTTACCAACAGGATTTAGCGCATCTAGCGTCAGTAACTGCAACACGTGAGCACACCTTAGTTTTTGAATTAACCCAAGCTGATTTAGGGTTTGCTGGGCTTTTGGCTGATCCTAAGTACTCAATTCAGCCTCCAAGTCAGTTGTCGACAAGTTCTAAGCGTGCAATAGGGAGTGGGCCTTTCCAAGTTGTCAGCCACACCAAAGAAAAACTGCATTTACAAGCATTCCCGCATTATTACGCTTGCCGTGCTTTAACGGACGAGGTGACGATTTGGCATGTACCTACCTTTAAGAAAAAGAAATTAACGCTCGATGGCGAAGCCTCAGCGGTGATTAATGATGATTTCCCTCAGTTACCGACATGTCGGCAATATTTGCAATGCTTAGACAAAGATCAAGGTGAGGCGAGTGCTTTAGATACTTATCGGCATGCATCAGGGTACGATCAAGCCAGTATGATACAGTCTGAAACCCAGAAGGCTTTATTAGAGCATGGTTGTGTATACCTGGTATTTAACCAGCGGCAATCTGTATTAACAGAAGAGCAGCGGCATTGGCTACGTGCTTATTTGGCACCAAAAGAGATATTACAAGCCGTAGGGACAACAGAGGATCTTCAAGGTTTACAAGCTGCAACTAACCTGCTGCCAGTTTGGACTGCTGTATATACACCTCTTGCGCATGCATGCCCTTTACCTAAGAAGTTATCGATAGCCCATTATGATCAGAGTGATTTACGCAATGCTGCGCAAGGTATAGCCAAGCTACTTCAAGATAAAGGAGTTGAAACATCGACCATGGGCTATAGCTATGAAGAGTTGCAAGTCCATATTCGAACTGATTCTGTCAGAGAAGATCTGGTTTTAACCAGTACCAGCCTTGATGATAATCGCCCAGCATCGGCGTATAGATGGTTATATGCTGATCCGCTTCTTAATAATCTATTATCACCAGCACAAAAAGAATGGTTAACGACGCAGTTAGTTGCTATCCGACAGACGACCTCATTAGAAAATTATTTATCTGCAATAGAGCCTTTAGCGACAGCGATGATTAATGCCTCTTGGTTAGTCCCCTTGTATCACCATAAACAAACACTTCGCTTTCAGGATGTTTTACAAGGCGTTGCAATAACGAATTGGGGCTGGCCTGAAATTAAAGATGTGTGGATTGAGAACTGAGTCATTGCTTACCCTCAATTAGGGCAAGAGTAATGCAGAGGCTCTTGCGAACTGTGCTCATGAGCTAGTATATTATTACTTTAATACACTGTTTTTTATAAGCGGCATCGAGATGAAAAGAAAGTTGAAACTTAAAAAATATACATTACAACGGGTTAGCCTGTGTATTTTGCTTGTATCGACTTTCAATACTTATGCGATGAGTTTACAAGACGCTTTTCGTGAAGACTTTGAACATACTTTTGCTGGTAGCGTTATTCTCTTTGACCAAGATGCCATCACTTTAGGCATACATGAACTTAATTTGAGTCAGTCAATTGGACAATTTAAGCAGGTTTCAAATAGTGAGACGGTCGAAAACCGTAAAGGACTAAGTATCATCTCGCTGCCGTATACGATTAAAACATGGCAAGAAGAAGGTTACAGCAGAACGCTTCATGGTCGATTTTCATGGATGAGCGACAAGCAGAAGATAGATTTAACGGATGTGCCTGAGCAAGATGAAGAACGACAACAAATTTTTGAAGCCTATTTGGGTATCGATCATAGCTATCCAATCTCTGAGCGTATCAGCTTAACCGTAGGGTTAGCTGGGCATTTAATGTATTTAAAGAACGACTTTGCATACAGAAGTGGAAAGCTTGATGGTTTAAAGCCAATTATTGATGGGCAACTCGTGAACACAACCGCTTGGTCTGCCATGATCGAACCCAGTATTGAACTTAAGTATGCGCAGCAACAAAAGTGGGGATCATGGTATCTATGGTCAGCTGCGCATTATGTTTATGGTACTAGTTGGGGCGAGGCTAACAACGGTGACTTGGGAAACCCTGAAACGGCTTATTGGGTAAATGGGGCTAAATCTTTTTATGAACTAGGTAAAGTGTTAGATCATCAAAGTCAGTGGTATATGAGTTTTCAACGGATTGATATATCTGATGGCATTAGCCAAGCCATAAATGCAAACTATTACTACAAAGCGACAACGGGGTGGTTAATTTCTGAGCCTATCCAGTTTGATTGGGTGAAAAACGTAGGGGTGGGCGTTAATCTGAATTATGGTAGTGCTTTAAAAGGTATATCCTTAGTGCTATTTATAAACCAGGATTAACTTATTTTTTAGTATCAATTAATAATCCTGAGCTATAAGATAAGAAAGATTAATTAATTCCTTTTATTTTAGTAAGAGTTGCAGTATTTTATGAACTAAAATCACATTAGCCTTGAATAAATCCCACCTGCTTTTATAAAATCAATCGTCTATTTATAGTCACTGTTTTTTGACGTTATTTATTTACATTAACACGTAAATAAATACTTACACTGATGTGTTTATTTCTTTTTTTAATTGATTGACAGTTATACCGTCAGTTATATCATATGCCAACTTTATTTATTACACATTGTACTTCCTTCTATAAGGTTCATTAATAATGCATTATAAGAACTTCTCTGTAGGGAAAAAGATTGGCGTTGTCTTTTTTTCCATTGGTTTAGCTGTTGCTGCGCTGGGCTATTTTTTAATTTCAGAAATTGCAGCGATAAAAAACAATCTACTAGATATAACAGATGGGGCTATGCCTCGTATTGTGTTGGTACAGGATCTTCAGACAGACATTGCTTCACTACGAATGGATGAATTTTTTGTGTTATCTAATAGTAATAGAGATGAAGTGAAAACGGTATTAACCAGCATTGAAAAAGCAAATAATAATGTTTCTACTGTGCTGGAACAGCTTCAATCAATGTCGGTCTCATCTGAGTACCGAAACCAACTTCAGAATGTTATTAGAGATTGGGATATATATGTATCTAGCAAGGATGGTTTTTCATCAGCAATCAAAAATAAAGACGTAGTTTACGCGAATAAAGTTATATATGATTCTTATCAGGCATTCAATACGCTTCAAAGCTCTCTCGACAAACTATTAAACTTAGCTCATGAAGAAAGTTTGAGTGAAAGAGAACAAGCATTAGATAATGTTCAGCAGTCAAATACATTTACATTAATTGGCATCCTATTATTAATCGCTTTCATGCTTGTTATGAATTTATTCTTAACTCGTCAAATTTGCTCGCCTTTATCACTTGTGACAGCTTTAGCGGGTAAAATTGCAGCGGGTGATCTGACCCACAGTTTGAATAGAGAAAATATTGGTAATGATGAACTTGGTGTATTAGCGGATTCATGTATTACGATGCAAGATCATTTACGTGACTTAGTGAATGATATTTCAAGTTCGGTCACTCAATTAAGTGCTGCTATTGAAGAAGTGAGTACGGTGTCAACGCATACCTCTGATGGTATGAAGCATCAACAAGATGAACTGACAATGATTGCGACAGCGATGAATCAAATGCAATCTACTGTTCAAGAAGTTGCAAATAATACAGAAGATGCTTCAAGCGCAGCCAATAAAGCGACGGAAGACGCGAATGAAAGTACTCGTGTTGTAACTAAGAATATTGAAGAAATTCAACGTGTCGCCGGTGTTATTGAACATGCTGGTGAAATGGTGACGCAATTAGAACAAGATTCTGCCAGCATTAGCATGGTTGTAGATGTGATCAGTGGTATTGCTGAACAGACAAATCTTCTTGCATTAAATGCAGCGATCGAAGCTGCACGTGCGGGCGATCAAGGGCGTGGTTTTGCGGTAGTGGCAGATGAGGTTCGCACACTGGCTGGGCGTACGTCTGAATCAACCAGCGAAATCATCGTAATCATTGAAAAACTGCAACAGCGGGCTAAAGATACGGGGGAAGCAACTAAAGAGAGTTGCGTGTTGATTCAGTCTTGTGTGGAGCAAACAGAGTTAACGGGGACACACATTTCTCAAATTGAAGGTGGCGTGAACCAGATAGCGACCATGAACATGCAAATTGCGAGTGCATGTAGCGAACAGTCTTCTGTCACTGAAGAGTTAAGCCGTAATGTCGAAAATATCAATGAATCGTCGCACAACGTGGCAGCAGGGGCGGAACAAACCTCGCAAGCCTGTATAGAGTTGAGCCAACTTGCGACAGGGCTACAGGGCATGATCGGCCGATTTAAGATTGTGTAGAGAAGACGAGTGACTGTTCGAGGTGTGAATATCAAGAGATAACACCAACCCGTTTTTCCGCGTAAAGCCTTACTGATCCAGTAAGGCTTTTTTCTTTTATGGGTATCAATGCTAGCGACTAATTTGTAGCTGTTTTACTTTTCAGTACGCAGCAGGTGAAAGTGTTTTTTTCCTCTACGTACGACAAGGTAGCGGTGCTGTAAGGCTGAGTAGTTCCCAATGTGGTCATTTATCGCTATTTCACCATTGATGCTAATGGCGCGATTAGCGATGAACTCACGTGCTTGTCGGTTAGATGAGGCAAGCCCACATGTTACCAATAATGCAGGCACTGATAGTGATGGGTCTAATTCACTGCATGGCAGGCCATCAAGTTCGAGTTGCTGAAGTTCTGCTAGGGTGAGTGACTGTAAATCGCCAGAGAAAAGGGCGTCACTAATCCGCAGCGCTGACTGTAGGGCTTCATCGCCATGCACTAGCTTTGTTAATGCCTCTGCTAATATTTGCTGCGCGAGAGGTTTTCCATCACGGATGCTGTCTTGATACTCAATGTCTGCAATAGCATCGACACTCAAGAAGGTGTAGTAACGCAAGAAGTTGTATACGTCGGCATCGGCACTGTTTAGCCAAAATTGGTAAAAGCTGTAAGGCGAGGTCTTTGTGGGATCTAGCCATACTGCGCCACTTTCTGTTTTACCAAATTTTGTTCCATCTGATTTGGTGATCAAAGGTAAGGTTAAACCAAAGACTTTTTGTTGATTCAAACGGCGCGTGAGATCGATACCACTGGTAATATTTCCCCACTGATCGTTGCCTCCAATTTGTAAGCTACAACGATTGTGCTGATTGAGGTGCGCAAAATCATAAGATTGCAGTAGCGAGTATGAAAACTCAGTAAAGGAAATACCTTGATCTGGACGCGCTAACCGTTGCTTGACTGACTCTTTATTGATCATTGCATTTACCGAGAAATGTTTACCAATATCACGGAAAAAATGAATGATGTTCATACTTGAAATCCAGTCGGCGTTGTTAAGGATCGCGGCTGTATTGGTATGCTCATCTTGTAAAACATGTTGGATCTGGGATCGTAAATCATTGACCCATTGATTCACGGTTTCTTCGCTGTTTAGTGCTCTTTCATTAGCCTTGAAGCTGGGATCGCCAATCATGCCAGTGGCTCCACCGACTAAAGCGATAGCCTTGTGGCCTGCAAGTTGGAAACGACGAAGCATAATTAAAGGAACCAAGTGACCTATGTGTAAGCTACCGGCTGTTGGATCGAAACCACAATATACGGTACGTGACTCAGCCAAGTGTTGTTGTAGCTCCTCACTGTTAGAAGCTTGCGCAATCAGACCACGCTGTTGCAGTTCATTAAATAAATCTTGGTTGATAGTCGACATAAGGATTCCTGTAGAACGAGATATGCCACTATCCTGACGTGAATCGCTTAGCTTTCAGTTATCCCTATAGGGATAGAACAAGCATTTTGTTATGCTTAGCGGATCCTTGATTGCTATGAATGACAATTCCCCAAGAGCTTATGAAAAATACGGCATGGTTAACTGCCCTAACACAAACAATTAATGCGCAAAATAAAGCGAACTTTGCTTCTGCGTTAGTGGCACTGATCCGTCACTGTGCTGACTTCGATTGTGTTGTCATTTTGGGATATCACCGCCAGCGTCGCCCCGTTTATCTCTATGATGCTATCCCTCAAAATAGAGAGCTTTTGTTTCAGCATTATTTGAATCGTTCTTATGTTGATGACCCTTTTTATCGTGCGTTTGAAGAAGGGCTGGATGAGGGGGTATACCTGCACGAAGTATTGGCAGCAAAGCTGGGGATCAATCCCGATTATGTCAATGAATTTTATCAATCCACGGGGTGGAGTGACGAGGTTGGTTTTGTGATCCCACTTGATACTGAAAGGTGTGTGGTCATTAACCTAGGTTATTTACAAGCGAAAGCATCTAGCGTGCTCACGGCAGAGAAGAAAAAGCAGCTACGTAGCCTTCACGAAATATTTGATGTCATTGCAGCGTTAAGTCGACAGCATTGGTTGAATCAGTCATTTTTACTGGCGGATGCCCCCTCGAATAATGCACATATTCGTGATGTGGTTGAACAAGCAATTGATGAATTTGGATTCGCGGTGCTCACGGGGCGTGAACATGATGTGTTGAAGCTGATTGTGCAAGGCTTTGATTCAAATGCGATCGCCCAACGACTGGGTATTGGTTTGGGAACAGTGAAGAATCATCGAAAAAAGATATATGCGAGTCTTAATGTTGCTTCAGTGAGTGAGTTGTTCGGCTTATTTCTCAATTATCTCATCACAATAGATGCCAAGAGGTAACATTTAGCAGCAGAAATAAGCTAGCAAGATGTGAGTTATAGTGCTGATTGTTTGATGGTGATGGGGCTCAGCTCAGGCAATAACGATGAATTAATGGCTATAACCGACAAACTGAAAGGTGTAATATATAGCTTGGTATGGCCTCCTTTCTGATGTGATATGCAGCGAAATGGTTTTAAAGTGTTTAAGTGAGTAGACCCGTGACGACAGCAATTTCTAGCAATGAAAAGATCTTCATTGACTCTCATTATGGCGTCGTGGTGCACCGTGATTTTAAACCACTTTATGCCGATGACACATATGCCGCCTACTATGGTTACACATCGAGTGAAGAGGTTCTTGCGCTTCCTTCACTGCTTCAACTTATCTCTCAACCTGAACGTACTAAAGCTCTCGCGACTTATGATGGCGTAATGTCTGGCCGTTTAAAACCGGGTGTTCGCTCATATAAGAATATAGATAATGCAGGTAACGAATTAATTGTACTGACGGTGGATCATATTGTTGAATGGCAAGGTGAGCCTGCAATGCAAATTACGATTATTGACTTGAGCTCGCAGATTGAAACTCAACGTCAACTGCAAGCCAGTGAAGAAAGGTATCGTGAGCTTATCGATGGTTCGATTCAAGGCATTGTTGTTCATCGAAATTTGACTCCGCTATTCTGCAATCGAGCCTATGCCCTGATGCATGGCTTTGAGAATGAACAAGCCATGATTGAGCATGGTTCTATTTTACCTTTCATTGAGCAGCCATTTCATCAACAGGCCTTTGAGGAAAGTGCTGCGCTCATTAACGGTACTGCTGAAACAATTAAAGCGGAAGTGAAAGGCTTTAAAGCGGATGGTTCTACGATTTGGTTAAGTTTGTTGTCGCGCCCTGTGATATGGAACGGTGAACAAGCTGTACAGGTCACTGCTATGGATATTACTGAGCAGCATGTATTGCGTGAAAAGCTAGAGCATCAAGCTAATTATGATGGGCTAACGAACTTGCTCAATCGTCGAGCAACCTCCGAAATTTTGGCGCAGCAATTTGAAGTAGCTAAAGTTGAAAAGCAAGCGTTAAGTTGTGTAATGATCGACTTGGATAACTTTAAACATATCAACGATCAATATGGTCACCAAGTCGGTGATGAAATTTTGTGTTTGTTTGCCAAAGTCAGCCTCCAGAATTTAAGAGAGGGCGATATCCTTGGGCGATGGGGCGGGGAAGAGT
The DNA here is from genome assembly GCF_024346715.1 of Photobacterium swingsii. Taxonomy (NCBI): domain Bacteria; kingdom Pseudomonadati; phylum Pseudomonadota; class Gammaproteobacteria; order Vibrionales; family Vibrionaceae; genus Photobacterium; species Photobacterium swingsii. Next base: position 1,745,761 of record NZ_AP024853.1, read on the forward strand.
TTATCTTGAGCTTACCAGGGCAGGATCAATTACAAGCCGCGGCGGTTGCTAATAGGTTATGTCAGGCATTGTCACAAGCAGCAGTTAAAACGAAATACGGGGAGTTATTCTTTTCTGCAAGTATGGGGGTCGCAACAGTGTGCCCTGAAATCACGTCACTTGATCAGTTGGTATCTAAAGCAGATCGTGCGTTATACCAAGCAAAACACAATGGAAAGAATTGTGTGTCTGTACTGCATGATACCGAAGACGAGCCATAAACAAAATTGACTGGTATGGCGCTTAGCCTACAGCGTTTTTCCCTTCCTAACCTAAATATTCACTGCCTTGAATATAGTTGCAAACTAGTCGTTATTGCCACCATTTTGATACTCACTTAAGAATCATCGCTACTTCGTAGGGTGATGTAGATTAATGTGCTTCAAATCACACTGAAACTAACCTTGAAATATAATTCTTAACATATTGCTTACATTGTGTTTATTATGCCGTATACAAATCAATCGAAAAGCAATGTAAAACAGGGAGTGTTTCATGCAATCAGTAGTCGATTTTCTGAATGGAATTATTTGGAGCCCAGTGCTCATCTACTTGTGTTTAGGGGCGGGGTTATTTTATTCCGTCACTACACGCTTTGTGCAATTACGTCATTTTCGTGAAATGTGGCGTTTGCTGTTGTCGGGTAAAAGTTCAGAGAAAGGGATTTCATCGTTCCAAGCACTCGCTGTTTCATTATCAGGTCGGGTAGGTACGGGTAATATTGCAGGCGTTGCTGCAGCCATTGGTTTTGGTGGCCCTGGTGCTGTCTTTTGGATGTGGGTCGTTGCTTTCTTAGGGGCTGCGACGGCTTATGCTGAGTCTACGCTGGCACAGATTTACAAAGAAGAAGATGAAGGGCAGTTCCGTGGTGGCCCTGCGTATTACATTGAAAAATGTATGGGACAGAGCTGGTATGCGTGGATCTTTGCTATTGCGACTATCTTCGCTTGTGGCGTGTTGCTACCGGGTGTGCAGTCAAACAGTATCGGTAACGCCGTTGAAGCCGCATTTGGCTCCGGTGCAATGATAGAAACAGCAATAGGTACATTTAGTTTTGCGAAAATCGCAACAGGCACCATTATTTCAATCATTCTTGGTTTTATCATTTTTGGTGGTGTTAAACGTATTGCGCATTTCACACAAATCGTTGTGCCATTTATGGCGCTGGCCTACATCATCATCGCGTTTGTTATCATTCTGCTTAATATCAGCCAAGTACCAGGCATTGTTATGCTGATTTTAGGTGATGCATTTACGCCAATGGCAGGCTTCGGTGCCGCAATTGGTTGGGGTGTGAAGCGTGGTGTTTACTCTAATGAAGCAGGTCAGGGCACAGGTCCTCATGCTGCAGCTGCGGCACATGTTCAGCACCCGGCGCAGCAAGGTTTGGTTCAATCATTCTCTATCTATATTGATACCTTACTAGTTTGTTCTGCAACGGCATTTATGATCCTTCTAACTGGTGCATATAATGTACATGGTGGCGGTGAAGGGGCATTTTTAATTCAAAACCTATCAGCTGAAATTGGTGCGAATGGTCCAGTCTTCACGCAAATGGCGATTGAAAGTGCACTACCAGGGCTAGGTAAACCGTTTATTGCTTTTGCACTCTTCTTCTTTGCCTTCACGACTATTTTGGCTTACTACTACATTGCTGAAACGAATATTGCTTTCATCCGTCGTAAGTTGAAAATCTCGGGCATGATGTTTGTTCTGAAGATTATCCTGATGGTATCTGTGTTTTACGGTACGGTGAAAGCGGCGGATTTAGCATGGGCAATGGGTGATGTTGGTGTTGGCCTGATGGCGTGGCTGAATATTGTTGGTATTTTGATCATCTTCTTTATGTCAAAACCGGCATTGAAAGCGCTTGAAGATTATGAAGCCCAGCAAAAAGCAGGTGTGACAGAATTTACATTTGACCCTGTAAAACTCGGTATTAAAGGCGCGGATTACTGGGAGAAGAAATACCACGGTAAGACTGCACCTAAATCAGAAGGTACGGATGGTAATACACCTGCTAAATCAACGGTGTAATGGGTGTGATTAGAACACAAAGAGGCTACCACTTAGGTAGCCTCTTTTTTTATGTAATTTGCTAAAACGTATATCGACCTATATTAACCACAAACAAACCAAGAGTGGGCGGGAGCTGTAATATAGGCGCTGTCGTGCCACTCTAGTTTTTCCATAATTGGGGCGGTACGAATATCGCCTTTCATCTTCGCTGTCACTAAAACGCGCACTTTCCCAACATCAACACTTTCTACTGTGCCTAAAAAGGTGTGCCCAAGGGGGCTGTCATTCGCTTGATCGTATAAGCAAACTGTTTGGCCCGTTGAGTTGTAGATGTACAAACTCTCTTGATCCCACGTCTGATCACCGAGTGGCGCGGCAGGGGATTGATAGAGCTGCCCATAAGTATCATTCTTCGAAATTAATTGGCGCGTTGCAGTATAGGGTTGGTAGCCCAGTATCTTTGCTGATGCTCGCCATTCATCGGCGGCGGCATCTGTGTTTTCAATTACGCGCATTGTGATAAAAGGTCCATCAAGGCAAAGATCGGCCCAAAGTTCGGTACTGGATATTCGAGCGTAAAAAATGGGAGACTCCTCTGGTGTGTTGGCGTTGCTCACACACCATGTCCCTGTGCTTTGGTGGACTAATTTACCTTGGTTTGCATCGCAAGTGCGCTTGGCAAGTTGCTGATATTCAGCAATATCATTGATGGCAGTTTCTGGGCTGGTGGCACAATAACGGTAAGCAAAGGAATAGGTATCTTTCGGGTAGAACAATCCTTTATCAACGACAGCACCATTACGGCGAGTGTCATTCATATCAATGAAGGCGCGGGTTGACAGTAAAAATTGCATGTCGGGTGACTTAGAGACGAATAAGGGCGTTGAACTACAGGCTGTCAGCGTGAGAAGTAGTGTTGCAAATAACCATGTATATGTGTGTTGAAAGCGAGCCATAAACGCCTCTTTAACTAGCCTGAGTAGTTCAAGTGTAAAAGAGCGGAGCTAGGGCTGGATGTCTTAGAAATGAAACGATGGCGTTTCTATTAATTGAATGGCAAAGAAAAGTTAAAAACGTAGACCACAGGGTTATGGCCTACGTACTAATAAAGCTCGCTGTTAATTAGTTGCTAAGTGTGCCATCAAGCCACTCACTGAACTGCCCTTTAGGTAGCGCACCATTTAGTTGATCAATCATTTGACCATTTTTGAACACCATAATCGTTGGGATGCTACGAATGCGGTATTGGGCTGCCAACGCTTGCTGGGCTTCGGTATCTATTTTCACAAATCGAGCAACACCTTCTTTTTCTGCTGCCACATCTTCAAAAATAGGTGCAAAGCCGACGCATGGATTACACCATGGGGCCCAGAAATCGACAACAACGGGGGTTTCGCTTTGAATTAATGAAAGGAAGTTATCCGTTGTTCCTTCAACTGGCTTACCATCAATCAACTTTTCTTTACAAGCACCACATGTTGCAGACTCTTCAACACGTTCAATTGGTAAACGGTTCATTGCTTTACAGTGAGGGCAGCGGGTTGTCATTGTTGTCATCATTTTTATTCCTATACTGACTATGTTCGCAATGTAACGATTTATAGGTGAAATCTAAAGTGGATTATTTCAATGGCTGCAATAGATAGAACCGATGATGTGATGGTGAGTGTGGTTTAGAGCAGTAATGACGCGGTGTTTTATCATATATAGGAGCCCTAGTGTTTTATGGTGATAGTGCTTTGAGCAAGTTAACGTTATTTTTTACGCCATGAGTGTGATACTGCTAAGGCGAGGGGTGTTTGAGTTGATGGTTTATCAAGTTTAGTGAGGTTCTGGGCTTGTGGTGTTGCTATACCTTGCTGCCATAAGGTACGCAAGTGTATGAAACGCCGGAAAAGGGGAGAGAATAGACTAATAATATCCATTGCTAACCAAGGAAGTGGTGTAATAAAGACGGGCTTGCCTGAACTCAGCGCAAGGCAGCGTGCTATATCAGCAATGCTGGCTTCGTGACCTGCATAATAACTGATATGGAGCGAGGCTTGATTGGTTTGGCTTGGGCAATCTTCCAAGTGGGTGGCAATAGAATTAGCAAGGTCAGGTAAGTAGGTCCAGTGGTGCTGTAAATTTGTGGCGCTTGGCGATTGGATGTAAAGCCGATTATCTGTTTCTTTGATTAATAGCCCTAAATAGCCTTCGCTGTTGCGGCAGTCCAAAGTATGCCCTAGGCAGACTACATGTATTTGTTGGCAATGCGGACGTGCTGCTTCTAACCGTTTAAGCAATTTGTTAGGCACTGATACAGGTATCGGAGACTTTTTACGCCAGAAAGCCAAGGAGGGTAGCCAGTTTGTACTGAAGTCATATTGGTTAGTGGTAATGACCAATTGAAGATGAAGGTTTTCGCATAACGATATGATGGTTTCTAAGGAAAAGGGGGCGCAGCTATCGTCACTTTCATAAGGCTGGTGAAAAAAAACAGTGTCGACTTCTTCAGCGAGTTGGTAGAGAAAATCCAGATCTTCAGGGAGTAACTCGGCTAGGGTTAAATTTGCCAGTACAGGGGCTTTGGTGTCAGTGTTACTAACCACTCCAAGGACTTCCCACTCATGCTGGGTCAAAGACTCACACAAGCATGCTCCCATCACATGCTCAACACCTAAGACTAAGGCTCTTTTCATCGTTATCTCTCATAACTGATTATTCATCGTTTTATTCTGTTTATTTTCTGTTGCTTTATCTTTTATAGCGAATCAAACCCAAGCTTGACTATTGTTTTATATAGAATCAAAACGGATTGCGAAGTTTATCGCATAACACATGAAGCTTGGATGTAAGAGCTTGATTCAAGTGCGGTATGTGTTGCGCGCATTGCTTATGTATGAGCGTTAATTGATTTGGAGGGTGATTATTTTCTGCGTTGATTAGGCTTTGGTTTAGCCGTGAGTGGATAATTTCAGCGTATATATTCAACTGGGTGTGCTTGTTTTCGATGTTTAAATATTAAAAATTAGTTGAGTTACCGAGCCAGCTCTCACTTTTTTGCTAAACTAAAGTTTAAAATACGATGTAAATTTAAACAAAAGCAAACGATGTCCCCTGTTTTTTTTGATCTTAACCAGTGATTTTTGAAATTTTCACTAATATCTGAAAACAAAAGTTGAGTTTTTCAAAAAAAATTGAATAATACCAACATAACATAAAGTACTGAGAAGATGCGGCTCCACACATTTTCATCGGTGATAGTTAATGACGTGTACGGGACATTGATGTCCTCTCTACCCTAGATATGATGAGATAACCATGAGCAATTCACTAGTTCTTGTAATTAATTCTGGTAGTTCTTCCCTTAAATTCGCTTTGATCGATACTGTTGTCGGTGACGCAGTACTGAGCGGTCTTGGTGAGTGCTTTGGCCTTCCAGAAGCTAACGTTAGCTGGAAATACAACGGTGAGAAAAGTGAATACGCGCTAAGCGAAGGTAATCACCACCAACTTGCTGTTGACCGCATCGTTGCACTAGTTGAAGAACTAGGTCTAAAAGATGACATTATCGCTGTTGGTCACCGTGTTGTTCACGGCGGCGAGAAGTTCACAAGCACAGTTAAGCTTGATGAATCTGTACTAGAAGAAATCGAAAACCTAAGCGATCTTGCACCACTTCATAACCCAGCTCACGTTATCGGTATGCGCGCATCTATGGCAGCATTCCCAACGTTATCTCAATACGCTGTTTTTGATACTGCATTCCACCAAACAATGCCTGCTAAGGCATACACTGGTGCTATCTCTCGCAAGCTATACGAAGACTACGGTATCCGTCGTTACGGTTTCCACGGCACAAGCCACTACTTTGTAAGCCGTGAAGCAGCAAAAATGGTTAATAAGCCAATCGAAGAGAGCAGCTTTATCTCTGTTCACCTTGGTAACGGCGCGTCTGTTTGTGCTATCAAAAATGGCATGAGCGTAGATACAAGCATGGGCTTCACGCCACTTGCAGGTCTTATGATGGGTACACGTTGTGGTGACCTTGACCCAAGCATCATCGAGTTCCTTCTGAAGAAAGGTTGGACTCAAGAAGAAGTATTCGACGAACTAAACAAGAAATCTGGCCTGTTAGGTGTTTCTGGCCTAACAAGCGATTGCCGTGGTGTTATCGAAGCGATGGAAAATGGCCACGAAGGCGCAACACTAGCATTCGAACTATTCTGTTACCGAGTTGCTAAGTACGTTGGTTCTTACATGGTTGCGCTAGACGAACTAGACGGCATCATCTTCACCGCTGGTATTGGTGAAAACTCACAGCCTATCCGTAGCAAGATTCTAGAAAACCTAAAAATCTTTGGCTACCGTGAAGATGAAGCAGCGAACGCAGCAGCGCGTTTTGGCAACAAAGGTATCATTACTCAGCCAAACACACCGCTTGCTATGGTTATCCCTACGAATGAAGAGTGGGTAATCGCAAAAGAATCTATGGCGCTACTACACGCTTAATAGATTGACCCTGCGGGAACGGGGTTATTAGGAACGGGGAAGCGGCTCTGAGTATAGACTCAGAGCCGTTTTTTCATTTATGGCGATAATAAAATCAACTAAGCAAATTACCACTGCCGAGGTTTTAGGTAATTTTCTGAAAGGTTGTGCTCTGGTGAGTTAGGGGCAATGTGGTATTGGTATTCCCAGCGAGCTAATGGTGGCATAGACATTAAAATGGACTCTGTTCGTCCACCACTCTGAAGACCGAAAATCGTACCACGGTCATACACCAAGTTAAATTCTACGTAACGCCCCCGACGATATAGTTGGAACTCTCGCTCCCGTTCGGAAAAAGGTATAGATTTACGTTGCTCTATGATGGGCAGGTAGGCATCGATGTATCCTTGTCCAACAGCCTTAATGTAATCAAAGCAGCGTGTAAAACCCCATTCATTCAAATCATCAAAGAATAGACCACCCACGCCACGTGTTTCATTACGGTGAGGCAAGAAGAAATAGTCATCACACCAGGCTTTGTGCTCAGCATAAACATGCTCACCAAAAGGCTGACAAAGCTGTTTTGCTACTTGGTGCCATTGTTGACAGTCTTCTTCAAATGGATAGAAAGGCGTAAGGTCAAAACCACCACCAAACCACCATACTGGCGGTTGCCCTTCACGTTCCGCAATAAAAAAGCGCACATTGGCATGAGAAGTGGGGACGTACGGATTCTTGGGGTGGATAACCAAAGATACCCCCATAGCTTCAAAGTGGCAGCCAGCCAGTTCAGGGCGTTTCTCTGTTGCAGATGCCGGCAGAGTAGTGCCTTTTACATGGGAAAAGTTTACGCCACCTTGTTCTATGACGTTACCGTTGCGAATGACACGTGTACGACCTTCTCCTTGTAAACCTTCATCGCTGTTATTGCGCCAAGTGTCTTGTTGAAAAAGAGCTTGTCCGTCTTGTTGTTCTAAAGCGGTACAGATTTGGCTTTGAAGTTCTGTTAAAAACTGTAGAACAGATTTTTTATCAATAGCTTGTTGAGTCATGATTTCGTATTTCTAGCTGTTAGTGTGTTTTATCAAAAAACTTTTAGGTACAACTGGGTCAGGGCAAGAGGAAGCCAAACGGAGAGTTTGCTCCCAGCTATCAAGCCCATAAGTGCAATGAAGTATTTGCCTTGCGAAAGAATGAGTGACAGTGTCGCCTTTAATTTGCTTTGAGGTAATGCGCCTTTATCCAGTGATTTAGTTTCTTGTCGTGAATTTGTTGGCATATCTATGGTTTTATCCATTCCAATCACTCTTGTTTTATTCCGCTTCTTTTGGCGATGACCAAAAATTCAAATTAAATTGAGCATCATCACTTAGCTCAACGCGATGCCAGTATTGCGGTGGGCTGGTTGAGAATTGCCCTGCTGGGATCACGATTTTCATTTCATGCTGCTCGGCCTCTTTGCTGCCATAACCGTAGAAGGTCACTTCGCCAGCCATTACGCATAGCTGAGCAAAAACACCTTTTCGAGTGTTATGACGATTGAGTAGGGCGCTTGGTACAGTGTCTTTAGTGAAGAAAGGTGTTGATCGTTGAATGGTCCAATCGGCTGGAATAATTTGATGAGACATAATGAACTCCTTAGTTTGATAATGCTGGATAAGTCAGTGAATGCGAAACGAAGTATTTACTTACACTTAAGTATTCAAACTGAACCAAGTTGTAAGGCGTGTTTTGATGAACTTGTATTTTGTGTTCAGATATTGCTAATAAACATTGAGTTTCAGCTTGTTGGCATTGAAAGCACTCAATACCCAATTCTGGGGTGAAATTTTCAAGATATAACTCGTGCATGCTTACCTCGCCTTTGTTCAGTTCTCACCGAGTTCCACTGTCGTTTCTTATTTGTTGTGCTAGTTATATATTGCATTGCACGTGCCAATATAAAAACTCAATATATACAATGACTTGAGTTTTGTTGAGACTGTTTTTTGTTAAAAAGATAATGGTTGGCTATTGTTAAATTGATAAATTCTTTATCATGATGACAATTGTGATTTGTGAGGCTCGTATGATGGAGCAAGTAAGTAAAGAGTGGGTACAAGTTGCGTTAGGTATAACTTCGGGGATGTCTAATACTGAGCGCTTTACCCAGCTGCTTTCAACCGTTAATCAAACCTTAAAAAGTGATGCGTCAGCACTACTGCTGTTTAAAGATCAGCAGTTTGTACCATTAGCCATAAATGGATTAAGCCATGATGTGCTTGGACGGCGTTTTGATATTCAACAGCACCCTAGGCTAGAAGTGATTGCACGTGCAGGGGATGTCGTACGTTTTCCAGCAGACAGTGATTTAGCTGATCCTTATGATGGACTGATCCCGAATCATGATGATGAATTGAAGGTGCATGCGTGTATTGGTTTGCCCTTGATGCAGGAAGATCGCTTAATTGGTGCACTGACTATCGATGCATTTGATCCTGAGCGTTTTGATCGTTTATCCAATAACTCATTGCGTATGATCAGCGCGTTGGCATCGAGTAGCCTTAACACGGCGTTGCTACAAGAAAAGCTCGAGAAATCAACGGGCTTTACCCCTCCTGAAAACCGCTCATTAAAAATGGCCAGTGAAGCCGTTGATATTATTGGCCAATCTGCGGGTATCGCGACGCTTAAACAACATATTGGCGTAGTGGCTAATACCGATCTTTCTGTGTTGATCATGGGTGAAACCGGGGTTGGTAAAGAGTTAGTTGCGAAGTCAATTCATCATCAATCGGATCGTGCTGATAAGCCGATGATTTACTTAAACTGCGCTGCTTTGCCTGAATCTGTGGCGGAAAGTGAATTGTTTGGTCATGTCAAAGGAGCTTTTACAGGCGCGATCAGTAACCGCAGAGGCAAATTTGAACTTGCTGATGGTGGCACACTGTTTCTTGATGAAATTGGTGAGCTGTCGTTGCCACTGCAAGCCAAGTTACTGCGTGCATTACAATATGGTGATATACAGCGTGTGGGTGATGAAAAGAACATTAAGGTTGATGTTAGGATCATTGCTGCAACCAATAGGATCATGCCTGAAGAGGTGGTTGCAGAGCGCTTTCGTGCCGATTTGTATCATCGTTTAAGTGTATTCCCTATTACCGTGCCACCGTTGAGAGAACGCGACAAAGATGTGGTGCTTCTGGCGGGGTTTTTCGCTGAGCGCTGCGCCGCAAAGTTAGGGGGGGCAACCATTCGCTTAGATGCCCAAGTACTACGTATGATTCAATCATATTCTTGGCGAGGAAATGTGCGTGAGCTAGAGCATGCTATTAACCGTGCTGCGGTATTAGCACGTGCGGAAAGTGTTGATGAGCTCTTGCTACTTTTGCCGCATCACTTCAACTTTGCTAAACCGGGGGCTTTAAGCACTCGTTCTGGAGTGGATGGCACACGTGGTGATAGCGTTGTTACAGACACCGGTATGGATAAGGCTGCAACATATCCATTGGATGATGAACTAGACTTTGCAGCTTACTGTGAACTGGGCTTAAAAGAGGCATTGGATCAGTTTCAATCGGCGTTAGTGGCGAAAGTGTACAACACGAATAAGCAAAACCTGAGTCAAACTGCCCGTGACTTAAAAGTGAATCCTGGAAATTTACACCGTTTGATGAAGCGATTGCAGTTGAAGTGAAAATCAATCAATTAGTTTTGTTATATTAACAATATATTGTGTTTTTGATAATACTCTGATTTTGTCATAAAGATAATCATTAATTTTAGTTTTCAATTAAATCAATGATTTAAAGGTTGGCACGAAAGTTGGTTTACAAGAGTGAACGTAAACCGCTTTGGGAGTCAAAAATGACAAAACAAAAATTTTCCCTGATCGCGCTCGTGATTGTATGTGTGACTTCATTCGCCATACTTCTGAGCTTAGGGAGTGAGATCTATCGTCAAGCACCACCTATCCCTGATCGTGTAGTGACATTATCGGGTGAGGTGGTATTCACGAAGGAAGATATACAAAATGGACAATTGGTATGGCGCTCGATGGGAGGGCACCAATTGGGATCAATTTGGGGGCATGGTGCGTATGTTGCCCCTGATTGGACCGCAGATTGGCTTCATCGTGAAGCTGAAATGTGGCTAGAGTCTGCGGCGCAATACCAATTTTCTTCGTCATTTTCCGCAATAGAGAGTTATCAGCAAGCTGGGCTTGAAAGTCGTTTACGTGAAGATATGCGTCTAAACCAATACGACCCTGAAACGGGTGTATTGGTGGTGTCAGAACGTCGCGCCCAAGTGATCCGTCAGCTACAGGCGTATTATGCACGCTTATTCGGTGATGATCCTGCTATGCAGCCAACCCGTGAAGCTTACGCGATGAAAGAGGGGACCATTGCCTCTGCAGAAAATCGTGAATCGTTATCAGCTTTCTTTTTCTGGGGGGCATGGGCCGCAGTAACGGAGCGTCCAAACGAGAATTATACTTATACCAACAATTGGCCGTACGATCCGCAAATTGGTAACACGCCAACATCAAGCAATATTGTTTGGTCGATAATGAGTGTGGTGCTGCTGATCGCTGGCGTTGGTGCTTTGGCTTGGTACCATGCAACGCTTAAAGTGCATCCGCTACCTAAGCTACCAGCAAGCGATCCTCTTTTTGGGGTTAAACCAACGTCATCGCAACGGGCACTGGGTAAATACTTCATTACTGCAGTTGGTTTGTTCTTACTGCAAATCGTGCTGGGCGGCATAACTGCGCACTATGCAGTTGAAGGACAAAACTTCTATGGTATTCCGCTTGCTGAGATCCTTCCTTATTCTGTTACTCGTACTTGGCACACTCAATTAGCTGTATTTTGGATCGCAACCGCATGGTTAGGGACAGGTTTGTATATTGCTCCTGCGCTTTCAGGATATGAACCTAAATTCCAACGTCTTGGCGTGAATGTACTTTGGGTTGCGTTAGTGATTGTTGTCTTAGGCTCAATGGCGGGTGAGTGGCTTGCTATCCAGCAATACTTCGATATTGATACTAGCTACTGGCTCGGTCACCAAGGTCAGGAGTACATTGATTTAGGCCGTATCTGGCAGATCCTCTTGCTGGCTGGTTTGCTAATTTGGTTAGCGTTAGTGACACGAGCGATTAAGCCTGCACTAACCCATAACAATGATATGAAGCCTGTAGTTTGGGTTCTGTATGCTTCGTGTGTCGCAATTGGTTTGTTCTACGGTGCGGGATTATTCCAAGGTAAACACACTAACTTAGCAATTGCAGAATACTGGCGCTGGTGGGTTGTACACCTATGGGTAGAAGGTTTCTTTGAAACATTTGCTACTTCCGTGATAGCGCTTATGTTTGTTCGCCTTGGGTTGGTTCGTGCTCAATCAGCAAACAGTGCAGTTTTGTTTGCGACAGTTGTATTCTTAACTGGTGGCCTAATTGGTACTTTGCACCACCTTTACTTTACTGGAACACCAACTTCGGTAATTGCATGGGGGTCTGTGTTCTCGGCACTGGAAGTTGTACCGCTAGCACTGATTGGTTTTGAAGCCGTTGAAACTTACCGTATGCGTAAGATGACGAGTTGGATGAGTCGCTACAAGTGGGCGATTATGTTCTTCGTTGCGACAGCATTCTGGAACTTAGTTGGTGCAGGTATGCTTGGTTTCTTGATTAACCCACCAATTGCGCTTTACTACATTCAAGGCCTGAACACTACGGCAACACATGCTCACGGTGCGTTTATGGGCGTGTACGGCATGTTGGGTATTGGTTTGATGCTGACTTGTCTACGTGGCTTAAGCACCACCACTGCTGTGTGGGATGACAAGTTGTTAAAGTGGAGCTTCTGGTCACTAAACCTTGGCTTGCTTGGCATGGTGTTTATGTCACTACTGCCAGTGGGTATCGTACAGTTTTTTTCCGTAATAGATCACGGTTACTGGTATGCACGTTCACCGGAAGTGATTCACAGTGAACTTGTTGAAACGCTGGTATGGCTGCGTGTTCCGGGTGATATCTTGTTTGGAATAGGGGGGATATTCCTCGCACTGTTCTTCGCTAAACTTCTTTTCTCTAAATTAAAACAATCAAGTGGTGATAAACCGCTGACTGCTGTTTAAACACACTTTGCGTACGGCTTAAAGGAATAAGTCGTACGCTTTTTTATTAGGGAATCCTATGTACTATCTATTGAAAAACACCCACTTATTAATGGTATTCATGAGTGTTACGCTCTATGTCTATCGTTTTATTGTTTACTATCGTTCTGCGCAGGCACGGAGTGTTCCCACATGGCTAAAAAGAATCCCACATGTAGTTGATACTCTCTTATTGTCGACAGGGTTAGGGCTTATTGGGGTAACGGGTTATATACCTTTTACAGCTGCAGCGCCTTGGCTTTCTTTTAAGTTAGTTGCCGTTATTTGTTATATCTTTTGTGGCTTTTATGCACTTAATGTAAAGCAGACTGCTGTGACGCGTTGGTTTTTCTTTTGCGCCTCTATCGGGTGGCTATTCACGATAATCTGTTTAGCTGTTTTGAAGAATGTACAAATCATCACGATGTAGAAATCAAATCAAAAATCGAAATTTACCGCTTTTTTCTGTAGGTATACCGCTCTGATTCTGACAGTAAACTGAATAAATAAAAAATACGGACTTATTTCATTTACTATTGAACACCCAAGGTGGTTTAATGTGAAATCTACTTTGTGGGTAAGCAAAATAGGCATTTATTATCGACATATTTGCATTGTTGGCTAAAAAGCAGGAATGGCAATAGTTGCATAATGATACTTGTTCTATTTGGCGTAAAAAGTCAGACGAAACATTTTGAAACAATTACGTTTTTTGCTGACAGGATAGCCGCAAACTATTCAGGTTTCATTAATGACAACTTGTTACTTTATACACCCAAGCAGTGAACGAGGTTGAGGGTTTACTCTGACATTCTGCGTTTTTATGTTGCTTGGGTATATCTATAAAAATTAAACAGTGCCTACCTATGTAGGCTTTATATTTCGATTTTTAATTGGTTTCTCGTGATGAATAAGAAGATTATAGCGGTTGCTATTTGTGCTGGTTTATTAGTCGGTTGCGGCGATAAGCTTGATAGTCAACATGCAAGACCAAGCCCGTTAGTTGCGACACAAGCTGTTCAAGTTATTGATTACCAACAAGGTAAACAGTATGTGGGTCGAACAGAAGCACAAGAAGATGTTGCCATTATTGCTCAGGTTTCTGGGTACTTGAAAGAGCGCTTTTTTGTTGAAGGTCAAATGGTAAAGCAAGGTCAATTACTGTATCAAATTGACCCTGCAGCTTATGAAGCAAAAGTTGCGAGCGCGAATGCTGCAATTGCTCAAGCCGAAGCGGAACTCAGTAATGCAGAATTAAATTGGCAACGTAATAAAAACTTGCTGCCAAAGGGCAGTATTAGCCAGTCAGACTATGATCGTTCCACGGCGAACAAGCTAAGTGCGGAAGCACAACTGAAAGCTGCGAAAGCGCAACTTCATTTAGCGGAAGTTGATCTATCACACACCAAAATCACCGCGCCATTTGCAGGTCGCATCAGTGATAGTAATGCGAGTCTCGGTGACTTAGTTTCACCATCTGCTGGTCCATTAACCACGCTTGTTAGCTTAGACCCTATGCACACGACTTTTAAAGTGAGTGAGCGTGAACGATTGAACCTAGGAATTGACGCTCTAGATGGTGCTGGTGGCGGTAATGAAAACATTGAAGTTGTTATGTCTTTGGGGGCGGGTAAAACCTATGACCACCTTGGTTATGTTGATTTCATTGGTAACCGTATTGACCTGAAAACAGGGACAATATCGCTGCGTGCGAGTTTCCCGAATGCAGAGCATACTTTACTGCCAGGTCAGCATGTACAAGTTTTCCTTCGTGAGAAAACGCCAATTAAGGTGAATGTTATTCCTCGTCGTGCGGTTCAAAGTGACCTTGAAGGCGATTTTGTCATGGTATTGACTGACGGTGACATTGCAGAGCGCCGTAACGTTGAGCTTGGTCCACAAACTGAGCATGGCGTGGTTATTCGCTCAGGTGTTAGTCATGATGATGTCGTACTCACGAAAGGCCTTCAGAGCGTTCGTAATGGCATGAATGTTCGTATCGAGCAACCAGAGGCGTAAGGAAGAACTATGCTTAGTCGTTTCTTTATTCAACGCCCCAAATTTGCCTTGGTGATTTCGATCATCATGACAATTGCAGGTGCGATTGCATTAATGAATTTGCCGTTGGCTGAATACCCTCAGATCAGTCCACCTTCAGTGAACGTTACAGCTTATTACTCAGGTGCGAGTGCTGAAGTTGTTGAAGAAGCTGTGGCTGCACCGATCGAGGCTTCGGTCAACGGTGTAGAAAACATGATCTACATGTCTTCTAAAAGTGCGAATGATGGTTCGTATTCACTGGATGTGACTTTTGATATCGGGACAGATCCTGATATGGCACAAGTTAACGTCCAGAACCGTGTTTCTCAAATAGAGTCCAAACTACCAGCAGAAGTGCGTATGGTTGGTGTGACTGTTGAGAAAAGCTCTCCAGATATGTTGATGGTATTGAACTTCTACTCGCCGGAAGGTAAGTACGATGATCAGTTTCTAATTAACTACATTAACTTGAACGTAAAAGATCAGCTGGCACGTGCAAAGGGCATCAGTAAGGTTAATGTTGTCGGTGGCGGTGAATACGCAATGCGTGTTTGGCTAGACCCAGAGCGCATGGCTAACCTCGGTTTAACAACCACAGATGTGACTGCTGCGTTGGCAGAGCAAAACGTACAGGTAGCTGCAGGTAATATAGGTGCGCCACCATTTAATAACCCCCAAGAGATGCAATTTAGCCTAGTCACTAAAGGCCGTTTAGAATCTGCATCTGAGTTTGAAGAGATCGTTCTACGGGCGGATTCTGATGGTTCAGTGGTGTATTTACGCGATGTTGCGCGTGTTGAGCTTGGTAAGAAGTTCTACACGGCAAACGGTACGTTCCGTGAAAAACCAGCGTCTATCGTGATTCTTTCGCTACAAGCAGGTGCTAATGCACTGGAAAGTGGTGAAGCGGTGATGGAGTTGCTTGAGAAGCTGAGTGTGAACATGCCTGAGGGTATGACATACGAAACCAGTTACGACACAACATTATTTGTCACAGAGTCAATCAAGGGGGTAGTGACGACCTTAATTGAAGCGATTCTATTGGTTATTGCCGTTACCTACATGTTCTTAGGTAGCATGCGTTCAACCTTGATCCCAGTTGTTGCGATTCCTGTTTCTTTGATCGGTACGTTTGCTGTCATGCTAGTGACAGGCTTTACCATTAATACCATTACCTTGTTTGGCTTGATTTTAGCCATAGGCATTGTGGTAGATGATGCCATATTGGTTATCGAAAATGTTGATACCAATATGCAGCGTGATCCGTCACTGACACCACGTCAGGCGACCTTGATTGCGATGAAGGAAGTAACTGGACCTATCATTACCTCAACCATCGTACTCTTGGCGGTATTCTTACCTGTTGCCATGTTACCGGGGATTACTGGGATCATGTACCGTCAGTTCGCATTGACGATCTGTATTTCGGTAGTGATCTCATCAATTAACGCACTAACTTTGTCACCTGCGTTATGTTCACTGGTGCTTAAACAAGGTGGTGCGAATACTGCGCGTTGGTTCCAAGTGTTTAACAAAGCCTTGGATAAAATAACGCTGAAGTACGGTGCTATTGCTGGTTTCCTTGTGCGTAAAGTGGCGATCTTAGGCACCTTGTTTGTGCTTGCAGTGAGCGCAGTAACTTTCTTAGCGAAAACAACATCAACGGGTTTTGTTCCGCAGGAAGACAAAGGCATCATGCTGGTTAACGTTCAGCTACCCGATGCGGCTTCGTTGAGTCGTACTGAAGAAGTGACATTGAAACTTCAAAAGTTGATCAACGAAGAGCCAAGTGTTGAAGGGATTACCGTTGCCAATGGTTATGCGTTCCTTACTGGTGCCGCGGCCTCAAACGGTGCGTCGATGTTCATTAAGTTGAAGCCTTGGGGTGAACGTAATGCAATGGAAGGGGACCACTCTGCCTTTGCCGTCATCAACCGTGTGAATGCGCGTGCTGCAATGGAAATTCCTGAAGCGGTCGTATTTGCAATGGGTGCACCTGCTGTTCCCGGAATGGGTGTTGCCTCTGGTTTCGAGTTTGTTCTCGAAGATAGCCTAGGTCGTAGCCGTTCAGATCTTGCAAAAGTGATGGGTGAGGTGATTCAAACGGCTAACGCACAACCTGAAATCGCTTATACTTATAGTACGTTCCGTGCCAATGTACCGCACTACTACATTGATGTTGACCGTGTAAAAGCTAAGCAACTTGGTGTACCACTAACAGAAGTGTTTCAGACGCTACAGGGCAATTTAGGCTCTATGTATGTGAATGATTTCACTATGTACGGTAAAAACTTCAATGTAACAGTACAGGCTGATAGTGATTACCGTAATACCTTAGATTCACTTGAACGTTTCCATGTGCGTTCAACGGCGGGCGACATGATCCCGCTTAGCACATTAGTGAATGTTGAGCAGGTATTTGAGCCTGATGTGGCTTGGCGTTACAACATGTACCGCTCAACGACGATTCAAGGTGCACCAGCGCCAGGTTACTCAAGTGGTGATGCGATTGCGGCAATGGAACGTGTCGCGGCGGAAGTGCTTCCGCAGGGTTACCAGTATGAATGGAGTGGTATGTCATACCAAGAAGTTCAAGCAGGTAACCAAGCCATCTACGCGTTTGCGCTAGCACTACTGTTCATTTACTTGTTCATGGTTGCTCAGTACGAAAGTTGGAGTATCCCGTTAGCGATCATCTTGGTTGTGCCAGTTGCCACACTGGGTTCGTTCTTGGCGCTATCTTTAACGGGCACACCGCTGAACTTGTATGCACAAATTGGTTTAGTTCTCTTGATCGCCTTGGCGGCGAAAAACGCCATCTTGATTGTAGAATTTGCCAAAATTGAGCGTGAAGAAAAAGAGATGGATATCGAACAAGCGGCAGTACGTGGTGGTAAATTACGTTTCCGTGCGGTGAATATGACGTCATGGTCATTCATCTTAGGTATCTTGCCGCTAATCTTCGCATCAGGTGCTGGTCACATTAGTCAGAACTCATTGGGTATTTCACTTACGGGGGGGCTGTTATGCGTGCTGTTAGCCGGTACTTTCTTGATCCCTGGTTTCTTCGCTCTTGTGCAGCGTAAGCGTGAGAAATTCCACGGTGGTTCAACCAAGCTAGTTAATCTTGATGACGAGTAATCATCGAGTGTAATAAAGACAATACGTTAGGAATAACAAAGGGCTTCACTATAGCGGTGAAGCCCTTTTTGTATCGATGCTATTGCTGTATGAACTTATATTGTGTGCGCTAGGCGTATGGGCTAGGCATCATGGCAGATAATATTTAGCACAATGACACTGTCTTCAAGTTCAGTTGTCAGGTTGTCTACTGAGCAAAATGGCTCAGCTTGTTGAATCAGTAATTCATCTTCTGTGGGTGCAACGAAAGTTTCGCGCGTGATTGCATCCATAACAATCTCCTTATGAGCATGCTTGTCTCTGCTTAGTAGCAAAAGAGCAGGTTGCGTCGCTCGTTAATTTTGTCTAATACTTATCAATAATCTGAATTATTTCTGATTAATATCTCATTTTTATGAAACTTTGCTCTGTATCTCAAAAATCATCGTGAATTGATGGATTTTTATACCTGTCTGGTTTGATATTCGTCCATGAGAGCGCTGTAAGTACGCTTATGGGATCTGGATTTGACTGATGATAGGGCAGTGATCTGTGAGCTGGTATTGTCGCACATCTGCTTTAGGAAAAGGGTATTGTATAGCGAGTATCGGTGTGTGCTCATGTAGCTCGACTAAAGGTTCAGAAATAAAAATATGATCTATCAGGTGTTTATAACTGCGGTAGTGTATTTTCCCCTTTCGTTTCTGTTTGATATAACAATCTGCAGGGGTGGACAGTGTGAGTGAGCGGACTTTCTGCCCTGAACGGTTAAGCTGAGCCTGAAGCCAAGTATTCTCATGGGATAAACGATAGTTAAAATCGCCTGCAATGATCAGGTATTGATCACTATGGTCTTCAATCCACTGAGCTAAGGTGCTGAGCTGGTGGATAAATATCTGGCAGGCAGTGGCTTTTTTATTTGTTGTTTTTGTTTGGCTAAGGTGCGTTTTATTGATCTTGTAGCAACCACTTTTGAGATGAATAGAAAGCAAGTGTACTGGTTGCGTGCTTGGTGATGACTGAAGCGTAATATAGCTGGCGTAGCGGAGTTTGCTGGGTTTGCCTTCGAGGTTTCTATTTACACTCGAAAGATCCTTAATGTCTTTTACTATTAGCCCATTGCGCACAGCAAAGCCCGTGTATTGATTTACGTCTTTAAAACGTTCAGCCGTTTTACTTTTTCTATCTGATAGGAAAAATTGGTAATCAGTACGGGGAACAACTTTATATAATGCATTGAGGCTATCAACTTCCTGAAAGGCAAGTACATCTGGAGATACATCGGCAAAGATACGAGCGAGAGCCTGGTAGTCTGCTGTATCACGGGGAGGGGCATATTTGAATGGGGTTAACGTTAACCATTCAAGATTCCAACTCATTAATGTAATGGCAGTGTTTTTGTCAGATTGAGCATCAGGTCGTTTATTGCTAATTGGTTGTGGTGATGATGATCCCGCGTGATTGTCTGTGGGTAGCAGTACAGTCGTGGCAATACCCACGAAAGCTAATCCAATAATCAGAAATATAAGATGCTTTTTCATTAGAACAGTGTAGGTTCTTATTTCCCGGTAAGCAGAACGACAGCCGTTTTTTGCGAGTTTATTCGCATTCGATTTGATGCTTACTGATACTGTGTTTGGATCAGCGACTTGGCATAATACGAGAGAGTTGGCGTTGACCTGCAATATTTTGTAAGGCGAAAATTTGCTTATAGATGGTGTAGTAGCGGCTGATATTACCCACATACACTACAGGCTCTAACCCTATTTTTTTTCGAACGATGACTTCAACATTATTGAACCACTCATCACCATTGAAACCCTGTTCGGTGGCGAGTTTGCGCATGCGCTTTATTCTACTCGGGCCCGCATTGTAGCTGGCGAGCGCGAAATACAGTTTGTTTACTTCATCAATGTCTTCACTCTGGTAATAGCGTTCTAAAATGAAGTCCATGTATTTGACACCAGCGTGGATATTATTATCAATGTTGTAGATGTTAGGGATGTTGATATAAGGTTCTCTCGCAGTTTGTGGCAGTACCTGCATAATGCCAACGGCACCAGCATGAGAACGTTTTGATTGGTCAAACTGTGATTCTTGAAAGGCTTGGGCGGCAATGATTAACCAGTTAATGTCGTATTTGTCGCCATAACGCGTGAATCGTTTTTCGAGCTTTTTGAATTTTTTGATATTGTCCGGGCTGACTACTTTTTGAAACCACGCTTGGCTGTTGAGGTAACGGTTAAATATGACGTTGCCATTAAGTGTCCCACGTCGGTTGTTATCAACAAAGCCATTCACAATTTTGGCCAGTTCAGGGCTGTCTTTTCTGAACATCCAACCTATTTGGCCGCCAGTTCGGATAGGGGATTGTGTATGAACTTGTAGGTCGTCTGTGACTAAATCCCAAAATTCGGCTTTGTGGCTATCAAGCACCGTCATGGTGATCATGTTTGATTGGATCATTTTAAGCAGTTCGTAATCCTGCATGGTTTCTTCAATAAAGTGCACCTGCATTGGTGCTAACTCTTGCTGTTTTAATGCCCGATTAATTTTTCGAATGCTTTGATAATAGCTAGAACTCGGTCGAACCCACACATCTTGATTCGCGAGCTGTTCAAACCGTGTGATTGGCTTGGCTTTGTCTGAAGTGATGAAAACCTCGTCGATATCTTTCAATATTGGTGTGCTGAAATCGACTTTGTTTGCACGCTGGGTTGTGATGGTAAGGTTGGCTGCGGCAATATCGCCAATACCTGCGATGAGTGCAGGCATGAGTTGATCTCGGGCAATGGGAATAACGCTGAGGTGAAGCCGCTTATCGGTATGCTTAGCGAGGTATTTCTCGAATAAAATAAGCATTTCTGAGACTACTCCTTTGGGCTTGCCTTTATCGAGATAGTAAAAGCCGAGGTCTGCAGCAACCAATACACGGATGACGCCTTCATCTTTTATGGTATTGAGATCGCCTGTGTGACGAACCGTTGGTATAGGTGAAATCTCGATGGCTTTTGCTGTTGTCGTTAAGAGTGTGATGCTAATTAGCAGGAGGATAACGCCAGTAAACGCACACACAGTAGGTTTGATGGGAGATAAGTATGTGAGCGCGGCATTGCAAAGACGGTGAGGGGCATCATTGTGTGTATCGACAATATTCACAAGGTTCACCATCTTTAGCTATGAAGAATAACAACTGTGATTGTTCAGTCAGTATAGTAAAGATGATTTTTCTGTAGTACGTCATGCCGTCGAATAAAGGAATTGGTTTCTCCCTGACTTTTTTGCAAGGTATAAATAATTATCGGCTTCTTTCAGCAAAGACTCTGGCCCTACATGCTGACGCCATTGTGCGATCCCTTGGCTTACTGTCACCCATTCACTCGTGCTTGAATCCGGGTGTAACATAGCAGCGTTAGCTAAGTTGGTTTGGATTCGTTTAACAACCTCAATAGTGCCAGCTATGTCGGTATTAGGAAGCAGCACCACAAACTCTTCTCCACCATAACGAGACACGCTATCTGTATGGCGCTTTAGACTCTTCTGGATAATAGCAGCAACCTTGCGAAGACATTTATCCCCTTCAACATGGCCGAGTTCATCGTTATAGCTCTTGAAATGATCAATATCGATCATCACTAACCCCAGTTCGCCTTGCGTGCGTTTGGTGTGCTGAAATTGTTTGTCTAACTCGTATTCAAAGAAGCGTCGATTGTTAATGTCTGTCAGCTGATCGCGTGACGCCATATCTGAGAGCTTTTTCATCAATCGTATATTTTCGTGATCTTTTTCGATGTTATTCGAAAACCAGCGATACAGGATCCGCCGCCCAGACTCGACGACTAAGCAGGCCGCAATGAATTTTTCTGTCGGCAGGATGAAGCTGTTTTTTGATGAGAGAAAACTGATCACTGTGCTGACGAGCAAAATAGGAATAATCCCAGCATAAAACGCAGGACGATAAGAGAAAAAACCCAACAAAACGATCATTAGCATGATGTCGCTTAAAATGTCAGCTGCATCGTAATAATCCCCACCGATCGATATTAAGCTAATGATAGCTGCCCAACATGTACTGAATACGCCCGCGTAGCTAATACTGGCGAGCTTCCAGTGTTGCTGAAAGAAGGGGATGCTTAAGAATTTAGCGCCAAAGATAAAAATAAAGCTGTTAACGATCGTGAGAAGAAAAAAGTGATCGAAATAGCCATCCATGATGTCCGTCTTATCTATGCGAAAAGAGAAGGTCATCATCAATAGGAAAAACAGCGATACAGCAGAAGCCCAACGAAACCCTGTTGATAGATTAGTAAGTGCAGCTTTGTCTACTCGAGCGGTTAGGCTGAGTTCATCCATGTAAAAAACATCCTAATAAAGTGTCTATCCATTCTACTTTATTTTAGAGATTGCAAGAATTTTTTTTGCTCAAAAGGTGGGTTGGAAGCGAATAAATTGTTTGACAAAAAGTGTCAGGAAATAAATTACATTTGGTTTTTAGGAGTAGGTCAAAATCATCGTTCGATCCCTATCCGCTCTTTGTAAAAACTTGATATTGATCAATGTTTGTTTTCTCTAAATTCTGCCTAATACGCACCATATATTGTAGTGGTTGTTTGTAAGACCCCTACATTTAGTGTTTTTGTGACAGTGTCATTATAGGAGTCTGCTGTGAACCCTGTTGTTATTAAGCGTGATGGATGCCGTGTACCTTTCGATGCATACCGTATTAAAGAGGCCGTGCTGAGTGCTGCTAAGTCAGTGGAAGTGATGGATCAAGCCTATGCTGCATCTGTTGCTGACGGTGTGCTTTCACAGTTTATGTCAGCAGAAGAAGTGGAAATTCACGCTATCCAAGATGCGGTTGAAAACCACCTAATGGCAGGACCACATAAAGAGGTGGCGCGTGCATACATTGAGTACCGTCACGACCGCGATCTTTCACGTGAAAAGAAAAGTCACCTAAATAATGAAATTCGTGGCCTGATTGAGCAGAGCAATGCTTCACTGCTAAATGAGAACGCAAACAAAGACAGCAAAGTTATCCCAACTCAGCGTGATCTGCTGGCGGGTATTGTTGCTAAGCACTATGCAAAACAGCATCTGCTACCGCGAGATATCGTTCAAGCTCATGAAAATGGTGATATTCACTACCATGACTTGGATTACTCACCGTTCTTCCCTATGTTCAACTGCATGTTGATCGATTTAGATGGCATGTTAACGCATGGCTTTAAAATGGGTAACGCAGAAATTGATACACCAAAATCAATTTCGACAGCAACAGCGGTAACAGCACAAATTATCGCGCAAGTGGCTAGCCACATTTACGGTGGTACAACCATCAACCGTATTGATGAGGTACTCGCACCCTTCGTGACTGTAAGCTACGAAAAACACCTAGCGGTTGCGGTCGAGTGGGAAATTGCTCAACCAGAAGAGTTTGCTAAAAAGCGCACAGAAAAAGAATGTTACGATGCATTCCAATCGCTTGAGTATGAAGTAAACACACTACATACCGCAAACGGTCAAACACCATTTGTGACATTTGGCTTTGGCTTGGGTACATCTTGGGAATCTCGTTTAATCCAACAATCTATCCTAAAGAATCGTATTGCTGGCCTAGGTAAAAACCGTAAAACAGCGGTATTCCCTAAATTGGTATTTGCAATCAAAGATGGCTTAAACCATAAAACAGGTGATGCGAACTACGATATCAAGCAACTTGCGCTTGAGTGTGCATCTAAGCGTATGTACCCAGATATTCTTAACTACGACAAAGTGGTTGAAGTAACGGGTTCATTTAAAACCCCTATGGGCTGTCGTAGCTTCTTAGGTGCTTACGAAGAAAATGGCCAGCTAGTGCACGAAGGTCGTAACAATATTGGTGTGGTTAGCCTTAACTTGCCGCGTATCGCGCTACAAGCGAAAGGTGATGAAAACCAATTCTTCACACTACTTGATGAGCGCCTAAAACTTGCTCGCCGTGCCCTAGAAACTCGTATCTCTCGCCTTGAAGGTGTGAAGGCTCGTGTTGCTCCTATCCTATATATGGAAGGTGCTTGTGGTGTGCGCTTGAATGCCGATGATAATGTGGCTGAAATTTTCAAAAATGGTCGTGCATCTATTTCACTGGGTTACATTGGTATCCATGAAACTATCAATGCTTTGTATGGTACAGACGAACATGTTTACGACAGCACAGAGCTACGTGACAAAGCGGTTGCTATCGTTCAACGTCTGAAAGACGCAACCGAGCAGTGGAAAAATGAAACAGGTTATGGCTTTAGCCTTTACAGTACACCAAGTGAAAACTTGTGTAGTCGTTTCTGTGCAATCGATACGAAAGAGTTTGGTTTGGTATCAGGCGTTACTGAAAAAGGGTACTACACCAACAGTTTCCACCTAGATGTCGAGAAGCAAGTTAACCCGTACGACAAAATTGACTTTGAAATGCCATACCCTGAAATCGCAAATGGTGGTTTCATTTGTTACGGCGAATACCCGAATATTCAACACAATGTTGAAGCGTTAGAAAATGTATGGGATTACAGCTACAGCCGTGTTCCTTACTACGGTACGAATACTCCGATTGATGAGTGTTATGACTGTGGTTTTACGGGTGAATTTGATTGTACGAGTAAAGGCTTTACTTGCCCTAAATGTGGTAACCACGAGCCATCTAAAGTATCAGTAACACGCCGTGTATGTGGTTACTTAGGTAGCCCAGATGCGCGTCCGTTTAACTTTGGTAAGCAAGAAGAAGTTAAACGTCGTGTTAAGCACATGTAGTGCACTGATATATAAAGAAATACGTTAAATCGAATAAAAGAAGTGCCCCGTGCGCTTCTTTTGTTTTTCTAGCTGCGAGGAAACACTGTGCACTATCATAATTATTACCCTGTTGATGTTGTAAACGGCCCCGGTACACGTTGTACATTGTTTGTGTCTGGCTGTGTGCATCAGTGTCGTGGTTGCTATAACAAGAGCACATGGCGATTAGATAGCGGACATTTGTTTACTCAGCAGATGGAAGATCGCGTTATCGCAGACTTGAATGACACCCGCATTAAACGTCGTGGTTTGTCGCTTTCTGGTGGTGATCCCTTGCATCCACAAAACGTTGCCGCAGTACTTCAGTTGGTTAAACGTGTCCGCAGTGAATGTCCAGACAAGGACATTTGGTTATGGTCGGGATACTTACTCAATGAACTCAGTGATGAGCAACAAGCTGTGATTGATTTAGTTGATGTGATGATTGACGGAAAATTTGAGCAAGATAAGCACGATCCATCGTTGGTTTGGCGAGGTAGCGAGAACCAAGTTATTCATCATTTTAAAAACTTATAAATCATCCTTTTTGGTGGTAATTTGACCAGAAGGTGCGAAAACTAAAAAGTTATCCACTGTTTCTGTGTATAACAAAGGGGATTACTATCGTGAACTCGCCTTTATTAACATAGAAGCCTCATTTTTGGTTCAGTAAGCGGTTATAAATTCAACGTATTTTTTAACGGTGGCTGCTGTGCGTGGATGTTATCGTTAAATAAAAAAGCGCCAATCAGCAATGATAGGCGCTTTTTATTATCATCTATTGCTAGACGTAATTGGCTGATTGGCGATTACTTCATTGTAGCTACTTTCTTTTGTAGCTCATCAAGTTGATTCATTTTGGCTTTCAGCCCCAGCGATTGGTAATCAATGCTGGCTGGGTTCATGATTGCACCTTGCTGCATTGGGTAATCTGGCAGTGTTTGGAAGAATTCACCCAGCACGTCTTGAATTGGCACGAACAACCACATGTTATCTGCCATCCAGCGTAGGTACATACCTGATTCATGCGGCGCTTTTTCGAATGGGTCGGCACGTAGGTGGATAATCTTCGGCCAGTTTGGTGAGAAGCGTACGGCGTCAGTGATATTGCCTTCAAGCGTTGCGAAGTGCAGTTTCCAATCATTCCAACGTACCGCATTTAGTTCGCCATTGGCAGTGAAATACAGCAATGAATCACGCGGGCCTTTTTCTTCTTTACCTTCGAAATATGGCTTGAAGTTGTAGCCATCAATGTGCACCTTCCACTCTTTACCATTGGCTTTATAGCCTTTTGCGAGTTTCTCTTTTACATCGTCAACACCAGCAGCTGCAAGCAAGGTTGGTAGCCAGTCTTGGTGTGCCATCATCTCGTTGATCTTAGTACCCGGTTTAATTACACCTGGCCAGCGAACAAGCTGAGGAACGCGCATTCCGCCTTCCCATGTTGTGCCTTTTTCACCGTGGAATGGCGTTGCACCGCCGTCAGGCCAAGAGACTGTTTCCGCACCGTTATCGGTTGAGTAAATAACAATGGTGTTATCGGCCACGCCAAGCTCGTCCAGTTTATCAAGCAGAATACCCACTTGATCATCATGCTCTAGCATACCGTCAGCATAGATACTGATACCTGATTTACCTTGATACTTCTCTTGAAGGCGGGTCCAAACGTGCATACGTGTGGTGTTGTGCCAAATGAAGAAAGGTTTATCGGCCTTCACCGCCTTTTCCATAAATGCCAGTGACGTTTCGAGGAACTCTTCATCAGCATGTTCCATACGCTTACGCGTCATAGGGCCTGTGTCTTCAATTTTGCCGTCAGCGAAAGATTTGATGACGCCACGCGGGCCATAGTTCTTACGGAACTCAGGATCTTTCGGGTAGTAGTAAGTTTCTGGTTCTTCTTCAGCGTTTAAGTGGTAAAGGTTACCGAAGAATTCGTCAAAGCCGTGGTTAGTAGGCAGGTGTTTATCTTGGTCACCAAGGTGGTTTTTACCAAACTGTGCCGTCATGTAACCTTGGTCTTTCAATAGGTCGGCAATGGTTGGTGCCCAGTCAGGAATACCCTGATCGGAACCTGGCATACCTATGGTTAACAAACCGGTGCGAAATGGTTCTTGGCCGGTAATGAACGCGGCACGACCTGCAGTACAAGATTGCTGACCATAGTGATCAGTGAATAATGCACCTTCATTCGCGATACGGTCAATGTTGGGGGTTTCGTAACCCATCATGCCTTGGTTGTAAGCACTGATGTTCCAGTAGCCGACATCATCGCCGAAGATAGCAAGGATGTTTGGCTGATCTGCCGCAACTGCTGCGCCAGACGTTGCCAGCACACCAATACTGACGGCCAGTTTGCTCATTTGGGTAGCCATAAAAACTCCAAATTGGTTAAGAGTTAGAAATGAAACACAGGTAATTGCCTGTGCTGTCGTTGGCTAATAAGTTAATGATGTGATTGAAATTTGTCGCTTTATAGTGGTTATAAACAATGGTTATAGCGGCTTCTTAAGTGACTGTATCTATTAGTTTTATCTTTTAACTCTAGGAAAAGAGCTTTCAAGTAAAGCGAGAGTTAGATCACGCATGCCTATCTCAAATTTCCCCTAAAAAAGAAAGTTACGATTCATTGTGAATGTCTGGACAGTTTTATTTCCTGTGAGAGTGATCTGCTTTTGAGTTGAGCGGGTACAAGCATAAATATGCCTAACCTGTGCATGAAGTGATTCGCAATTGCTCATTATGTGAACTATATCTTTTTGTGCAGGAAGCTTATTTCTATTGGAGATAGAGGTTTATATGACAGCGAAATATGGCGTTAAACGCCGATTAGCGATTCTTGCCGCCGCTTGGATTAGCGCGACAAGTAGCAGCATCGCAGCAGAAAAACCGAACATATTGGTTATTTGGGGGGACGATATTGGGCAAACGAATATCAGTGCTTACACCTTTGGCTTAGTAGGGTATAAAACACCGAATATCGACAGTATTGCCAAAGAAGGCATGATGTTTACTGACTATTATGGTGAGCAATCTTGTACCGCAGGGCGCTCGACTTTCATCACAGGGCAATCGGTACTGCGCACTGGCTTAAGTAAAGTGGGTTTACCTGGCGCAGATTTAGGCTTACAAGCAGAAGATGCCACCATCGCTGAAATGCTTAAGCCTCTTGGCTACATGACAGGACAATTCGGTAAAAATCACTTAGGCGACAAAGACGAACATCTTCCAACCAACCACGGCTTCGACGAATTTTTTGGCAACCTTTATCATTTGAACGCCGAGGAAGAACCTGAGAATGTTGATTATCCGAAAGACCCTGAATTTCGTAAAAAATTCGGCCCTCGCGGGGTAATTAAGTCTTATGCTGATGGCAAGATCGAAGATACAGGCCCATTAACGCGGAAGCGAATGGAAACGGTCGACGATGAAACCCTTGATGCTGCATTAGATTTCATGGATCGCGCAGTTAAAGCGGAAAAACCTTTCTTTGTTTGGTGGAATGCGACTCGCATGCACTTCCGTACGCATGTGAAAGCGGAAAACTCAGGGAAAACAGGGATCAGCTTTTATGCAGACGGTATGGTTGAGCATGATAACCATGTCGGAGAGTTACTGAAAAAAGTCGATGACTTGGGCATCAAAGATAGCACCATTGTCTTTTATTCGACGGATAACGGCCCTCACATGAATTCATGGCCAGATGCTGGTTTAACGCCGTTCCGTGGTGAGAAAAATACCAATTGGGAAGGAGCGTACCGTGTACCTGCAATGGTGCGTTGGCCGGGCAAAATCGAACCAGGATCTGTCTCTAATGAAATCATGCACCACATGGATTGGATGCCAACACTGGTGGCAGCCGCCGGTGATGACAAAATTAAAGAAAAACTGCTAGAGGGTTATAGCGCGGGTGACAAGAAATTCAAAGTGCACCTTGATGGCTATAACTTCCTGCCTTATCTAACGGGTACCGAAGAAAAAGGGCCACGTGAAGAGATTTTCTACTTCACTGATGATGGCGATTTAAGTTCACTGCGTTACCACAATTGGAAGATTGTATTTCTAGAGCAGCGCGCGAAAGGAACCTTGCGTATTTGGGCTGAACCCTTCACCCCACTGCGTGTACCTAAGATCTTCAACTTGCGTATGGACCCGTACGAAATCGCTGATGTGACCTCTAATACTTACTATGATTGGATGTTAGATCGTGCGTACATGCTAGTGCCAGCACAAGCTTATGTCGGTAAATTCTTAGAAACCTTCCAAGAGTTCCCACCAAGGCAAAAAGCGGCCAGTTTCTCGCTTGATCAAGTGATGGAAAAATTGAAAGAAAACCCAAACAAGTAATTTTCACCGCAAAAGTAAGGGCTCTTCGGAGCCCTTTTTTATATGGCGGCTAGGCTAATGACTTGTCTAAAAAGAAAAATCCTTTCTATC
Source organism: Photobacterium swingsii (assembly GCF_024346715.1). Lineage (NCBI taxonomy): Bacteria > Pseudomonadati > Pseudomonadota > Gammaproteobacteria > Vibrionales > Vibrionaceae > Photobacterium > Photobacterium swingsii. Next base: position 1,774,831 of record NZ_AP024853.1, read on the forward strand.
TTTGACTAGAGAACAAAATAACAAGGAAAGTTATGGCTCAATGGAAGTGGGCAAGTTACTGGCAGGGCTTAATAGGTTTACTGGTGTTGCTGAGTGCGCCGTTATTGGCGCAAGAGGGCAGCCGTGAAAATAGAGCCGCGCAATTTGTAGGCAGTGATGCTTGTGTGGATTGCCATATCGAAGAAGTGGCAGCATGGCAGGGGTCACACCATGATATGGCAATGCGACATGCCGATAATGCATCCGTGTTGGGTGATTTTAATGAGCGCAGCATGATTCACCAAGGCGAGGAAAACCGTTTTTTCCGTAAAGGCGATGCGTATTGGGTCAATATTCAAGGCCCCGATGGTAAATGGCACGATTATAAAATCAGTTATACCTTTGGTTGGTCACCTCTTCAGCAATACATGGTGGAATTTGATGACGGGAGGTTGCAGCTTATACCGTTTGCATGGGACACAAGACGTGCAGAAGACGGTGGTCAACGTTGGTTTCACCTCTATCCAGATCTCACACCCACCGATGAATTTTATTGGACCAACACGGGGCAGAATTGGAATTTCATGTGTGCCGATTGCCATTCAACCAATCTTAAAAAAAATTACGATCCAGTCAACAATACCTATGCGACTACTTGGTCTGAAATTAATGTGGGTTGCGAGGCGTGTCATGGTCCTGCTAGTAAACATATCGCGTTGGCTCAACAAGCCCAAAAGGCTGGAATTCCGATTCCATCAGAGTTTCATTATGGCTTTGATCGCGATCTGTCGATAGCGGTGAAAGAGTGGGTTTACCAAGAGGGGCACAGTACCCTGCAGCCCAAAGAGGTAATGCCAACTCAGCAATTACAGATTTGCGCCCAATGCCACAGTCGACGTACGCAACTCAATGAGACCGCTGATCATGTGAAAGGCGCATTGCTTGATAAATATCGCCTCAGTTTGATTACCGCTGAGCTTTATTATCCTGATGGTCAGATTTTTGATGAAGATTATGTGTATGGATCCTTCTTACAATCACAAATGGCAGAGAAAGGTGTGACTTGTACCAACTGCCATGATCCTCACAGTGCTACATTGAAAATCCCTCAAGAAGCCGTGTGCAGCCAATGCCATATTGCATCGGAATACACACCAGAAAAACATACCTTCCATCAGGCGAATAGCGAAGCCTCGCAATGCACTAGTTGCCACATGCCTGAAACGACTTACATGCAAGTCGATCCTCGTCGTGATCACAGCTGGCATGTACCACGCCCTGATCTCAGTCAGCATATAAAAACCCCCAATGTATGTACGTCGTGCCATCAAGATCAAACTGATCAATGGGCCGATAAACAGATTGCTAGCTGGTTCCCGAATTCTAAGTACCGTAGCCAGCAACATTTTGCGGTAGCGTTTTACGCTGATGCGATTGGACACCGTGGTGCACCTGATGCACTGGCGTATTCCGCGCAAGATGCCTCGTTGAGCGACATTATTCGCGCTTCAGCTTTGGAACGAATGGCTGGCAATACAGGCAAGAATACCTTGGTGTCTTTAGCGCGCTCGGTGAAGCATGACAGCGACTTGATCAGGTTAGGGGCCATTGCTGGATCAGCCGGGTATGCGTTTGGTGATCGCTGGCAAATCCTTGAACCTTTGTTGGATGATCCCGTGTTATCTATTCGCGCTGAAGCAGCAGCGGCTTTGGTGGGAAGTTATCAACAAATGAACTCAGCGCAACGTGAACTGCTGCAACCGTCATTAGATGACTATATGGCGATTCAAAGATTTAATGCTGATCGAGGGTTTGGTCGTACTAACTTGGCGAATGTTTATCGTGATTTAGGACAAACCGATAAGGCCATTCAAATGTACCAAGAGGCAATCAAGATTGAGCCGTATTTTGAAAATAGCTATGCCAACCTAGCCGATCTTTATCGTGCTCAAGATGATGAAGATAAAGCGCTGAAGACCTTGTTAGCTGGAATGAAAGCGCAGCCAAAATCCAGTGCCTTGCCATACAGTGCGGGTTTGGCCTTGTTGCGTATCAGTAAACACCAACAGGCGACACAGTATCTCAAGCAAGCTGCGGAAACCGCCGAACGTAACCCGCAATATTGGTACGTATACGGCTTAGCGCTAGAGAAAACGGATGTGTTGGCAGCGAGTAAAGCACTCCATATGGCGTACCAAGTCGGAGGTAACCCACAACATTTATATGCTGAGTGCGAAGTCTTGGCACGTAATTATGCGCAAAGTGATATCGCTCAAGCTGAAATCGCACAAGCATTTGAGCTGTGTACCAATCAATTAGCAGGTGTTGCACCGCCTGAAGCAATTCAACAATTACAGCGTTACATTCGTAAAAAGTGATCGCATTGTCGCGCAGTCAGTATGAGTTTTATAACCAATAGTTATGGGATTAGAGGGTAGGTTGTACACAGTAAGGCATTAAGCATTCGAGGGCACGTTATGAACCACGCACAGCAAGCTATTAACCAACTAATTCAACAAACTGAGAAGAGCGTCATAGGGCAAAGCCATGTGGTTCAGGCTTTGGTGATAGGGTTACTCACTAATGGGCACGTATTGCTGGAAGGTTTACCGGGAACTGCAAAAACGCGTTCGGTGAAATCCTTAGCAAACGCCTTGAATACGGATTTTGGTCGGATCCAATTTACCCCTGATCTTCTTCCTTCGGATGTCACTGGCACTGAGGTGTATCAAGACCTTGATGGAAAACCGCAGTTACATTTTCAGCCCGGCCCTATTTTTAACAGCATAGTGCTTGCTGATGAAATCAACCGTGCGCCAGCCAAAGTGCAGGCGGCCTTGCTTGAAGCCATGGCGGAAAACACCATTACTGTCGGGGATAAAACCCATCAATTACCCGAGCTTTTCATGGTATTGGCGACCCAAAACCCAATTGAACAAGAAGGAACATATCCATTGCCAGAAGCGCAGATGGACCGCTTCATCATGAAGGTGACGGTGGATTACCCTGACGATGATGCTGAAGCCGAGATTATTCGTTTAGTGCGCAGTGAAGAGGTGGTGAGACCCGATAGCACTTCGAATAGCATTGCAAACGGTGGCGATAGTCACGCCCATAACCAGATGCTCACTATTGATCCTGCCAATATTTTAGCGGCACGCCAAGCTTTGCCTGAGGTTGAAGTGTCTGAACTGATTGAGCGCTACATTGTGGGCCTTGTGATGGCGACACGAAAACCCGAGCGTTACCCTGACTCTCGTCTTGCGCGTTGGATTGATGTCGGCGCGAGTCCTCGCGCATCGATTGCGTTAGATAAATGTGCGCGTGCCAATGCATGGTTGCAAGGTAAAACATACGTCGAGCCTGATGATATCCGCGCGGTTGCTGCCAATGTGCTCGGGCACAGATTTACGCTGAGCTATGACGCGTTAGCCGATGGTATTACGCGCCAAGATGTGGTGAATGAGCTTCTTGATCATGTCGTAATTGGCTAAGGCGGCACTATGACTTTCAAAGATGAGGCAGATAGAAGAAAAGGTGACACTTCAAAGCCCTCTTCAAAGTACGCTTCAAATCATTCTGCAAAGCAACTCGCTAAGCAATTCGATGAGCGAATTTATTGTGATTACTCACGTTTAGTGAGACTTCAAGCGCAGGTTGATGGGTTCAGTTTCCTTCCTCAGCGCAAAGCAGGTAGCGCGCTATCGGGTCGGCACCATTCATCGTTTCGTGGGCGAGGGCTGAATTTTGAAGAGCTACGTCATTACCAACAAGGCGATGATATTCGTAATCTTGATTGGAAGGTTACGATGCGAACGGGTAAGCCTCATGTGCGAAGCTACACTGAAGAGAAAGATCGTAGCGTGATCCTCTGCGTTGATCAGCGTAGCAGCATGTTTTTTTCATCGGTTAATATGATGAAATCAGTGGTCGCTGCTGAAATTGCCGCCTTAACTGCGTGGCGAGTGTTGAAAGACAGCGATCGGGTCGGTTTTGTGATTAGCCGTCACGATAGCATCGAATACAGCATGCCGAAGCGTTCGCAAGCCAATGTGCTGTCTAATCTCAACCAATTAGCTCAAGCTAACCAAGCCTTGGATGTCAGTCGCCAAGATAGCCCAGATGTTGGTATGGCGGCCTTGGTGCGATTGCTTGGTCGATTAAAATGCCGCAATAACACCATTATATTTTTGAGTGATTGGTCTGGCGTCACTAGCGATGACATTCTTCATTTAAAGCACCTGCAAAAGCATAACGATGTGTTAGGCGTACTCATTGCTGACCCTTTAGAAAGTGCTTTTGTGGCTATGCATTCTGCAGACATAGCTACAGACTCCAGCACGTTTACGCCTTGGGTGGTGGGGGACGGTGATTATCAATTTAATCTTGCTAATCGCCAACAGATGGAAAAAGCCCGCCAAGGGTTAGAGCAACACCATCAATTAAAAAAACAACAGCTATTACAGCTTATGGCGGTGCAACATCTCCCTATGATCGAACTTGATACCCAAGGGCTGCATCTCGAACAATTTAAACGTGCTGTGGGAGGGCGCTAATGAGTATTCACACCCCACCTAGTACCTATATTTTACGCGATATTGTGGATGTGGCTGTCCCTGAGTCCGTAGCGTGGTGGCCACAAACCATAGGTTGGAAGGTACTCGCCTTTATGATTTTAGTCGGGTGTTTAGTCTGGGGCTATCACCGCATTAAGCTGTGGTGGCAAAATCGCTATCGTCGCGAAGCTTTACAAGCATTGGCAACACTCGATCTTGGCTTACCCCGCGAAAGTGCGACATCGTTATTAACTATTCTCAAAGCCGTGTTGGTTTATCTCGAACCCCAAAATTCGGCATTATTTGGGGACGCTTTATTACAAAAACTTGATAGCTTATTGCCATCGGCAACGCTGAGCAGTGTCAAGGGTGATGCTGAGGTTAAGTCTGACGCTGATTTTCAGTACCAGGGGGAAATTGGCAAAAAGTGGTTAGCGGTAAGTTTGTCGAGTCAGCGCTCCCTAACTGAACCTGAGTTAGTGACTTTGATTGCTCATACCCGTAAGTGGTTGCTGCTTCATCGTAATGCAAAATTAGATAACGCAAAACCAATTAGCGTAACCAATAAAGGGGCGCAATGATGACGATATTTAGCGCATGGTTAGGGTTATCAATTGAATTCGTTCACCCCTACAGTTTCTTGTTATTGCCACTGCCGTTGTTGGTGTATTGGTTTATTCCTGCTTACCGCACCAAGAAGACCGCAATAAAAATTCCATTTTTTGACACCTTAATGACGGTGTTGGGAGAAACACCAAGCGAAGGTGCAAGTCAACTTACACCGAGCTGGTGGCAAAGAGTGATCTTAATTATATCTTGGATATTGGTCATCACTGCGTTAGCTAAACCTATGATTTTAGGCAAGCCTCAGGTACGTGAGCAGTTTGGTCGTGATGTCATGGTGGTCGTGGATTTATCTGGCTCGATGGCAGAGACCGACTTTGTTGCGACAAAGGCCAACTCTGCCGAAGGGATCCGTGCTGGACAGCGAATTTCACGTCTGGCTGCTGCCAAGCAAGTGTTGACGGACTTTGCTAACACCCGTCAAGGGGATCGTCTTGGCTTAATTTTGTTTGGTGATGCTGCATTTTTACAAACGCCTTTTACTGCTGATCAGCAAGCTTGGCTGGATCTGTTACAGCAAACCGATGTCGCGATGGCAGGGCAAAGTACGCACTTGGGTGATGCGATTGGTTTGGCGATTAAAGTTTTTGACCAAATTTATACCCAAGACCAAGACGCTAGCCAGCCCACACGGGAAAAAGTGGCCATTGTGCTGACAGATGGTAACGACACGGGCAGCTTTGTTGAACCTATAGAAGCCGCCAAAGTCGCAGGGGCGAAAGATGTGCGTATTCACATGGTCGCCATGGGAGATCCTGCAACTGTTGGTGAGCAGGCGTTAGATATGAATACTATTAAACGTGTTGCCGCCTTATCAGGTGGCCAATCTTTTCAAGCCTTGGACCAGTCTGAGCTGGAACAAGCCTATGCCACTATCGGTGAGCTAGAGCCCGCGCTTTATGAAGCGACAACCTATCGGCCTAAACAGACGATTCATCATTATTTGATCAGTGCGGTTGTGGTGATCTATTTACTGACTTTCTTCATATTGACCTTAAAACGAAGGGTGACTAAACAGCGAGAGCGAGCTGCTGCAATCGTAGGAGGCAGTGATCATGACTGATTCTCTTTTTTGGCAGCAAGTGCTGAGCGGTTTTCATTTTATTCGCCCTTGGTGGTTAGTTGCGTTTATTCCATTGGCTATCACAGTTTATTGGCGCTGGCAGCTTGATGAAGTATCAAGTTGGCAACAGGTGTTACCAAAGCACCTACGAGATGCGCTGACGATTGGTGAGAAAGGTTGGAAAAAACAACTTCCGCTTAAAGTGCTGACTCTGTTGATGGTGTTGGCGATTTTAGTGTGCGCAGGCCCGAGTTGGCAGCGTGAAGCCTCCCCTTTTGGTGAAGACAAAGCGACCATGCTGGTGGTGATGGATGCTAGCGAATCTATGTTAGAAAAAGATGTAGCACCAAGTCGACTAGAACGCGCGAAGCAAAAGGTCCGTGACCTGTTGGCGCTAAGGCAAGGCGGTAAAACAGGGTTGGTGGTGTATAGCGGCTCAGCACATACGGCAATGCCTCCCACCCAAGATAGCGATGTGTTTACGCCATTTTTAACCGCCATTGAGCCGAGCATTATGCCTGAATCTGGTAAATCTGCTGAACAAGCCTTACCGCTTATCTCAAGCTTATTGGGTAACGAATTAGCTGGATCGGTTTTATTGATTACTGATGGCGCCAATCCAACCACAATCGAGGCATTTAGTGCGTATTTCGCGCGCAGCCCTCACCAACTGTTAGTGTTGGCGATGGGGAATTCGGATGTGGTGAGTCATCAGCCTTTTGATTTGAAATCTTTAAATCAATTGGCAAATAGCACTGAGGGTAAATTGGTCGAGGTTTCGGTTGATGCCAGTGATGTGCAAACTTTGAATCGTTATGTTGAGCGACACATGCAACTCAACAACGAATCTGCAATGCCATGGAAAGACATGGGCTATTACGTATTGTTTCCTATCACCTTTATTTTGCTGTTGTGGTTTCGTAAAGGTTGGCTGGTTCAATGGTGCTTGGTGGCGGCAGTACTTCTTCCTGTCACATTTTCAGCGCCTGTTTCAGCACAAAATATCCACACTAAAGCGACACCAACGGCAGAGGAAATCGCGTCAGAAACCGAGACAGTTACCGTATTTGATCGGATGTCGGCATGGTGGAGCGATCTGTGGTTAACGCCAGATCAGCAAGGCCAGCTGTATTTTAATCGGCAAGAGTATGTTAAAGCAGCACAACACTTTACTGATCCCTTACGCAAAGGCGTGGCGTATTACTATGGTGCTGAATATCAGTTGGCGCACAGTGCCTTTTTACAAGTGGGCAAGAGCAGCCCTGCAGTTGTTAGTAAAGCTATTGAAGATACCGGTGCTAGCACTCGTTCAGCACAACGTGAATTAGGGTTATTCAATGCCGCGAATGCGTTGGCACGTCAGCGAGAATACCTTGCCGCACGGGATATGTTCTTACAACTGGCTCAGCATGCCCAAACTGAGCCCATTCGCGAACAAGCCGATCATAATTACCAAGTGATTAAAGGCATTGTTGAAGAGATTAACCGTACCAGTGAAAGTCAATCAGGCACGACCGACGGCCCTGAAGAATCGTTTGAGCTTGGTGATAACCCGCAAACTGCCGAAGGGGCAGAAGAGCAAGTGAGTTCGGAAATGATGGTACGAGAGACACTCAATGCCAACGAAATTCTTGGAAGTGATGAACTGGCTGATAAATGGCTACGACGTGTAGAGGCTGATCCTAAATACTTTTTGCGTGCTAAATTCCAGTTGCAGCGCATAGCGCAAACGGCGGAGCAAGGCAAACTTGGTTCTACTACCTCACAAGGAGGCGCTGATGAATCCAATGAATAAGCCAAAGTGGGTTTTACTCAGCCTTATCTTGTTGTTTTTACAACCTGTTATGGCCGCTGAAAGTGTCATTATTTCGAAATATGATCAGGCAGAGATGAAAAACTTGGTGAGTGTGAATGCTTGGCTTGAAGGGACTGATAAAAGTGCCAAAGCTACTCAAAATACAAAGCATAGCAATACCGCCAGTGATGAAGAAACATCTGACCAGAAAGAAGCAGTGTATGCGGTTAGTGAGCAGATCGTCATGGTGATTGAAGTCTCGACCCCGCGCTGGTTAACCGGTGGTACTCGGATCGACAGTATTGAAATTCCTAATGTCATCGTTAAGCAACGTAACCCGTTGGCGACCAATTATACCCAACGTCGTGATGGACAAACTTGGTCAATTCAACGCTGGGAAATTACCTTGTACCCACAGGCATCAGGACAATTTCATATCCCACCGACCCGTGTAACGGCTCAAGTTTCAGCGCCAAATGGTCAGAATATACAGGCGAATTTAACGACGCCGCCATTGGCATTTAAGGCCAGTCTTCCGTCTGGCTTTTTAAGCGGAGACAAAGGATGGGTTGCAGCCAGTGCGTTAACCGCGAGCGAGCAATGGGAAGTATCTCGTGAACAGGGTGAGCTAAAAGTGGGCGATAGCATTACTCGCAGCGTAACACTAACAGGTACGGATACTCTATCTGTGTTGCTTCCTCCCTTGCTAGCGAAGGCTGAGATCCATGAGCCGAGTGATAGCTATCATCGTTATCCGAAGCCCAATGCTTTAGACGATAGTCAGTCACGCGGAAATTATCAGTCATCACGTACCGAAGAAGTGGTGTATGTATTGCAAAAAGGGGGCGAGCTGCACTTTCCAGACCTGAAGTTACAGTGGTGGAATACAAAAACGCAGCAGCTAGAGACACTAGTGGTGGAAGGACGCCGTTTTACCGTTAAACATACAATGAGTTCTTGGCTATCGCTATATGGTCCTGCGCTATTTACCGTGCTCGTTTTATTGGCTGTGGGTTATATTTTGGTTCGAATGATGTTTCGTTACTATCGTACTCGACCAACGCCACAATGGTTAGTCTTTAGCCGCGCACTAAAAACGAAAAGCTGGGCCACTGCACGCGTATTGGTATACCGAAAACTGCGAGGACAAACTCAACAGCTAGAACTGCATCAGTACCAAGCCTCATCATCGTGGCTGTCATTGAGTCAACGCTTACAGCAAGCAAAGTTAAGCCGTGCAGGATTTATCTGTGTGTGGTTGAAACTGAAGAGGGTGACAACCAAAGGTTACGCTTTGCCTAAAGCGCTCCCTGCTCTGGAGACAATAAACACCAAAAACGAACCTTAGCTCAAATTATTGAGCAATAACACTCGCCCCATTTAGGGTGATTACCTACACTAAAATGACATGTATTCAACCCATTAAGCGTATTTCATCGGCTTGATGGGTTTTGCTTTATCAGCAGGAAGAATGAAAAGTACTGAACTCAATTTAATCCCCATTTTTGTTGCTATCTTTGAAGAGCAAAATTTATCACGTGCTGCAAAGCGGATGGACATTACTCAGCCAGCGGTGAGTAAAGCGCTGAAACGTTTACGCGAAATTTATGATGACCCACTGTTTCATCGTAACACCTCAGGTGTTGAGCCAACCACGTTTGCCTGCGATATTTATCCTGCAATGGCTGCTGCATTTAAAAATTTTAGTTCGACATTATCGGCATCACGGGCTTTTGATCCTAAAGTCTCAAATCGTATCTTTTCAGTGGCTTGTGTCTCAGCGGCGAGCTATGAATTGATGCCGCAATTGATGAAACAAATCCACGAACAAGCGCCGCATATTTCTATTGAAGTACATCCTCTGTTTACGGAGGATTTTGAAAGTGATTTACGGCTTCAACGGTATGATTTGATCGTTGATTTAGCCCCTCGTGGTCGAACCGTATTAAAAGTAGAGCCGATTCTTTCAGAGCGCTTATTAGTGGTATGCAGTGCGCGACACCCACGTATCCAGGATTCCATCACCCCAGAGCAGTTTTTAAAAGAACAGCACGTAGTGGTGTCTCGTTGGCACAGTCGGAAAAGCTTGTTGAATGATGAAGATATCGCAGATCTTGATAAGCGAGATATTAAGTATCGAGCGCCTGGTGTCGTGGAAATGTTACCTGTGATTCATAACAGTGAGTACATAGGCATGTTGCCGGAATCGACCATTAAGGCGTTCGAAAAGACTTATGATGTGAAAGGCATTCCTCTACCGTTCACCGATAAAGAATATGATTTGTGTGCGATTTGGCACCCGAGCCGTACCAGTGAGAGTGCGCATAAATGGTTGAGGAATCAAGTGAAGCAAGCCGGAAAAATCATAAAGAAAAGTTAGGGGAAAGTCAGTTCTGACGATGACTACTCTTTATTTAAAAGCTCCCTCAACTAGGGAGCTTTGGGTTTATTTCTCGGTTGTATTTTTTAGAGGGCGAGGTAAGGTTACCGACGTTAGTAAACAGTGCACCATGCATTTTTCATATCAATAAGATGCCAGTTATCACGGTCATTGGCTTCATCCATTGCTTTGTCTAGCTTTCCGACACTGGACTTACGGTCATATTTCCATTCACGAGCTTCGTCAGTATGGTGCACTATCATCGCCATAGAATTTGGCTGGCTGGTCGCCCATTGCATCATCGCGTGATCACCGTCTGAGTTGCCAACGGCGAGTACAGGTTTTTTACCAATAATGTGCTGAATGTTTTCTGGCTTGCCTGCTTTATCATCAATAGTGAGGATTTCACCCATTTTAGTGATGGTTGGTTGACCATCATTGTATGCGTATTGGTATTTAAGGGCGCTGCCAATGATTTGTTCTGCGGGAATATTGTAAACTTCTGGTGCCCATGCACGCATAAAGTCCACGCCACCACCTGACACAATATAGGTTTTAAAATCATTCGCTTGTAGGTAAGTGAGCATCTCACGCATTGGCTTGTAGGTCAGCTCAGTATAAGCTTTGTTGAACCGCTTATCTTTGGCTGTGGTTAGCCATTGGTCGACAGTTTGTTGGTACTCCTCAACTGTCATACCACTGTGGGTGACTTTGACTATCTCAAGCAGTGCTTCTTCACCGCCAGCAAATACACTATCAATATCATCATTTAATACGAACTTAAACGGTGCTTGTGTTTTCCATTCGGGGTGATCTTTGGCCATCATTTTGACTTGATCAAGGGCGAACGCCAGTTGGAAATAATAGGGTTTTTCCGACCACAAGGTACCGTCGTTATCAAATACCGCAATGCGGTCTGCGACAGGCACAAAGGTATCTTTTGATGTGTCTGTGGATTGTTCAACAAAGCTTACAATGGCAGCCTTACTATCGCCATCTTTCCACGAGGGTAATAGGTTGGGATCACAATCCATCGCCATGGTTGAGAAGGATAGGCCCGATAAGACTGCGAGAGCGCAGATACGTTTTTTGTTCATATTATTATTTACCTAAATTTTGAGTGTATTGGTGAAATACATTGAGGTGAAACATCAATGAGAACAGCGTGATTAATCCTCTTCCTAACCATAGGCTGGCACTCTAAGCCCCCTGAAGTGGCATTAAACGTTGCTTCTCGAATTAATTCGCGTCTTTCGCCAGTCGAAGACCCATGTCGGACATAATTATAGACTGGCTGGCAAAGTCGCGGCGAAAATTCTCTGATTCATCAGGGTCATAGGCAAAGCTGCCACCACGGACTGACTTGTGAGCTAACCCTGCTTTTTCATCTTTGGCATTGCTGGGGTTGTCGGTAGGGCCATAGCGGTAAAAGGTGTCATCAAAGGCATCGATAACAAATTCGCCGACGTTACCTGTCATGTCGTACAGCCCAAGTTCGTTGGGTTGTTTCTGACCAACAGGGTGCGCTTTGTTTTTGGCATTACCCGCATACCAAGCGACATCATCAAGGCTATTTGAACCGCTATAAGTAAAACCTTGGCTCTTGTTGCCACCTATCGCTGCAAACTCCCATTCGGCTTCGGTCGGCAAACGGTAATGTTCACCTGTGATTTCGTTGAGTTGCTCAATAAAGAAATTGGCTTGCTGCCAACTGAGGTTATTAACTGGAATATCGGGCGCTTTAAAGTAGCTTAATGACGAGCCCATTACCGATTCAAACAATTCTTGCGTAACTTCGAATTTTGAGAGGTAGAAGCTGCCGACGGTAACGTCTCTGGCTGGGCTTTCGGCTTTACTGGCATTCGCTTGGTTTGAACCCATGGTAAAGCTGCCGCCTTCGACTAACACCATGTTGCTATCAATTTGCTGAGCGATGGGGTGAGGTGCTGTTGGCATGGTGCAGGCAAATAAGCTAGCTAGCGTAACCGTGCTTATCGCGATGGCCGCGAGAGAGTATTTAGAACCTAATGCAAACATGGGGGGATCTCCAAATTGAAGCTAAGCCGGGATTACATTGAGGTCATGTTGGCCCCAAACCTAATCAGCGAGCATCTATTGTAGGCAATCTCTTCATTCCCATTGGTTATAAGGGGTATAACAAGCCATGGCGGCATGCGGGTTTTATTATGGAGGCTCTTAGTTTGTCGCTTGAAAGGTGAGATATGTTAGTCACTCAAGGTCCACAGTTTAACGGTAAGGCGTCCAAGCGTTTGCACGTGATGGCAAAGCCGATTGGTGCAGCCTGCAACATTGATTGCACTTACTGCTATTACTTGAGCAAACAGGATTTGCTGGAGTACAAGAAGGGCTGTTCACCAAAAATGGATGACGACACGTTAGAAACTTATATTCGACAATATATTGAAGGACAAAATACCCCCGAGATCATCTTCTCGTGGCAAGGCGGTGAGCCGACTATGCTCGGGTTAGAGTATTTTCAGAAAATCGTCGCATTTCAGAAAAAATATCAGCCAGTAGGCGTAAAAATCTCAAACGATTTACAGACTAATGGCACCTTACTTAACGATGAGTGGTGCGCGTTTTTAGCTGATAATCATTTCTTAATTGGGTTAAGTATTGATGGCCCAGAGTTACTGCATAACACCTATCGCACCAACAAAGCGGGACGCGGTACGTTTAAGCAAGTGATGAAAGCGGTTGAGCTATTACACAAGCATAAAGTTAACTTTGCGACCTTAACCTGTGTGAATAACTTAACGAGCCAAAATCCACTTGAGGTTTACCGCTTTTTACGTGATGTGGTGAAGTCGCCACAAATGCAGTTTATCCCGATTGTAGAGCAAAAAACATTTCGCACCACAGCGCCGCAAAAGTGGCAGCCACAAGATCAGTTAACGCAAGGCGATGCCCGATTAAATCCATATCACAAAGACTCTGTGGTTGAACCTTGGTGTGTGTCTGCTGAGGCATGGGGGGACTTTTTGATTGCAGTGTTTGATGAGTGGATAACCAAAGATATTGGCAAAGTCTTTGTTCAATATTTTGAAGCCAGTGTTGAGACTTGGATGGGGCGCAAGAACCCCTTATGTACGCTAGGTGAGATCTGCGGCAAAGGGCTGGCGATGGAACCAAATGGCGATGTCTTCACCTGTGACCACTACGTTTACCCTGAGTATAAGGTTGGTAATATTCATCATCAAAAGCTTGATGAGATGGCGTATTCCCCTGAACAGCAAAAGTTTGGCTTTGCGAAATCTCGAAATTTGACAACGCAATGTCAGCAATGTGATTACAAATTTGCTTGTCATGGTGAATGTCCGAAAAATCGCTTCATTCGAACCCAAGAAGGGGAGCCGGGGCTTAACTATTTGTGTGCGGGGTGGCATAAATTCTTTAGCCATGCTGACAAGGCGATTGCGTACGTATTGCGTATGACGGGGAATCCCGTTGCTCACGGGCAATACAGCGATGAACGAGGCACTCTACAAGTTCGACGTGCACAAGCATTTCCCACCAAGTTTTAGGAGCTAAGTGATGAAGAAACTACTCACAGTGCTGACAACAGCAGCCTTGATGACATCACAGGTGTATGCGGCAGGCACCTCGGCGATGAACGCTTCGGCTATAAACACAGATAGTGAACAGTCACAATCTACGCAAAGTACGGCGTCACCTATTAGTTCTGAGCAAGTCCAACAATGGGTGTACACCGCACAAGATAAACGCCAAAGTGATCAAGCAAGAGCGAATGCCTTGCGCCAACTGGCACCATACCCGAGTCAAAATAGTTTGGTTGCTGTTGTACGCGGCTTACAAGATGACAATGCAATAGTCAGAGAAGCGGCTGTTATTGCAGCAGAACCTTATCAATTTGCTAATCGTTGGCGAATGCTTGCACCTCTGTTAACGGATCCTAGTCAGCAGGTGAGAGTGACTGCCACAACTAATCTTATCCGTGATTTTGGCAATATGTCACCCGCGCAACAAGGCACAATTGAAACGGCTTACCAAGAGTTGGTGGTATTTCTTAGTGCGCAAGCAAATGTGTCTAGCACTACATTTGACACTGTTCCCGAGATGCCCTCAGATATTGTTCGCGGTGCAGATTCTGTAAACCCAGATTCCTTGAACCTAAAGTCAGCTTTGTTATTAGCAGATGTTTACCGCTGGCATCAAGAGTGGGATAAGGCACAGGTGCTCTATGATAGCTTGATCACCGCAGAGCCAAACAATGCGCAAGTCTGGCTGAGTTTATCTGACAATCTCCGTGCTCAAGGTAAAGATAAACAAGCCTTAGAGGCGCTGGACAAAGCCATTGAGCGCCAGCCAAAAGAGGCAAACCTGTATTACTCAAAATCGCTAACACTCGTGCGGTTAGAGCAGAAAATCAAAGCGGCCGACGCTATCGAAATTGCTGCGAAAATGGCAGAAACCAACAGTTATTTTTGGTATTTAAATGGTGTGTTACAAGAATCAGTAAACATAGATAAGTCTGTAAAGTCTTTTGAACAAGCTTACTTGATTTCAGGTGCGCCCGAGCAGTTATATGCGGTGTGCGATATTTATGTGCGTACTAAAAACGATAAAACAGAAGCGTGTTTAGATGAGCTAGGAAAAATAGCCCCTGATTATGTGATCGCTGAATTAAAGACTAAAGCTAAAGGGCAAGTCGCCTCTAATTAAAATGACGAGGGGTGTAATCGGTTTTAATGTTGGAGGTGGTTAGGCTGCCAAGCAATAATAAATGAAAGTTGCACGGGTTAATCACTCGTCAGCTTTCCATTAAACTATATATCCTTCTAGCAAATGAAAGCTCTTTCATGCTTAACACCTAATACAATAATAAAATCAGTGAAACGTTTTGATTCTACAGGGGTATCAATTACTTCCTTTTATACTAAAACTAATTGAATGTTCACTTATCATAGATAGAATAGTAAGCAAGCTTCTCACCTAACGATACAGTCATGCTTCAATAGAATGGCTGATAAGGTTTTATCGTGCTTTCTCAGCTTATTACACGTTTATCGAACAATAGATTTGCCATCGCTTTATGTAATGTCTTCATTATGGCTTTGCCAATTTCATTAATAGCAACTTTTTGCAATTTATTAGAGATATTTGCATTTAGGATGGATTGGCTGTCATTTGCTGAAATCATTGGGAATATAGGGCGGTTGACCGCGCATATATTCCCAATACTGATAAATATATACATGGCAATGTACTTGTCTGATGTACAGCGTCTACCTAAATCGGCCACCATAGCGTGTTCATTAACGGCTTTTTTTATTATCTCGTACCAATGGGGACTCATTTCGACGGTTATTCCCTTACCTCATAGTTTCATTATCGCATTGTTGAGTGCATTTGTTGCTTGCACGATCATTAGCATGACCAACCGTTTCAAAATATTACACCTTGATAGTGCAAGTAGTGTGATGGATAACAGCATAAGAGTACTTAATTGCTATATGCTAACCTTGGGTGGGATTGCTGCAGCTAGTACTTTTATAAAATTAGTCTTATTACCTATTATTTCTCAGTACCAGTGGTTTCCTGTCTTGGATCCCTTAGTGTTTACTGATGCAATGATTTATGAATTTATTCGTGGTTTATTGTGGTCGTTAGGTATTAATGGTCATAACGTACTGCATATGTATAAATCTGAACTGTATGAAGTGACCGTTGCAAACATTGCAGCTTGGCAGAATAGCGGTGCTGCGCTTAATATTTTGAGTGCTAATTTTTATGATTTTTTCACAGGCATGGGCGGCAGCGGTAATACTTTTAGTTTAGTAATTTGCATGTTGCTCTTTGCAAAGAGTAGCGGTTACAAGACGTTAGCAAAAGCTGTGTTTATATTAGCGCTGTTTAATATCAATGAACCCTTGCTATTTGGTATACCAATCATTTTTAACCCAATAATGTTGGTTCCTTTTTTATTAGTACCACAAGTCAGCCTGCTTATTGCGTATTTTGCTTTTTGGGCGGGTTGGGTGGCACCTATTAGTGAAGTTAATAGTTGGTTGCTTCCTCCATTATTAAGTGGCTACTTATCAACAGGTGGTACAGTGGGGGGCGTGATCCTGCAAGTGGTAATATTGCTGGTGGGGGTAGCCATTTACTACCCTTTTTTCAAAATCATGGATACGCGCAGTGAGGGTATAGATCTGATGCGCATTTTTAATCGTCGATTCTTTATTAATGGCGATATGGATGTGAAGTCTAAACTTGCCAGCTTTATTCCTTCGATGCATAGTAACTTGCAAGCACAGCGCGATATAGAGCGCTTGAATACCGATGGTGAAATGATTTTGTATTATCAACCTCAGGTTGATGTTGAAAACGAACAGATTGTTGGAATGGAAGCCTTATTGCGTTATCGCACTCATACTGGAGATATATTACCTCCAACTTTTATTCGATCATTTTCACAGCTTCAGATGATGCCAGAATTGGATTATTGGGTAATGGAGCAAGCGATCCAAGCAACGTCACCTTATTGCAATCGCCCTGATTTTTTACTTTCTATCAATGTGTCATCAGATACTATATTGACCAAAGGTTTTGTAAGGTACCTTGATAATCTGATTACAGAAAGCTCGCTATCGCATCGTCAGGTTGAGATTGAAATTACAGAAGAGCTGCTTGTCTCTGATGAAGCGATGACGGCTAGTGTCATTAATCAGCTTCGCACCTTAGGAATATCAGTTGCTCTCGACGACTTTGGTACAGGCTTTTCATCTTTAGCATATTTATCTCGATATGACTTCGACAAAATTAAGGTTGATCGCTCTTTGATCCAAAAGCTGGATACAGAAAGAGGAAAGGAGTTACTCCGTATCGTGGTCGAGCTTGGCAAAGTCACCAGCGCTAAACTGGTTGTCGAAGGTGTTGAAACACATGATGAACTTCAATACATATCTGATTTAGGTGTACGCTACGTTCAAGGGTTTTATTATTATAAAGCGATGCCCCTTGAAAGTATTATAACCTTAATGAATGCTGAAAAAGTAGCGAGTTAATAGTGATAATATTGAACTAATCTAATCTGAATAACAGTTGAATATGTATTAACTTGTTTCAGGTTATTTCTAATATTCAATACCTGTTAAGTTTAATGCGCTATTGTTATTGCATGGCGAAGATGATTCGCAATGTACAAAATAAAGTCCGGACGCTTTTCCTATCAATAACGTATTTATGGTGATTGTATGAAAAAGTTATTAATGCCAGTTCTGCTTGTATCTGTATTTTCTATTAGTGCTTTTGCAAGTGAAACAGAAACTGAGAATACCAGTAATATTAGCCCTGTTATCTGTGCTTCGGCTCAATTAAACAAAGACAGTAATAATATGGATGGTAGCGATGCTGCAAATTATTTATCATGTAAGCTAAATAACATGCTCCAAGAGTAACGTACTCTTGCTGGATACTAGAAGGGTAGACTTTGCGGTTTACCCTTTATCAGAATTGTATATTTCAATTATTCTCTATTGCTTTGCTGCTTTTTTTGGGGCGCTATCTATACTCAAATTTATTTTACAGAACGGCGCCAAATAAGGTAAAGTCTGCGCCTATTTGTAAAATGAGTTTATGACTTATGTCTCGCACAATTCTTTATACTTACAAGAAGCAGGAAAAAACGCTGACGTTTTCATACGATCAATTCCGCACAATTCATGAAGCTGTTGCAGCTGCAGAAGGCATTGATTTAACTGCTTTTTTGAAAATGGAACAGCAGGTTGAAGCGGTTTCTAATTCAACCAAAGCAGCCAAAGATTACCGTGATAATCACTTCAAAAAACTCGGTTTTGGTCGTATCACGCTAGCACAGAAAGAAAATCGCGGTGTTGGTCATAAATAATCACGACTTGTAAGCGTTTCTGGGTAGTTGTAGGTCAATTACCCACATTCTTCCCGCATAATTTGTAAACCGTCCTCAAAGCAACGACGCCATGCCTCCTCCACATGCGGATTGAAGTAAGGATCGCAACTTGCTACAGCCTCTAGCAAACAGCTAAACCAAATATTTAAGTCCTCTTCATGGATACCTAGCCCATCTTTGCCGTGACGCAATGCATATACACGAACGCTCGTTCGTGCAGAAGCAGAGGTAGAGGCAAGCATAATGATCAGTAGTGATGCTTTCATCATGGTCATCTGCTTTGTCATATCAACACCGTCAAACATACGTTTGAATCTTTCACCCTTCTCAAAGAATTTGGTATAAAAAATATCAAGAAATTCATCATTACGATTACACCTATCGTAGCTGTCATTAAATATTTGAATAACATCCATATCTTCACCTAGTGCAGTCGACCAATACTGATTGGTATTACCTTATATAAGGTATTGGTGAAACCTTCAGCTTGCGAATTCAATCCTAGATAGTGTGATGAAGATACACTTGTGGGTGTCTTTATGGGCGAGTTATGCAGAGGTATTGCATTACTGATGTCACGGTTCTTTGTGTTGAGTGCAGTTACAAAGAGGGAGGGAATAACCTGAACCAATCACTATTGGATCAGGTTATTATTGCGTTATGCCTGTAAGCGTTTGCTGCGTTTAAATATTCTGAGCAAGGCTTCTAAGGTGCATAACAATAAGCCTAGCCATATCAGACCAAAACTGACAGCTTTTACGCCATCAAATACTTCATTAAAGAGCAGTACGGCTAACAAAAATTGGAGGCTTGGCTCTATATATTGCATTAACCCGACCATGGTTAAACTGGTACGGTTAATTGCTAACGCAAAAAAGACCAAGGGCGCTAAAGTAACTGGTGCAGAACCGATGTAAAGTAGCTGAGTTGCAAAGTCAGCATTCAGTGCGGTGCTTGTGCCTTGGCTGTAACCCCACAATAGATACAAAATGGCGAAAGGAGCCAGTATCGCGGATTCCAACGTTACTGAGGTCATGGCATCGAATTTAATATTCTTTTTGCACAAACCATAAAGGGCGAAAAAGCTCCCCATGATCAGTGAAATCCAAGGCAGTTCACCGTAGTGCCAGACTTGATAACCAATGCCGAGTATACCAAGTACAACGGCTATAGATTGCGCGTGCGAAAGACGCTCTTTTAAGAACAATACAGCCAACGCAATCGCAAATAATGGATTGATGAAAAAGCCAAGGCTTGCTGCTAGTACTTGCCCATGCGTCATCGCCCACGTGAAAGCATACCAAGACACACACATTATCAAGCCAGCGATAGCGGTCATTAGTAGTGATCGTTTATCTTGCCATACTAAAGATAATACAGGTAAAGGCTGACGTAACATCCAGCAAATTAGCAGCATGGATGGAACAGAAAAGATGATACGTAAAGCGAGTAAATCATTGATATCTGCACCTGGCAGATATTGATAATACAGAGGTAATAAACCCCAAAGTACAAAAGAAAAAGCGGCTAAAGCATTACCCGCACGTTGAGACTGCATGAGTAACCCGTAATAATAAAAGGGATCAGGAATGGAGCGATTTTGTCACTAAAGCGTCTTAACGAGAAGCTATTTATCATACGTTTTGATGAAAAATAATCAGGTTTCGCATTACTTTTTTAATGCTGTCACTGTATAGACAGTCCAATAGCGCTGTTGACCCGTTAGTTGGGAAGAGCGTTCTCGTTTTTCTTGCCAAGCTATAATATAAAATCCGTCCAAAAGGGCTTCAATTTCTTCCTTTGTGTGGGTAAGAATCGGCAAGTTTTCATCAACGCCTACATCATCTTTTCCGATAAAGTGTCCGCAAAAAATACCGCCACTAAAGAGGCTTTTGGTCATTTTTTGCCAAAAAATCGTAAACTCATCGGGTTTACTGTAAAACAGGCAAGCGCTGGCATTAACCAGGTGGGAGCGAGGAAACTGGTATTCAGCAAAAGAACTGATTTTGACATCAAGCATGGGGTTGGCTGTTGCTAATGCATGTTGAGCCAGTTTCTCTATGGTCGGTAAGTCTTTATCAAATGCATATACTTGGAAACCTTGTTCAAGCAGGTACAAAGCATCTCGTCCTGCACCACAGCCACAGTCTACGGCAATGTTCATGGTTTGGCGCTCACCAAGAAACTGATTAGCCTCGACGACATGTGGTCGTGGGGGAAGCAAAGATTGAGTGTTGAGGTAGTTTAACCAGTCGACCGTAGCCATAACACGCCTTGTTGTTACCAAAATGCTCACTAAGTATAACGAGTTGGTAAATAGATGATTGCTCACTTTTTGGACATAAGGTGTGAGTTGCTAAAATTGGTCATAATAACTTCACGTATTACTCGTAATTTTTGATAAAATAGGTTCCAATCATCGCCAATTTGGCAACGAACTAGTAGAGAGAAAATTATGACCAAGTTAACGTCGGACATCCAAGCTAATCAGGACCTATTCGTGACTGAAAGCCAAGACACCCGTTTTGTTTGGGGTCTTTGTAATGAAGAAGGTGATTGGCTAGCCGTTGACTCATCTGAATTTGAAAATTCAGAAGTGATGCCATTTTGGTCGAACAAAGAAGACGCTCAAACTCATTGTGTTGATGAGTGGGCTGAGTTCAGCGTTGCAGAATTACCATTGGATATCTTTGTAGAAGATTGGATGATCACACTTGCAGAAGATGGTGTTCTAGTTGGCCTAAACTGGAATGATCAGCTTGAAGGTGGCGAACTAGAGCCATCAGATGTCGCTAAGCTTTACATCTAATCTTCTTAGGTAATAGGGTGGGTTAATACCTTAAGTGTATTACCTACAACCAAACGGCTCTGAAGTAATTCAGAGCCGTTTTTGTTTGGGTAGTTTATAGCGGTTGCTTCGTTAATGGTTTTGATTGGTACTGCCCATAGTAATAACGCGCGTATTGGTAACTGACCCAAGCAACAAGCCCTGTTGCGACTGTTATTTCTAACAACCCGAGCTTTTCAAGCCATGCCCACTGTGGAAAATCTTCAATCAAAAACTGTTTTAAACGCTCACTGGCGACTGCACTAATAACCGATGGGAAAGTAACGGCAGCTAACGATGGCTGAAAACGTTGCTTTAACAGATCGAAGTAACAGAGATAGACCAATATGGTCATAGTGATTCCTACACCCGCTAATGCGCCAGTTAGGATAAGATCGGGTTCTTGTACGTTCAATAGGTAAGCCGCCAACGATAAATTCACGGGAGCAGCCATGATGGCAAGTGTCGGCCGTGCCTTTCGAGGGAGTCGCCCAGCAAAGCATAAGCGGTATAAAACAACTGGCAGCATGATGAAATATAGAGTGATACATATATCCGTCATGGCGAGGGCAAAAGCATGATGCCCAATTTGTACACCTGCTAACGTGCCACTAATTGCGCCGACAGGATAAAGAAACCAGCTTGGGTAAAGGTGGATTAAGCGAAAGCTGCGAAGCTGAAAGAAGAAAAAACACACCAGCATGACATAGTGCAGCGAAAGCGCGGGATACCATAATAATCGTGCACTATTAATATGAATAGAAGAGAGATAATCGGCCAGCACCAGCAACGTCATGGTCATAGGCGCCATTAGACTGCCGTAGAGAGGGTGTTTTAAATCTTGGATAAATAGTGTTGGGTTGAGCAGGTACTTGAGTAACACAGGTAGGAGTAAACAAGCCCCAATAAAAGCAAAAATACTGCGTAGTGCATGAGAATGTTCAGGAAGAAATAAAGACCAGGCAAGGCCTAAACCTGTGGTACCTAGAGCGAGTGCGGCTTGTGCGGTAGGAATACCTTGTAGTCGAGACGCCAAACTAGCCATTTATACTGTGAGCCTTGTCATGTGAGTAAAAAAGAAACAATATTTTACACTATTTATGGCCGTAGATTCATGAAGTAATCGGCATTTATTCCCTTTATTAAGTCATTTCAATTGCTTAGGTGCATGTGTGGCGAAAGGTGATCTAAGCCATAAAAATTCGTTATTTAATTTGCCAAAAGCCAGATTTATGACCATATTTATAGTGAACCTGCAATGAGTTGTTTCATAGCATTTCGGAGGAAAGCTGTTTTATTCTGTCTCAAGGGTGTAGGTTCGGATGTAGTGAGTAGAAAAGGCTCTTGCATCGTCAAATGCATCGGTAGTGATTGGACTGGTACATTACAATTTGGATAGCAACACAAAACTAAAATACTTCTTCGCTAAATTATAGCGCTCGATAAACGATTGACGTTACGAGCACGGCAAACTCAACGTAGTGAGTGGCGGAGCCTGATATAAAGTTACATTTGTTACAAGAGACATAGCAACATAGCTCCAAGTACAATGTTACACGACTCAAATGTACTAGTAACGTACATGAAATAAAGATAGACAGTAACAACGTAGAGTAACAAATGGCCTTGAGTGTACTGAACTAAGTAGACTAAGGATAAAAACAAACAAGCCGCACTGCAATGGTGCGGCTTTTCTTTTTCAGTAACAAGATCAAATGGTTATTGATGCTCTCTAATTGTTGGTGCTACTAACGTATGGCTTTCATAAGCAACAAAGGTGTTTCGGCTTTGTGTTTTTGCATGGTAGAGCGCTTCGTCTGCATATTGAATTAAGCCGTTAATGTCCATCTCATCTGCAGTATTTGGGTACCAGCAATAGCCCCCAATTGAAAGAGTGATAATAGAAGCGCATTTGGAAGCGTGATGTGGAATAGAAAGTTGTTCAACCGCATGTTGCACCTTCTGCACTTTCGGATGACAAATCTCAAGCGGTTGCCCGTACAAGATCACTAAAAACTCATCGCCACCGAAACGAAAAACATAATCATCGCTGAAAGTAAATTCTTGCTTAAAAATGGCAGATAGCTGGGCAAGTACTTTGTCACCTTCATGATGGCCATAATAATCGTTATAACCTTTATAAAAATCAATATCGATCATTAAGCAGGTGATGGGCTGCTGAGAATGCTGCGCGTTATGCAATAACTTAGGCACAACTTTCTCTAATTCATAGCGATTAAGTAGTTGTGTCAGTGGGTCTTGTCGCGACAAGCTATCTAACTTGTTATTAATAATCTCAAGTTCATGCTGTTGTTTGCGCAGTATTTGCGTTTGTCGCTGGTTTTCAAGTGATACTGCAATAAAGCTGGCTAACTGTTCTGCGAGATCACAATGGTAGCTTTGGTATAGATACGCAGTTTTATGTTCTAAAAATAGCGCACCGATAGTTTTGTTATTTAAATTAATAGGCGTAACGATGGCAGATTGGTTACGTTCACCATCACCAAAGTACATCTGTCGATCTAAATGGTTGAGATTAATGTATGTTGAAACTTCTTTCTCAGAACTTGTGTTCAGCAACAGTGTTTTTTGGTGATGAATGCAGTATGCCTCTAAACTTGAAATATTCTCACAGCTAATAGTAAAAGGAGTAATCAGTTCGCTATCTTCAATGAAATGGTTGTAATTAAGAACTTGGTTATCTTCGTTATAAAGCGCGATCCCAAAAACATGGATGGGGATGATCTTGTTAATTTGATTAAACACATCAAGTAGGCAGTCATTGAGATTATTGACCGTAGCGATATTTTGACCAATCTGCGTAATGATCTTTAAGTTACCGTGTAACATCTGTAATGAATCATGTTCACGTTTTTGCTCACCCAGTTTAAGAATACTTTCTATATATTCAGTCTCATTACTTGTGGCACGTTTAAGCTCTTGGTTGGCGAGTTCAGCTTGTTTCGCTATCGCTTCTTTTTCTAACACGAGATCACCATGCTGGTGATGAATTTCAGCTTCAAGTCGATACAGTTGAATTCTTAGCTGGTAGTTTTGTTCTTTATGAATCAGTAACTGTGCCTGATGGCATCGTTCTAGCGACAAATCCAGTTTGCCGGATGCTTTTAACAGTAGGGCGTAGTGGTACAAGTTGTCACTGCGCCCCATATATTCGTATGTTTGAAGAAAAGACAAATCCGCTTTACGGTAGAACGGCGTTGCAATGTCATATTCGCCTTTTAATGTAAGCAAGCGAGCCTTGTATGCATAGGCAAAACCCATAGAGCGTGAGCAATCGAGTGCTTTGGCGATAGCGATACTCTGTTCAATGTAATGAAAAGCACCGTCTAGACACCCAAGGTGTCCTTCTGCTAGCGCAATATTGTCCAGCGCTAGGGTTAGACAGCTTTGTTCATTGTTGGATTTGGCAAGATCTACAGCTTTTAAACAGTATCTTTTAACACGCTCAAAATCGCCAAGCGATAAGTAAGTATCACCAACATTGAGGTTAAGTAAGAGTTTTAAGTTTTCGTCTTCGACGGTATTACTTTGCTGAGCTGCTAAGAAGTGCTTCAAAGCTTGGTGATATTGACCAATGAGTGAATAAATTGTGCCTAGGTGAACATCACAATACAGATGCAGAACTTTGTTTTTATTACTATTGCAGAGTATCTGACAATGGATGAAATAGGGGATTGCATGTTCAATAGTATGGCTACGGTACACATCGTAAGCCGTTAAAAAGCAATCATATTCATCAGGTAGGGTGATGCCTTCGATGGCAATCATTTGATTGATTTCAGCACGTAGCTGTTTAACAGCGTCATGTTTTGTTGATTGCTGAAGGCGTGTCAGTTTAGTGAGAATGAGAGAAAGTGTACGCGCTTTACTCATGGTGCCAATCCGTGGAATGAATTCATCATGCAAAATATAGAACGTTATACCGTAATAAAAAGGTGTAAACAATAGTACATTTAGCTATTAATATTCTTGTTTTTACTAACAATAAGCATCAGTAA
This sequence comes from Photobacterium swingsii, assembly GCF_024346715.1. Lineage (NCBI taxonomy): Bacteria > Pseudomonadati > Pseudomonadota > Gammaproteobacteria > Vibrionales > Vibrionaceae > Photobacterium > Photobacterium swingsii. The sequence continues at coordinate 1,799,986 of NZ_AP024853.1, forward strand.
TAAAGTATATATTGCTTCCATATACTGGCGGTAAATATTGTAATAATAATTCTTATATGTGATCTTATGATATGCGCAAGTGATAACTCAGTGGCTAAATAGAGACATAATGGTTATTTAGCAACCGTCTGAACATAAATGTCGAATTTATTCTTTACAGCTATCTGCTGCACCCGTATTATTCGCGCCATGGAGAGATGGCTGAGTGGTTGAAAGCACCGGTCTTGAAAACCGGCATACGTTTGTAGCGTATCTAGGGTTCAAATCCCTATCTCTCCGCCACTTTCAAGAAAGGCGCTAATTTATTAGCGCCTTTTTTACGTTTGAGGGAAATGAAAAGGGTGTGTACCAAATCTGCCATACCCACAGCGTTCCGCCAATTTTAAAGAAGCCAGCTTAATCGCTGGCTTTTTTGCATCTGATGCATGGCAATGAATAGGTAGGATGCCGAAGACTAGAGTAGGGAGCACCTGAGCGAAGTGAAAGCACATCGCCTGTGCCGAAGGCGTGAAAAAGCAATAGCCCGAAGGCGGCGAACTTGTAAGCAGTAAATCCGTATTACTCCGATACTTTCAGATTAGCCTAATAGATGTGCTGGGCTTTTTCGTATTTGTTGGAGGCCGAGGTGGAAAAAACTGTTGGCCATGATCATGAGCAGCTGATGAGGCAGGGTATGCGAGTGATTCACTTTGCTACGCTAATAAAGGTACAAACTGATCTTGCCGCTATAAAATAACAACGTCGCTAAATCTCAATCCTTTAATAAAGTAAGAGGGAATGTTTGCTTAGCTATGCCTTTCTGTTTAAGAGGTGCTTTTATTATATTCATTGAAATAGTCAGTATTTTTATTCCACTCACCCTTAATAACATAATTAACAATTTCATTACCAGAAATGGAGATGTATTTCGCTTTTAAGAGAATTTATGCATTTATAACGGCATAAACGTCGCTCTAATGGTGTATAGGTATTAACTTTGGCAAACTTATTGTGAACTGGTTATCATAATTCAACGAAATCCACAAAATATGTCATTCAACTCGATGAGATTATATTCACAATTGACGAATCGAACATAAATATAAAATGTAGAAATACCCAGATTATTAATAAAAACGTGGATAATTAGTCGTAAAGTGATTATTTATCCTATTTATTCGGCATGCTAGTGAAAAGATGTTTAGAGCTGCGTCACATTTACCCTTAATTATTTCACTTACTATTGCGCCACTTCGAACATTCTTTCAAATACGTTACGTTCAATATAAAAACGTATTTATGTACTATATAATAGGATAATATTCCAATGACTGACGCGATCATCAAAGTTTCTCGTAATACTGAGAACGCACCTCAAAGCACTCTATCAACTCAAACAGTTGCTTTCTCTCACTACAATAACTTTTCGGCTCAATTGCCAGTAGACCCTAAAACAGGTGAAATCGTTGTTGGTGACGTAAAAGACCAAGCAGCACAATGTCTAACTAACATCAAAGCTATCGTAGAAAGCATCGACCATGTAATGGACGACGTTGTTAAAATTAACGTTTTCCTTAAAAACATCGCAGACATTGAAGCTGTAGATGAAGTTTACGCGACATTCTTCACTAACCTTCTACCAACTCGCACAGTTGTTCAAGTTAACGCACTGCCAATGGGTGATGCTTTGGTTCAAATGGATGCGCTTATCTCTAACGGTGAAGGTACTGCTCCACAAGCTCCTTGTGCTCTTATCAAGCTTTCTCGCAACACTGAAAATGCACCACAAAGCCCAGTTTCAACGCAAACAGTTGCTTTCTCTCACTACAACAACATCTCTGCTCAACTACCAGTAGACGCTAAAACAGGCGCACTAGTAGAAGGCGGCGTGAAAGAGCAAACTGCTCAGTGTCTTAAAAACATGAAAGCTGTACTAGAAAGCATCGATGTACCTTTCGATGACATCGTTAAAATCAACATGTACCTAACTGATCTTGCTGATGCTGACGCAGTAAACGAAGTTTACTCAACGTTCTTCCCTGATTCAGCTATCGCTCGTACAGTTGCTTATGTACCTGCACGTTCTGTTATCGCAGCAGACGCACTACCAATGGGCGCATTAGTTCAAATTGATGCTTCTGTATCTCACGGCGACGGCACACCTCCACAAGAAGTTGAAGACCGTCACAACATCGTTATCCGTGCAAACAATACAGATGCTGCACCACGTAACCCACTACACACACAAACAGTTGCTTTCTCTCACTACAACCACGTTGCAGCTCAACTTCCAGTTGACGTTAAAACAAACGCAATCGTAGCTGGCGGTGCTAAAGAGCAAGCTGAGCAGTGCATGAAAAACATCAAAGCTATCGTTGAAAGCGTTGACCACGTAATGGACGACATCGTTAAAATTAACATCCAACTTAAAGATGTTGCTGATATCGATGCAGTAAACGAAGTTTACACAACATTCTTCAACGGCGACCTTCCAGCACGTACAGTTGTTGGTGTTTCTCAAATCGAAATGGGCGCACTAGTTCAAATCGACGCTGTTGTTTCTAACGGTGAAGGTACACTTCCACAAGCTTAATTGCTTAGATTGCAGCTTGCTCTGTCTTTATTAAGGCAAGCTGCATCATATTAATATAAATTGGCAGGCTTTATCATTTGAACCGTGTATTAACGGGTAAATGATAAAGCCTGTTTTTTTGTTATTTCAAGATGATCAGTTATAACTAATTTCAGTGTCTTGATAGGTGATAGTAGAATAAAGCGGTGCGGATAAATCCAATGTCATATTATCATCGACAGCCTGTTGATTGCCTTTATGGATAATCACATTCGCGCAGCCTGTATTTCCTTCTTTTATTTTTAACTCAAAATAAATACCGTAGCTTGGATCATAGCCTAGAGGCTGAAGGGGTTTCTCCCAGGAGATGTCTTTGAGTTGTGACGCCAAAATAGAATCACAGTGCTTATCATTCCATACCTGCATTCCCCAACCGGCAAAGTCCTCTTCTGGGGCGATCATCATAGCGTCATCGTACATTCTAAAATAAACCAGTGCTGTTTTTTCCAAACCTTCGATGTTAGGTGCTTTCGCTTTTGCACTCTTTAAATTTGTGTAGAAACGTTGATTGATAAACTTTTCTGGAATCGTATCGACGGCTAACTTGAGGCTTCCGTTTTTGCCGCTAGCCAAATTGATCTCATGAGTGTAAGCAAAGTTATGGGTATTGTGCACTAAATTGCCAAATCGGTAGTAGTTCTGCTCCGATGAACTTGGCATCAACTCCAAGCGTAAGTAATCGGTATCTATAATGTCGTGGCCAAGCAGTTTATAAGTACCAGACTCGATATATTCGTGAGCCTTTGCTTGATTACAGCTCTCGTTATTGGTTACAAGCGTACGCAGTGTATAGCTGGTTTCATTTAACGACAGTTTGAATGAAGGGCTGTACTCTGTATTGCTATCGCACTGGTATTCATTCTCCCAGTTCCCGTATAACTCGTTGAGTTTGTAGAAGCTATGGATATTTTTCCATGGACTATCTGATGCGATCGTTATCTTTTCAGGTAAAGGGGCGATGACGTTATTTTCATTTTTGTATTTATTAAAGCCACTAAGCACAGCAATAAATGGGGTAGAACTGGCAGCGCTAGAACTGGTTACACTATAGTCGGCTAGTTTAACAATACCGATACCAGGTACTAGCCATAAACCTTGGTTGATATCTACCGTAGTATTTATCGTGCCATAATCTTGTGTCGTGACAGATATAGAAAGGATAAGACGGTAGCGAATATGTAAGGCTTCATAGCTGCCAGTAGTGGTTTTAACGGTTTCAGTACCTTTGTATGACCACTCATATGTATACTCACCATATGCTGGCCCGACATTGGGGGATATTTTTACTTTCATATCATGATAGCCATCACTCCCTTTCATATCGCCAATAACCGCATATTCAGGAAGTAGCAATGCTGGGTTTTCTGATAAATCGACTTCAACTTGATAGTCTTTATTGTCGACAGTAACCTGATTGAGTTTGATACGGTCGATATAGACGGCATTATTTTTCTGGCGTAGCGTCTGCTTATATCCGCTGTGATCCCATGTTAACTCTACACTTTCTTGGCCGTTATTTTTAATAACATTGCTACTCGACAGCGTGATGCTCTCGCTAGAATCAGCAACATCATAACGCCACACTGCGCCACCTTGGGCTGGCAGGTAGGAGTTTGAAAATGCTGTTGATGTGATAGCGGTGGTCGCTGGGGTGGTGCTATCTGTTTTCTCAGAACTGCCGCCACAACCAGCAGCGAGACTCACGACTAAGCAGAGCAAAGCCCTTTTAAGATTCATATCTACATTCCTTACATTAAAACCACTGAAATACAGGGCAATTCACCGTCCTGTTTGGGTGCAAATCCTGTCAGATACCTTGTAATAGTTCACAGCGTAGGTGCTGTATTGAAATGCAATATGTAGATTGGCTTTACTTGTTAAGTTGTTTTGCGTGAATTAAATATGATTGTTTAGCCAATGAGCAGGTTGCTTTGATAGTGACCGAATTTATTGTGAGCAATGCATTCTTGAGCAAACTTATCTGCCACGTCAATGAGTTAGGGAGTTCTTACAAGCGGAAATTGACTTTTATCTCACACGGTGGTTAACAATATATGCGTAAGTAGCATATTGGTTACCGCGCGGTAACATTCAGCTTATTTTTTGAATTGTACGAAATTGGAGATATGTAGGCGGATAGATATAAGAGAGCCATGAGTAATTAAGTCTTTGACAGCCGATGAATACAACAAAGCCGACATAAGCCGGCTTTGTTAGTGTGATACATTCAACGCGAATGCTTGATGGTGAGTAGGGGGAGACTGCGTTAAGCCATCATAATGTTAGCGATCATTGCAGACAGGATACTGACTAAGGTTGAACCATACAGTAAGCGTAAGCCGAAGCGCGCGACAAGGTTACCTTTTTCTTCGTTCACCCCTTTGACGGCACCTGCAATAATACCGATAGAGCTAAAGTTAGCGAATGACACCAAGAAAATCGAAATTGTACCAATCGTATGGGCAGATAGTGTATCTAGCTGCTCTTGTAGTGCCATCATAGCGACAAACTCATTCGAAACTAGTTTAGTTGCCATAATACTACCTGCTTGTAGTGCTTCGCTGGCTGGAATACCCATCAACCAAGCAACAGGGTAAAAGACGTAACCAATCAGATCTTGGAAGCTAATACCCAGTGCAACCGTAAAGCCCTTGTTGATCATGGCAATCAGTGAAATAAAGCCAATCAGCATTGCTGCAACGATTACGGCGACTTTAAAGCCTGTTAGGATATATTCGCCAAGCATTTCAAAGAAAGTAACGCGCTCGCCTTCTGCTTCTGCCACCATATCATCAAAGTTTTCTTCTGCTTCATGATCGTATGGATTGATGATAGACAGAATAATGAAGGTGCTAAACATGTTTAAAAATAGCGCCGCAACCACATATTTGGGTGCGATTAGCTGCATGTAAGAACCAACAATCGACATAGATACAGTCGACATCGCCGTTGCTGCTAAGGTGTACATACGACGCTCGGACATTTTGCCTAAAATAGCTTTGTAGGTAATAAAGTTTTCAGATTGGCCAACCATCAAGGCGCTGATGGCATTGAAAGATTCTAGCTTGCCCATACCATTAATTTTCGAGAGTAAGTAACCAATGGCGCTGATCACAATAGGAAGCACTTTAATATGCTGTAAAATACCGATTAGTGCAGAAATAAAGACAATAGGCATTAAGACTTGTAAGAAGAAGTCGAAACCCCCTTCATTAATTAGCCCACCAAAGACGAAATTCGTCCCTTCTGCGGCAAAAGCCATTAGGCCGTTAAAACCTTCAGCGAACTCGGTAACGATACCTGTACCCGCAGATGAATTGAGTAAGAAGTAAGCTACGCTCATTTCAATAACGAGTAGCTGGATGATATAGCGGAGTTTAATGTTTTTACGATCTTTACTCGCTAATAATGCAAGAACGGCGACGACGGCAAGACCAAAGATAAAATGTAAGTAGGGCATGGGTGTATGTACCATTTGTGATTATTCTCAAATTCTATGTGTATGCTCCCATCTGAATTACCTCTTTAGGGTGACTTGAATCTCATTTATTGAACTGGTTTGTATTGATTTTTTAGCTGATAACTAATTGTGTTGAAAGGATTTTAAGAAATTTTATTCATGCTTATCTAAATAAATTGCACAAGCATTAATAATGAAACCTGATTTTCGATGAATGGAGCATGCTTAAGGTGAATGTGTTGAATAGGGTATTGGCAAGAGCAATAAAATGCCCTTCACAACAAATGTTATGAAGGGCGTTGGGGTATGTGAAATCTGGTATTAATTTGCTTCTACGGCTTTTTGAATGGCTGGGCCAATTTGACGCTTACGTGATGTCACACCCTCTAGAATTAACCACTTCTCTTGAGATTGTCCTTTAAATGCAGCGCTGGCAATCTTTTGATCAGCGCTGTCAATCCATAAAAGGTTGGCACGCTTGTGTTTGGTATCAATTACAGAGAAGAAGAGATGATCTAACCCCGCTTCTTTTTTATAGGCTTTCATTGCCGCAATAAATTCAGATTTTCTGTCTAACAGTTGTTGAGCTGTAATGGTTTCCGCCACACCAATCCCGACTTTTTTACCGCCGTAAGCGAAGTTTTTATAATCTAACGTCAGAATATCAGCGGCACTGACATGGCTTAGGTCAGATTTGGCTTCCAGCATTTTTTCGCCAAATGCGTTGATGTCTTTAATACCTGCAAGTTTCGCTAGTTTCTCTGCATAGCTACGATCGTATTGCGTTGTCGTTGGCGAACGGAACACCATGGTGTCAGATAAAATGCCACCTAGTGTTGTACAGGCTATATTAGCGGGAAGATCGATACCAAGTGTTTCAGCATGGTTTGCAAGAATCGTTGCTGCCGATCCCCAAGGGCGAATATCAATAGCCGCTACTTGTGTCATGTTTACTGGGTTACCGCCAATAGCGTGGTGATCAACAATAGCGACAATATTCTTTGCATCTATTGAGGAATGAAGTTGCGTCTGCTGGTTAAAATCCACTAAACCAAATTGTTGAGCTGATACATCTTTCAGTAATTTTGGAGCTGTAGTTTGGCAGTGCTCAAGCACAAAGTGACTTTCTGGGTTGATATCTTCAGGAACGGCTGCTGTACCACCATAGATGTGCGCCGCTGCAATAGCTGATGTAACGGTGTCAGTATCAGGACTTAAGTGACCCGTCCAAACAAGGTTATCAGTGTTATTTACTTGGGGTGTTGTGAGGTCAAAAGCCATGCTAGATGCGCTGATCATAGAAAGTAGCACAGCGAGGTAACGTCGTTTCATAATTTAATCCATTATTGTTTTCGCTGTGATTCATAGTGATAGAGACATATGAGCGCACATAATGGCATTTGTATGTTCTGCGAGTGAAATCAAAACAATAGCCTGACTAAAATAGGAAATAAGACTAGTTTGACTAACTCTATTAATATTTACTTACGCTTCTCTTTAGTGAATAGATTATTTACTGGAAGGATAATTCACTGTAATGCTGTTATAGCATTACAGCGAGATCATTGTTGAATAAGCAGTAAAATTAGCTAAGCTGGGCAACGGCCGATTTAAGTTGATCTAGAATCTCGGGGTTCGTTACTGTACCTGTCGCAGGATCAAAGTTGTCGTAAAAACTTGGTACAGAGAGCTGAGCTTTAACTTCCCCTGCAAAGTATGGCGCTGATCCTGCTGCCGCCGCTAACACACTACTCGCACCACCAGGGCCAGGGGAAGTCGCAAGTAACAGCATAGGTTTACCTTGGAATACTTTTTGATCGATACGCGATGTCCAATCAAACAGGTTTTTGTAGGCCGCGGTGTAAGAGCCGTTATGTTCAGCAAATGACACAATTAATGCATCTGCTTCACCAATCTTTTTAAAGAAAGCTTGTGCAAGCGCAGGCTGTCCCAGTTCTTGTTCGCGCTCCATGCTGAAAAGAGGCATTTCGTAATCGTTGATGTCTAAGATTTCAACTTCAGCGCCTTCAACGAATTGGCTGGCCGCCGTGACTAACTGTTTGTTGATTGATTGCTTACTGTTTGTTGCTGCAAATGCTAATACTTTCATCATGATTCCTTAAAATTCTAATTCTATGTATTGGATGTTGAGCATTGTTACTCTAAGTCACGCTGACTAGTTGAATGCATTTAATCCAGTATATTCAATAAATTCGATAACGTTACGATCAGGGTCTCGAATAAATACTGACTCACCGGTTGGATGGCGCATCGGACCACCGCTAAGCGGTATGTTATGGCTTGCTAAATGTTTTAGTGCTTCAGCTAAGTCTGAGACTTCAATCGCAACATGGGTATAACCTGTGTGTTTCGTTTCAACATCCATTAATTGATTTGTACTGTCACCTTGTGCGGCATTCAAAATCAGATTGATATTAATGCCTGCAGGGTGCTCAATAATGGCGACGGGCTCTGGTCCACTTGGTCCTGTGATGTATTCAAAGCCTAGCTTGCTATAAAAGTCTCGAGCAGTAATGAAGTCTCTCACTCGCAAGCCAATATGATTAACACGCGTTATTTCTTTCATCGTCGCCGCCATCTGTTATGTTGCCGATGAAGTAACTATAAATTACAACTCAGAATTCATTAATAGCTACACTGTGGATGTATTGTTTCCAAATAACTGTTAATCCTTCATCATAGGGAATAGAGTAGGGCGTGGTGGATCTGATTATTGGTTCCAGTTTGCATAAGCGAGGCGGGGAAAATAATGGCGTTTAATGCACATTTACTTGATGGAATGATAATTTTTGTTGAAGTGGTTAACAGTGGCAGCTTTACTAAGGCGGCAGACAATAGTGGGCACTCAACGTCTTACATCAGCAAAGAAATCAATAAGCTGGAAGAGCGGTTAGGTGTACGTTTGCTGCATCGAACAACGCGATCATTGAGTTTGACGTCAGAAGGGGAGATTTACTTTCAGCAATGCCAGCAATTACTCTTCGATGCAGAACAAGCAGAATTAGCGATGACGGGTGGGCAGGTTGAGCCACGAGGTTTATTACGCATTTCATGTCCGATTAGCTTGGGTATTTCTCGGGTTCGCCCTGTAGTGGCTAAATATATGGCGCAGTACCCTGAGGTAAATTTAGAGCTGGATCTGAATGATCGCCGAGTCGATATGGTTGCTGAAGGGTTCGATCTTTTAATTAGAGCATCTGCTAACATTGAAGATTCAAGCTTAATCTGCCGCCCTATTTTTCAGTCGCATAGTATTACGTTGGCTTCACCTGAGTATCTTAAACGTTATGGTACACCCTCACACCCAAGCGATTTAGCGAATCACCGCTGTATCAGTTATAGCAATTTGAAAACCCCGAATGTGTGGCAGTTCACCGACCAAGATAATCAACATCACTCGGTTCAAGTACAAAGCAAAGTGCTGACGAACAGTTCTGAGATGGAGTTAGGTCTGTGCCTTGCGGGTCAGGGGATAACGCGGTTGCCTAAATTTAACCTAGGATCGGAGATAGAGCGAGGGTTACTCATTCCTTTGTTTACTGACTTTAAATTGCAAACCATCAATGTGTATATGATGTATCCAAGCCGTAAGCATATGTCATCAAAGGTAAGAAGCTTTATTGATTTTATACTGCACGAATTAGGTGATAGCGCGGACAGAAAATAATACGGTATGTTCAGATATCGTTCATCTTTGTTCAGTTAGTCTGAAAGAACATAAAGAAGAGGCATAGACGATGAAGAATATTTTGACTGGTATTGCGGCACTGATTGTAGGTGCATTTACATTGATTATGGCAACGGTAATGGGTCTTTTCATTAGTGTTGCAGCCTTACTTACAACACCATTCATCAAACGTAAATTTGCTTACGCCCACGCGGAAACCCGATTTAACCGCGGCCAGATGCACACAGCACATCAAGGTAGTAGTAATGTAATTGATGGTGAGTACGAAGATATTAGCCGCCGTTAGTACGGTAACGGCTCAATAGAGCGCCTGACACAAGTTGATATACTGGTGCATACAGGCTGTCTCGTCCTAAAATACGTTGACGATTTTAGTAAGCCAGTAACGCAAGTTGCTGGCTTTTTTCATGCATTTTATTTGGCGTATCCATGCCAAGGCTAAGATGCGGCCTCATTTCGTTATACGTATATATAGACTCTTCAACAAGCGTTTTTAACTCGTTAAGACCTTTGCACTGAGTAAGCAAGAACTCTTGCTTGAGGATACCATTGACCCGCTCAGCTAACGCGTTTTGGTAACAGTCATATCCATCCGTCATTGATGGTATTATGCCATGCTTTTTAAGCTTCTCTTGATAAAGGCTAGAGCAATACTGAAGTCCTCTATCTGAATGATGGATTGTCGCATGACGATAACATCGAGTCTTTAGCGTCATATCTAAAGCCTTCACAACATCACTCGCTTTCATTTCATTACTGACTTCATACCCCATAATTTTACGACTGAAGGCATCGGTAACTAATGATAAGTAGTGAACACCCTCGCTCGACTGAACATAAGTGATGTCGCTCACCAGAACCTCTTCTGGTTTTGACGGAACGACTTCTTTTAGCAAGTTCGGATGTTTTTTCATCCAGTGCCTGCTGTTCGTTGTTTTGGTGTAACTCCGTTTCGGCTTAACGAGTAAGCGTTCTTCTCTGAGGTAATTAAACAAAGCATCACGACCAAGTTTTATTCCCTTGGCTATCAGCTTAGGTTTCAGTAAGAAATAGAGCTTACGAGTTCCTAGTCGAGGCATGAAGCGTCTTAGTTCCAGTACCATTCCTCTCACAGGAGCAAGCTCAGCCTGACGAGTTGCCTCACGCTTTTCTCTCTGATAGACACATTGACGAGATATATCGAGCAATGAGCAAGCTTTACTTAAGCTTACTTTCCTCTCTTTTTGAAGGCTTCTTGCTCCTTCGCTATATACTTTTTTCTTAGCGACATCCCATGCTCAGCGTCAAGAATATCGACAACTCTGTTGAGAAGAAGACATCTAAGGCGTTCATCTTCGAGCTCTTGTTCAAGTCGTTTTATTTTCTGGGCCGGCGTTTCATTCGCTCTTGGTGACTTTGGCATCGTGTTCTTCCTTGGACAGGTAGTCCAATCCAATTTTCCATGCTTTCTTAACCAAGTAAGAACGGTCGAACGACCTTGTATGCCGTAAATTGATTGGGCTTGTTTATAGGTCATGTCGCCTTTTTCGATGGCGTCTACAACCTGTAATTTAAAGCCTAGTGTGTAATCACGCTGAGTGCGCTTAACGTAGTGTTTATTTGGAATGGTCATCATTAGTCCTCAATGTGTAAACACATTTCAGGACGGGACAGGCAATGAATTAAAAAAGCCCGCTATTTTTTAGCGGGCTTTTGCATTTTTGCTTACGCGTTTTTGTTACGTTATTTTTTAAGGCGAGTGACTTTGTTCGACTTACTTTGAATCGCACGGCGTAAACGAAGACGGCGTTCTGCTGAACCTTGTTCTTCAGGGTTGTTAGTACGGCCCTGGCGGTTTTTAAATGCAGGCTTGGTATTCATTTTAAGCAAAAGTGCATCACGGTCTGCTGGCTCGTAACCTGCAAGTTGAACACGTTTAATGCGCTGTTGAATCAGTTTTTCAACTTGTACCAGCGTTAGCTCTTCTTCGCGGCTAACAAAAGACACTGCGTGACCTTGTTGCCCTGCACGACCTGTACGGCCAATACGGTGAACGTAATCTTCCGCAAGGAAAGGCATGTCGTAGTTAACAACGTGCGGTAAGCCTTGAATATCCAGACCACGCGCCGCAACTTCTGTTGCTACCATCACACGTGCTTTACCTGTTTTAAATTCTTCAAGTGCACGACGACGTGCGCTTTGCGCTTTGTCACCATGGCAAAGAACCGCTTTAATGCCATCAAGTTTAAGTTCTTTTACGACTTGGTTTGCTGTTTCTTTGTAGTTTACAAAGACAAGCACTTGCTGCCAGTTTTTCTTACCAATCAATTCAGACAGTAGCTCACGTTTACGGTCTTCATCAACAGGGTAAACCACGTGCGAAACCGTCTCTGCTGTTGTGTTTTCAGCTGATACAATAACGCGCTTTGGCTTACGTAATAAATCTTGTGCTAATGCGTTCATCTGTGCTGATGATGTCGCAGAGAACAGCATAGTTTGTGGGTGTTGGCTGATGCCACCCATGATGGTGCGAATCGCATTAATGAAGCCCATGTCTAGCATGCGGTCAGCTTCATCGAATACTAAAAATTCTAGGTTAGCAAAACTAACGTTACCCAGCTCAATGTGCTCGATTAAACGGCCTGGTGTCGCTACCAGAATATCGACGCCCGCTTCTAGCTTACGCTCTTGTGATGACATTTTTGCGCCACCAAAAACAGCGGCAACAGAGATGTCGGTGTATTTGGTGTAGCTTTCGATGTTGTGAGCGATTTGGTCAACAAGTTCGCGGGTAGGTGCCAGAATTAATGCGCGAACATTAAAACGGCTACGCGATTTTTGCTTATCAAAAATCTGCTGAATAATAGGCAAAGAAAATGCTGCGGTTTTACCTGTGCCTGTTTGTGCATGTGCAAGGATATCGTGACCACGACGAGCGTGAGGAATAGCCTGTTGTTGAACGGGAGTGAGTTTTTCATAACCACACTCGGTTAATGCGCGCACAATATCAGGTGAAAAACCTTGTGATGAAAATGACATTCTTTGTTCCTAAAGCAGATGGCTGTTGTATGGCTTTCATCGTAGAAAGAGAAACAGCGCCTGACCAAAAATACGGTCGCTGATTATAGAGGAATAATCAGTGGCTGTGGTGACTAATTGTGAATGTACGAAGGGAATTTGTACAGTTAAAGCCGATAAAACACAAAAATGCACAGTTTTAGAGGGAAGCACTACATTTATTATGGTTATTCTCGCAATAAACTCATGTGCTTGTCAGGCATCTGCTCGTAGATTGCCCTGTATATGTAGTAAAGCGGTTATCGCTAGTTATGGCGTCGTGATTCTTCATATAAAAATGCCTGTATAAAAAGGCAATCAATGAACTTATTTGACTATTATTGCTGGCTTTTGGGTTTATCTGTCTGTTATATCAATGTTTTTTATATGGTTAGATAAATGTCTTTGTGAAACAAAAAGATATAAATTGAACAATGTCTTCTAACATATCGCTGACATAGCGAACTGACAACTGCATAGAATCGCTTCGCTTAATTTGATAATGAATCAGGACAGGAAGCGGTTGATTAGTATGTTGAAGAGTAAAAAACAAATAAAAAAAGTACGCTATGCCGTAGTGTTAAGTTGTCTTATTGGTTTAACCGCGTGCCAAGGTGGTAGTACAGGGAGTGAGAAATCTGTAACCCCAGAGCTTACTCCAACTCCGAGCCCATTACCCAACCCAACACCAGGGCCTACGCCAACGCCGATCCCACCGCCTAAACCGCTACCGCCAACACCGACTGTGCCTGATAATACATTTGAAGTGGATGGTGTGAATTATACCAATATAGCCGATGCGCAAAATGCTTTGAAAGACAACAGCACTTTGATTATTGGTAATGGTACTTACCGACAAGGTATGACAGTAAGGGCGAGTAACGTTACGATTCAAGGCAGCACGAATACACACTTTATTGGCGGTGCGGTCGGCGGTAAAGCGACGTTCGTGATACAGGGAAATGACACCACTATGGAACAAATAGAATGCAGTGGTGTGACTGTTCCTGATCAAAATGGTGCCTGTATTCGTCAAGAAGGTAAAAATTTATTGCTCAAATACGTGTATTTTCATGATAGTGAGCAAGGGATTTTAGCCAATGATGGCTCTGGTAAAATTCAAATTGAATATAGCCGTTTCAAAAATTTAGGTAAGGCTGGGCGAGCACATGCCATTTATGTGAACAAAGCTGACCGTTTAGAAGTTCGATACAGTAAGTTTTATAGCTCTAAAGATGAAGGCCATGAAATTAAATCGCGCGCGAAAGAAACCATTATTGAATACAGTGAAATTGCATCTCTAACAGGCAATGATAGTCGTTTAGTCGATGTGCCTAATGCAGGAAAATTAGTTATTCGAGGAAGTGTGCTAGAGCAAGGGCCTAATTCTGCTAATAACCAATTACTTGGCTATGGTTATGAAGTGAACCCTGTCGACCCTGCTATTACGCACTCGGTAGAAATTACGGATAATATTATTATTTTGGAGCGTAATGGCAGTAATCATTTCCTTGGCATATCTAACAGTACCCAAAGTGTTCCAAAAATGGTGACGCAGAATAAATTTGTTGGAACAATGAATGATGTTGCGCTTTATCAAAGTGGCAACCAGTTTTATGCCGATCGAGCAGCTTATGGGTTAGGCCCATTTCCTGAATTACCAAGCATTGGCCTTTAACGTAAATTAAGACTAAACCGCTAATGCAGTTGCAGATTAAGGCCAGCTTGAGCTGGCCTTATTGATAGAATTACCGCACTAAGGTTACTTATTGTCCCTTTTGCCGTACGCGTTTATAACTCATCATAAATCCTAAAATGATCCCCGCAACATTTGCTATCGCATCAAGCCATGATGCTTCTCGATTCAGAATGAATTGGCCTTGGCAATACTCCAAAAGAAGACCATAACTCGCTAACCCTACACAGGTATATATAAATTTTCGAAAGGACAAATCGAGTTGGCTAGCCAGTAGTGCGAATGCACCATAAGCGCCAAGATGAAGCATTTTATCGAGAAATAACACACCATATTGCTGTAAATCTAACAGGCTATTTTTTTCCGCCCCAGCGGATAGTGAAATGGCAGTGATAAAAACAAAGTAACCACAAAAAGCAACTCTAGCGATATAGGTCTTTATGGTTTTTACAGGCAGCATCAGTGAGCATGATTTCATGGCTTAATTTAGTGCTGTGCGTTGAATTAGCTGTTGTAAGTGTTTGACTGGAATTGCATACGTGATATCACTTGGGTTGGTTAATGCCGATTCTTTGGTGGATTTAAGTAGCACTTTATTGACGATGGCAATCACACTCCCTGTCGTCGGGTGGTACACCGGGCTGCCACTGTTGCCTGGATATGCGGTCGCATCAAGTTGATAGACCATATAAGGATTTTTCAGGTGTTTGAGCTGTTTAACGGTGAGTTCTTTGGCATTGCGAGCTGGAATTGCTACAGGCGTAATGCTTGAAATCATTCCTTTGTGCGTAACTGGGTATAAGCCTAGAATGGCCCCAATTGGGAATCCAGTGAAAGGGTACTCTTCACCTTCTCGCACTTGAGCTGTCGTCATGGATAGCGTGGGTATAGCTTGGCCTGATATTTTTAACAAAGCCAGA
Source organism: Photobacterium swingsii (assembly GCF_024346715.1). Lineage (NCBI taxonomy): Bacteria > Pseudomonadati > Pseudomonadota > Gammaproteobacteria > Vibrionales > Vibrionaceae > Photobacterium > Photobacterium swingsii. The sequence continues at coordinate 1,815,418 of NZ_AP024853.1, forward strand.
TCATGTTTTTCGTCGCGGGCAATAACACGAGCATTTCTTACCTCTGGGTGCTTACCTTGACCAACAAAAACAACAAACTGTGTTTTACCATCATTCAGTAAACGACTTGGAACAACATGATCATTCGTCGCAATGATTTGACTTTTGGTGGACTGATTCGAAACTTGAACGGCAAACCCTGTACCAAGCAATTGCGCTCGTGGCGTGGCAAGTTTGTTGTAGATCCCAATACCGACAATAGCTGGTTTTACTTTGCTGATGGTGTCTGGCAAGGCTGCGGTGACTGTCAGAGGTATACTCATCGTCATTATAAGTAGTAACGTGAATAACGGTTGGAATCTGTGGGTAGTTCTCATGATTGCACCTGTATAACGACTGAAATGAAGCGGCTCTCTTTATGTTGTTGGCGTTGAACATCTATAGGTAGCCTTGATGCTAAAACCGCCCTAAGTCGGGCGGTATATTAGAAGGGCAGTAAAACTAATTAACAGCACTCAGCTTATTTTGAAGTTGGCCTTTTATTGCCATTAAACGAGGATCCGATGTGTTGATTTTTTCTAACACATCCTTGGCATTATCGTCTTGTTTGTTTTCCAACAAACTCTCTGCGTAATGAAGTGCAATTTCTGCATCATCATGTTTCTTTGCGTAGGCTTCTTTCAGCGGCTGAAGCGATGGTGCGACTTGTCCTGATTTCAATAAGCAATAGCCATAGGTATCGAGTATTTCAGGTATATTTCCTCGTTTTGACGCTAGCTCGTGCGCTTTGTTTGCTGATTGACAAGCTTTGTCAGTATCGCCTTTCTCAAGGTAAAGCCATGCGACGTTATTCAGTGCGATGATGTTGTTTGGCTCTCGTACTAAAATGGTCTCATACTGCTCAATCGCTTCATCTGGACGGTATTTAACTTGCAGGTCAGCTAATCGAATTTGTAGTGAATCCGCTTTGTTGCCGTATTCGTTGATAACGGACTTCAAAAACTTAATGGCTTGATCTGTTTTACCTGCCATTTCATAAGCAACAGCGAGATCTGCCGCTGAACTTTGATTTGGCAGGGTGTCGTATCGCTGTTCTAACGCATTGATGGCTTCAGGGTAGGCTTTATCTTGTAGGTAAATCATCGATTGTATACGCAAGAAGTAAGCAGTTTGCTTTACTTCGTCTGATTGCTTATTTAATAAAGCTTGGCTTTGTGATTTTTTGCCTAGCTTCAGCAGCAACCCTGCATGCATAAGGGTAAATCGATTGTCATTGATAAAAAGGCTACGGGCTTTTTCGGCGATCTTTAAGCTATTATCTGCACGGTTGACTAGCTCATTAAGTTGAATGTTTTTAATGTATGCTTGTGGGTTTAATGGATCTTTGGTTAGCCAATGGCTGTAGTAGGTGAGTGCATTATCATAATCTTGCTGTTGGTTGTAGAGATCGCCAAGTAAGCGTAAAGAGCTGCTACTTTGGTTATGAGGTGAAATCGATTCAAGCAGTTCAATGGCAGCTTGATACTCGGAATTGATAGCGAGGGTTGTTGCTTTCTGAACCTTTAACACACCGTTATTTTGGTCTTTATCTCTTTGCTGATCGATGGCTTTACTCAACTCAGCCATTTGATCCGACTGATAAGCAAAACGTACGGTATGGCGGAAAACCAGAGGATTCGTCGGTTCGATTTGATACGCCTTGATTGCCTGCGAATAAGCCGCTTTAGGGCCTTCTTGTTTATCGACAAGTTGTGCAACTGCAAGGTGTGCTTGAATGTTATCACCGTCGCTAGCTAATACTTTGTTGTACCATGCCTTAGCTTCTTCGGGTTGTTGTTTAATTTGATAGACCAACCCTTTTAATAACATGGCCTGCGCATTGGCCGGACTTTTTGCTAACCATTCATCAATGGTTTGTTCTGCTTCATCTACTTTTCCCTGCTTTAGGTAGAAGTAGGCTAACCCAAGTTTTGCCTCTTTCAAATCTGGATTCACATTTAGTGCTTGTTGCAGAGTGTCCAGTCCTCCTGTGTCGTTATTAGCCAGCTGAATGAGTCCAAGTTTTACTTGGCTATCACCTGAACCGTTAGCAGATGCTTTTTGTGCAAGAGCTAGTGCTTCATCTTCACGGCCTAAACGGGCGAGTTCAACACTCATAGAGGAAAGGAAAGTACTGTCTTGCTCTGTTTGTCCGGTATAGGTATTTAGGATGCTCATAGCGTCGTCGATATTGCCGAGCTTAAACTGAGTGATAGTATAAAGGCGTTTGACAAAATGGTTAGCAGGAACCAAAGGATCTATTTTTTTGAAGTGCTCATTTGCTTGTTCAAACTTTCCTTGTTGAAAGGCCACCACACCAGAAATTAGGTAGGTTGCGACACTTTGAGAACCATTTTGAATCGCGAGATCTGCGTGTATTTTAGCTTCATCGTTATTGCCTTCTGCATACAGAATATTGGCTTTAAGCTCATTAACAATGACGTGGTTGCTCGACATTTTGAGTAGCTTATTAACGTATTTTTCTGCGTCTTTATAAGCCTCATCGCGTACTAATGCCTGAGCAAGGTATAAGGTGTATTGAATGGCATCTGGTGCGTTATCAACAGCCTTTTGATAGCTTCGTGCTGCGGCTTTATTATCGCCTTTAGCTGTTTCTAGGTGTCCTTTTAGTAACCAAGCATCACTGCTGGTGCTGTGCTCTTTGACGATGTTATTTACAATGTAAAGTGCTGAATCTATGTTCTCATTGGCAGCGTCGAGGGTTGCACGACCAATGGAGCGATAAAGCGTGTCTTGGCCAGCATTTTCAGCAAGTGACAGGTTGTATTTTGCATCCTCCATTTTCCCTTGTTTGATAAGGGCGAGGGATTTGAATGCGAGTAACTCAGTTTTGACACTTTGGTCTGTGGTTCGAGTTTTATCGACCAGCTCGATGAGCGCTTCTGTTTTATCTTGTCCTAGCAATGCTTGAGCCAGTAGTGGTGATAACAAATCACTGTCACCTTTTAGGCGTAGGGCTTTTTCTAATTCTTTTTCAGCCGATGCAAAATTACCGCGATCTAGGTAAATCTGCCCAAGTATTTGTCGTGCTTGGCTGTCTTTGGGGGCTTGTTTGATGGCATTTTTTAGTTCGATGATGGCTGCATTAGTATCTTGGTGCTCAATATAGGTTTGTGCTTGCTCTATGTATTCGTCGGTCGACTTATCATTACATGCCGCCAAAGAAAGTGTTATGAAACTGGCTAAAGCGAGTCGGGTGAAAGTTTTGCTTTTATTGTGAGTCATAAGCATCCCTGTGATGACAAAAAATTGCTGGACATTTTTATGATAGACCCAAATAAGTTTGTCAGCGCAAAGAATTCAAGTATGTTCAGCCCTTTGGTTTTTTGATTGCTACTCTTAGATAAAAGGCAGTGGAAGCGGTTGGAATTAAGATGGATGCAATAAATGCCTCAGAGAATATTGAGTGTGAATGGTCTCATAACCCTTGCCGTGAGCTATTAAGGTTACGATGGCAAGCACTTGAAAAAGAAGCTAAACCTAATCCGTTTACTTCTTGGTGTTGGATAGGACCGTGGCTGCACACCATGGTTAATGATTGTTGGTTATTAACTGCTAGTTCAAATGATCAAATTGTAGGGCTTGCTCTTTTTACCAAAAGACAGAAAAAGAACTGGCTAGGTCAAAATTATGACCACTATTTTCTTCATCGTTTGGGGAATCAAACCGCAGATCAAATTTGGATTGAATATAATGACTTCTTACTTGAAGGTAGCAAAGCCGCTCAGGTAAGGGAAGCCATGTTTCAGGCGATACAATCAAGGTTACAACCAAGGGATTGTGTGTCGATAGGCGCGAGCCGCCAAGCTGCCATGTTTCATGGCGCGTTTAAAGCTGATACTGCGCCTCTAATGCTCCCATTAACAGTGTGGGAAAGCCCAAGCTACCAGGTTGATTTGCAATGTATACAAAGCAAACACCGAAGTCTTATGGAATCACTCTCGAAAAGTGCCCGTAAGCAAATACGGCGTAGCATAAAAAAGTATGAGTGTTGCGGGACCATTAAGATCGAAACAGCTGAAACCTGTGAGAAAGCGTTGAATTTATTTGATCAAGCTAAGCACAATCACATCAAGCGGTGGGGCAGTGAACCAGGGCAGAGTGGTTTTGCAAATCCGATTTTTGTTCAGTTTCATCAAGCATTTATACGCAATAATTTTGCTTCGGGCTTGATACAGATTCATAGCCTGAGTGTTGGCGGTTATGACATCGGCATTATTTATAATTTTCACTGTAACGGTGTTGTCTATTTCTATTTGAGTTCGCTTTCATATAACGATGACCCTCAGCTAAAACCCGGTCTAGTTGCTCATTATTTATTGATCGAGGAGGCATTGAGAGGGGGAATGAAAGTGTATGACTTTATGGGAGGGGAGGCACGATACAAACAAACATTTGCCAACTGTCAGCACCCATTAGCCATAATTGAATACCACAAGCCACATTTTGCCCTGTCATTGCAAAATATGGCTCGAAGTGCGAAGCGACTTATTGCTCAAAGCAATTGATCGCATTCTTAAAGGCCCCGACAAAGCTATCCTTCCCTAATATTGGGTTGCCACAAAAATCATAGAGTGGTTTTTTACCGGTTGATTCGCTCGCTGTCATAAATGGATAGGCGCTTTCTGATTTAGAAAGCGTTTTAGAAGGCGTAAAGTTACCCACAGAAGGCGCTTTGAACCAACCGTCGAGCTGCTCACCGCCGCGCCAAAAGTTCTTACTTAGCACTGTGTTATTCATTTTTTCCGCGACGCCTTTGTCACGTTCTCGTATTGCACCACTCAAGATGTTATTTGTGACTAATGCTGTCGATTGCCTAAAGCGAATATCGATGCCACTGGTGTTATATAGGATATTGTTATTCACTATGGTGTCTTTCCCTTGGTTAATATACACACCAACGTCGTTGCAGTGCATCATAATATTATTACGGACAACAGAAAGATTGGTTTCAAAGTTTGACTTATCCCGTCTGGTGGCACGCTTCATTCCTCCTCCTCCTAAAGAAACACCCACTTGGTAACCCCCATAGTCATTACTGGTGCTGTTACAGACGATGAGATTGTTCTCGATAGCCCCATTGTTTGCCCCGCCTTTGATAAAGGCACCGTAGCTGACGCGATTACCACCCAGTTTGATAAAGTCACGAATAATGTTGTTGCTGAGTACCCAGCTGTTGCCTGAATCGAGATTGATCGGGGTAACAGAGCTGGATGACTCACTCGGCTCGGTGAAGTAGAAATAGTTATGAGAAACTTTGCCAAAGTCAGGGTAGTTACGGTTTACACCATTTACTTTGATTGCAGCATTGAAATCGACAAATTCATTATGAGTGACTTGGAGGTTATCGGCATGCCCGACTATGTGCATCGCGTGTTCGCAGTGAGGCTGGCAGTTACCGATGAAACGAAGCCCAGTAATGATCCAATTAGGTCTGTTAACAAAGAAGCCTTCTAATGTGGTGAGTTCAAGGTTCACTTTTCCTGCAGTTTCGGCTCGAACGATGACGGGGCTTTTTGAGGTTGGGTAGGAGAGGCTGCTATTGATGCGCTTCTGTTCAAGGTAGTAGTCGCCATTTTTGATAATGATCTCTGTACCGGGTTCGGCAGTATTAATCGCTCGAATAATGTCTTGTTCATTATCTACCATGATAGACCGGCTGACGTTGGGAAGGTCGGCATAAGCCATTGCAAAGTTAGGCCCGACAGTTGGCCAGTTTTTACTATCAAATTCCCGCCAAAAATAGCTCTTGGAATCTAATGTTTCACCTGCATTTAACAGGGTATCCCCCGCAACCGCTACGCTGGGGTAGTCGTGTTTTATCGTATGACCGATACGTTGCAGCGTGTCTGGCAGAGGCTCTGAACGATCACTGATTTGACTAAAAACACTGTAACCTAGGAATACGATAGCAACATGAGCAAAAAGGCCAACAGCGGCAAAGTAACTTTTAATACTATTTATAGGTAGTTTCATTGTTGCCTCTTGAGTCTGACTTTCGTTATTACGTTTGTTTAGTATCTGATGTTGTTAACTTTTGCCAAACGATGAGCTTTAATTTACTCAGTTGTTCAGCAATTAGGGCATAGGTTGTTGAGTGGCTTTTTAAAATACTGATAAAGCTGATTAAGACAGCAAAATAGGTTGTGGTGTAAACAAAACTTGTTGCGAGTACGCAGACTAAATTATTCACTTTACTGATGAGTATTATCTGGAGTGGGGCTGTAACTAAATAGGCGATGGTCGCCGCAATAATCAGTGGTATCGATTCGATTAAATAAACACTGACAGATAAAGAAATAAGACGCTGTAAAACGAAAAGCAACACAAGACAGCTAAGGGAAGTTAGAAAAACTCTTGCAATAACAAGCGTTTCAATGTCACCCCAATATACCGCAAGAAATAAAACTATGCTGGATATAATGGCTGTCACTAGCTCAAATTTGAACAAGAACTTGATCTTATCAAGCAGCGTTAATACATCAAAAAGCGCAAATGAGAGTATGCGTGTGATTAAAAGTGGTGCAGCAAGAGGTAAAAGGTTGGCGACTAAATGCCATTTTTCAGCACTGCCTAATGCGATAGTAACCAGCTGTTCGGCATTAATCGCTAGTAAACTGGCCAGTAAAATAATCACCACGCTGGTTGCTATTAATGTGTTGTGGAAAATGGTTGTGAATTGTGGAGATTTCCTATCAAGTTGACCCAACCCAGGGTATAGCGTTGCAATAAAGGGTGAAATCAGAATATCTGATGCTGTTTCATAAATTCGCTGTGTTAAGCTGAATGCTCCGATTGTGGCTGTACCCACAAATTTAGAAATTATAAGTTGGTCACATTTGATATTAAAGTAATTAACGCATCCTTTCATTAGTGTCCATTGAGAAAAAGGTAACTGCTTATTTAAGCGGATTAAACACATTCTTGGACGGTAATCTGAGAAGTAATAGCTAGATATCGCCGTTATTAAGAAGTAGCTTATAATTCCGATAACATAAGACCAGTAACTTTGCTCTATGGTAAGTATAATAATAGTAAGGCTCAAAGAGATGAAGCGAGCAGAGATATCCCAAAGCATTACTTCTTTATATTTCATTTCTTTTTTTAATAAAACAATACCTATGTTGTTAAAAGCCATAAAAAAAGGTATTAAAGACAATGACTTTAATATGTTACTTAATTGAGGTTCACCAAAGTAATTACTAACAATGCCTGATGAAAAAAAAACGCTAAAGGAAATTAGTATTTTGACAATGAACTGTATTGTCCAAGCGGTATTGATATCATCATTATCAATCTTGGCTTCTTTAATTAGATATGCTTCTGTCCCAAGTCGAGAAAACAGATCAAAAAAAGCAGTAACAAGAGTAGCGATAGCTATGAGCCCAAATTCTTCAACACTTAGCACTCTTGCAAATATGAGCATAGTAATTACACCTTGAGCCGAAGCGACCCAAGAGGCAATGGTTAACCAAAGAGAAGCAGAAAGTATCTTTTTTACGAAGGACATTGGATCTTGCCTGATCCCATGAGATCACAGAAAGCGTAGTAATCTTCTGGAATACCAATATCAATGAAGAAGCCATCAAGAAAGCTAGCTCCGATTGAGCGGTGAGCAATTTCATGGTGGAGGAAGTCTTCTTCAAAAGAAAATCGCTCAAGATCTGGTAGGGCGGCTAATAATCCAGAGTGGGTCATATAAACCCCTGCGTTGATATAGCCTTGATTACCTGCTTTTTTTTCTTGAAACCCAGTGACAATCTTACTGTTATCTATGGTGATTTTGCCATAGCGTGCTGTGTCATCAACTGATTTTGCAGCAATAACAAGAAGGTGGTCTTCGCTGTCTTTCGCTAATGCCTGTAGGCTAAATTCAACGAAGGTATCACCATTTAGAATGACGATACTCTCATTGGGTTGAAATTCAGCTTGGCTCAAAACGTTCTTGATTGCACCGCCTGTACCTAGTGGTGAGTCCTCACTAACATATTCAATGTTCAGGGTTTTATATTGACTGCCAAAGTGGTCGATAATGCACTCTTTCAAGTGTGATACGGCCAAAATTGCGCGTGTTACTCCCTGAGCAATAAGGTAATTAAATTGATACTCAAGAAACGGTACACCGGCCACATCCACCATAGGTTTGGGCTTGTTGTTGGTGATCGCACTTAATCTTGTGCCAAGGCCACCACATAAAATAATCGCTGAGGTGGTTGATTTAGCCATTGAAGTATCCTTTTTCAACAAAGCCGCAGATAGCATGACCAATAAGGATGTGACACTCTTGAATTCGTGCGGTATGAGATGATGGAACAGAGATACACAAATCGCACATGGCTTTCATATCGCCACCTTCACCTGTTAATCCTATAGTCGTAATGCCTTTTTCTTTTGCTATCTCGATTGCTCGTAAGATATTTGGCGATTTACCTGATGTACTAATACCAATGAATACATCGCCATTTTTGCCATTAGCTTGCAACTGGCGAGCAAACAGTTTTTCAAAACCGTAGTCGTTGCCTATGGCCGTGAGAATCGATGTGTCAGTCGTAAGTGCTTGTGCTGGGAGGCCGGGGCGATCAAATTCAAAGCGACTCACAAATTCAGCGGCAATATGTTGGGCGTCTGCTGCACTGCCACCATTGCCTGCGAGTAGTACTTGGTTGCCTGCTTGATAAGCCTCTAAGCAGATTTCTCCTGCGCGTGCCATCGCTTCTAATACGTCATCGCGCTCAAGTAGGCGTTGTTTGATTTCAATAGAAGAGCTAATTTGCTGATTAAAATAGGTTAGGCTTTCCATGATTGTGTTCCTTGCCAAGTAAAGTGAAATGGCTGAATCTTGCCGTCTAAATCGGAAAGTGACTCTTCTACACTGAGTCGATGAATAGGGTCGACAAATAGCATCATGAAGCCACCACCACCAGCCCCTGAAATTTTGAGTGATTTAGCACCAGATGTTAGTGCTCGGTCTTCAATTAAATTGATATGGGGAGTTGCAATGGACTCGGATGTGGCTTTTTTGGCGTTCCATGATTCTTGGAGGAGATCAGACATGCCGCAGATGTCTGAGTGCAATAGTCGCTCTTTCATTTCGAAGGCAAACTTTTTAACGTCGTGCATGGCTTCTAGCGGTTTTTTATCAGTAGAGGTCGTGGTTTTTACTTGATCTTCAATGATTTGAGCTGATGAACGTGAAACGCCAGTAAAGTACAGCATGAGCTGGCTTTCTAGCTCGTTGATAATAGGTTGACGAATACGAAGTGGGTTAACTAATACGCGCTCACCTTCGTAGAACTCCATGAAATTAAATCCACCAAATGTGGTGGCGTACTGATCTTGTTTACCGCCTGAAAGCTGGCAATCTATACGCTCTATATTGTAAGCCATACGAGCAATTTCATACTCATCAAGCGGTAAGTTTAATAGCTTTTGGTAGGCGCTGATAATGGTGACAACCATAGTCGAAGATGAGCCTAAACCACTACCAGGAGGCGCTTCTGAGTGGGTATAAACGGTGACGGCAAGTGGCTTGTTGTCATTAAATTGGCTGACAATTCTGTTGTAAACTGCTTTGTGTAGCAGGAGTTCACCCTCAAGTTCAAGATAATTAAGGAGTGGAGAATGATATGTCACATCAATATCTTGCGCGACAAATGAGATGCCTTTTTCTGGGGAGTGAAGTTCAATAGTGCAATGGGCATACATATTGATGGTTGCATTTAATACGCAGCCCCCATACTGGTCGCAATAGGGTGATATGTCTGTGCCTCCACCGGCAAGGCCTAAACGAAGCGGGGAACGAGAGCGTACGATCATAATTAGCATCCTTACTTGCGCATGAATCTCTACAATTTCTGCGACTATTCATTGTATTTGTTGCGTATAAAACTTGGGTTACCGCGAATAGTCAGCCTATATTTAGGATGGATGCTGAGTATGTTTTGTGCAAGTTAGACTCATCATTAGCACAAATAAATGCAATAGAATTGTTCATATGCATTGAACTTGTAAATGGATTTACATTTAGGATGAGGGATGTATGGAGTCGTTACTTTTTTTAGGTTGTTTAGTATTACTTGTTTTTTTGTGTTGGAAATTTACGAAAAAAACAGCAAGAAAGGATAAGTGATGCGAGATATAGTCTTTGTTGCTACCTTTGCAATATTAGTTTTTTTTGCGATAAAAAGGCCATTTATTGCATTGTCTTTATGGTTGTGGTCTGGTCTTTTTGTTCCAATTCACTGGCTCAGTGGTTTCGGTGCTTCAATAAGTTACAATACAACATTTGCCTTATTAACAATGTTTGGCTACTTGTTTATGAAAGATAAGCCTAACTTGAAGGTGACTGGTTTATTCCTTTGTGTTTTCCTTTTTATTTTTCATACTTTCTTAACTACGCAGTTCACATTAGCTTATTTTGAGCTCGTTTGGTTAGAATGGGTTAAGTTCTTTAAAATTATTTTAATATTCTTGTTTGTTTGTCTTTTAGTTAGGGATAAATGGCATTTTGATTTGTTGATTTGGGCTGTTGTTCTATCTGTCGGATTTTATGGTTGTGTTGAAGCACTTAAGTTTATCGCCTCTTTTGGTGGCCATAAAATAGCTGGGCCAAATCAGCATTTATTAAGTGACAATAATCATCTTGCTGTAGCATTATGTATGACTATACCTCTATCTATTTATCTTTTTTATCAGGAAGAAAATAAATTTTTAAAATATGTTCTAGGTGGTATAACGGCACTTTGCATACTTTCTGTATTGGGTACTCACTCTCGTGGAGGTTTGTTAGGGCTTCTTATTATTGGTGCTTATTTTTGGTTACGAAGCAATAGTAAAGTTTTTTCACTTATTGCTATGTGTCTAGTGATATCAGTTGCCTTATTTTATTTGCCCGATAGTTGGTTTGATCGTATGAACACTATAGAGCAAGCGGATCAAGATAGTTCGTTTATGCACCGAGTAACGTCATGGAAAATTCATACCTTGATGGCTATGGAACATCCTATTTTGGGTGGGGGGTTTAAAGCTGCTCAACATGCACATTTATGGCAACTTACCGCGATAAATATTGATGTGTTAAGCTTTATTCCTTCTCCAGAACCGGGTGAAAAAGCATATGCAGCACATAGTATTTACTTTCAAGTGATCGGTGACCAGGGCTTTGTTGGATTTATAATTTTTGCAATGATATTGATACTAACCTACTTACAACTCTCTAGAGTTGAAAAATTTTACTTTAATCGTAAAGAGGGAGTAGTTAGTTGGGAGAATGATCTTGCAAAAATGCTAAAAATTTCGTTCCTTGCATTTTGTAGTGCTGGAGCTGCTTTATCTCTAGCTTATCTTGAATTATTTTGGATGTTGGTTGGTTTAACTAATTCTCTTTATTTAAAGTGTTTAAGTGATATCAGGTTAAATAGAAAGGAAGAAGTATACGAGAAAAGTTTTAGCTCAATATAAGGTGAGTTTTTACGTTGACGTGGATATTAAATAAAGTAGTTGAGTGGATGGATATTATTTTATAGGAGCAGTTATGTATACTGTTGATAAGAGCGAATTATACGAAAACTTCATTGTTAAGTATGGAGACCCTAAGGAAGTAGGTTGGTCACCACAAAGACGATTAAAGTTTGATTATTACCCACCAAATGATATTTATGAGACTATGGTTAATAAAGTTATTACTCATGAGACTCAATGGATTGATGTGGGAGGAGGAGAGTCACCTTTCCCTTATAACTTACCTTTATCAAAAGATGCATCTGAACGGTGTAGGAAACTTGTTGCTGTAGATCCTAGCCCAAATGTATTAAATAACTTGTATGCACACGAAAAAATAAACTCAACTTTAGAAGACTTCACTACGAAAGATAAATTTAATCTCGCAACTTTTAATATGGTTGCAGAGCATATAGAAGAGCCTGATTCTGTCGTTAATAGACTTTCACAATTAATGGAGTCGGGTGGTATCGTTGTTGTATATACAATAAATAAATATAGCCCAGTTCCTCTACTAACTTATGTGACTCCTTTTTCTATGCACCACAAAATTAAAGGTGTTTTTTGGGGAGAGGATGGCGGTAAAGAAAGTGGTACCTTTCCTGTTGCATATAAAATGAATACTCGTGTTGATTTAGAAAGATTATTTAGCAAGTATGGCTTCTTAGAAGTCTCCTTTGAGTATCTTGATGACCTTTCTTCAATGCAACGTTTTAAGTATCTTAATTTGATGGAACTTTATTTATGGAAAGGATTTAAAGCAATTAATATGAACTATCCAGAGAATAACATTCTAGCTATATATAGAAAAGAGTGATTGTTAGGTAAGATGTGTCAACTAATTAAGTTGTACCGTTTATATACGTTACAGCTTTTTTATTGTTTCAGCACTCTTAATGCTATTATATCAAAAATAATATTAGAGGTTCTCCATCGAATAGGTGGTAGAGTGCTTTTATCAACTTTATTGGCATTTGTCGGCATTTTACTTAAACCATGTGCTTTTAGAATAGGAACTATACTTGATTGTTGCATGTATCGTATTGAATATCGTACTCGCCTTCTTAGGTATAATTTTATATCTTTAATGGATAGTGGGCTTAAAGGGGTGTATTGAAATACAGCATCAATACAATAGCCTGTTCGTTCTTTAGGCTTATCATCATTTTGCTCTAAATTTGTCGCTGATAAATAAGCGATCATGCTATCATCGCCAATTAAACCTATTGGGAGGTATATCTTACTTGACTTTAATTTGTTGATGAAGAAAGGGCTGAGCAAATATAGGTTTCCTGCTAGATCTGCATTTTTCTTTATTTTTTCTAAGTTAGATTTTGAGCTTCTTGACTGGCTCCATGGTACGCCTGTTATCGCATTATATTTTACGTTTGATAAATGGTAGTTGATTAAATTATTAATTGCATTACCTTCTAGTGTGACATCACCATCAACAAAAATGGCTATTGCATCATTATGACAGTAGTTATGAGTGAATGTATTCCAAGCATTTGATTTATCGCCAAGAGTGATTTTTACCATATGAACAGGTGGGATTTCTTTTGCAAGAGACTTTACCTTATTTTCTGTATTGTCCTTACACCCATTGACCATAATATAGATATCGGCCTGATAATTACCAAGACTGCGTATGATACTGCGAATTGAGTCTTCTATTTCATGCTCAAGGTTATAAGCAAAGACACAAATTTGAATTTTAGGCATTATTTAACCTCGACAGATTGAGAAGATATCGATGAAACGGGTAATTCATTGTTGATTAAAGTTACGATCTTATTGGCATTGATTTTCCATTCTAATTCTTTTATTTCAATGGTTTGAATAGCTTCTAGCTGCAGTTGTTCGCGTAGATGACTATCGCTAATGAAACATTCTATGTGATCGAGTAAATGCTGCATGCTATTGGGTTCAAACAATAAGCCATTTCTTTTATGTGTCATAAGCTCCCTAATATTAGCGGTATTAGGTGCAACAATTGCTTTTCCTGTTGCAAGGTATTCGATTAATTTTAGTGGTGAGCACCATGGGGTAACCGCGGGCTGAATAGCGATATCAATTTGTTCTAGCCAGTAGGGCACCTCCTTCCTGCTCACTAACCCTGTAATGTGAATGCGATCAATCATTCCCATGGTTTTAGCTTGGTCTTTAAGCGCTTCTAATACAGGTCCGTCACCAACAATTAAAAACATGACATTATCTGCCTGATGGTGCGCTAACATTGCAAGTACTTGGTCTAGTTGATGCCATTCTCGACAGAAACCGACAAAACCAACGACAAGTTTATTTTTAAACCTAGCATGGCGTTCATTTTGATGCGTAGAGGAAAAATTCCGCTTATCAATCCCATTGTGAATAACAGTGATTTTGTTGTCAGTGACACCCGCCGCCCGAATATAGCCTGCAAGCACTTCGGTGACAGGAAGCAGGTGATCGGCATTACGCCACGCATAATATTCAGACCATTTAGCTAGCATAGTAAAGGCAACGCCACCGTAGTTCAGGCGCTCTTGGTAGAGAGGGGAATTTACTTCAAGAATAAGTGGGAGCTTAAACAGTTGTTTGGCCCAAATACCAGAGGGTAAATAGAGGTTATACCGCTCATAAATGGCATCGGGTTGATGTTTTTTGATGGCTTGGCAGAGTTTAATGAAATCATAGAAACAATAGCCAAACTCCAGCAGTTCACTGATAAACTTTGGTAACTTTTGACGTAGACGAGAAACCCAACCACCATCACTCCCGAAATCGCTGTTTTCGGCAACGTTTGGTGCAACCATAATAACGGTATGCCCTTGCTCACGAAGTGCCGATACGATGGCATCAATGTGAACATATTGGCCATCTTTGGATGCAATGCGGTGGTGATAGAGTATCTTCATCCGTGAGTAACCTTATTCTAATTCACTAATTCACTAATTCACTAATTCACTAAACAGTTGGTACTGTTTGTCAGATGTACTTTGCCAATCAAATTTCTCTGCATATTGGCGTGTTTGTAGTCGTGAAAATGTTTTATGACTGAGTTGCTCTATGGCTTTCGTTATCTGCTGTGGGTCTCTTTCCACTAATAATCCCGCTTGAGCATCTTGAACGACTTCAGGGGAACCCCAGATCTTAGTTGCAACAACAGGTGTTCCACACGCCATGGCTTCTAAAAGCACATTAGCCCATCCCTCGCGGCTGGAGGCTAAAGCTAATATGTCTGCCGCCCCGTAATACTGGTTGAGTACTGCTTGAGGTTGCTGTCCGAGAAAACACACGCGATTTTCCAGACCGAGAGACTTAACCAGTTGCTTGAGATTTTTGTCTTCAGGACCATTTCCTGCAATCAATAAAAGTGCATTCGGTACATCATTGATAGCACGGATCACGTGATGATGCCCTTTACGTTCAATCAGCCAGCCAACCGAAATCACGATAGTTTTATCAGCTGGCAGATCTAACTCTTCACGAAGTTGCTGTTGTTTATCTTCATTGCTGAATTGAAACAGGTCCAAATCGACACCGTTACGGAGTGTGCTCACTTTTTGTGGCTCTGCACCAAGTGAGATCATTTCTTGACGCAGTGCTTCGCAGACTGCCATGTTATGGTTACTGTCTTGCAGTACCTGCTGAATTTGTCGCTTAGGCTTCTTAAATTGTGGAATAAGGTTGATGTCGGTACCACGAGCCGTCACGGTAAAGGGGAGCTTGAAACGTTTAGCCACTTGGTTGATTGCGACACCATCTGGGTAAAAGTAATGACCATCAATGGCATCAAACGTTAGCCCTTGATCGAGTAATTGCTGTACTTGATTTTCAATACAATAGGCTAGGGTGACTGGGGTTAATGTCATACCTATTTTGGGCACGACAAGATAGCGAGGGTGGTAAACATCAAACCCATTGCGCTGCTCATAAAGTGGAGTATTGGCATAGAGGCTATATTGACCAAAATAAGCGGACTTGAATGGAAACCAAGGCACAGGGGCGATGACGGTAATATTGACGTCAGGATAGTGCTTTTTTAAATGTTTTAATCGTGTTTCAACAAAGACGCCATGCTTAGGATCTTTACTGTTTGGAAACAGGGTCGAAATCGTTAATATGTTCATACCAGTTCTGTTTCCTATTGTTTCATCATAAATTGAGAGAACATCAATAAGCACCACAACGATGCCCCATGATCGCGATAGCCATCACTGTGTTCTTGCAACATCTGCTTGAGGTGACTGACATTAAAGTAACCACTGTCTAGCATATTGGTTGATAACACCGAATTGTATAATGTCTGTTTGAGTGATGTACGGAACCATTGGCTGATCGGCATGGAGAAGCCCATTTTGGGGCGATAAAGAATGTCTTGGTTAACATAGGGTTCTAAGGCCTTTTTGAAGGCGTATTTCCCTTGTACGCCTTTCCCTTGTACATTGCGGATATTATCTTGACTGTTGACGGTATAGGCCCACTCAATAAATTCGTGATCGAGCAGTGGCGCACGCACCTCTAATGAGTTAGCCATGCTGGCGCGGTCAACTTTGGTCAAAATGTCGCCCACTAACCAGGTTTTGATATCTAAATATTGGATCAGTTTGAGTGGGTCATCGGTTGGCGCCTTGTGGGCATG